>JAWKMH010000010.1:0-234919 GCA_041392315.1 Spirosomataceae bacterium | reverse complement strand
TCCTTCTTTGGGGCTATCAGCTTCGCTTGGTTTTAAAGCTTTTAATCCTTTGTTTTTGGGCAATGTTCCTTATTCATTAATCTCTTCTTTGGCAGGAGATTTGGTCGGTCCACTCATCAATAAAAATGCTATTATTGCCACCTATCAAAGTGCTAATTCAAAACAAATACAGGCCATTTACAATTATGAACGGACAATTCTAAACGCTTATATTGAAGTCTCCAATCAGTTATCCAATATTGATAACTTAGAAAAAAACTACACGATGAAAAATAACCAAGTACAAGCCCTCACCAAGTCAACCGACATATCCATCAAGCTATTCAAGTCGGCAAGGGCCGATTATATGGAAGTGTTGCTGACGCAACGTGATGTACTGGAGTCGCGAATGGAGCTTGTCGAAACTAAAATGCAACAAATGAATGCCGTAGTTAACACCTATCGAGCGTTGGGTGGAGGTTGGAATTAAAAATAAATAGCGCAATTTTTGGGGAACGAATGGGTCTAAAGCCCATTCGTTCCCCATTTTTATGAAAATATCCTAACAAATCCTATTTGACAATGAAGCAACTGCTTTTTTCCATAGCGCAACCCCGTTTTTTCAAACATGGCTACAGCTTATCTCTCTATCTACTATTCATTCTCCACTTTGCAATCTGCACTTTATATGCCCAACACCCTATTCTTCCAGAACGTGAGCGCGCGCGGGTGATAGACGAGATCTTAGAAGATCGCCTCACCAACCTCCTCCCTCAGCTCATGCGGCGGGAAGGCGTAGATATGTGGATTATTATTTCGAGAGAATACAACGAAGACCCTGTTATGAAAACCATGCTGCCCAGTACATGGCTTTCGGCTCGGCGGCGTACCATCATGGTGTTTTTTGATAAAGGAGGCGATACGCCCTTAGAAAAAATCGCCATTGCCCGCTATGACGTGGGCAACCTACTCAAAGGTGAGTGGGATATCAATGTCCAGCCCAATCAGTGGTTAGCATTGGCCAAAGTTATCGAAGACCGAAATCCAAAGAAAATCGCGCTCAATTTCTCCAAAGATTATGGCCATGCCGATGGGCTTACTTATATACTGAGCATAAAGTTTGATGGAAGCATTGCCCGAAAAACAAAAGTCAAAGATCGTAGCTGCAGATCGTTTGGCCGTGGCTTGGCTCGAAACCCGTAGCGAAAAAGAAGCCACCCTTTACCCTTTGATTTGCCGTATTTCACACGCCATCATCGAAGAGGCTTTCTCAGAAAAAGTAATCCACCCAGGCATTACTACCACCGACGACGTGGTGTGGTGGATGCGCCAGCGCGTAACGGATTTGGGCTTGGAAACGTGGTTTCACCCTACGGTGGATATTCAGCGTTTTGACCCTACCAATTTTGACCATCTGCGTACTTTTTCTAAAAGACCTGACAAACAAGTGATTATGCCAGGCGATTTGCTGCATTGCGATTTTGGGATTACTTATCTACGGCTCAATACCGACCAGCAGCAACATGCCTACGTACTGCGCCCTGGCGAAAGCGATGTTCCTGACTTTTTGAAAAATGCTTTCGCCAAGGAAACCGCTTGCAAAGACTTGCTGACCGCTCCAATTTAAAACAGGCGCCACAGGCAACCAAATGCTCCTCGAAGCCCTTGCTCAAGCCAAAAAAGAAGGCATTGTAGCGAGTATTTACTCGCATCCTATCGGTGTGCATGGTCGCCGCTGGGCCTCCCGATTGGTATGTGGGACCAGCAGCAGGGTGTAAAAGGCCCGGCGACTACGCTTTGTTTCCCAATACAGCTTATTCAATCAGACTCAACGCTGCGTAGAGATTCCAGCATGGAAAAAGACCATTCGTATTATGCTCGAAGAAGATGGCTACTATACCACCGAAGGGGTTCAAATACCTCGATGGTCGTCAAAAAGAAATCTTTACTATTCCTCGAACATCGTCAAATGTAAAGTAAAATTTGTGGTCAGTAAACAGTCCTTAGGGAGATACTTCAGTACCGATAGTTCTCTAAAAACTCTTCTGCCTTTTAGCCACAGAAAGCATCAAGGCGGGCAATAAAATCAGGTTGGTACACATAGCCACCAGCAGCGTGATAGACACCATCACGCCCATGGCAGCTGTGCCTCCAAAGCTCGAAGCGGCAAAGATGGCAAACCCAAAAAACAGGATAATGGCTGTATAAATCATGCTCAAGCCTGTGCCGAAAATAGCTTCTGTAATCGCTTGAGGAGCAGGTAATCCTTTTTTAAGTTCTTGGCGATAGCGTGTCAAGAAATACACCGTGCCATCAGAAGCAATGCCAAAAGTGATGCTAAAGATAAGAATCGTGGTAGGCTTGAAATAAATATTGAAGTAACCCATGATACCCGCCGTCAATGCTAAGGGAATTAAACAAGGAAGTTTAGATAAAAGGATGATAGAAATAGAGCGGAAAAGCACCATACCTACAATGGCAATCAGAATAATGGCAATCAATAAGCTCTCATAGAGGTTACTCAAGAGGTAATCATTGCTTTTCAAAAATACCAAACTGTGGCCCGTGAGGCTCACTTTGTATTGTTCAGGGCTGAAAATAGAATCGACTTTGGGGCGAATTTGCTCCATTAGTTCTTTGATACGCTCAGAGCCTACATCGGCCATTTGAAAGCTCACCCGCGTAATGCTACGGTCTTTATTGATAAAAGAATTGAGTTGGGTAGCACCCTCCTGCCCTTTTACAAAGTCTGATATTTTGTTTAATTCCGTTGCCCCTGGCAGTACATAATATTTAGCATCGCCTCCTCGGTAGGCTTGATACAGAAACCGAGAGGCTTCTGCTGCCGACACGGGCTTAGAAAATTCTTCAAAATCGGACAGCTTGTTTTGCAGTGCCTTAATTTTATAAAGTACCCTCGCCTGATTGGCAAATACCCCGTTGGGCTGTTGGGTATCAATCATCACCTCAAAAGGCAATACACCATTGAAGTGCTCCTCAAAAAACTTTAGGTCTGTATAAACGGGATCATCTTTAGGCAAATCATCTACTACATAGCCCACTGCTTTTACTTTAGTCATGCCTAAGGCAGAAATAAGAATCAGCCCTACCATAGCGCCATAAATAACGGGGCGACGATGATGCACCCAATGATCTATTTTAGTCAAGAACCCCTTGGCCCATTTCCCATCTAAGTGCTTCATTTGGCGCGGCTTAGGCATGTTCATATAGTGCAATGTGATGGGCAGAAGTACCAAACAAAGCACGTAAGTAATCATGACACAAATAGAGGCTACCACCCCAAATTCAACCAACAGGGCGCTGTTGGTAAAATAAAACACTCCAAAACCAATGGCAGTGGTGATATTGGCTAAGAAAATAGACAACCCGATTTCTCGAATCATGGCTTGAATAGCTTCATCTTTGGGACGATTGTGATAGAGTGCCAGTTGGTATTTGTTTAATAAGAATACACAGTTAGGCACGCCAATTACAATCAATAAAGGCGGGATGAGTCCCGTCAGGGCAGTGATTTTATAGCCGAATAGTTGTAGAATACCCAACGAAAAAATAACCCCAATTAATACCACTACAATAGAGAGTAACGTAAGACGAAAAGAGCGAAAAAAAGCATACAAAATCAAGGCTGTAACCAACACAGCCATGCCCATAAATAGCGATAGCTCTGCTGATATTTTTTTCATGATAGCTGTACGAATAAAAGGCAAGCCCGAAAAATGCAGGGTGGCTTGGTGCTTCTCTGAAAATTCATTGGCCAGTGCCCTGATTTCCTCCACAATAGAAATACGACGAATAGAATTGAGGGCTTTTTCATTGAACGTAATCAGAATAAGCGTAGCATTGGTTTTGGGATTAAACACCAAGCCTTCATAAAAAGGCAAATTGGCTATCTCTTTTTCAAGGTATCCAGTTCAGCCTGAGAAGTGGGCTGTTTGGTCAGAATAGGCTTAAAATCAAACTTTTGAAGACTATCATTGCGAACAGCCTTGTATAAGTTTCCCAAGAAAAGGACATTTTTAATACCCTCAGTTGCTTTTATTTTTGAGCCAATTGATACCAATCTCCGAATTTGTCGCTTTGGAATACATTCGCATCTTGCCAGCCAATCACCATCACGCCCCCATCTTCGCCAAAGCGCTGTCGAAAATCTTGGTACTCTTTTTCAATAGGGTCGGTTGAGGGAAGAATTCGGACAAAGTTGTAAGAAAGTTCTATTTTACTCCCCTCGTAGGCCATAAAAGCGGTAGAAGCCGCAATCAACGCTACCCACAACAAACGATAACGAATTATATACTTAGCAATTTTATTCCACATGTTAGGTATTTTTCACAAAGATACGGAGAGAGGGGGGGATTCGTGGCAAAAATGCTAAAATTAGTGTCTTTACTTATTAGGTTCTTTGCTATGATTCGGAAATCATAAACATGTTCTCTCCATTATAAATTGATGATTTCAGCTCTTTTAATGCCCTCCAAAAGCCCATTACCTCTAAGTCATTTTGCCGTATTTAGTATTGTTTATCTGACAATGTCACAAGGTGGTAAGCGACAACCCGCCAAGTCTTTGCCCATCTCAAATGAGTCGTAATTTTATAATAATTCGTTCAATGAGATTTGCTGAAAAACCAAGTCGGATTGACTACTTTCATATACAATACCAATGGTATTTTCATCAATAGAGGTCAAGCACGAATAACCTCTTCCTTTTAATTCATCCAGTAAAATCCAATGTGAAACAGGCCAAGTTTTTTCCATCATCCTTACTCACTTTTAGGGTAAGATAATCTCGATCAGTCTTGGAATTTGGATTGGAAAATAGCAAAATACTCTGTTTGGTATTGTTGTTGGTAAAATCATGGCGATGTATAGAAGCCATACAGGTAGGCTCGGGCAATCCTCCGTTGGAGGAAGGATGCTTGATCCAGTTCATGCCTAAATCTTGGGTAACAGCTACTTCACGACCATTGTCTGCAGCCAAATTTCCTCGATTTTTATTAGCACGCATATTGAGCATGAGTGTGCCATCAGTCAATTGTACCGCCATATTTTCGGTAGTACTTTCGGCAGAGGCTTTCTGGCTTGTTGTCCATGTCTTTCCTCCATCTTTACTAAACGTAATGTTAGAAAACGGAGTCCCTGCCTTATCTCGACCTTGAGTAGGAAAAACCAATGTACTATCAGCCAGCGTGATTCCATGCCCAGGGGCTGGTGCCCACAACCACCATTCTTCCTTCTTGCACATAGTCGTCAGATTGATGGGTTCACCCCATGTTTTACCGTCATCGGTACTTTTGACAATCAGAAATTGTGCTGTTTGTTTGACATCAAAACCTGGTTGAGAGCCTTTAGTCCGCCATTGGTGGTTCCAAGCTTTACTTTCTTCATTGAGGCCTTCCAGCCATTTACCTTCATCATTGATGACACCATACATCCATAAACCTGCCAGATAAATGGTATTTGAGTTTTTGTCTACCAAAATACAGGCATCAGACACACCATTAAATTTCTCAGGAAGTCCTCCCCATTTACCCATATCCATGCCGATGCGCATCGGTTCCCATGTCTTGCCACCATCTGTACTGCGACTTACACCAATGTCTATATCACCTTGCAAATCGCGGCCGCTGTCTCGACGCACATCATAGACAGCTAAGAGTGACCCTTGATTGGTGGTTGTCAATCCAGGAATCCGATACGTATGAATTTGGTCTTCATTATGTTGGCGTAATGCTATCCCAATGCGTTGTTGAATTTTATTTTTCCAAGTTGGGAGCGAGGCAATTTTCTTTTTATTCAAAATCACCTTCGTACAAGTAGCATCTACCAATCCGCTTAAATCGGCATCGGGAGTTAATTCATACATCAACCAAAAATAGTTGTTGCCTTTTTGTAATGGCTGGTTTCCTTCAATAGAAAACTCTACGCCAAATTTTGTGGTTGTCCCAAATAGTACTGATTTAGTAGGCGACCAAAGCGAGTCCATTCCGCAATAGTACAATTTAGCTACTTTAAGTGCTTTGAGTTGAGTGGTAGCAACAGTATTAAAAACCAATCTAAGGGTGCTTTTTTTATCGGTTGGGTTTTCTGACCAAAAGTTGAGCCTTATAATGGGGTTGTCTGCTTTACCTTTAAGTACAGGCGTAACAAACTGCTTCTCACTAACAATTATTGTGTTTGCTTGCTGTGCAAAATTAAGGCATGAAGAAAATAATAGTAAAGCTAAAACAACAAAAAATGACATGGATAGAAATATTTTTTTATTGGTTTAATACCCTTCAATTTGTTTCAGCGAGCTATTAGCTCTTAATACAATGGTGAAATCTAACATCAGTTTAGGCTACTTTTTACCTGTTAATATTTTGATGGTTTTCACTTCATCTTCGCTGAACGAAGTTCCATCTTTTCTGAAAATATCATGAAACCAAAGTTCAGGTTCTTTTCCATCAGGCATGGGAGAACTCCAAGCAAAAATGGTGTTGGTTTTTCCCGCGACAAAGCCCCAATTGATAGCTCCCACGTTTTCTTGTTTCAGCATGGGCATAATTGTTTGAAATAGGCTTCCATTTTTACGCGCCATGTATTCGGTGCAAATCAAGGGTCGGTTATACTTTCTATATTGGTCAATTAGCTCCTTATGCTTGTCTATGTAACCGTAATGATGATACGTAATAACATCGGAATTTTCTAACTGAAATTTATTCAAGTCCACAAACTTTTCTCCCCAGCTCCATACACCTGCACTAATAGGCTGCGACGGGTTGACGGCTTTGGCCCAGCTAAACACATTTTTTAATAAAGGGAGACTTTTGTTAAAATAGCCACTATTACCCGGTTCATTGTAGAGATCCCAAAGTAAAATTCGTTCATCGTTTTTGAAGGTCGTCATTACATCTTTAACGTACCCTTCCAACACGCCCAAGCTATCGGGATGATTTAAGAGCATAGTACCAGGGTCAGCACCCAGCCGCTATTGTGAATGCCAGGTTTGGGTTCGGGCTGCTTACCAGCATGATACTCGTCGTTCCAGCAATCATCAAAAAAAACTAAAATCGTTTTGATACCATGTTTACTCGAAATCTGGAGATACTGGTCAAGGCGTTTTTTGAAACCTGCTTGGTCCGATGTCCAAGCCACGTGGTGTAGGTACACCCTCATTGTATTCAAGCCCAAACCTTCGGCCCAACCCAATTCTCGATCTATAGTCTGAGCGTCAAAAGTAGCTGCCTGAAACATTTCCAACTGATTGATGGCAGTGCTGGGCTGAAAATTACAGCCACGAATCCAGCCTTGTTTTTTATACCATTCGTTGGCCTGGGCGGTAGTCCATCGAGGTTGTGCTATTAAAGTTGATACAGTAACAAGTAAAGAAATGGCAAAAAGAATGGTTTGTTTCATACAAAATATAAACTAAAATTGGTTAATTGTAAAAAGCACTAAGGGCTACTATGAATAGTAACGGTCTATTCTCAAACTCATGTTACTACTCCCAAATCACCTCAATGACCTCATTTTTTAAGTCAATTGTAGTATGCGTTTCACCTTCTCGGCGTTTAAGGGTGATTTGGTTATCTTTCAGTCGCACAATTTCTTGGGTGAGTACATGCATTGTATTTTTTTTATGAAAAACAGAGACCATATCGCTGGTTTCAGCAAGTTTTAATACAAAAGTATCGCCCTTGGCTTGGATTTCGCGTGCATATAATGAGGAGGAAGATTCCGCAGGATTTTGAAGCAGTGCCAGTGCCCGTGAAGCCAAAGGCACACCATAACCAATATAATTATTGCCATATGGATACAAATGCGCCGATTTTTCAATGATACTGATGAGTTCTTTATTATTCAAAGCAGGATTGGCTTGCATCAAACAAGCAGCAAAACCAGTAATAACAGGTGCAGAAAGTGATGTGCCATACAATGAAAAGCACGATACATTGGGTTTGAGATAAGATAAGAACTCAGGGCCAATACTACTGTACCCAATCCTGTTCCAGTAGCGTTGATTGGTGGCTCCAATAGCCAAAACTCCTTGCGCATCGGCGGGCGTAGAAATAATCCGCCAAGAGGGATCATCGCCTTCATTGCCTGCCGAAACGATGAGTAATATCCCTTTTTTATCTGCGGCAATTTGGGCTGCACGGCTTATAACACTCGTCTTGCCGTCCATTTGTGTAGGTTGATAGTTATCGTTGGGGTCGGTAAAGCCCTGTGCATAACCCAATGAGGTATTGATGAGGCGTACGCCCAAGCTATCCATCCATTCCATGGCGGCCACCCAGTTGTCTTCCTCGCCCCGCCATTCTCTTGCACCGTGGTCGGTGCGGGCCAAGTAAAACTGCGCATCTGTAGCCAATCCGTGCTGTTTGTTTTGGGCGTAGTTCATCCCCGCAATCGCACTCATCACTTCTGTACCATGAAAATCAGAAAACGTTTCGGGGGTAGAGTAAAACTTATCTGTCGTCGCCAAAGCGGGGTTTACATAATCTCTTCTATCTAAAATCGCATTTTTGTCAAAAATATGTTTCAACAAATCGTTGGCGGGAGCTTCTAAAAACCCAGCATCAATCACCCCTATTGTCACTCCTTTGGCCGTCAAACCTGCTTTTTTGAAAGCATCAGACTGGATTTGGGTCATTACAGGAGCGAGTACTGCACGGCGGGCATGGGTAGTTTTAGCGATATAAAAACGTCCGTCGATGGGCTGAATTTTAGCAACAAAAGGCAACGAAAGCACTTCTTCCACTTCTTTTGAAGTTAAAAAAGCAGACACTGCATTGAGCCAACGTGATTTGTTAAGTAATGAGTAGTGGGTAGTAAGTAGTGCGTAATAATCTTTGTGAATGGGCAAATCAGTTTCTTCAAAAGGAGGCAAACCTTGGTTTATTCGATTTTGAATAGTTTTAGTAGAAATAGCGGGTGCATCTTCTACATTTTTATCTTTCAAAAAAATCCAATATTTTGTTTGAGAATAAGATAAAGTGCTTAGTAGCAAAAAAAACAACAAACTTTTGTTGCGTAACCGCTTCATGGTGTAGTCATCTAAGGTTAAGAAAACGCTTTACTGTACTTTTTCAAACTGAATTGGTGAAAAAGTTAGCTAAATAACAAAAAAAATCTAACTTTTCCTGTTAAAAACCATAAGACATTTTTTGTATGACATTTGACAAGCCCTTTCCTTTATTCTTCTTCCGTCTATTTATTGCTAATGGATGTTGGATAATGGGATTGGGGATTTCTTTGGGTCAAACCTATCGCATTGAGCATATCGGTACTGATCGGGGGCTTTCGCAAGGTTCTGTATATGCACATTTAAAAGACTCACGGGGCTTTATGTGGTTTGGCACGCAAGATGGGCTCAATCGATTTGATGGCCACACTTTTAAGGTTTATTATTCAGAACCTGATGTTTCTGATGCCCTTCAAGGAGGGATAGTGAATGCCATCGTCGAAGCTCCCAATGGAGATTTATGGATTGGCACTGACTACGGACTCAATCAGTACCATCGTCAAAGTGACACCTTTACGTTTATTCCTTCGTCCAGCAGTGTTGAGTTATCCTCTTGTACGCCTTTTGCTACCAACCATCATGCCGTGTGGTATTGGTCTGAAAAAGAGGGAATTATACAGTATAATTACATTAAACACAAAAAGAAAACAATCTTACCTGCCATCAACTATCGGTTGGGTTTACTGACAACTACTAATGGTAGCGCTTTTGGGAAGGATGGGAAACTGTGGGTCTGTTTGACAGAAGGATTAATGCAATACGATACACTTTCTAAAAAAGAAACGTATTTTTTCAGTCGAAACCCTCAAAATATCGTTGGAAAACCCACCATTTTGTATTGCGTAAATCATGCTAAAAATGGGCTTATTTATTTGGGTTATGCGGATGGCTTATTGATTTTTAACCCGCAAAACAATCAAATAAAATACATCAATCAAGTGCTCAACAAACCACTTGGAGAAGTATATGGTATTTCAGAAAGCAATGACGGCGGATTCTGGCTTGCCACAAGCAGCAATGGCGTACTTCGTTATGCCTCGGATGGTACCTGGCAACAATGGACGCACCAGAAAAACAACCCTAATAGCCTTGCCAATAACACCATTTCTACAGTTTATGAAGCCAACGATGGCATCGTGTGGACAAACCCCGACCCTTTGGGAGTCGATGCCATGATTGGTTATGGTTATAAATTCAATTCGGTACGCTATGTAGCAGAAGAGACTCAGTCGCTCAACGACCCCAACGTGCGTTGCTTGTTGTCGTTCAACAAAAACCTCATTTGGATAGGTACTGAACAGGGGGGCATCAATCTTTGGGACAAAAACAAGCAACGAATCACGGCTTATATTATCCACGACCCCAAAAACCCTCGCTCTCTTCCAAGTCAATCTATCAATCAATTTCTTCGCGACCGAAACGACCAAGTCTGGGTAGCCACTTACAATGGGCTGGGGCGTTATGTAGGAAATGGCCAATTTGAGAATTTCTATCTCAATGGTAAGCACCAAATCGGTCAAAATATTGTACGAAGTATCGCCGAATGGAAACCTAATCAACTACTCATAGGAACAGAATATGGCCTTTACGTTTTTCATAAACACACGCACGTTTTTACCCCCATTAAAGGACTGGAAAATCAGAATATTATTTGGCTCTCTTGCACTGACAATCAAACTATTTGGCTTACTCCTTTCAACAATGGATGCCTCAAAGGAAGTATCAAAAACAACCAATGGACAACAAACGAGGTGGTTGCGAAGCACGGAAATGTACTTTGTATGTTGCCCGATAGTGCTCGACATTGTACCTGGTTCGGCTCAAGTAATGGGCTTTTACAATATAAAAATGGAGAAATCATCAAACGTTTTACAGTAAAAGATGGACTACCCAATTCCTACATTTATGCCACATTGACCGACCGCCAACATAATATTTGGATAAGCACCAATCGTGGGTTGGCCAGTTTCAATCCCGAAAAACAGCAGTTTAGAAATTATCAACTTTCTGACGGATTGCATGGGTATGAATTCAATAACAAGTCTTATTTGATAGATAGCAGCGGGGTCTTTTATTTTGGCGGCACCACTGGCTTCACTTATTTTAAGCCAGAAGAAGTACGCACCAGTACCTTTCAGCCCAAAGTGCAACTGACCGATTTTTGGATAGATGAAAAACACTATCAAAATGATATGTATATCGGAGAAACACAGTCTATTCAGCTTCACTATGACCATAACACTTTTTCTATTTTCTTTAGCGCGTTAGACTTCTTTAGCAATGGCCAAAACCAATACCAATACCGCCTAAAAGGGTGGGAAAATGAATGGATTACCACCCAAAACGCCTTTGCAAGGTATGTGCGTGTGCCTGCGAGCGATTATGTTTTTGAAGTAAAAGCAGCCAATAGCGATGGTTTTTGGAGTGATGACATTCGGCAACTTACTATTAGGATAAAACCCCCATTTTGGCAAACTTGGTGGTTTAGGCTGATGGCTGCTTTGGGTATCACTGCTTTGGGAGCATTGTTCTATCGTTGGCGAATTTTATCGCTTAAACAACGTCAAAAGCAACGCTTGGACCTTATTATCAAGACCCAAGAAGCCGAACGTAAGCAGTTGGCGACTGAACTCCACGACGACTTAGGCATGCGGCTTTCTACTTTACAAATCTATGTTGCCGAATTAGAAAAAGACCAAGAAAAACGTACCAACCAACTCAAACCTGTGCTTGAAGAAGCCATAAGGGGAATTCGTCAGTTAATCCATGACCTCAACCCCAAATTGTTGTTTGAGCAAGGGCTACATGAAGCCCTTGAAGATTTAATCAAAAAATAAACACCTCCGTTTCAATCAAAATTGATTTATTTTGGGTTGGTTTTCCTGAAAATTTATCTCAAGAAGTAACCCTCAATATTTTTCGAATTATACAAGAGTTGATCAACAATACCCTCAAACATGCCAATGCCTCGCAAATCCAATTACAATTGTTAGAACGCGACGGCTTGCTTATCATTGGGTACGAAGATGATGGTCAGGGTTTTGAAATCAAGCCTTTTTCTTCAGGATTTGGCTTCGAGAACATCCAAAATCGGGTTCAATTACTAAAAGGTAAAATGGTATTTGACACCGCTCCCGACCAAGGTGTAAGCGTACACATCGAAATTCCTTATTCACCAACAACCTCCTCATGAAACGTCGTATTCTTCTGGTCGATGACCACCAGTTGTTTTTAGAAGGGCTTCGGTTTGTGCTTTCTCAAACGCCCGATGTGGAAATTGTAGGCGAGGCGCTCAATGGGCAACTTGCCATTGAGATGGTAGAAAAGCACCCTATCAATTGGGTATTGATGGATATAAATATGCCTCATTGCGATGGCATAGAAGCCACCAAACATATCAAAAAAAATAATCCTAAAGTAAAAATAATTGCCGTAACAATGCTCGACGACTATGTCAGCATCAAAGAAATGATACGGGCAGGTGCCGATGGGTATATTTTAAAAAATACGGGTTCTGCCGAGCTGCATCGCGCTTTTGAAACCATTGAAAATGGCGAGGTATATTATACACCTTCTATTCTCAATACACTTTTACAACGACAATCGACAACCTCTAAACGCATCCAGGCCACTCATGCTCCCCTACACACTTGGCTTACCACACGCGAAAAAGAATTATTGCCGCTTTTGGTAGAAGGCTTGACAAGTGCCGAAATCGCCGAGCGGCTGTTTGTAAGTGAATCTACCATTATTAGTCATCGCAAGAATATCCTTCATAAACTCAACCTCAAAAATACGGCTGCATTGGTCAAGTATGCACTCGAACATCAACTAATATAATTCACTTTTCTTACTTTTTTATCTCCCCCGCAAGGGGGATTTTTTGTCCATCCCCGCTGGGGATGATTTCCCGTCTGTGCTTATTGTTCACTTTTGCAAAGTCAATGAACGAAAATAAGCATGAAACGGGGGTTATGTATTTTGATGTGTCTAATGATTCTAAAAAGTGGCTGGAGCAACACCTCCCTACGCACTTATCGGGTTACTTTAGAGAAAATAACCCTGATAAAATCAGAAACAACCAACGGCTCAGAAAACTTATACGGCAGTGTTTGGGCGGGCGTGTATTGCAATAGCAACGACAACCAAGCAGGGGCATCGTTCGACAGCCGAGAGCGTACCTTGAAGTTTTTTGAAAGAAATATGGATAAATATGTCAAAATCAGCACCAGCGCACCGCTGCTACTCAATCAATCTCTGGTATTTGATCTTCCTACCTGCGAAGGCAACAAAGCCAACTTTACCCTTACCGCTTCGTTGGGCAATCAAAGTAGTAACCGACAATACCTAACAGAGCAACATCGGGTGTATTTATCAGAAATCAATGGTTCTCTTCGCCGAACGCTTCATTGCTACGAACGTGGCTCGCACATAGAAGTTAGTTTTACGATTACACAGTTATAATGTTTTCTTACTCTTTTAATCTCTAAAAAATGAAAAACAAAATCGCTTCACTTCTTCATTTTGGTGTACTTATGCTCGCCTTGCTCTCGGCTACGACTCGTCAAGACAAAAGCCCTATTCGGGCTATCAGTGGTGGTTACGTTATTGATTTTGGAGAATCCTCTTTCGATAAAGCCACTACCGACGGCCGCGCCTTAGACCTCATACTGGTTGATTTTAGGATGTTATCTCAAGCAAAAACAACCAAAGACTCCTTGGCAATAATGGATAAAATATATGCCAATCCTGCCTTGTTTTCGATTGTTAGTGGCAAGGCTTCCTACATGTCGTCTTCATCGGTGATGATATACACCAAGTCAAAATTCAAATTTGACCCTTCAAATAGCCTATATACGCTGATAGTAGTGGACAACGACGGCAACGACAACAGTGGCGCGCCCTCTGCCGCGCCTGTCATCTATCGGCAAAGCCCTAAATGCACTTGCACCGCCCGGCCTTGTGGCTGCTGCTGCATCAGAAAAAAAGACAGAAGTTGTCTGACCTGTTCTATTACAATCAAGCAGTAAAGATGAAAACATTGATAATCAGTATCTTTTTGGGTGTGGGGCTGGGTTTTATGCGCCCAAAGACCAATGAAACTTATAGCATAGAGGCGGTATCTATTTGCGCCCAAGCCAATCCGTCGCTCTGTCTGAGCGTATCTCAAAAAAACCGACTTCGCGAAGATACCCCCTACACAGTGGAAGTAGTGTTGAAATCCAACAATGCCAACCTGCTCAATGACCAGGTACAAGCCATACAATTGGAGGTTGGTGAAGTGTCATTGGCTTGTGCTCGTTCTTCTTCTAATATCGACAATTGCCCGTCGGGTAGTAGTCAAGAATGGAAAACACTTTATCAGCATCCTACGCCCGCTTCTGGAACAACCTTAGTGGCGTTGGAAAACACCAAATTAATAAAGCCACTTTCTAACAAAGATTTTGCATGGCGTAGTGGTGTTAAGTCCTATCCAGCAGAGATTTTGGATAAGCCCTCCAAAATGGGTGCTTCCAAACTAAATCTATCGGCTTCTATGACATTAAAATCGCCCTATTACATCAAAGTTAAAGCCGACAATATTCGGTTTCCAGATTGGGTTTGGGGGGTTAGGATAGGCGTTTATCAACGCAATGGTGGGGTACAGCAAAGCGAAGAGTTCAAGACTCGTTTTTAAAAATCATCAACGCTTTCAAAGCCTAACTAAAAACAGCATAATTAAAGATTGAAAGATAAAAAAAGCTATCAAGGACTTGTATGGATTGTTTGTGGATTTTGTTCCTTGACCTATCTTGATAGATGAGCTTCTGACTTATATTGTTTTAAGCAACTGTTTACGCTCACATTAGATATGCCTACTATTTTGCCTACATCCTTTGAATCTCGACCTTCGGCTTTCAATTATACGGTCTGGCAGTGTTTTCACAGGCTATGGCTATTGATTCTTTAAAGAGTCTGCTTAGCTTTTGTTTGTTGTGATTCATCTATAATCAGTTTGTTTACTCGGTTTATGAAGACAAGAGTAAGAAACTATAAAAACTATTTATAAATCAGTACTTAGAACCAAAAACCATCAAAAAATGAAAAGAATGTATGTAGTATTTCTCGGAATTATTTCAATGGCACTTTTTTCTTTGATAGCCCAAGATAAAAATGCGGGTTTTATCAAAGTGGAAAAAACCTCTACGAAACACGTGGAACTATCGTTTTCAAAAAAGGGGATAAAGAGAAATTTGCTTCGTTATTAGCTCAAGAATACGATGTAAAATCCTTTAAAGACGAAGTTAAAGTAGTTTGGGACAAGTCGAAAAAATGGGAGCTGTTAAGCCTGCTTTTGCCATGGCCAACAGAAAGATAGACAACAATATGTTTCAATACCAGCTGATGTACGATGGAGAACAGGATGATGTTTGCCAGCGTTGTGTCAATTGTGGTGATGGCTGTGATGGTCGAAAATCAACCCTCGATTTGAAAGCCCTTCTGAATACATATGAGATCTCTCAAAGGTAATCAACTGCAATGCTACCCGAAAATACTATTTAAGAGTTGGGCTTATTTTCACTTGTTTTTTGTAATAGGTGTGTGTTGTTTTTCGGCCTACGACAAATACCATAAATTTTACAAACTCAAAAGAATAGCCACAGTAGATTGGCTCTCGGTCAATCTGCTGTTCCAAATTCGAGTTGGCCTATGGTCGTATCTCTGGTACAGGGTCTGGCTATGGCTTTTTTGCTCCAAATGTCAAGGCCAACGGCTTGATTTTGGGTGATTGCGATGGCACTATCATCTCACCAGAATTTCGGAGTTATGAATCTTCGGTAAGATTTAATAGCCTTTCCTCAAGAGTAACTGATTATTTGGTAGATATGGGAGACTCCATATCAATAGAAAAGCAGCAAATGGAAGCCCAATATTATGATTTACTTTTTAAAAATATTGCCGTAAAGATGTATGGGCAACATCACTGCAGGAGCGATACTTTCTATGTGAGTTACAACATTTTAACGTTTCCCACCTTAGCACAATTTAGGCAACGAAAAGGGGTGGGGGAGCATAAATTACGGCCTGTCAAAGAAGTAAAATTGACCAAATTAGACTACAAATAAACACCCATGCAATTGTCGAAATATTTTCAGAGCAAAGAAGAAGTCCATCATCTCTGGATTGTATTTTTTAGGTGTGGCGTGAGCTTGTTTGCTCTGCTTCATTTTGGGTCTATCCAAGCAGATTTTGAAAACCTTTTTGGGTTAAATGCTTTTGTAAAACCAGACATCTCCCTTGTTGTTTCCAGCGAATACCTGCCAACAATTACTGGTATAAGCCATTTTTTAGATATAAAGTATGCTAATTTATTGATGATTATCAGATATTTATACCCAATTTCATTACTCTTTGTTTTTATTGGACTTTTCTCAAGACTTGGGGCTATTTGTGCCCTATTTCTTCAACTTACCCTGACCAACTCTATTGATTTTTTCTGCTATGGCGTAGATGCCTTCACAACCATCTGCTTATTTTATGCTTGTATTTTCCCCATCGGCCAGTTCAAGTCAGTAGATGTACTTTTGTTTCGAGATAGAAAATTTCTTATTTCTACCAATCAATATTTATGGGTATTTCAATTTCATTTATGTATCATTTATTTTTTTCGGGCTTTGAGAAACTGCTCGGATATAATTGGCGCAATGGTGAGTCTATTTGGAAAATTGTCCATAGCTACCATGTTACTTCATCGATTAATGTAGATTTCTTGTATCAAACACCTTTTTTCTTACTTATCGGTTGGGGTACAGTACTGCTCGAAATGCTCTATCCAATTTTTGTGAACATAGAGAAAACAAGGCTTTTTTGGATAACACTTGTACTCACCTTTCATTTGAGTATTGCTTTTTTCATGGGCTTATATTTTTCTCAACCATCATGATTATTATCAACTTAGCGGGTTATTACTTCCCTTTTTAAAGCAACAAACACTACCTCATTCCCAACCACAAACCACACAGACCAACCCATGAAGCTCAGATGAGCCTCTGTAAACGCTCAGTAACTTCTACACAAAATTTTTAGTACTGACGGTAAAATCCCACTTCGAAATATCAACTAATTGTGCTGAGGCACTTAACAAAGACTGGAAGATGAAAAAACGATATCAGATACTTTTATGGATTGTTTGTGGATTTTGTTCCTTGACCTTTGCCCAAACGGAGGAAGCCAATGTCCCGACACTCAATGCTCCCAAACCATTGGAGTTTACGATTCCTACTTCGGCGGCCTTCGATTTACTGGGTGTTACGCCTGCCCAAGTAACCAAGCCGGTAATATCCGCGATTTTAAGGTGGACTGGTCTTTTGCTTCTTGGCGGCTCAAGCCCAATATTGCCATTCAAGCACAGCCCATTTGGGAGTTACTCTACAATCGGCCCAATTTGCTGAAATACCAAGGCGCATCCAAGTTCATGAAAGTGCTTTCTACCTTGGATGTGTCGGGTAGGACGATTGAAGACGAAAACCTAACACGTCGCTTGGCGTTGGCCACTAAAATTACCCTTCTTAGAAGCCACGACCCCTTAGATGAGCCCGATCTTTGGCGTGGGGCCACCGAACGCTACTATGAGCAGCAGCAGGTGCTATTGGACAACCGCACCACTGTTGAGCGACTCGCTCCAAAAAATCGCTAATCTGCCCGAATACTTAGAAACGAGAATGTTGCTCTTGCAGCAAATTCAGGCTTTAGATGGGCAACTTACTTTGACTGAAAAAACCCACAAAGACCTTATTACCAACATCAGCAATACGTATTTGAAAGAACATTGGAACGCCAGTTTTTTGGATGTCGCTTTCGGAAAATCATTTAACTACAAAAATGCAGGCTTAGACAGCCTCAGTTTGCAGCAAGACGGTGTTTCGGTCTGGGTCAATGGCTGCATAGGTTTGGGGCGAAAATGGCTACTCACAGGCGTGGTGCGTTATACCCAATTTACGACCCCGCTACGGAGTCAAACACGGGAATATTTTGGGGGTCTCAATCTCCGTTATGGTAGCCCAAAGTTTAATTTCTTTGTGGAAATACTCAATAGAGATAGAAACAACTTGCTCAAAAACAACAACTTAACTATTGCTTATGGTGGTGATTGGCGGTTCAGCAAAAACGTCATGCTAAGTTATGGTGTACGAACGCTTTATTCCAAAAATTTTGCCTTTAAACAGCTCGTTCCTATAGCCAGTATTGCTTGTATGATGCGTTAAGATAGCACCCAATACCCATCAGTAAGGGTTCAAAACCAACTATTATAATCGAATACTTATTAAACTTCAAACACATGAAAGCTTTAATCACACTTTTCGCTTTTTTTAACTGCCTAATGGCGTTAGCACAAAAACCTGTTTCACCCGACTTGGCGATTAATGGCCTCGTCATCAATGAGCGGAGTGCTACAATGGTTTCAGTGAGTTTTATTTTAAAAAACAATGGCCCAGGAGCCTTCGCATTCAAAGGCTCTCCCAGTACACCTATTGATGATTTCCAAGTGGGGATTTATTTATCAAAGGACGATAAACTCGACAAAGGCAACCTTAATGGAATCAATGATTTACTATTGGGTAATAACGAACCCGCAGGTACGACCCTCAATGAAGGATCAAGTGTTAAATTGACCGTACGATTGCCTGTGAGTAGTCCCAATTATGATGCTTACAAATTTCTCCTGGTTGAGCTTAATGACAATAGCAATACAAGCAATAATGTGGCAGGTGTGGCTTACAATTTCTCCTTTGAACCGCCCAAAAGCAGTGGCCTTCCGCTCGAAAAGCCCTCGATAGACCCTAATCGGCCCACAGCACCTGCAAGAAAAAACGGCAACAACGAAAAATAGCTTGACAAATGAAAATAGCTGTAACGCCCATTCTTTGTTTTTTTACCTTTTTGGGAACCTTGCTAAATACATCTGCACAGCAAGAGGCAGATATGTATGTGGGGGTGTTTGGCAATGCCGAAACAAAATTGAGCGTAACAGTGATGAAAAATGGCAACAATTATACGGGAAAATTGGAAGCCCCAGGCGAGTCTTACACATTCAATGGCACAAAATTGTTGGGCGTACTGGTAGGCAATTACGACTACAATGGCGTAGCTACCACCTTTACCTTAGCCAAAATAGGAAACAATTATTTTACGTACCTCTGATGGGGTTTCTATGGAAGTAAAACGCCAATCTATCAAGCCTTTGGCGCACCAACCCCAACCAGCCCCCAACTGCTGCTGCCTCTACTACAACTTCCTCCAACACCACCAAAGCAACAGGAGCAAATATACCGACCCTTTTGGCGGCTATGCTTTCAATGGCCCTGCTGGCTGGCAAGCTCAACAGCAAAATGGAGGGTATGGGTTTAGCAAAACAGGACAAAAAACAATCATTACCGTTAGCTCGCATAATTACAACAGCATGAATGCTGTACAAAACGATGCAAAAGATGTGCAAGATGCGCAAAGTAACACGCGCTTACAAGCGCAATTTGAAGCCTACAGCAACACAGGAGCTTGGGTGATATTTCGGGGGACACTCCAAAACCAGCCTTACACCCTTGCCAGCATTGTGTTGCTTTCGCCACACGGAGGGGGAGTCAATATTACGGCGGTTGCACCTACCAACGAATACAATACCAGCCTGACAGAAGTGCTACGTGCTATTTCCAACACGATGGTTTTTACAAAACCCCAAACATCGCCTTTGGCCGAGCAGTGGAAAAATAAGCTAAAAGGAAAAGAATTGCTCTATCTCAATACCAGCAATGGGCTGTCAGACAAGTTTAGTATTCACCTTTGCAGCAATGGGCAGTTTTCTAAAAAAGATGATTCCAGCTATTCTTCATCCAATTTTTCGAGCTATTTCAATTATGCAGGCCGCTCGGGCGAACAAGGGCGTTGGGAGATAATGGCACGCAACAATGCGCCTGTATTGGTACTCAAAGCCAATGATGGCCAAGTTTTTCAATATAATATCACGCTGCGACAAGCTAGCAATGAACTCGGGCTCAACGGGAAACGCTATTTTGTACGAACAAGCCAGCAATGTCCTTAGAAATGATTTTTGCCCCTAAAATGTAGTATATAGAACTAAGATTGGTTAATATTGTCCCAACAATATTAACCAATACAGATGTTTTCCAAAGCTACCTACGCTGGGCGACGTACTCAGCTTAAAAATCAAATCACAGAGGGTCTTCTTCTTTTTCTTGGCAATGAAGAATCAGGGATGAACTACACCGACAATACCTATCATTTTCGGCAAGATAGCACCTTTCTTTACTACTTTGGACTCGATAAGGCAGGATTAGCTGGCCTGATTGATGTAGCCTCGGGCGAAGAATGGATAGTAGGTGAAGAAATCACCATAGAAGATGTGATCTGGGCAGGCTCACAACCAACCCTACAAGAGCAGGCCGAACGCGTCGGCGTAGCCAAAACTTTGTCTAAATCAGCTTTGGAAAGTAAGCTCAAAGCAAGCCTTCAGACAGGTCAAAAAATACATTTTTTACCTCCTTACCGCCCCGAGCATACCCTCAAACTTCATTATTTAACTGGATACGCACTCGCCGAAATTCCACAAAAAACATCCCAAGAATTTATCAAGGCGGTTATTAATCAGCGTTCTTACAAAACCGACGAAGAAATTATGGAGTTGCATAGTGCCGTCAATATTTCGGGACAAATGCACCTTAATGCCATGCGGGCTACCCGCGCTGGCAAATATGAATACGAGATTGTAGGCACAGTCCATGGCACAGCACGCAGTGGTGGAGGCGACTGGCCTATCCTATTATCTTGTCTATGAACGGTCAAACCCTTCATAATCATTATCATGGTAATCGACTCGTCAATGGACGCTTGGTATTGGGCGATTTTGGAGCAGAAACAGCCACCTATTATGCTGGTGATATTACCCGCACTTGGCCTGTGGATAGAACTTTACCGAACAACAAAAAGAAATCTATCAAATTGTATTAGAGGCCAATAATAGCGCAATCCATGCCCTAAAACCTGGCATTAAGTACCTCGATTGCCACTTGCTGGCTTGGAAAACCATTACCAATGGCCTTAAAAACTTAGGTATGCTGCGTGGCGATGTTGACGAAATGGTGGCCTTGGGAGTGCCTGCTTTGTTTATGCCGCATGGCTTAGGCCATATGATAGGCATGGATGTACACGACATGGAAAATCTCGGTGAAGAGTTCATCGGTTATCGTGAGGGACTCACTCGTAGTAGCCTGTTGGGGCTAAAATCATTGCGTTTGGCCAAAGAATTAGAAGCGGGTTTTGTACTTACGGTTGAGCCAGGGCTTTATTTTATTCCTCAATTAATTCAACAGTGGCAAAGTCAAAGTAAATTCAAAGACTTTGTGAATTATGACCAACTCAATCATTATTTCGACTTTGGTGGCGTTCGTATAGAAGATAATTATCTAATTACCAACGAGGGCGGCCAACTGCTCGGTGACCCTATTCCTAAGACAATCGCAGAAATCGAAGCCCTAAGAAATTGATGTGATGCGCTACGATCCCATAGATCCACAACTGTTTATTCAAAATAGGCAGCGGCTATATGCTTTACTCAAACCCAAAAGTTTAGTAATACTCAATGCCAACGACATCATGCCTACTAATGCCGACGGCACGATGGGCTTTCGGCAAAATTCAGATTTGTTTTACTTTTCGGGTATTGACCAAGAAGAAACCCTACTGGTTCTTTTCCCCATCACCCCGACCCCAAGTTGAGAGAAGTCCTCTTTGTACGCGAAACCAACGAAACCATCGCTGTGTGGGAAGGTGAAAAACTCACTAAAGCCAAGGCAACAGCGATTTCTGGTATTCAACGGGTTTATTGGACAAGTCAATTTGAGGCTATTTTCAATCAACTTATTTTTGAAGCCGAACACGTTTACCTCAACACCAACGAACACGCCCGCAGCGATGGGCAAGTACAAACAAGAGATGCGCGTTATATCCATGAATTTAAGCAACGTTATCCTTTACACACGCTGCATCGGCTGGCTCCTCTTGCTTATCATCTACGTGCTATCAAGCAACCCCAAGAGGTTGAATTGCTCAAAAAAGCCATTGACATTACCCGCGACGGCTTTTTTGAGGGTATTAAAGTTGGTGAAACCCGATGTTTGGGAGTATGAAATTGAGGCAGAATTTTCCCACGAATTTATTCGCCAACGTGCCCAAGGATTTGCCTATGCCCCCATCATCGCCTCAGGAAAAAATGCCTGCGTATTACATTATATCGCCAACAATCAACCCTGCAAAGATGGTGAGCTATTACTCTTGGACGTAGCCGCAGTATATGCCAACTACAACGCCGACCTGACGCGCACTATCCCTGTAGGAGGGCGTTTTACGCCCCGCCAACGCCAAGTGTATGAAGCAGTGCTACGCATCATGAAGGCCGCTCGGGCTATGCTCATACCCGGCAATACCTTGGAAGAATACCAAAAGAGGTCGCCAACATCATGGAAGGTGAATTACTAAGTTTAGGACTCCTGACTCAGCACGACATCGCCAAGCAAGACCCTGACTGGCCTGCCTACAAAAAGTTTTTATGCACGGCACTTCCCATCATTTGGGAGACAGATGTCCACGACGTAGGAAATCGTTACCGAAAGTTTGAAGCAGGTATGATTTTTACTTGTGAACCAGGTATTTATATCAAAGAAGAAGGACTGGGTATTCGTTTAGAAAACAATATACTGATTACCGACACAGGCAATATTGACCTCATGGCCCATATTCCGATTGAAGTAGAAGAAATTGAAGCGTTAATGATGAGTAGTTAGTTACCTTTCTAAAACTATCAACAATGGATTTATTTATCACTGAAGACATTCTAAAACTACTCATCGCAGCTGGTTTGGGTGCATTGATAGGCATGGAACGCGAATACCACAGCAAATCGGCAGGGTTACGAACCATGATATTGATTGCTGTAGGTTCTACGCTTTTCACTCTTATTTCGATGAAATTAGGAGGCGATGCAGGTCGAATTGCTGCCAATATCGTCACAGGTAGTGGGTTTAGTGGTGGAGGTATTATTTTTCGGGACAACAACCGCGTCGTAGGCATCACAACCGCAGCTACCGTTTGGGCCACAGCGGCATTGGGCATGTGCGTCGGGGCAGGTTTTTTTGAAATCGCCAGTGTGTCATCAGGGATTGTTCTTTTTGTCCTGTACGCACTTGTCCCTGTACAAAATCTCATCAAACGTCGCAATCAGCTTCGTAATTATCGCATTGTATGCCAATTTCAGCAGAAAACCCTCAAACATTATGAAATGCTTTTCAAAGAGTTAGGGCTTGATGCCAAGATAGGCGTACAAAGTCGAATAGGCGAAACCATCAGTGGCACATGGATTGTACAAGGACGCGAACGCAACCATGAAAAATTAATCAAACGCCTCCTCCACGACCCTGAAGTGATTGAATTTGATTTTTAATTTTTTACCGTTAACTAAATCTCACTTAAAATTATTTTTAAAAATGCCCTATTTTTAGTTAATTTACCATTAGGTGTTCTATCGGTAAGGCCATAGCAACCTGCCTATATGTAAAGATAACTATTCCCAACAAAAATGACAGCCGAAAAACGAACAGCCTTGGTAATAGGAGCTACTGGATTGGTGGGAGGGCAAGTCCTAACTCATCTATTAAACTCAGAAAAATACAGCCAAGTGAAGGTTTTATTGAGAAATCCTTTAGAAATTGTTCATCAAAAGTTGGAGTCTGTTATCTTTGATTTTGACCATCCAGATGCTTCGCTCATCAAAGCCGACGATATATTTTGTTGCCTCGGTACTACCATGAAAAAGGCAGGCTCAAAAGATGCCTTCTATCGCGTAGATTATACTTACCCGTTGGAAATGGCCCAAATAGCCTTGGCCAATGGGGCCAAACGTTTTGCTATTGTCACAGCCATGGGCGCAGACACCCAATCTATGTTTTATTATAATCGTGTCAAAGGTGAATTAGAACTTTCCCTTAGACAATTAAGCTATGAAACCTTGCTTATTTTTCGTCCTTCTTTACTATTAGGAAATCGTAAAGAATCACGTTTAGGAGAACAGATAGGAGAATGGTTTTCTTTATTATTTAGACCTATTATCCCTGCTAAGTACCGTGCCATTGAGGCCGAAAAAGTAGCCAAAGCAATGGTATCTATTACTTCCAGCAATGTAAAGGGCACTATTGTATATGAATCTGATTTGATGCAAGAATTTTGAAATGAACTTAACTGTACGTCCAGCTACTGCTTCCGACACCGCCATTATTCATCAATTCATCGAAGAATTAGAAGAAACAGCTTTCGATTTTAGTTTATTTCAAAGCATCTTTCACCATAATCTCCAAAACCCTGACTGTCATTATTTCTTGGCTTACGATAATGCCACCTGTGTAGGTTATGCCAGTGTACATGCTCAGTGGTTGCTCCACCACTGCGGCAGAGTAGGTGAAATTCAAGAAATGTTTGTCATTGCCCCTTATCGAAACAAAGGCGTGGGTACTTTGCTCATGCAAACTTTAATAGAGGTGGCCACGCGCGAAAATTTCCAATTATTGGAAGTAACCGCCAATAAAAAACGCCATGCTACGCATCAATTCTACGAGCAGCAGGGTTTTATACGCACTCATTTTAAGTTTGTTAGAAATTAATCTGCCAACTTTTTTTGAACTTTTGGCGTATAGGTATGTTTAAATAGTCATGGAAGAAAATAGCAAACTCGATAAAATCGTGGAAGCGCGGATGAAGCTCAAAGCACGATTTGAAGATAAAATAAAAAATACACCATCGGTAGCCGACCCTCGCCCCCAAGGGCATGGAGAGCCCAACCGACACGGGATGCCTCAAGTACCCGTAGGACAAACCCTAACAACGAAGTGGCCTGTCTTAGACCTTGGTTATCAACCCAATGTCGGTCTCGACCGCTGGCGATTGTATATTGATGGTGAAGTCGAAAACCCCCTTATTTTGACTTGGGAAGATTTTATGGCACTCCCCCAAACAGAAGATACTTCTGACTTCCATTGTGTAACTACTTGGTCAAAACTCGATATGTCGTGGGTAGGCGTAAGATTACTGGACTTAGCGGCTCTCGTTCAGCCCAAAGAAACCGCCACACACCTCTTATGTTATGGCTATGATACTTATACCACCAATGTCTCGCTCGAAGAAGCTCTCAAGCCCGATGTACTTTTGGCACATACCGTCCATGGACAACCACTTCCCAAAGAACACGGCGGCCCCGCACGCATGATTACACCGCAGTTATATGCTTGGAAGGGTGCTAAATGGATCAAAAGAATCGAATTTTTATCAAAAAACAAGCGTGGGTTCTGGGAAGAACGCGGTTATTCCAATACAGCTTACCCCTGGCGCAACGACCGCTATAGTTAGTAAACTCCATTTTTAAAATCTGAAACAAGGCTTTTCGCGTATTACTCTCCCATTAATTTGTATTCCTTTTATTGCAAATGACTTTAGAAATCGTATCTCAACTACCCCATACAACGCAAGCGGTCATTCATCTTTTTCGTCAAGACGATACGCTGAAAGAGCGCTTACAATCACTTCCTAATACCAGTTGGCTCGTGCAAGATTTTAGAGCGGAGGCAAAACAAACACTCACCTTCTATCAGGAAGAAAAAAAGATATTTTTAATAGGATTGGGCAAAACACCCACGGAGGCCGATTATGTCAAAACATTACGTGCTTTCTTTCATAAAAATAAAAAAGATTTGCCCGCTTCTGTTGCCCTCGACCTAACCGCAGGAGCGATAGCACCGCACTGGACAGAGGCCATCGTGAATGGATGTTTTTTAGGCGCTTACGACATAGGACTATATAAAACCGCTAAAAATACTGGTGCTACTTTTTTTGATTCAGCGTCTAATCTATCTATTGTTGTAGAAAATAGCAAAGTAGATATTGCCTCTCAAGGAGCTACCATAGGCCATGCCACGGCCCAAACTCAAATCCGAATCATGGATTTGATGAATGCCCCTTCCAATAAGAAAAATCCACAACTTTTGGCCGATTGGGCCTTGGCTTCTGGTCAGCGATATGGTTATAAAGTGGAGGTTTTTGATGAAAAGCAATGTGCTGAAATGGGCTTAAAAGCACTACTCTCAGTGAGTGAGGGCAGCAAGCACCCTGCCCGTTTTGTGGTGTTGGAATACAAGCACCCTGCCGCTACTCAAAAAATAGGGCTGGTAGGAAAAGGCGTTACCTTCGATACGGGCGGGCTTTCTTTGAAGCAATCTACCAACATGCACTACATGAAGTCTGACATGGGGGGGGCCGCTGCCGTATTAGGTACCATAGAATTAGCAGCAAAACTTCAATTACCTGTACACCTCGTTGGCTTTATTCCTACCACCGAAAACAGCATAGACGGTCTGGCTACTAAGCCCGGCGATGTTATAGATAGCTACTCGGGCAAAACCATCGAAGTCATTGATACGGATGCCGAAGGTCGGCTTATTTTGGCCGATGGACTAAGTTACGCCAAACGCAACTATGACTTAGACATCATCATAGACTTAGCCACCCTGACGGGCAGTTGTGTAGCTACCTTGGGCTTTGTGGCAGGAGGAATGTTTACCCATAATGACACCCTGGCGCAGAACCTGTACGAAAGCGGGCAACAAACGGGAGAAAAACTATGGCGCTTACCTCTATGGGATGATTACAAAGACGAGTTAAAGTCAGACGTAGCCGATATTAAAAATTTTCATGGAAAGCCCATAGCAGGGGCTATTGTAGCCGCTAAGTTTTAGAATTCTTTGTAGAAGAACACACACACTGGGTTCATCTAGATATTGCTGGTGTAGCTTTTGCAGATACAGAATTTGGAGGTATGAAAGCAGGGACTGCATACGGTGTTAGACTGCTTACTCATTGGCTGCTTAATCAAGCATAGCATTATAAGATTATCATTTGGTATTTCAAGGGCGTTCTGTTAGTTTTAGGCGTAAAATGATACTTTGTACAGAAACGTTATTTCTATACAAACTTACCATTATCATTCTAAACCTTTTAATTGGCCAAAAATTTATGAAGAAACGCTTACGCTACCTCTGTACTGTTTCGCTATTATTGAGTGCCATCACAACCTATACTCAGCAAGTACAACCTCGTTGGGAAGTTGGCGGTGGTCTTGGTCTTTCAGGTTACTTGGGCGATCTCAATAAGTCTGATTTTTTTTCCGCAGAACCTAAGTTAAGTGGTGGTTTACTCGGACGTTACCATTTCAACAGAAGCTGGGCATTGCGCGGTGCGCTTACCTTTGGTACGCTGTCTGGCAATGATGCTAATTTTGATGACCGCAAAATACGTGGATTCAACACACGTTCTCCCCTTACCGATTTATCGGCCATTGTTGAATATGATTTTCTCGGAAAGAAAAGGTTTAGATATGATTCTACCTCTTTCAAAGTGAGTTTCAAACGCAAACTCTCTCCTTATCTTTTTACAGGAGCAGGGTTGGGTTTCACCAATCCAAAGCCTGATTTTACTGGAACTTCCTCAACGGCCGCTAATTTTCGACAAGGAGCCATTGCTGACCAAGCCACTAACTACTCAAAAACCAACTTTGTCATCCCCTTTGGTGTAGGGGTTCGTTATGACTTAGCCGAACACTGGGTTTTAGGCGCTGAAGCAGGCTTTCGCTTGGCATTTACTGATTATCTGGACGGAGTGAGCAAAGCTGCCAACCCAGGTCGTGATGACCGATACAAATTATCTACCTTATCCATTGCTTATCGCTTTGATAAAAAAGATACCGATCGCGACGGCATTCCTGATGAAAAAGATGCCTGTCCTACCGAACCAGGCGCTATCAGAATGAAAGGCTGCCCCGACCGCGACAATGACGGCATTGCCGACAAAGACGATGATTGCCCTGAAATCTTTGGATTGGCTTCACTCAAAGGGTGTCCTGATGCTGATGGAGATGGCATTGCCGACAAAGACGATGCTTGCCCCAACGAAGCAGGTTTAGCTTCTTTGCAAGGCTGCCCCGACCGCGACAAAGACGGTATTGCTGATAAAGATGACGCTTGCCCCGATATAGCAGGCTTAGCCTCACTCAAAGGGTGTCCTGATAAGGATGGAGATGGTATCGCCGATAAAGACGACGCTTGTCCTGACGTAGCGGGTCTTGCCCAATTTAGTGGTTGCCCTGATACTGACAAAGACGGAATCCCTGACAAGGACGACGAATGCCCGACCGTAGCTGGCCCCACTGCCCTCAAGGGATGTCCTGATGGCGATGGCGATGGCATTGCTGATAAAGACGACGCTTGCCCCACAGTGCCAGGTGTATTGCTATTTAGTGGCTGCCCCGATACCGATAGCGATGGGGTAGAAGATGCCAAAGACCGCTGTCCTACCGTAGCTGGTTTGCCCGAATTTGAGGGCTGCCCAGATGCTAAAACTTTAAAAACTATCCTCAAAGAAGAACAGAAGAAAGCGCTTTTGGAAGCCAAGTTGGCGCAGCACCAAAAAACAGTAATAGATGCAAAGAATGAGGTGATTGATTTCAAGGTAGAACCTGTACTCTTTGAGAGCAATAGTTCGGTGATTCAAGAAACCTATCAAGCTAACTTAGACGAAGTAGCCGATTTGATGAATAAAAACCCAGCTTATCAATTAGTGCTTTCGGGTCATGCAGATAGCCAAGGGCCACAGTATTACAACCAACAGCTTTCAGAAATGAGGGCCAAAGCATGTTTTACTTATCTAAGACTAAAAGGTGTAAGCACTTCACGGATGAAAATCAAAGGTTTGGGAGAAAATGTGCCTGTTGCTGACAATCAAACAGAGCAAGGCCGTCAGAAAAACAGGCGAGTTGAAATAAAAGCTTATCACCAATAAATCCGTTAAATAATTATTAACCTTAAAAAGTCGAATGGAGTATATTCTGTTCGGCTTTTTTAGCGTTTAGTTATCCAAAAACTCATCTTCTATGCGCTTGTTATTTTTTTGTTTCTGCAGCTTAGTTGCTACATTGGCAAAAGGGCAAGGCCATGTAGAAATAGGCGGTTTTATGGGGGCATCAGGCTATTTAGGGGATTTAAACAAATCTGATTGGATTTCAAAAGAGCCAAAACCTGCCTTTGGGCTATTGGTACGCTATAACCTATCAGACTATATTGCACTGCGACTTTCTTATCTTCATGGCCAACTTTCTGGTCGCGATAGCCACTATCCCGACCGTTCTTTTCGTAATTTTTCTACCTCCTCCCCTGTCAATGAATTTACCTTGCAAGCAGAATATCACCTGTGGCCACTGCTTCAACCTCGACTACTCCGCTTATTTAAACCTACTTTCTCTCCATTTTTGTTTGTGGGTTTTGGGCTTGCAGCTACTCATCCACACCCTGATTTAGATAATATGATTGTTCCCAAACCCGATTTTGTACAAGGAGCCATCATTGACAAAAACGCTGTTTATAGCTCGCTTCATGAGGTGGTTCCGTTTGGTGTAGGTCTTAAATACCGCCTACATCCCCAATGGACACTCACCTTCGAGGCCGCATTCCGGCTCACATTTTCTGATTATTTGGATGGAATTAGTCACGCAGCTAATCCCAAAAAAAGTGACCGATACCAATTCTGGGGAGTTACCATAGCACACCGATTTCGGCAACAGCCCCTAAGTTTCCATAAAAACAACCCCACGAGATGTAAAGAAATATAAGCCCATTACTTTTGTTTTCAGATGAAAAATACGCTCTTACACCTCCGGATTCCCTTTTCTTTTTTTCTTTTGCCTATCTATTTGTTTGCCCTGAGTCAATCGCCTGCTATTAATACGACGAAATCTTGGTGGGTGTTTTTTATTTTGCATTTTCTACTTTTTCCCGCCAGCAATGCCTATAATAGCTACTACGACAAAGACGAAGGAAGTATTGGCTTATTAGAAAATCCCCCCCCTGTCAGTAAGGCTCTGCTTTATACTGCTTGGGCAATGGATATTTTAGCGGTTATATTGGGCTTATTCTTTGTTAATCCCATTTTTGCTGGCTATTTATTGGTTTATGGATTGGTGTCAAAAGCCTACAGCCATCCAGTTATTCGACTCAAGAAATACCCTATTATTAGTTGGCTGTTAGTTACTATTTTTCAGGGATTTGTCACTTATATATTTGTATATCAAGCCATCACTCTCGATTGCCAAATTTTTGAATTAATTGACTTTCAAATCCTTTTACCTGCCTTCATTTGTACTTCCAATCTGCTCGCCATTTATCCCATTACCCAAGTGTATCAGCACGAAGAAGATGCCCAGCGTGGCGATTTGACCATGAGCCGCGTGTTAGGCATTCGGGGTACATTTCTCAATGCAGTCTCTTGGTTGGGTTTTTCAGGAATAGGTTTTTTAATATATTTCGGTTTTACCAAATCATTTTTGCTATTGATGATTCTACTTTTTCCGCTGCTAAGTTTTTTTGGTTGGTGGATGTGGCAAGTTTGGAAAGACGAACAGCAAGCCAATTTCAAAAATACGATGTGGCTCAATCTGTTGGCGGGCATTTGCCTGAATTTACTTTTTGGCATACTCTATTTTTTGAATCATTGAAAATCAAACAATTGACACTGTTCATTAAAAAAATATGAAATTTTTTCTCAAATAGACTTGCACGATATAGGGAAAGGCACTACTTTTGCACCACCAAATAACGATTTGGTCGGCTTGCCGAAGTACATACTTGCGAAAGTAGCTCAGCTGGTAGAGCGCGACCTTGCCAAGGTCGAGGTCGCGGGTTCGAACCCCGTCTTTCGCTCAAAGCACCGCCGAAAACGGTGCTTTTTTTGTCGAATAGCTTAACCACTCGCCGGGGTGGTGGAACTGGTAGACACGCAGGACTTAAAATCCTGTGAGCCGAAACGCTCGTACGGGTTCGATTCCCGTCCCCGGTACTGAAAGTACAAAAAATAAAAGCCTAAAACGTTGAAATATAGCGCTTTAGGCTTTTTTGTTTTCCTTTATCTTCCCTTCCGCTGACAGTTTTTTCATGGATTCCGTCAGCAAATCGTCAGCGGTTTTATATCTTTGTTAAAGACCTTCCAACAAAGGAAAACAAAATGAGAACAATTATACGCCAACACGTAAAGCTAAGAGAAGACGATAGATCTGAGAAAACTATCAAGTTGTATTTAGATTACAGCCTCAACGCTAAACGACATAGGGAGTTATACGGTACAAAAAGATATTTTGACCATTGTAGAACTCCAACGCCTTGCTAACGCCTATTGTGGCAATGCTGAGGTAAAGCGGTCTTTTTTGTTTGCCTGCCAAACGGGACTACGATTTGTTGACATTGTGGCTTTACGTTGGGCAGATGTGAAGGCCGATAAAGTAACTGTGAACCAAGCCAAAACAGATATTTTGGTAGATGTAAACCTCAACGCCACGGCTCAGAAACTTTTGGGCGAGCGGGGCAAACCCGATGCACCTGTATTTAAACTACCCTCGCACAACGCTACGCTCAAGAACCTCAACAATTGGGCAGCAAAAGCAGGGATTGAGAAACATATTACTTTCCATTGTGCAAGGCACTCCTTTGGTACAATGTTGGCCTACCATGGTAGCCATATCAGAACTTTGGGGCATACCTCCTTACACCATACCCAAAAATACGTGCGTATTGCTGATGAACTCAAAACAAAGGCCGTGAATAGTTTACCAACGATTGAGTTATGACAACGGATAGGGAGTATATTAACGAGTACTTTGCAACTTTAAGGGCTCTTCAAAACAGTTTATTGTTTGTTGTACCTCTTGAAAAGATTGGCAAGGATGATTATTATGAATGGATAATCAATGAATTTGCCAGAGATTGGGTTGAATTTTGTAAAGGAAGGGGCTATTTCAACATATTAGGTGAAACTTTGACCATTGAAGAAATGACTAAAGACGTTACATGGGATGAATGGGTCACCGTATTTACTGAACTTTTCAGAGTAACGTTTACTGTAAACAGGCTATTTGGAGAAAATAATAAATGGGACTATTATAGTAATAAGATTCAACAATTTTTATTAGAACTGGAGTCTGAAAAATTGAGGATTCAATTTTGGGAAATGTTTGTGACCATTCATACAAGATACATTTATTTTGATGAGTATCTCAGAATAGGTATTCAGAATGAAGAAAAATTTGAACTTTTTATACAAAGCTGTAATGCTTTTGAAGGTTATACATTAAATAAGTTAGGCAGAAGCCAAGCAAAAAACTTTGATAGTGTATTCAAAAAATGTTTGAATGAAGGGCAGATTTCTCAGAATGAAGCTTTTTGGACTATATCTGAGTTAATGTCAAATGTAAAATTTGAAATTTTTGAACTTTTATCCATTGGAGGGAAAAAACCAATAGATAAAATGACTTTTGTAGAAGGTCTAAAACCATTGTTTGAACACCTCAAAAATATTAAAGACACTCCCTTACCTGCAAAAAAGTTGCCAAAACCCAAAGGAGAAAAAACTTCAAAACCCCTTTATCACTCCCTTAAACCTGCCCAAATAGAAGCCCTATTTAATGCCCTAAAAGGTAAATACATTGCCTCAGATACTACCTTAGAGCAATTTCAAGCCCTATTTGATGGTGAAGTAACAGAAATGGATACGCCAATACAATGGACTGAGAGTAACCGTTTGTTGGTGTATTTGTTAGATAAGGTTTTTAAAAAGTGGCAAAGCCACCTTGAACGTAAAAAGGCGTTTGTTAATAAAGACAATAAACCTCTAACTGCCTCAGATTATTCTACTGCCCTGCATGACTCAAAAATTATGGGTTTTCCTATTGGCAGCGACCGAATAGACAGAATTTTTGATACCATTAGAAAACAAAATGTTTGAGAACTTTGATAATTCTCAAACTGCCTCAAACTCTCTCAAACACAATCTTTTCCCTTCTTCTTTATTTTTGTACCACCTTGCAAGGGATTAACGGACGCGCCCATTTTTTCACTAAAACAAATAGAGGAGAATGGAAAAAAATCAGGTTAGATTACAGTATTTAAAGTTGATTCAAATGATAAATCCAAGTAGAGAGAAATAAAATCACTTAAATTTGTGTTATGGAAAAACCAAAAAGAGAACTCATAAAGTATAAGCATTACTTTGATGAGTTTTTTGAGGCTCAAAAACCAAGCGTTCAAAAGAAAATAGACTATGCTTTGTATCTGCTTCAATATATGGAGCGGGTATCTGAGAAGTTTTTGAAACATATTGAAGGCAGTAAGGGGTTATATGAGATACGCGTTGAGGTAAGTAGTGATATTTACCGTGTTTTCTGCTTTTTTGATGAAGGGCGTTTGGTGGTACTGATAAACGGTTTTCAGAAAAAGAGCCAAAAAACGCCAAAGAATGAAATAGAATTGGCCGAACGTTTGATGAAAGAGTACTTTGATAACAAAAAGTAAAAATATGGAAGAAGTAAAGCAACTCCCTCCAAATTGTACACCGATTGAGGAGCATTTTGAGAAATATTATGGCAGACCCGGTACACCTGAGCGAGAAGCGTTTGAGGCAGAGGCACGGGCGTTTATGATTGCTGAAATGCTCAAAGAAGAAAGACGTTTGGCTAATATGACTCAAGAAGACCTTGCCCAAAAGACAGGGACAAAGAAAACTTTGATTGCTCGATTGGAACGGGGTAAAATAGAACTCTCCAATGCCATGCTGCAAATACTGTTTGAAACAGGCTTTGGGAAAAGAGTAAGTTTTAATCTCTAAGGATTTAGGTTATTTTGTACTGTAAAAGGCGGGCGTATTGCTCGCTTTTTGTTTAGTAATGGAGGGAGGGGGAGTAAGATGTTTAGGTCAGCAAACACGATAGCCCATGCACGCATTTGTGTAACTAATGGCAAAAATTAGATAGGGGGGGTAGCTTCAATTCAACATCTCTAAAAGTCTATCTAAGCCCTTTACATATTCTAAAAAAAGAACAAAACGTCAGCAAATCGTCAGCACTTTTTGATTTTTAGTAGGCAAAATCCTGATATACAATAAGTTAAAAATAAAGTTGTGTTCCCGTCCCCGGTACTGAAAGTACAAAAAAGAGAAGCCTAAAGCGCTGAAATATAGCATTTTAGGCTTTTTTGTTTTTAGAGATATACCCGATTCTTCCTTAGAGGGCAATGTCTTATATTACTTGGGCTGGGCCGATAGTTCGGTGTAGTCTTACTACCAATCACCTTCTATCAGACTTTTCTTGAACAATACCCTACCGCTTGCCTCCACAAACTGCAACGTCACCTCTTCATCCTTATCAAGGTAATATCGCGCCCAAATACAAACGCAAAGCATTCGTTTTTTGGAAGCAGGACACAACCCTCTTATTTTTTATTCGTTGTGGAATACAAGAATTAAACTATTCTTTAAAAAAAATGGATTAAAACTTAAAAATCTATCTCATTTTTATTGCTTGTCTGAAATATGAACACTATTTTGCCGACCAATTCCTAAAAACTATCTTTCTCTTGAAAATTGCGATTTTAAAAGAAACCAAAGCCTACGAACGGCGGGTTTCTATCACACCTGAAGTAGTGAAGTCACTGTTGAAAGCTGGATTTAGCTGTTCGATAGAAAGTGGCGCAGGAGAAAAATCTTCTCTACTTGATAAAGACTACGAAAACGCGGGCGCGCAAATCGTGCCTAATAAACAAACACTCCTTGCTAACGCAAATGTTGTACTGAAGGTCAATCCCCCTACGCTCGACGAGGTTGCGGCCATGCAAGAAGGAGCCATAAGCATTTCTTTTTTGTATGCTTATACCCAGTCTGATTTGGTCAAAGCCCTTTGCCAGAAAAAGATAGCTGCTTTTAGTATGGATGCCGTGCCGCGCACCACCAAAGCGCAAAGTATGGATGCCTTGAGCTCGCAGGCTAATTTGGCGGGTTATAAAGCCGTACTATTGGGAGCAAATGCCCTTGGCAAGATATTTCCCTTGATGATGACTGCTGCTGGTACCATCAAGCCAGCCAAAGTGCTTATTTTTGGTGCGGGTGTAGCAGGCTTACAAGCCATTGCCACTGCCAAACGCCTCGGTGCGGTGGTAGAAGTAACCGATGTGCGCCCCGAAACCAAAGAACAAGTGGAATCGTTGGGAGGGAAGTTTTTGAGCGTAGAAGGCATGGAAGCCAACAAGTCGGAAGGAGGCTACGCTAAAGAAGTATCGGCAGAGTTTTTAGAAAAACAACAAGCCTTGATCAAACAACGTATCAAAGATGCCGACTTGGTGATTACAACGGCCTTAGTAATGGGCAAAAAAGCCCCTATACTTGTTACAGAAGAAATGGTTGCCTCCATGAAGACAGGCAGTGTGATTGTGGACATGGCTGTAGAATCAGGCGGCAACTGTGCGTTGAGCGAAGCCAATCAAACGGTGGTCAAAAATGGCGTAACTATCATTGGAGAATCTAACCTTCCTGCTTTACTGGCTACCAATGCCAGCGACTTATATGCCAAAAATATCAGCACGCTCCTACTCCATTTGGCTACTAAAGAGGGTTTTAAATGGGAAATGGAGGAAGAAATCACCAAGGGTAGTCTTATTACGTACGGTGGCGAATTGGTGCATGGCTTTACCAAATCAATCTTAGAAAAATAACAACATATGGATGCTTTCATTACCTTTTTAGGTCAGCATATCGAAATGATTTACATCCTCATCCTCTCTATTTTTGTAGGGATTGAGGTCATTTCCAAAGTACCTTCTGCTCTGCATACACCACTGATGTCGGGAGCAAACGCTATCCACGGTGTGGTTATTATCGGAGCTATCATTGTCATGGGTCATGCCGAAGCGGGCAACTGGCCTGCCTTGATTTTAGGTTTTTTGGCAGTGATTCTCGGCACACTCAATGTGGTGGGTGGATTTGTCGTTACTGACCGCATGTTAGAAATGTTTAAAAAGAAAAAATAAAATGATACAACAATACTGGTTATATCTTATTTACCTATTGGGTTCGGTGTTTTTTATAGTGGGCTTAAAAATGCTCTCAGGCCCTAAAACAGCACGCAATGGTAATTTTTTGGCTGCTGCAGGAATGACTTTGGCTATTTTGGGTACTATTTTTATGCACACCAATGAAGACGGCGAGCCCATCGGCAACTTTGGATGGATTTTTGGGGCCATCGCCATCGGAACGGTGTTAGGCTGGGTATCGGCCAAGAAAGTAAAAATGACAGCCATGCCTCAAATGGTTAGCTTGTTCAATGGTATGGGAGGAGCCTGTGCTGCTTTGATTTCATTGGTTGAGTTTGGGCATTTGCACGATGATGCTTCTTCTATTACCGTGCTGACCATCATCGCAGGCTTGGTTATTGGTAGTATTTCTTTTTCAGGAAGTATTATTGCATATGCCAAACTGCAGGAAATTATGAAGAAAACCTTCAAATTACCTGCCCAAAATATCCTTACCATTATTTTGTTATTGGCTATTATGGGTTTAAGTGTTTATTTAGCTTTTGGCGATTCATCCACAGCACTATTATACACTGTTTTTGCCCTATCACTCGCATATGGAGTATTGTTTGTACTGCCCATCGGAGGAGCTGATATGCCCGTTGTTATTTCATTGCTCAACTCTTTTACGGGGGTTGCTGCTGCCTTTGGTGGATTCTTATACGACAATCAAGTCATGCTCACGGGCGGAATTTTGGTGGGTTCAGCGGGTACGTTGCTTACTGTACTGATGTGCAATGCCATGAATCGCTCTTTGACCAATGTTATTTTTGGGTCTTTTGGAGGTGGTGGAGCAGCAGCGGGCGAAGCCAGTAGTTTTGCGGGAGGGAGTGTCAAAAGCAGTACACCTTCTGACGTAGCCATTTTGATGAATTATGCCCAAAAAGTGATTGTAGTACCTGGCTATGGCTTGGCCGTAGCACAAGCGCAGCACGTCATTCACGAATTAGAGAGCATTCTCGAAAAGCGCGGTGTGGAAGTCAAATACGCCATTCATCCCGTGGCAGGGCGAATGCCCGGGCATATGAATGTGCTTTTGGCAGAGTCGAATGTAGCCTATGATAAGTTGGTAGAAATGGAAGAAATCAACGATCAGTTTGCTACCACCGACGTGGTATTTGTGGTGGGGGCCAACGACGTAGTAAACCCTGCCGCACGTAGTAATCCTGCCAGTCCGATTTATGGTATGCCTATTTTAGATGCCGACAAAGCCAAAACCGTAGTAGTGAGTAAACGTTCGATGGCGGCAGGATATGCAGGCATTGACAATGAGCTTTTTTATTACCCCAACTGCTTGATGCTTTTTGGCGATGCCAAAGCCTCTATTTCTAAATTAGTAGCAGAACTGAAAGAAATGGATTAAGTAATAGAACCATAAATAATTAATTATTCTCTATTACTTTCTCCACCATGTATGCTTGTGTGCCGAGCCATTTTGCTTCTTGCCCCAATTGAGAAATCACTACACTTAGGTTGTTTCTAAAATCAGTAAGGCAGTATTTATTAATCGCCTGCTCAATGGGATTAGTGATAAATGCCCCTGCCTTAGCCACAATACCATCTACAATGATAATCTCAGGATTGAAAAGATGAATGGCAATGGAAAGTCCTTTGCCCAATTCCATGCCGATTTCATGCAAAATATCAATGGCAAATGAATCGCCTTGCCATGCTGCATCAATGATAGTTTCAGCATCTATTTTGTCTGTTTCAATGACCGAAAGCCTTGAGATTCGGCCTTCTTCTAAGCCTTTTTTGATACGGCGTATTAAAGAAGCCGCGGAGGTAATGGTATCCAAGCAGCCCACTTTTCCACAATGGCATAATTCTCCATTAGGCACTACTTGTATATGCCCTAATTCTCCCGCAAAGCCAGAAGCTCCTTGAAAAACCTCTCCATTCAAAATGACCCCCAAGCCTACTCCCCAATCAATATAAATGGCCAATACGTGGTCTTTACCTTGTGCCAATCCAAAGCGATGTTCGCCTAAAGTAGTGGCTTTGGTATCATTAATCACATGTACTGGCAGTTTAAAATACTCCTCTAACACCAAGCCAAAAGAGTTTTGACTGCTGTTTAGATTACGATAAGTAAAATTATAGCCTTTAGAAGTGTCTATTAAGCCAGCAATTGACACACCCAGTGCGATAAAACTACTGTAGGCTATCGACGACTCCTCTAAGGTTTGCTCTGTAATTTCAATCAACGATTTTAAAAAACGGGCCGAATCTTCTAAACGTAAATCAAAATCTCGCTTCAGAATAATCTCATTTTTCAAATTCATAATAAGCACTTTAGTGTCGTGTGTGCTTACATCCAACACCAGGGTATAGAAGTGCTCAATAGACAAACTAAACAATACGGGCTTTCGTCCTTGTTTTGTTACACCCGTTCCGACAGGGATAATCCATTTTTCCTCGACCAACTCTTCTACAATAGTAGTAACAGAGGGAACACTACTATGAATAATACGAGCCAGTTCGGCAATAGAGGAAGTACCCGAACGATACAACTCAGAAAGAATACGACGGCGATGCTGTCTTTTTTATAGTCAACGACTGAAGTTTTAGCATCTGCCTCGACTTCATCAGTAATAGTGGGTTCAAACATAGATAATATAGAAGTTGCCGCTAAAATACTGCATTTTAAACACAATTGCACAAATGTTAAATTATTTTATTTACACACAACTATAAATAAAATAATTTATTAATAATTTTGATTATTGTAAATTTTATACATTAATTTGTATTAGAAAAGTAGTATATCCTTCATTACTTACTGTATTAAGCGATTCTATTTTTTATTTTTTTAATAATTTCAACAAGCCCGTTTAATTTATTCACTCAAATTTTTATTTTCTTATGAAACAAAAATTACTCCTGCTTATTGTTGGCATAGCAATGGTAAGTACGACCGTAATTGCACAAACGATTACAGGTAAGGTAACAAACGGTGCCGACGATACACCTCTTCCAGGGGTTTCGATTATCGTAAAAGGTACAAGTGTGGGCACAACCACTGGCGAAGATGGTAAATTCAGCATTGCTGCCTCACCCAAAAGCACATTGGTATTTTCCTCTATTGGGTTTCAAAAACAAGAAATTGTTGCTGATGGAAAGGTAATCAATTTAGCCATGACCGAAGACGCTTCTTTATTGAATGAGGTAGTCGTTACTGCGTTAGGGATTAGTAGAAATCAAAAAGCATTGGGATATGCAAGTAGTACTGTCAAAGCAGAAGCTATTACAAGAACTGGTTCGCCCAACGTGACTACAGCTCTATATAGCCAGGCACCTGGGGTACGTATAGCAACTGCACCTGGGGGGGCTACCAGTGCAGTCAATATCACAATCAGAGGTAATAACTCTATCACTGGAAAAAGTCAGCCTTTGATTATTTTAGATGGTGTACCTATTCGCGATGGCGAGGTAAACAATAGTAATTACTGGGGAGATCAGCGATTGAGAGGAAATGGCCTTTTAGACATCAATCCCGAAGACATCGAAAGTCTTTCGGTATTAAAAGGTGCTTCTGCTGCTGCCTTGTATGGTTCTGAAGCTGTAAATGGTGTTCTTTTGATTACTACCAAAAGTGGGAAAGGCCGAAAAGGAGGTGGCATTGGTGTCGATTTTAGTGCCAATTATAGTGTTGACAAAATAGCTTATTTGCCTCGTTATCAAAATGTAAGGGGTACTGGAGCCCCTCTCTCATTGAGCAATGGCGGTCAAGATGCCGAGGGTTTTGTTTATTATGATACCGACAAAGATGGGATAAAAGAAACCAGAGGCGTACCTAATATCAATTTATCATTTGGACCTAAATTTGATGGTAAGCCTACTATGGGGTGGGATGGAGTTATCCGACCTTATGAGGCTCAAATCAACAATTATGCAGGTCTTTTTCAGCAAGCAAACAATTCTAATGTGAATGTGGCTGTCTCAAAAGCAACCGACAATGCCAGTATTCGCTTTTCGCTCACACGTCAAGACAACCAAGGATTAAGTTTGGGGGCGCAAAACACTAAAAATATTGCTAATCTCAACAGCTCTATTAACTTAGGAAAAAAATGGGTAACTGATGTGATGATTAACTACATCAATCAATATACCCATAACCGTCCTCTCTCTATTGATCGTATGGTTAATAATTTTACGGGTATGATGAGCCGCTTTGACAACGCAGAATGGTATCTCAACACCAACAAAACGAGCAAGGGGTATCGCTATGTAACAGGTACAGGACAAAGTCTAACACCTGCCGAAAATATCATCTATAATGGTTTCAAAGGTGATATTGCCGATTATGTTTGGCGACTAAAAGAGCAAAACGTAGATGAATACAGCAATCGTGTGATTGCCAGTATGACGCATCGTTACCAAATCACCAACGACTTGAAATTTAGAGCAAGGATTTCTACCGATTTTACTTCTGAACGATTTGAAACCAGAAATACGACTGAAAAACCCATTGCCTTCGGATACACAGGAGCATTTGGTCTCAACAATAATTTATACAATATTGCTTATGGGGATGCTTTGTTGACTTATACAAAGAAAATCAATCCTGATTTTGAATTAAATTTAATGGGTGGTTATACAGCTACCAAAGAGTTGTCAACCTTCATAAGTCGCTCTACCAATGGCGGATTAAGCACAGAAAATTTATTTGATATTGCTGCATCTGTCAATACTGCCAATAGCGGTTCAAGCCGCACTTCACTGGTCAAAGACGCTTTTATTGGAACTGCTAATATAGACTATAAAAATATTTTGTTTTTGGAAGGAACAATCCGACGCGATAGAACCTCTACCATGAATCCCAATAACAATACTTTTGTCTATCCTTCTATCAATACAAGTTTTATCTTCTCCGATGCTTTCCAGCTCCCAAGCTTTATTAGTTATGGAAAAATCCGTGGTTCGTGGGGTGTAGTAGGAAACTACCCTGGCTTGTATTTGGCCAATATTGCCTACAATCAAAATACCCTTGGCGTACAACAAACAGGTGGACAATCAGTGCTTTATACTACCATCCCTAACAGCTTCGGTAATGACCTCATCCGTCCTGAGCAAAAGCGTGAATTTGAATTTGGTTTAGAAACTAAATTCCTAAGAGGTCGCCTAAGCTTAGATGTATCTTATTATAATGCCCAAGTTGTAGATCAAATATTGCCATTATCGATAGCCGCCACTTCTGGTGCTACTTCTGTATTGACCAATGTAGGTACGCTTAGAAATAAAGGGCTTGAAGTGGCCTTGTTTGGTACACCTGTAAAAAATAATGATATTACTTGGGAAATGGGGCTGAATTTTGCCAAAAACGTAAACAAAGTAGAAAAACTCGCTAATGGTTCAAGTGAACTACTCCACGCCGATTATGATGGAAATGCCGCCCAGTTGCGTTCAGTAGTAGGGCAGCCTATGGGCGATTTCTATGCACACCCCATCTCTGTTAACAGCAGTGGTCAAAAAATAGTGAGTGCCAATGGTCTTTATCAGTTAGACAACTCAATGGTTAAAATTGGCAATGCTATGCCTAAAGTGACAGGTGCGTTTATCAACAACCTTACCTATAAAGGATTTAGTCTCAATACAGCTGTAGATTTTCGTTTTGGTGGCTATGTCATGCCTACAGGTATCAACTGGATGATTAGTCGTGGTATCCTCGAACAAAGCCTTGGGGCAATGGATACTGAGCATGGCGGATTGAGCTATTATTATGATAAAAATGGCAAAGGTGTTCAAACTACTGCCACCCAAGGGCCTAATGGCGAAAAAGTATTTACGGATGGTATGCTCATGGATGGTGTAACAAGCTCAGGTGAAAAAAATACCAATGTGATTTCACAAGCCTATTACTACAACAATACCTATAACTGGGGTGGGCCACAGTATTCAGCGTCTCGCTATGAGTTGTACATCCAAGAAAATTCATATATCAAATTTAGAGAACTTGCATTAGGCTACCGTATCCCAACCTCTATTGCGAAGAAAATAGGTGCTAAAAATCTCAATCTTTCTGTTTTTGGGCGTAACCTATTCTTTATTTACCGCACCATCAAAGATATGGATCCGGAGCAGACTACCGCAGGTTCGAGATGGACACAGACGCTTACCAATGCAGGTACAAACCCTGCAACACGCTCGATGGGTGTCATGCTTCGTGCAAGTTTCTAAGGTTTTAAATTTTTAATAGATATACACAATGAAAAAAATATTTTTAATCCTCGCTATGACGCTCACGCTGGGCATGGTGTCTTGCGAAAAATCAGAATTTGAGAAAAGTTACGCTGATCCTTCAAAAATTTCGCAAACAACTGTTGAAAAACAATTTGCTGGTTTTTTGAACTCAAATCAGATCTTTGTTTTACCCGCTTATACCAATTATTTTGTAGTGCTTCGCCTTACCCTCAATCGTTATAACCAAGCTGTAGGCTGGGCTAATGAGGTAAACCAATACACCCCTGGGGCTGGGCTAATCACCGACCGCTGGAACAACTTCTACGGCTTTGTGGCCCAGTTCCGAGAACTGGAAAAAGTATATGCACAACTCAATACTTCTGATCAAAATGACAGACGTATTTATAAGATTGCTTCCACCATTTACTTTTATGACCACGCCCAAAGAGTCATTGATTTACATGGCGACATACCTCTATTGACAGCAGGAATGCTCAGTACCAATGGAGGAGATTATTCTAAATCGTTTGCTAAGTACGATGCTGCTGATGCACTTTATACCAAAATGTTGGATGATTTAAAAGGCTTTTCTGATGAACTCAACACCATCACTGTCAGTGCAGGGATATTGACTGGTTTCAAAACGCAAGACATTATCAATAAAGGAAGTATTGATCTTTGGAAAAAATACTGTAATTCTATGCGTTTGAGAATGCTCACCAGAGTTTCAGATGCGACGGCGTTTCAGGCAAGAGCAAAAGCAGAAATTGCCGAGATATTAGGAAACACAGCCAAATATCCAGTTGTTGCTACTAACACTGACAACATTCAGCTTAATGTTTATGATATTAGCACCAGCTTAAATTCTAAAGGATTTCAAACAGGCTTAGAAGATTGGAATGGAAATATTGCAAGCAAAAAGATGATCGACCATATGAATGCCAACGCCGATCCACGGCTGAGGGCTATTTTTGAGCCTGGTATCAACGCTAAAGGTTCCTACAATGGGTTAGACCAAATGCTTGATGCTTCTACACAAACAGCACTTATTGCTGGGGGGACTATCGCCATCTACAATCGTTCTACTCTTAGTCGCAATCAGTTTTGCCCTGGTCCACTTATCAACGCCGCTGAAATCAGCTTTATGGCTGCCGAATTTTATTTGAAAAATGGCAACAACACAGCTGCTAAAGCGGCTTATGAGGCTGGTATCAAGCAATCAACTGAGTATTTTTACAAAATCAGATCTGTAAGTAATGACAACACGGCTGGAGCTCTTGCCCCCACAAATGATGCTGAAATTGCCAAATACATTGCTGGAAATGGCGTTAACTGGGCAAATGCTACCACCGATGCTGAGAGGCTGTCCTTGATTGCTACTCAAAAATGGATTCATTACAACGTATATCAAGCTTATGAAAACTGGGCAGAAACAAGACGACTCGACTTGCCAAAGCTTGATTTTCAAGTAGATAACTCCAATCAGCAAAAATTACCTCCTTACCGTTGGGTGTATCCATCAAGTGAGATAGTTTATAATACCGATAATTATAATTTGGTAAAAGCAAAAGACAACTTAACTACCAAGCTTTTTTGGGATGTAAAATAATGATTAACGATACACATTTTGTGGGCTTCGTTTGAAAACCTCAACAATAATTACTGTTGAACTTTGGCAAGTACTAAAAACCGAGATAGCTTTATCTCGGTTTTTTTATGTGGAAAGAATAGCTCATTTCAATTGATTTTTGAGGACCAACAACTGAGGAAAAGTGTCTATTCCCTTAAAAATAAGCCGAGTGAGTTCTCCTACGGTCTGAAAATAAGACCCCAATACAATATCAATATCGCCATCATTGTCAAAATCAGCGGCCTCCATTGTAAGCCATTTGCCAAAGGCTGCTTCCGGTGTAGTATGAGGTTGAAAATTTAATCCCCCTTCGTTTGATAAGTAAATGAATCCTTGTTCGGGTTGTTCCAAATCAACATAAAAGGAAATAGCGGCAATGTCCATATCTCCATCGTTGTCAAAATCACGTGCCATGGCCTTACTCGTTCCGTAGAGTGGAAAAAACCAAGCCTCTTTAAAATTATCACGACCATCATTGAGGTATAGACGAATACCATGATAGTTTTTTTTGATAGAAGAATAATCCCAATTGTCGCCTGTGGTCAAGAGTATATCTAAAAAGCCGTCTTTGTTAAAGTCAACCAATTCAAAGTAGCTAACACCATACACAGGCGGGAAGCGCAATACTGTTTTTTCTTTAAAAACACGGTTTCCTTGGTTGTAGTAAATCGTCACTTCCTCATAAGCCTGCGCCATCAGTACCATGATATCGGGCTTGTTGTCATGGTTGAAGTCCCTGATTTCTACTCTTCGAGCGCCAGGCAATGCTTTCAGAATGTGCTCTTTGGAAGGATTAAAATCGTCGTACCAAGCCAATTTCCCCGTATTGTTGCCAAATTCGCAAATCACTACATCTTCTTTGCCATCGGCGTTTAAATCGGCAGTCGCAAACTGAACAGGCCTTGACAAAGTTGGAATATGAAGTGGATGCGGAATAGTGTCTAAAACAAACAATTCGCCGAGTTTTTGATCTGAAGGGCTAAACTCACCGATGGTCAGCAAACGAGGGCTGTCGTTAAGCGGAAAATCTACGTCGGTAGCGGCACTTTCTATATTCCATAATGCTTTTAAGTGAAAACCACTGTCCACAACATACAATTCTTTTTGGGCATCGCCCACATAAAGCAACGAGGAAGCGGGATTAAATTTCAACAAAGGAGTTTCAGGAATGGGTTTGTCGCTCAATGTGATAGGAGTAGCTTTAAATTGTGGAAGTTGATTGACAATGATAGGTAGGCTTTTTTGTGCTAAAGGCAAATCGGGGGCCTCTTTTTCATAAAACGCCACGATGGCTTTCCATTCTTTTTCAGAAAGCACGGGCATTTCGGGATAAACATCCAATGCTTTCATAGCCTTTGCTTCTTCTATGGGAAAATCTGCATACGGATCTTTGCCTGCCTCTCTTAGGCCGAGTCTCAATGCCATATTGGGGAGCACACTGTTTACCCATGTTTTTTTATCTAGTAGCGAAGGTTCGGGGTATAAATGGCAGCTTTGGCAATAAGTCAGAGCAAGCTGTTTGCCCAATAAGGTAGAATCGAAAAGCAACGTTTCTTTTGGAATCCTTCCCTGCTTGTTTGCAGAAGAATCAAAAGGCAGCCAAATAGCAATAAAAACGATAAGGCTAGTTTTAATGGGTAATTTTAGACCAATGTCAATCATAAAAGGATATTAGAAACCAGTAATTTATTTTTTGAACAAAAAATGTGGTCAATTCGTATCTAAAAAAGAGAGTCTGTTTTGAACAGACTCTCTTTTAACCTAAAATTTGTCAAAACTTTGGTTCCCAACCTTTTTCATAATCTCTGGCCCAGAGTTTCATAGCCGCAGTATCTTGAATATGACCATTTTTTGTATCCACTTTCAGGTCTTTGTTGGTTCGATAAGCGATATTGGCCAAATGGCAGAGTAGTACACTTTTTGCCCCTTCATCAATAGGCGATGCTTGCTTGGCTTTCCCACGAATGGCATCAAAGAAATTGACCACATGGAGGGTGGTCATATCACCACCTCCACCAAGGGCTGTACCTGCTTCACTACCACTGGCTTTGCTTTCTTTGGCGAGTTTACCTTCACGGTCGTAGAGGCGATAGCCATCTCGATCTACATACACGCTACCATTGCTACCATAAATAATCGTTCCCCTGTCGCTACCATAAGTTTTGTAGCCACTTCTACTTTTGCCGTCCCATTGAATGATTTTATTATCAGCAAAGCGGAAAGTGGCCTCCATGGTATCGTACATCGTCCAGCCATCGTTGATAAAATGCCTCTTAGCAGCTTCTACACTTACATGTTCTGGATACTCTACTTGCAATGCCCAACGCGCTACGTCCAGCTCATGGGTGGCATTGTTGCCACTCTCGGCAGTGCCATAATGCCAACCGTACCAGTGCCAGTTATAGTCCCAAGTATCGTGCATATAAGGCATACGCGGGGCTGGGCCTTGGAACAATTCCCAATCCAGTCCATCAGGCACGGGGGCTGCCTTAGCGATAGGCACTTCACCACGGTTGGCAGTATAGAAAGCAACAGCCTTATAGGGCGTTCCAATGATCCCGTTATGGATTTGTGAAATAATATCTTTTGATTCTATCGCCGATCTTTGCTGGTTACCCATCTGAATTACTTTGCCATATTTTTTTTGGCATTGCACCAGTAGCTCTCCCTCACGCGGGTTTTGACTACAGGGTTTTTCTACATATACGTGCTTTCCTGCCTGTACGGCCATCCAAGTACCCGAGCGTGCCAGTGATCGGGAGTAGCATTGAAAATCGCATCTACTTGTTTATCAGCAAAAACCTTGCGAAAATCATTTTCTAATTTGGGCACATAAGAAATATGTTTAGAAAACTTTTGCGCACCAGATTCGCGCTGTTTTTTCATGACATCACAAAGATAAATCAATTCTACGTTGCTGTCTTTACGGCCAATGGGGTCATAATAAGCTCCCAAACGACGACCCAAGCCCAAAATAGCAACTCCGATGCGCTCGTTTGCTCCCATGATTTTGGCATAACTTTTGGCCGACATACCGCTTGTCATGCTACCTATAGTAAGCCCTGCAGTACCCAACGCCGCTTTTTGATAAATTCTCTTCTGTTGTTCATATTTTTTATGCTCTTTATTTGAATGTTCGTTCTACTATCAACTTTTCTTTCTTGTTGCGTCGCACACTCCTTTAAAATAACCTACCGATTCGGCAATTCCAGCCAAAGGGTCTTTCATGTCTTTTTCGTATTCTAAGCTACAACAGCCGCTGTATTTTATTTTGCGAAGCATAGCTACAAAGCGGGTATATCAATGACACCACGTCCCAGTTCACAGGTTTTGCCTTCTTTGGAGGCTGCTGTTACATTTTTTAGGTGAAGGTCAAAGATACGATTAGCATATTTTTTCAAATCAGCAATGGCATCGTCGCCAAAACGGGTGTCATGTCCCATATCAAAGCATAATCCCATGCGCGGGTCTAAATTTTTGACTGCATCAATCACCGATGAAGATCTGGCCATAGTTTTATATCGGGGCCGTGAATATGAATAGCATAGTGCATGTCATACTCTTTTACTTTTTTGTCAATATAAGGCAACAGGTCTTCATTGGGTACACCTACTATGAGCTTCACACCTACTCTCTTAGCATATTCAAAACCGTTATCAATTTCTTGAGTGGTTTTCATGTAAATGGGGCCTACCGCATAGCCCGTTACATTGGAGGCTTTGAGGGTGGCATGGAAAGCCGCAATCTGCTCATCGTTACTGTTGAGAGGTAGATGAAAATCTTTGATACACAAATAATTAACATTTACTTTACGCATCATTTCAAGGGCCTGATCCAGCTTGAAATGAACAAAGCTATAACCAGCAATGCCTAATTTGAACAAGTCACTCTCTGCTGAGGGTGGAGCTGAAACAGCCGCCTCCAGGGTCTGTGTAGATAAGAAGGCCCCAGCGGTAAGTGTACCAGTCGCTTTTTTTAGAAAACCTCTACGTGTATTCATCTGTATCTTACTTTACTTAAATTACTATTTTGAAAAGTAAAGTTTACACCTAATCATACATACTCTTTTTTATGAAAAGTTTAGTCAAATATCTTTGCGTTGAGGCTGTCAGAAAAATAGTAACCGTTCAAAACCAATGGCCCATCCTCTTTATCCTTCTTGGCGTAGCACTTCCAAAGGCGAGCGCGATAAGATGCCCCAGCTATTCACAAGTCCAATAAAAACCGTGAGCGCAGTTACTATGCAGAAAATAACCACTACAGGCCAAAGTGAGGGGGTGAAGGGCGTTTCAAAACTAAAATAGGCCAATGCCCAACTTCCTGCCACAGCCAAGACAATGCCTGTAGCGGCAGCCAAGGTACCCAAAAAGAAATATTCTAAGGCGGTAATGACTAAAATTTGTCGGCGGCTTGCCCCCAAAGTACGCAACAACACGCTTTCTTGGATACGTTGGTATTTAGAAATGAGCACCGAAGCAATAAGCACAATCAGCCCTGTGAGAATACTAAAGCCTGCCATAAATCGAATCACAAAACCGATTTTGGTAGAAATTTCATCTATTACCGACAGTACCAACCCCAAATCTATCAGAGATACATTAGGAAATTGCTGTACGACCATTTGTTGAAATTGGGCCGAGGCTTGGTTGCTGGGTACATGTGTAAGTAGCACATGAAACTGCGGGGCTTCTTCTAAGACCCCTTTGGGAAAAAGGACCAAAAAGTTGGTTTGAACGCCTGCCCAGTCCACATCACGAAGACTGGCAACGACTGTGGTGAGCATCGTACCTTGCACATTAAAGAGGAGCGTATCTCCTATGTCTATTTTATTACGTTCGGCATAGCCATCTTCTAAAGAAATGGGTACTGCAGCGTTAAAATCTTTGACTTCGCCCTTCCACTGGCCTTTCACAATCTTTTCTGAATCAATCAACGAATCGCGAAAAGTAACACGATACTCCCGACTAAACAGCCCTCTCCAACGTCTGTTGGTAGTATCTTTGAGTGCTTCGGCAGAGGTTTGGCCATTAAGTTCTTCCAGTCGCATCGTTACGATAGGTACGGATTGCAGAACGGGCATTTTTTGGATTTTTACTAAGTTGATGACAGCCTCTTTTTGAGGAGTTTGAATATCGAAAAGCACCATATTGGGCTGGTCGCCATCGGTAGAGAGTTTGATGCGGTCGAGCAATATGTTTTGTACAAAAAGCAGGGTACAAATAAACATCGTACCGAGGCCAATAGATACCATCAAAATGACCGTTTGGTTGTTGGGGCGATACAAGTTGGAGAGTCCTTGTCGACTTAAATAGCCCCAAGAATGAGGGAAAAATCGTCTGACGAGCCACATTAGCAAGGTGGCTACGCCCCAAAGCATCAAAAAAGCAACCAACACCCCCACCGTAAAGGCAGCAGCATCCGTCCATTTTTTCATTTGTAGCCACGTAAATCCAAACACAAACAATAAAATCAAGCCATAGACCAACCACTTGAGGGGGTCTTGTGCCAGTTGTGTCTGCTCAAAAGAAGCCCGTAAAACGTGTAGTGGCGAAATTTTCCGAATAGAAATGAGCGAAAGTAGCGCAAACAAGTTAGCAATAATTACGCCTAATACTACCCCTTGGCCAATAGCAGAAAAGGACAAATCGGTAGTCAGCTCAAAGGGTAGCAAATCTTTCAAAACAATCGGTAAAACCTGCTGAATAGCCGCCCCCAAACCTGCACCAAGCAAAGATCCCAATAGACCAATACCCGAAATTTGAATGAGGTAAATCAAAAACGCCTGACTTCCTCTGACACCTAAGCAGCGCAAAATAGCAATCGAACTGAGTTTTTCTTTGATATAGATATGGATAGCGCTGGCTACACCCACACAGCCCAACAACAACGCCACAAAGCCCACCAAACTCAAGAAGCGTGTTAAATCTCGAAACGATCGCCCTGTATCTCTCTTTGGCTTTCTACAGTGCGATAACCATAATTTTCGGCCTCTAAGCGAGGTTCTATTTTTTGACTAACGGCTCTACTTGCGTTTTGGGGTCAAATTGAAAGTAAAACCGATATTGAATACGACTCCCCTTTTGGGCCAGTTTGGTTTGCGGAAGATACGATAAAGGGATATACACCGAAGGCGCTACGGTAGCCGCAATACCCGTTTGGCCTGGGGCTTTTTTTAAGGTACCTGCAATCCGAAATGTTACTTCGCCCACTTTGATAGAATCGCCTACGTGGGCCTGATATTGCAGCATGATGGTTTGGTCAACGAGGGCTTCTTGGCGGGTTCTAAAGGTCTTAGCAGCTGTGATAGGTTCGGTTTCTATACTACCATAATAAGGAAAATCGCCTTCTAAAGCTCGAATTTGGGCCAAGCGCGTACCACTATTTTTAGGGAAATAAATCATAGAAGCAAAACTCCTTTCTTCTGACTGCTTGCCCCCAAGCGAATCTATCAGACTTTGTATTTTATCACTGGGGGGTTGATTGTCTGATAACTCCAAGTCTGCTCCCAATAACTCAGCGGCTTGGCTCTCTATATTCTGTTGTAAATTATACCCCAAAGAATAAATAGCCACCAAAGCGGCAATGCCCAGTACGATGGAAGAAACAAATAGCAACAGCCGAGAATAATTGCGCCGGCTATCGCGCCACGCCATTAAAAAAAGCCAAGAGAGATTTATTTTCATATATTTGGGTGCGATAACTTTATCACTTTGTCAAAGTTTTGAACTTTGACAAAGTTCGGGTTCAAAGTTCAATTCTGTAACTTTCCTCCTTTGATTCGGACAATTCGTTGCGTTTTGGCGGCGAGTTCGAGGTTATGGGTCACAATCACGAGGGTAGTGCCTGCCTCCGTATTCAAATCGAACAACAGCTTTTCTACTTTTTCGCTGGTTTCAGCATCGAGGTTGCCAGTAGGCTCATCGGCAAAAAGAATCTGGGGTTGATTGGAAAACGCCCGCGCCAACGATACCCGTTGCTGCTCTCCGCCACTTAGTTGGGTGGGATAATGATGTCCCCGATCGGCCAAACCTACTTTATCCAATAATTCCATAGAACGCGCACGGATGTTTTTTTCACCCCTCAATTCTAAGGGTACCATCACATTCTCTAAGGCAGTAAGGGTGGGTAACAACTGAAAATTTTGAAAAATAAAACCTACATAACGGTTTCGCACTGATGCCAATTGGTCTTCGTTGAGGTTCATTAAGTCAATGCCATTGAGCTGTACTTGCCCACTGGAAGCCCTATCCAAACCCGCACACAAGCCCAACAGCGTGGTTTTCCCACTTCCCGACGGTCCAACAATAGAGAGTGTCGCGCCTGTTTCTACCGAAAAACTAATATTATCAAGGACTTTTAAATCGCGGCTTCCACTACGATAAACTTTCTCAACTTGGTTGAGATGAAGTATATTTGCCATACATTGAGAGATTTGGAATCAAAAATCAATACGAAATACTTACTTCAACAAAATACATTATGACTAAAATAGTTTCAATCGGTTTGTTTTATTTTTTTCTTTTGTGCCTGGGTGGCTGCACTAATGAAAAGAAAGCAAGAGAAGAACAAGCCACATCCACTTCTCAAGAAACTGCTAAACCAATAAAGGCTACAAAAAACATTCTTATTTTTGGTAACAGCCTCACCGCAGGCTATGGACTCGAACCCGCAGAAGCGTATCCTTCTTTGCTACAAAATCGCATAGATTCGCTCCAATTGCCCTATAAAATCATCAATGCTGGCTTGAGTGGCGAAACCACCGCTGGTGGCAATAGCCGCTTAGACTGGGTATTGAAAAACCCCGTGGATATTTTTATCCTTGAATTGGGCGGTAATGACGGCTTAAGAGGAATCCCTGCCACAGAAACTCGTAAAAACCTTCAAGCCATGATAGATAAAGTAAAAACCAAATACCCCAAGGCCACAATCATCTTGGCAGGAATGCAAGTACCTCCGAGCATGGGAAAAAAATATGCGGAAGAAATACGTACTATTTATCCCGAATTGGCAAAAAAAAATCAGGTAAATCTTATTCCGTTTTTACTCGAAAATGTAGGAGGAGAAGTAGCTCTCAATCAAAAAGATGGCATCCACCCCAATGCAGAAGGTGCAAAAATAGTAGCCAACAATGTATGGGCCATACTCAAAGAATTGATAGATCAAAGTACATAGGCTCAAATCTACCATTTATCCTTGATAATAACCACTTACCTAATAACTGAAAAAATTTTAGCCAAGTACCTTGCATCACAAAGTACCTTACATTAGCTTTGTACCATGGAATACCCATTAACAGCCATTTGAAAATAAATAGACTGTCAGCAGGTAGGCTAATGCTAACAAAACGGGCCTATCTGCTGGCATTTTTACCAAACACCACAACGATTCAATCAAAAAAATTCAAAACATGACAACAGCATGAACATTGAGAACGCTCAAGTGCAGATGCGAAAAGGAATCTTAGAGTTTTGCATCATCCACATCATTTCTCGGGGAGAGGTTTATGCCTCAGATATGCTCGACGAACTTACCTCGGCCAAAATCATGGTCGTAGAAGGTACACTTTACCCCCTGCTTACCCGGCTCAAAAACTCAGGTTTGCTTGATTATAAATGGGTAGAGTCGCAATCAGGGCCTCCGCGCAAGTATTACGTTTTGACCGACATGGGCAAGCAATTCTTAGACGAAATGCAGCAAACATGGATTGAGCTTTCTGATAGCGTCAATACAATCGTGCAAAAAACGCAAGATTTAGGGACAAAAAATGAAGAACAGCCTATCAACTAATCTTTAACAAAACGGACAACAGCTAACCAATGCAAGTGCATTTATTGTCATGAAAAAAACCATTAGTATCAATATCGCCGGTCTGATTTTTTATATCGAAGAAGACGGCTACGACAAGCTTAGAAATTACCTCAATTCAATTCAGAAATACTTTTCGACTTATGAAGATAGTAAAGAAATTATTTCTGATATAGAAGGGAGGATTGCCGAGAAATTTCTCAACAAACAAAAAAATGCCGAAAAGCAAGTCATTGCCTTAGAGGATGTAGAAGAACTCATTAAAAGTATGGGTACAGTCGCTGATTTTGAGGCCATCGAAGAAGAAGAAGACTTATTAACAGAGGCTGCTACCTTTCAAACAGAAGCTTCTACTTCTCCAAATCCAGAAAAACAACAACCATCGGAAGGTGAATCTGCGAGGTTTTCTTCTTCGCAAGCCCCCAAAAAGCTGGTGCGCGATACCAAGCGCAAACTATTGGGGGGGGTATGTGCAGGTATAGCCCATTACTTTAATACCGACCCCCTTATTACCCGGCTTCTCTTTCTATTTTTCTTCCTTGGTGTACCTACTTTTGGTGGTATGGTCGGTGCAGAAGAAGTATTTGGACCTATCAGTGGGTTCATTTTCCTGCTTTATATCGCTTGTTGGGTAGCATTTCCAGGATCAGATATACTGGAAGAAGACAAAAATCTCAAGAAATTTTACCGCGATCCCGACCAAAAAGTCGTAGGAGGGGTAGCATCGGGGGTAGCTGCTTATTTTGGGGTGGATATTGGCGTGGTGCGCTTTGTGTGGGTATTGAGTATTTTACTTTTTGGTACAGGCTTGATGCTATACATCATCTTGTGGCTCATTACACCCAAAGCCAATACACTCACCGAAAAAATGGAAATGGTGGGGCAGCCCATCACCCTCGAAAACATCGAAACAAATGTAAAAAAAGCACTGCAACCAGAAATACAGCAAGAAAATATTTTGACCAAACTACTGCTTTTCCCTTTCCGACTCGTAGCGATGTTGTTTAGTGGATTGGCCCCATTGATGAAATTTTTGGTAGTGGTACTCCGTATTTTTGCGGGCTTTATCTTGATGATGATTGGTGGAAGTGCACTTATCGGCCTATTAGTAGCTCTTTTTTCTCTCTTAGGGCTTGGTGCAGCCAATATAGATTGGATAGATGCCGATTTTTGGCCTGCACAATTTTTCTTGGGTGAAATTCCTTCGGGTGCTTATTTCTTCTTTTTCTTCGCCATAGCCATACCTTTTGCTGCCATTGCTTGGATTGGAATTTCTTTGTTGTCCAAAGAAAACAAATTTACCCCTGCGGTATGGCAAACCATGTTGGGGCTGTTTCTGTTGGGCGTGATTGGCTCTACCGTTATAGGTACTCAATTTGGCTCGAATTTCCGAAAAACAGGCAAAGTCGAAGAAACCCGTACTTTCGATATCCCTCAAAATACCCTCTTATTGGGTATTAACGACAATGATGATCGCAATTATGAAAATCTATATTTAGATTTGGAGGGCCAAGAAGAAAACAAAGTAAATGTAGCCATAGAATACCGTGCACAAGGCCGCAGCCGCGACGATGCCGAAGCCAACGCCCGTATGATTACTTACAACATTGCTCAGAAAGATTCTCTTTTGGTTTTTGATGAGCATATGGTGCTAAAAGATAAGGCCAAGTTTCGTGGACAGAAAGTACGCCTCATGCTTTCTATTCCTTTCGATAAGCCTTTTGCCATGAGTCGTGATTTCTACCACCATTTCTGGATCAGAGGCCGTATGAATGATAGAGAATATGCACTGGAAGATGATGACAAACGATTTGAGACGATTCGCTGGGCCATGAAAAAAGATTCGGGATTGGTCTGCCTCAATCGTGCTTTAGTAGAACACCACAATAACGACAATGGCCAAGAAACTGATTTTGGTCGTATCTCGGATGATATAGAATCAGGTATTGACGAAGCATTTGGGGAGTCATTCGACCAAAAAGGTGACTATGTAAAGCAGTTTGAAGTAGGCAATTTTCACAAAATCAATATTGGTGGTGCTTTTTTAGTACGTATTCAACAAGGAGAGGCGTTCAAAGTAGTAGCCGATGGGCGCGAAGAGGAAGTGGATGACCTCGAAGTATCAGTAGAAAACGATGTGCTTCGCGTACAAAACAATCGAAAAATAAAGCGTTTTAATAACAACCAAAGGGTAGGTTTAACCATCACCTTACCGTCGGTCGAGACCATTGACTTAGCTGGTGCCACTTTAGCGAAAGTGACTGGTTTCAACAAAGTAGGTGATTTGAAAGTAGGTATTGCTGGTGCTTCTAAAACACTCATTGACATTGAGGCACAAAAATTAAATCTCAATGTATCAGGAGCTTCCAAAGTAGAGTTGCGTGGAAGTACCAACAATCTTGATGCAGATTTGGCAGGTGCTTGTACCTTAGATGCTGAGCAGATGCGGGTTCAAAATGCCGATGTAAGTGCCTCGGGTGTGAGCAAAGCCAACTTAGGCAATATCCCTAATCTTCGCTCCAATACCAGCGGATTCAGCAAAATCAGACGCCAAGGTAGAGAAGACGAATAATCGTATCCTACTTCTTTCCATAAAAAAGCCGCGCTTTCCTTTAAAGGTAGGTAAGCGCGGCTTTCTTTTTAGTAAGCCCATCCATTTTAAAATTAGGCACTTTTTTTGCTATAAACTATTTTAATCAGCCAACAAGGTATTTTCAATGACTTTTTCCATAAATTTCATTGAAATAGTTACTTTTTAAACTTGGCATTTTTTTTGATGATGATACACTGTGTTGGAAGTAAGTATTAACCAACAGAACCTATGTCTAATCAATCGAAGTATTTTTTGGGGGGTATATTACTATTAATAAGTACTTTGGCACTCGACAATTGCCGATCAAAAAGCAATGAGGATGTTATGCCCATAGACTCTACGGCGCTTTCTACTTGTATATTGCTATCTGAAAAAATCAATGGCATTGTACTAAGAAATTATGAATACGACTCTACTCGTCTATTAAGGCGTATGCTGGAATATGCAAGCAGTGAGCCACAAAATAAATTACTAAAACGATATACTTTTGAGTATAACAATAAAAATAAGCTAACGCGCATCCGAGAAACAAACCTAACAGAGCAAGACAAAAGTTTTATTTATGAACTCGACTATATCAATGCCAATTCAAAACAATTGAAATTGATTCGCCCTTTTAGAGTTTATAATTCAGGGGCTCGTGTAGAAGACACTCTCACAGTAAAATATGCAACCAACGGTCGGGTTAGTGAAATAAAATCTTTGCGCGGACTAAGCTCAAAATGGGAATATGATTCGTCGGGAAATGTCAAAAAGTGGCTAATTCACAAGCCATTGATGTCTTCAGATAGCTTATTGGCCGAATATGGTGCCTTTGACGATAAAGTGAATATTTATGCATTCTCTGAAGGTATGCAGCTATTAAACCTCTTGTCAGGGCGTGCACCCAGTCGCCGCAACCCACTTAGATATACTGCCAATGGGCAAAGTGTAGAAGCTACTTATCAATACAACGAAAAGCGTGTTCCCACGCAGTCCGTACTCAAATTCAAATCCAGCAATAACACTCTCCGAGAAACGGTCTATACCTACGAGTTGAATTGCAAGTAAGTTATTTTAGTTTTTTGTTTTCCCAATGCCGAGTAGCATCACGGGCTGTTTTCTTAGCTAAATTTTCCTGAAAAGCCTCTGTCAAATTCACTCCTGTTTGATTGGCCAAGCACATCAAAACCCACAGGACATCGGCCATCTCATCGGGCAAACTTTTGGCTAAGTCTGATTTTTTAAAAGATTGGTCTCCATATGTTCTGGCCATAATTCGCGCCAACTCCCCTACTTCTTCGGTCAAAATCGCCATATTAGTAAGCTCGCTAAAATAGCGAACCCCGTAGGTTTTAATCCAATTATCTACTTCTTGCTGCGCCTGATCAATCGTCATTGAGTTTTATTTTTAGTTGATGTATATCATAGAACTTTGACAAACGGGGTCACCCGTGCGGTTCTAAACTTTGTCAAAGTTGCATACAAATTTGCAAATTCCTTGATTTAGTTCTATTATCGCAAGTTTCATTAGGTATATTCGGTATATGAAAGTACGCCCCTCGGCCATTATTGTAGAAAACAACCACCTCTTATTGTTACGTTACCAATACGGTGGCAACGATGTATTTGCTTTGCCAGGAGGCAACCCCGATTGTGGCGAAACCCTACCCCAAGCCCTTGAGCGCGAACTCCACGAAGAACTGCGCATAGAAGTAGAAATCCGAGAAGATGCTTTTCATGGAGAAGTCATTGTCAATGAACGTACAGAGGATGTGCTACATTGCGTATTTTTTGCACAGATTGTAGGGGGGATTCCAAGGCTTAACCCCGCAGAAACTACGGCCTTGGAAGTTGTATGGAAACCCGTTGAAACACTCACCCAGCTAAACATGTATCCCAATGTAGGGGAAAATATCTTTCGCTATTTGATGCTTACCAATGCTCCGTTAGGCTATATTGGACGAATCAACCAAGCTTTTTTTAATTAACAGCGACCCCACTATCATTCCTATCAAGCTTGCCCCTGAGCCATAGAGCAATGGAGGAAAGGTAGTTTCCCATACAAAGGCGCACAATAGCCAAACACCCAAGCCGAGGGTCATGGAGGCCAAGCAGCCTGCGGCATTGGCGCGTTTCCAATACAGCCCAAACGTAAGTGGCACAAAGAGCGACACCAAGCTAAAAGCAGAAGATTCGCCCACCAACTCAAAAATATCTTGGCGCGATTGCGCCATCCAGATAGAAGCAAAAGTTACAAATACGACACCACCACGAATCACGGCGAGGAGTTGTTTATCTGTAATTTCTCTAAAATAAGGCTTGACGATGTTTTCGCCCAATACAGCCGCAGGGGCCAGAATAGCCCCACTACTGGTACTAAGTAAAGCCGAAATCAACGCCCCAAAAAATAAAATTTGTACCCACATCGGCGTTTGTTGCAACACCATATTAGGAATGATTAATTTGGTATCTAATTGTAATAGTTCAGGATATAAACTCTTGGCAGCTAAGGCAATAAAAAGAGGCAGCAGAGCCACAGTTAAGTACAAGCACCCCGCCAAAATCGAAGACCTCACCGCTGTTTTAGCATCTTTAGAGGCCATTACACGCTGAAAAATATCTTGTTGCGGAATAGAGCCTAATCCTACCGTAATCCAAGCAGCTACATACTGCGCATAGCTTTGAAAAGTGGTTTCTTTGGGTATCATCCTGAAAAAATCGGTAGGTTGCTGGCTCGTAACAGGCACAACCCCTCCTGTTTTGGTAAACAAAATAACCGCCAAAATAATAAGTCCAATGATTAGAATGATGTTGTGTAGAAAATCGGTGATAGATACCGACCACATCCCCCCCATAAACGTATAGCACATCACGAGCAACGCCCCTATCCAGATACCCGTACTGAGGGGTAATCCAAAAACTACTTGCCCCACAATACCCATGGCCACAAATTGCGCTGCTATCCAGCCAAAATAGGACGGAACAATCATCAGCGCAGAAACCAATTCAGCTTTTTTACCAAAGCGCATCAAAAAGAAATCGCAGAAAGTGATGATGTTCCATTGATAAAAAGTACGCGCAAAAAACACCCCTACCAATACCAAACACAAGGCTGCGCCAAAAGGCTCTTCGATTACCTCTAAAAAGCCTCCTTCAATAAAATGAGCAGGTGCGCCCATCATAGTTTCGGAGCCAAACCAAGTAGCAAAGGTTACCATCGTAGCCATGGCCATCGGCAAGCGACGGCCTGCTAAAACAAAGTCTTTGGTATCATGAACGCGACGAGAAGCCCAAAAACCAACAAAAATGTTGAGAGATAGGTAAATACAAATAGAAAAAATAAGCATTTCGAAGGGTGTTTTGAAGGACTTAGGCAAGTTGCTAACTTCCCCCCATTTTTGCAACCCAATTTGTAATTTTATCAGGAAAGAAAACACTTTGAAATTTACGAATGAAAATAATATCTTTCGTGGGGAAAGCTAAAAAAAGATAGCCATATAGAGCTGAAGTAACCACAAAAAGAACTACCACATAGTATTAAGTAAAACCTTAGCATATTTAGACCCTAAGTATCCTATCATTAACAATTCGCTAAGTAATAATTCTATCTATGAGAAAAGTATTGATTTTAATATTCGGAATATGTGCAAGTGAGTGTTTTGGGCAAATTAAAAAAGACAATTCGGTAATAATTGTTGAAAATAAAGTCACTTATGAGATACCTATGGCTTACGAGTTGATGCATATTGCAATGGCATTGACAGATACCACGATTGTATCCAATGGTTATAATGTTTATAATGAAATAATCGATAAGAAATGTGCCTATTATGGAGAAGTAATTCAACATTTTGGACAATACAAAAACCACAAACTCATAAAACAACTCAACAAATCATTCAGTAAAAGTGCTAATAACTACCTTCCTCATCTACAAATAGGGTACAATTCAGTATTTAGCAAAAACGACATAAAGAGAAATCTTTATTTTCCATTTATTAGAAGAGTAGCTTACAGTATCAAAAGCGTAAACCGAAAGGCCCTTCAAGACTTTGCAGCCGCTTCCAATTTCAAACAGTTTTATGATAAACACAGAAACCTCTACACCTTTTTATTACAAGAAGTACAACTAAATGCCAATGTAAATAAACAGCAAGCTTGGTTAGAGAAAGAATTTCCTAATACATACACTAATTACCACATTGTGGTGAGTCCACTCATGGGAGGTACACATTTTACAACAAGGTTCAGCCGAAAAGGAAAAAATAAGTGTTTTATGTATGTTTCCAAATTTGATAGCGACCCCAAACAACCACCATCAATCAACGCTGCCAAATACACAGGAATAGTAATGACGGAGATTGACCATAATTATGTGAACCCGATAAGCGATAGGTATAAAAAAGAAATCAATGAAATATTTGGGGAAATAAACAGACCAAAATGGGCAAATGGGTCGGCAAGTGACTCTTACAAATCAGGATATAAAGTTTTTAATGAATACCTGACTCATGGTGTCTATTTATTGTTTACAAGCCAGCAGCTTACTGATTATGAACAACAAACCATTGAGAAAATGAGAATTTCTCTCATGGAAAATAGACGAAAATTTATCAAGTTTGGTGATTTTTATACTACACTGAAAAAAATTTACAACCAACGAAAGGCGGGTGAAACAATGGCAGACCTCTATCCTCAAATAATAGAATGGTGTAAAGCAGAAAATTCAAAATAGCGAAACAACCCATTGCCAAAAGCGGCAAAACCGCCCGAGTTGTGCATAACTTTATCATTCTCACAAAACAGTCAATATTGATGGCAGAGCTAAAAACAAAACAAACTAATGCAAGCGTTGAAGAATTCATTAACACGTTTGCCGATACTGAACAAAAACGCAAAGACGGCTTTGAGTTGTTGCAGTTAATGCAAGACTTTACAGGCTACGCACCTAAGATGTGGGGGCCAAGCATTATCGGATTTGGACAGTATCATTACAAATCTGAAAGAAGTCGTCAGGAGGGAGATTGGCCACTTGTTGGATTTTCGCCTCGAAAGGCTGCGATTTCATTGTATGTTTATTCGGGATGTGCTGGACAAGAAGAATTACTGAAAGAATTGGGAAAATTCAAAATGGGTAAAGGCTGCATTTATGTTAAAAAACTGGCTGATATTAACCAAGAAACACTTAAAAAGTTAATAAAATCAACCATTAGCTTTTTAGAATCGAAATATGGAAGCCATTCAAATTGACGCTCTACAACGCTAAAATTCATATCTTTGAACCAAAAAATTCTTAGCCTTCCTTCTTACTATGCAACGCGAACTACAAAGCTGGTACAGCCCCTCGCTCCATAAAAACATGGAAATAGCCATTTATGGGCATTATGGTTTTGCTCTTTTGATGATTCCTACCGCTGCCTCCGATTACCTCGAATACGAGCGTTTTCAGTTGATTGAAGCCATTGCCAAACCCCTCAACGAAGGAAAAGTAAAAGTATTCTCTGTCAATAGCATCAATACAGAAAGCTGGCTCAACAACCAGATGAACGGCCGCGATAAGGCCATACGTCATCAGCAATTCAACGAGTATATTTTCAATGAAGTAGTCCCGTTTATCAAAAATAGCACCAGCCCCGATACCCCCATCATTGCTTGTGGGGCTTCGTTTGGGGCATTACATTCGGCCAATTTATTTTTTCGTCGCCCCGACCTTATCAATGGCGTGATTGCTATGAGCGGCTGCTACGACCTTACTGCCTATACCAAAGGGCATTATGACGACAACGTTTACTTCAATTCGCCTGTGCATTATCTACGTAATCTTTCTGATGAGGCTTACTTGTCAAAATACAGGGCAAGCAAACATATCCATATTGTAACAGGTTCGGGGAGTTATGAAGACCCCGATTCGTCGCGGTATTTGTCCAGTATTTTAATCCATAAAAACATTCCACACGAGCTGGATGTATGGGGAAACGACATTCCACACGATTGGCCTTCATGGCGTAAAATGTTGCCTTATTACTTGGAAAGTAGATTTTGAGAGAATAGCTATATTGTTCAATAATAAATTGACACATAGTACATTATAAAACACTTGCAACGTACCTTTTAGTGTTTGCGTAATCCCTGAAAGACCCCTCTAATCGTTGCAGTGCCTTATGAAAAAATTGCTCATAGTGCTTGGCTTATTGGTTGCTTTTATCAATCGTGTAGTCTGTCAGCAGGTAGATTGTGGCAATATTGGATTTGAAACAGGCACTTCTACGGGCTGGACATTATCAAGTGGCAAGGTAATCGTATCTGGTTTAAAGTTAGCCTACGACAGCGAAATACCAGGGGCTGTCATCAACAGGCACTTGATTACGAATCTCAGTGATGGGTTTGACCCAAAAATTACGGCTGAAAAAATCCCGATGGTTGCTCCAGGTAGCAAACATTCCATTCGGATTGGGAGCACTGTTTCGGGCGGTGGCGGCACCTTTGACCGTATCAAGACTTCTTTTATGGTTACGCCCAATAACACCCTTTTTCAGTACCAATTTGCTCTTGTTTTGCAAAATGACAATCGCCATGCCGACTATCAGAAGTCAGGATTTTCTATTGACATCACCGACAATGATGGTCAGCCACTTAGTTGCAATTTCTTCGGGGTTCAACTCCAAAATGGTGGTACAAGTCAAGGATTTAAGTTGCAAGGAGATTTAGAATATAAAAACTGGACGACGGGCGCGATTGATTTGCGTAATTATATCGGTAAAATCATCAATGTAGAAGTAACTGCCCATGGCTGCACAGGCAGAGAACATTTTGGCTATGCTTATTTTGATGCCCAATGCTTGAAAACAGAAATCAAAGTAACTTCGTTTTGCCCCGATGAAGACGGTTTTATGACCATTGTCGCCCCCGAAGGCTTTGAATCTTACCTTTGGAACAATGGTGCTACTACTTCCAAAATCAAAGTAAAAGCCAATGTAGGCGACCAATATACAGTTAAGGTAGCTCCCTTGACAAAAATTGATGCTTCTTGCGTATTTCAATTGGATTGTAAAATTCCTTATACTGCTACCGATACTACCATTACAGCCACTATTTGCGAAGGAGAGGTTTTTAAGGTAGCTGATAAAATTTACCAAACCAGCGGTACTTTTGTGAATAAAATAAGCAGGGGGAATGTTTGTGATAGCACTATTAAACTCAATCTGACGGTCATCCCGATTGCCAAACGCCAGCAGTCTTTCACTATTTGTAAAGGAAAAAGTATTGCCGTGGGTGATTCCGTCTATACTAAAACGGGTACTTACATCAATCACATTATCCGTGCTTCGGGTTGCGATAGTGTGGTTACTACTTACTTAACCGTAGAAGATTTTCAATTGGTAATGCCATCAGTACCTTCCATTACAGAAGGGGAAAATGTCAATTTGGCTTTAAATCTACAACCTACAGGTGTTTATACGATTCAGTGGAGTCCACCTATAGGGCTCAGCTGCGCTACTTGCGCCACTACCACTGCCAATCCTACCGCATCAACTCAGTATGTGGTTACTGTCAAAAATGCCAGTGGCGCTTGCCAACAAACCGACAAAATAAAAGTAACGGTATTGCCCTGCAATATTTATATCCCTACTATTTTTTCGCCCAACGGCGACCAACAAAACGATGTCTTCTTTGTCTATGGCAACTCTTGTGTACGACAAATCAAGGAAATGGTAGTCTATGACCGTTGGGGAGAGATAATTTTTCAAAAATCAAATTTTCAAGCCTCCGACCCGCAACACGGTTGGGACGGCAAATACCTCGGGAATATGGCCGCTGGCAATGTATATGCCTATAAAATTTGGGTAGAATTTAATAGCGGAGAGCTATCTAAATACATGGGTTCGGTTACACTTCTTCGTTGAGGTTATTTCAACAAAACTAACTTCCCAGTAGTTTTTACGCCTTCGGCCACGGGTAAGTTTTGACCATTTTTTTTAATACTCACACTGTAAAAGTAAGCACCTGCTGGCAATGTGGCTGTATTTGTCCAAACCCATTCATTCACTCCCACACGTGGCTGAATAGTCGTTTCTTTGAGGATACGGCCCGCTATATCTGTTATAAAAATAGCGGTTTCTGTAGGTGCTTCTTTACCCGAAACCGTAAACACTATTTTGAGCCATTCATTAAATGGATTGGGGTTAGCTTCTACGGCTATCACACGCTGCTCGTTGATGACCCTAAAAGTAATTTCATAGACCCCTGTGCGGTTATTGCTCGCATCGGCTCCTTGTACCCGCAAGGTATAAAGCCCATCAGGCAAGGTATTGGGCTGATAGACTATTTTTGCTTCATTCTGCGCATTGGCGGCGGTAAACTGCAACAAAGAATTACTAAATGCAATGCGTTGAAAGCTGGCCTGATTAGGTCTTTGTAAATAAATATCCATCCCCAAGGTATCTTTTTTGAACAAATAACGGTTTTCATCTTTTATTAACATCGTAATCTGTGGGCTGGCCGATACGATTTCTCCATCTTTGATATGCTGCCCATCAAAAACGACATCCAGCAGCGGCGGCAAGCGGTCGGGTATGACTGTGAAAGGCAGGTTAAGGACATTGTTGGTATAATTTTGCTCAGGTTGCCGCCTTGGGTTGAAATTGACCAACAAACGATTTTCTCCCGCCCTCCCCGCTGTCGGAACGGTAATATTATATGCTATTTCTTGATTGGGAGCTAATCTACCAACCGTTCGCTCCACCATTTGAGGAATACCGCTCGACCCAAATAGCGTTTGTTGCACTACCACCGAATCGCGAAAAGGAACGGTAGAACTATTCTTAAAACTTACATTGAGGGTAAGAATTTCTCCTTCTTGGCGTTCTATTGGGCCATTCAAACTGGCATTAGCCACCCCTTCGGCTACGGGTGTGTAGCTTACAAGCCAATTTTTCAATTGTGCGGGGTCGTTGACTTTTATGTCCTGGTTATTAAGTCGCAAGCGAAGTTTTAAAAAGGATAACGGGCGGCATCAATGGCTTGCAAATTGATTCTTCCAAAAGATTGATTAGCGAGTAAAACCACTTCTCTACCACTAAGTTCCACACCAATCACGTCTATGCCAGACTGTGTCTTGGCATTTGCTGGTTCTAATTTACGGCTCATGGCACTTTGCCAACCGCTGGCAGGGCCAATCAAAGAGGAAACAATTTCACCTTTGCCAACCGTAGATTTCAACGTAAAATTATCTAATGTCAGCGTACGTAGGCTCGGTGCAATGTCGGTGGGGTCGGGTTTACGTTCTACGGCTACTTGATTTGCTCCTTTTTGAACGATTAGAAAATAAGGACTTTGTACTTGCGCTAATTGAGCGTCAGTCAAGCCCAAAGATTTTAGTTTTGCGATTTCGGAGGCAGGCCACAAATCAAAACGAACGGTGTTGAGGGTCATCAGCACAATCCAATCACCTTCGGGCACGGCATCTACCCAGCGGCTAAAAAGCTGATTATTAACGACTTCCCGTTGTCGTAGGGTGTTCATGGCGTAAGGCGGATTACCGCAGTTGAGCGAGGGCATCACCGAATACGCTTGTAGGTTTTCGCGGTGCAAGGCAGTCAATACCAAATTACTACCAGGATTATAGCCATCAATGGCATCAAATGTAGTGCAATTGCCATTGACCACAAACAAAATATCATTGATGGCCAACTGCGACAATTTATATCCTTGATTAAATGCTCCCACCGAGCCTCCCGCAATGATGGCTTTGATAGGTACCGACACGGGTTTATAAGACCATACTGGCTGCGAAGTAAGCGATAGATTGACATCCAAAGGAGTCGCCTTTGTGAATTGGGTCGGCTGCCGCTGTGTCCAACCCTCTCCTCCGTTCTGAATATAAGTAAAAGAACTTTCTGCCCATAAGTTATCATTGTCCGCAGGGCGGTCGGCATAACGAACACGCCAGTAATAGGTGGTGGTATCACGATTCAGAAGAGATACTTTCCAAGTGGGCAGCATCGAAGCCATGATGGTTTGGGTGCGTTTAAAAGGACTGTCGAAACGTGCCGTTGTGTCCAATTCAAAAGTATAGCTTCGGCTGGTGTTATCAATCTGCTGCGCCAAAAGCTGTACCATGGGCAGGTTATTTTCTGTGGTCGAAACAATGGCGTATTCGGCAGGTAAGAGCGGGTAAGCACCCGCTACAGGCAGCGCTACTTCAATGGCAGCGGCATTGTTGGTCTTACTGATTTCGGTTAGAGAGTTAGTGGGGTCAATCCATACCTCAAAGCGATTCAAACCACTTTGATTGATATCATTAGGGATTTTAAAGCGCAAAGTATCCTGATAAGCGACCGAAGAGAAGGTTTTTTCATACAAGCGCACAGCCCCATCGCGGGTGGTGCGGCTAAGACGCACTGGAAGAGATTCTTGTCGATACAATCCAACGTTGGCCACCACTACTTGGATTTCCAGTGAATCAGAAAAAGCGGTCAGCGTAGTGCCCTTTTTTCCCTTGATCAATATTCCCTGACTATTGAGTACATAGTCAGGTTGGTTGGTTGGGAAAAGCACCACGGCGGGGTCACCCTGCAAACTCATCTGTTGCGCATCAGCCTGATAAATAGGGTCGTTGGGGTATTTAGCGAGTGTTTTTTTAATGATTTTTTGGTGTATCTCGCCAAAAGGGCGATTAAAATGGGTGCTATCGCCGAGCATGGTATCGTAGAAAATGTCGGCAAAATCACGCAATGAATAGACGTAGGCCAAGTTGGAATGGGCCAAAAACAAGATAGCCCCCCTGTCTTTTGCTCCAATCCAATCAATAGGAAAGGTTGTACCAAATCCAAAAGTAAAGTTGCCTACAATACAGCCATTGGCAAACATCAACGGATAGCGGCCTTTGTTTCGATAGCCCAGTACATCGGTCGATACCAAGCCGATGTCAATGTCGGTTACGTTGAGGCTCGAATGTCCAAACAGCGTAATGATACCTGCCCCCTCATTGACTTCATTGGCGATGCCCACATACTCTACGGCTTCATCGGTTTTTTTGGTGATAGTGGTTACTTTCGCGCCTAAGTATTGGCGTTGGGCTTTTTGTTTGAACCCCTCCATAATGCGCAAAAACTGCCCTTGCTCAAAGGCATTGATGCCACCGCTCAGGTGCAGAATATTCTTACGCCAAAGGGCATTCATGGGTGTAACTTCATGCTCTTTTACTTTGTCCAAATAGTTCAACACCGTTTGGGGGCTATCGGTCCAAAGCCGTCCCGTAGGAATAGCCGCTACCAATGTAGGCTGGCCTTTGAGTCCATGCGAAAACAAGTTGTCAGAACCTGGCCAACCAAAAGTCGGTACCATGTCTATGTTTCCGAGGTTGGAGTTGGTGCGGTTGAAATCTATTTGTTGGGTACGACCAATGATAAACAAAAAACGTGGATTGCCTTTGGCAGCCATAAACTGCACAAAACGTCGTATGGCCAAAGGGCTAAATTCGCCATAATTAAACTGATTGACCAATTGGTCGGTAGTAACCATGAGGGTATCATATTTTCCTCCTGCGGTCGAAGCCCGATAAGTAGCAAATTGCTTGGCAGCTACGGCTAAATTTTGATGCGTAATAATCAGATAAGTAGGTTTGGCAGGGTCAATAGTACGGAAATTGACCCGCTCAATACTCGGCACTAACAACGGCTGACGTGAAGCAAAAAGTATTTTCTCAGCTTGAGTATTCCTGACCACCACCTTGAGCGTTTTGCCCTCTACCACCGCTCCTACACGTCCCACATTATTTTTGTCTGTTACGTCAAAAAGCCGCAAATCCGTGGTCGCATTGGCTATTTCGAGGTAAGATTTTCCCAATACATTGGGGGTTAAATAAAAATATTTTTGGACCTTAGTTCCCACATCAAAGCGCTGCGGATAGCGTAGCCGATAATAAGTGATGCTATATACGTCGTCAGTTTGATTGGGAAAGCCTCCTCTCGAAGTAGTCGAAATAGAAATACGATTGCTGTCTAACGATACATCCGAAAACAACAATTCTCGTTGGATGAGCAAAGCATTTTGATAACTAAACCGCACGGTGTCCACCAATCGACTGGCATTGACGGTACTTCCTGCCTTGATTTCGATGAAATGCTGGCGGTGGTCGCGCCCCATCAAATGCAGTTCCAACTGCGGGTTAAAAGCCGTCCGTACGGGGTTTTCAAGGGCTATTCTTTTCTGGATTACCTTGTTGATATTCAGTTCTGGACCTGTCCAGCCTTCACCGTAGTCATAAAAAGAATGTTGCGCCCCGCCTGGTGTTCCCAAAGGATACATCAGGCCTTCTGACATACCAATATAGTTGTAACTTGCAATGTTAGAAATAAGCAAATCTTCACTATGAAAAGCCTCTGGCATAAGATTGTTGGTATTGGTTTCTTGGTAAAAAACCATACGCTTGCCTGCTTGACCATCGAGCCGCCACGTGAGAAAATAAGCCGTGGTATCGGTATATAAATTATAGATTTTGTGAGGCTGTGCGCTATGAGGCAGATAAAGCAGTGAATCTTGTGTGCCGTCGTTGCCTTCGCCATAAAACTCCAGGAAATCACCCTCGTCCAAGCGGTTGTCGGCTTCGCCTTGTACAAAAATCGCCTGTTCTTGCCCTCGAAAAAATAATTGTATAGAGGTAGCGTTCACCGTAGAAACAGGAACACCCGCCTTCTGTAAGTCATTAGTAGTAAGGCGATAAATTCCTTTTTGGGCAATAGGTATCTTAAAATACGTCTGCTGGGTATTAATCCACTCATTGCCATATACTGTTTGGGCAATGCTGTGAAAGGTAAAAAATGAAAAATGAAAAATGAGTAAAATCCCTACTATCCTGACACGCATCTGATGTGATTTTCTGATTAGAAGATGCAATTTAGCGACTGATGTAAGAATTGACAAAATTCTTACCGATAGAAAAGCGTGCCCTTTGTCTTTTAAATGTATCAAACCCACCTACCATCACTCCATTTGCTATGAAATCAATCGCTCAAAATCTACTGGCATTGTTCCTCATTGTTTTGTTTACTTCTACTGGTAGAACCCAATCCAATCATTTAAAACACATCAAAGCACTGATTGTAGCCGACCTCATGAAAACCAAAATTGTGGACAGTGATGTGGAAGCTATACTGACAAAAATGAAGGAAGACGGGAGTTTTCAGGGTATCAATTATGCGGATTTGAGCCGTACAGCCAGTTTTCCACACGGAGGCCACACCCGCGATTTGGTGTATTTGGCCAAAGCCCATCAAAGCAAATCATCTCGCTTTTACCAAAACAAAAAACTAAAGGAAAGCATCATCAAAGGATTGGAGTTTTGGGTTAAGAACGATTTTGTGGGCGACAATTGGCACGACAATCAGATTACAACCCCTACCAACTTGGGTAATTTGATGCTTGTTATCGGCGATGAGTTACCCACAGCTCTCGTTGAAAAAGCCCAACCCATGATTGGCCGCGCCAACATGAACGCCTCGGGCGCGCGCCCCAGTGGCGACCGCATCGTGATTGCGGGCATATTGGCCAAAAACCTACTCTTTAGAAATGATTATCAGGAATTTGACAAAATCATCAAAATCATCGAGGGCGAGATGAAATTTTCTACGGGCGAGCGCGGTTTACAACACGATTATAGCTTTCACCACCGCGTCGATCGCGTCAATAACACTTCTTCTTACGGCTATGGCAAATTTGCCAACGCATATGGCGAATGGTCATACTATGTGGCGGGAACACCCTATGCCTTCTCCAAAGAAAAAATCAACCAGCTTGTGGACTACTACCTCGACGGCATCTACAAACAGATGGTCTATGGCATTTATGAGGATATCAGTGTTAAAAACAGAAGTATTTCTATTAAGTCCAGTTTCCAACCACAAAGCACACTCGAAATAGAACGCCTATTGGTGAGCACCGATTACAGAAAAGCTGAGTTGGAAGAAATCATCAAACTCAGAAAAGGAGAAGTCAAACCATCGGCATCTTTTGCCAAGTTTTTTTGGCAAACCGAGCATTTTGTATTCCAGCGGCCTAACTTTTATACCACTGTACGGATGTTTTCTACCCGCAATCGCAACATGGAAGAACCCTACAATGGCCCAGGCAAAACCACCCACCACCGCGCCGACGGTACCAACTACCTAATGCGCAAAGGAGATGAATACCACAATATATGGGCTGTATATGATTGGCAAAAATCTCAGGGACAACTATTATGCAAAAGCCCCAACTTCCTGGTCCAGAAGCTATTCAAAAGGAAGGCTTGACAAATTTTGTAGGTGCAGTTACCAACGGCCTATATGGAGCTGTAGTCTTTGATTTCAAAAGCCCACATGATGGACTGGAAGCCAAAAAATCGTGGTTTTTCTTCGATGAAGAGTATGTATGTCTTGGCACCGACATCAAGTCAAAACCTGATCTGCCTGTAGCCACTACTATCAACCAATCGTTGATGCGAAGTGAGGTAAGCATGATGCAAGACGGCACAAAAAAAATAGTTCAAAAAGGTAACCGAGCCGTCGAGAATATAAAATGGGTGTATCACGATCAGGTGGGCTATATTTTTCCGCAACCCACCACCATCCATCTGTCAAATCAAGCCGAAACAGGCCGCTGGTCGGATATTACTGACCAAAAAAATATCAGCAAAGAATTAGTCAGTGAAGAAGTGTTTAAGTTGTGGTTTGACCACGGCAAAAAACCTCAAAATGCGTCGTATCAGTATATTGTTGTGCGGCTATTTCGGAGCAACAACTTATCGGAAACGAGCAGCAGCAATCGCGGTATTGAAATTCTCTCCAACACAGCCGATTTACAAGCCGTTAAAAATACCCGGTTGGGTCTGACGCAATTGGCATTTTATAAAGCAGGCGAAATAGTCGTTGATAAAGACATAAACGTAAAAATGGATAGCCAAGGCATGGCCATGCTCAAAATACAAAATGGGCAACTAAAAGCATTGACAGTAGCAGACCCTTCAAGACAATTGGGGAAAATTTTGCTGACTGTATCGGGTATTTACAAGGCCAAAGGAGAACACTACACTACATTGATCAACGAAAAACAAAATAGCACGCTGTTTATCATCGATTTGCCACAAGGGGTTTATCTCGGGAAAAGTGTCGAGATAAAACTCCCCTGATTTCCTTACTCCAAAGGCTTGTCGTAGCCATTTTTTTTGAGTTGCTTGGCGGACATTTGTACTACGCGCACTTTTAGGGTAATAGGCTTTAGAGGTTCATCTTTTTTATCAGTTTTGACAGCTACAATGGCATCTACAATGTCCATGCCTTTGAACACATGCCCATAGACCGTAAACTTATCATCGAGCCGCGCCAATCCTTGTTTGTTTTGGACAATATAAAACTGACAACCTGCCGAAAGCATCTCTTTGTTGTCGTCGCGGCCTGCGCCTACCGCTCCATAAACATGGCGAATGGCTTTGTTGAATTCTGGCTTCAGCAAGTAGGGCGAATCGGCAAAACCCTCGGGGGTATCGGGGCAGCCCCCTTGTGCTACGAAATTGTTGATGACGCGGTTGAAGGTGAGGCTATCCCAGTAATGTTCATTGGCTAATTTGATAAAACTCGCTTTGTGGTTGGGTGTTTCATCATACAACCAAAAGAGAATTTCCCCCATATTGGTCTTGATTTGCCCCACGGCATACTTTTTTTCTTTGAAAACGGCACTTGAAAGCGAAAAGGTTAGAAATAGAAAAAGAAGGATGCGCTGCATAGAAAACGGGTTTATGAGATGACAAATTTGGCTAAAAATAAGGAAAAATCATTGTTATTCCTCCTCGCCTTCTCCTTTGGTCAATTCGGCCTGCAAAGTTTGCGCACCAGTGATGACGATGGGGGCATTGGGCTTCTGTGGGAAGATTACTTCCACAAAGCCATTCATGCTCGCTCCTGCTTTGACAGGAATAGGCACAAACGCCCCTTTTTCGTTTTTGATAAAAACATGGGCTGTTTCTCCTGTTCGTACAATGGCTGTTTCGGGTAAGGTTTCGGCTTGGCGTGGGTCAGAGGCGACTTTGGCACTCACATATTGCCCTGCCAACAAGCGCGTGCCGTTGAGTTGAGCATAGACATCTACCGTTCGGCTGGTGGGGTCAAAGTGCGTACCTATACTCGAAATTGTAGCTGTACCATCATTCAATGCTATTTTTTGGCCTATTTTTATTTTGTCGAGGTCTTTCTCAAATACTTTCAAGGCCAGTCTCGCCCCAGTTTGATTGACAAGTTCAAACAACGCCCCCCCCGCTTGGATAGACATACCAATCGTGGCATGAACACTTTTGACAACCCCCAAAATAGGCGAACGCAACGAAACAACTCGCACAATCTGATTGAATTTCAAGCTCATGGCATCAATTCCAACGACCTGCAATTTGGCCTCCAAGCCCTGTTTGGTAGCTTCTAATACACGCGCATCGGCTTCGGCTTGTTGGAGTTTTCGCTTTGCACCGACATCCTCTTGATTGAGCGTAGTTTGGCGTTGGCGTTCTTGTTCGGCAAAGGTCAGTTGCCCCAGCGTTCTCCAATAATCTTCCTGCCACTGAATCAGCTCGATACTCTCTACCGTTGCCAAAATACCCCCTTTGGCCACTTGACTCCCTGGCAACACACTGATGGCACGCACAATGCCTGTCAGTGGGAAACTTACAGAGGCTGTTTGCTGTGGAGATGCTTCTACGATACCATTGAGTGTGATGGCATCAAAAACCGTTTGGGTTTCCAAGTTGCCCAGCGTAATCCCAAAGTTTTTCTCTTGCGCTGCTGTAAGTTTCAATTCCATTGGGGCAGCGGTGGCTTCATCGGTAGCGGTAGTTTCGGTTTTATTACAGCTTGTGAGCAGTGAGCAGTAGCCAATAAGCAGTAAGCGATAGATCAATTTTGTCGTGCCGAGAAACGAGGCATCTATTCTATTCATTATTTTCATTTTCTTTATTTATTTTTAAGACCACTGAGTTACACAAAGTATTTGACTGAGACACACTGGGTTTTATCAGTACCGTTCATTTTTACGTTAGAAACTTTACTCTATCCCTTGCCATTTTTCCAACTCAATCGCTGTTTGGCTGAACCTAAGTTGTTCGGCAAGGTACGCCTCTCGTATTTGCCAAGCTTGGCGCGTATTTTGGAAGAATTCTATGTATTCAATATCGCCCAATCGAAACTGCGCATAGCTGGTTTTGAGCAGGAGGTCGGCCTGTGGCAGTGCCGATTGTTCATAATACTGTAAAGTACTTTGCAGTTTGTAAAGGGTTTCTTGCAAAATTTTCACATTGGCATCAGTTTGATACTGCACCACTTTTTGTTGGTTTTGAGCCACTTGCTCGCCTATTTGAGCCGCCTCAATACGCGCTTTTTGGGGTTTAGTATAAAGTGGAATCCCCAGGCCACCTGATATATAAGTAAATCCTATTTTCTTTTCAATAGATTGATTGGCCACTCCCACACGCCAATCGGGTTTGATTTGCGCTTTTTCAATGTCTGTCAAATTGCGACTCAAACGAACCTCCTCTTCGGCCAATGCTACATAATGATTCGTTCCTTCTTGTTGTCGAAAAGGGCGTTGTAGATTAAGCAAAGTGTCTATTTGAATAGCCTCGGTGGTGTACAAGAGTGTTTGTAAACCTAAGTAGTTGGTTTGCAAATCCCGCGAAGCTGCCGCATATCGGTGCTGGATTTCGCGACGATTGGTTTCGGATGCAACCAATTCCAATTGCGTAGTCTCGCCCGTTTGATAACGCACTTTGGCAGCTTCCACGGCCCGTTGGTAGCTTGTATCTTGTACTTGCAACAGTTGCCGTAACCGATACAAATACAGCAGTTGATAATACTGCTGTTTTACACTAAAAATCAGCTCATTACGCTGAACAAGTTGCTGTTTTTGGGTTACATTTACCTGTTGCGAAAGTGCTTTGGCGCGGCTACGATACACCCCAAAAGGCTCAAAAGACTGCATGGCACTTAGGGTATAGTCGAACGGGCGATTTTGGATTTGGCCAGCCAGCAAATCGGCAGAGAGCTTGGGCAACTGCCAAGCCGACCCCACCAATGCCTGTTGCGACTGCTGGGTGAGTTGGGTAGTTTTGAGCGAAAGATTTTGCTGTGTAGCCCGTTCGATGGCTTGCGAGAGGGTGAGCGTTTGGGCTTGCACGCTTTGCAAAAATAGTAAGAAACACATAAAAAGGCACAATTTGTCACCCTGAAAAGGTCTAAACTGATCCGCTTTTTTATCGTTTTTGAGATTTTTTCGGGGGGACTTACAAGTCCTTAATCCTCCTGTATTTGTTCGTTTAAAAATGTCCATTCTGGGTTGAAATCGTTTATTAAAGTTTCCTTTTTATCTCTTTTCCAAAGTTTGATTTCTTTTTCCGATTCTATTACGTGCCATACATATTGAAATCGCTGCCAATACACCAAATAAATGCACTTATACTTACCAGCAAAGGTCTTTTGTTCATTTTTTGCATCATTTTCGTGTTCCTTCAATCGCCTTACTAATTCATTTGTCATACCTGTGTATAAAACTGTTTTATGAAAGTTGGTAAGGATATAAACATAGTAATTGTGGTCTTTTGCCATATTATTCGCAGTTTATAGGTCCTTTCAGGACGACAAATTTTTCAAATTTGATTTCTTCTTCACCAACGCATACAGCACAGGCAATACCACCAAAGTCAGCAACGTAGCCGACAAAATACCGCCAATGACCACCGTGGCCAAAGGCCGTTGCACTTCTGCCCCACCCGAGTTGGAGATAGCCATGGGCAAAAAGCCCAATGAAGCCACCGTAGCTGTGATAATAACAGGCCGAAAGCGCACTTTTACTGCTTGCATGATGCGTTCATTGACATCAATAATACCCTCTTTTTGCAAGTCATTGAGGTAGCTAATGAGTACAATACCATTGAGCACTGCCACCCCAAACAAAGCGATAAAACCCACACCTGCCGAGATACTAAAGGGCATATCGCGCAGCCAAAGGGCAAAAATCCCGCCTATGGCCGACATAGGCACAGCCGTAAAAATAAGCAGCGATTCTTGGAGAGATTTGAAGGTAAAATACAGCAATGTAAAAATCAGAAACAACGCCAAAGGAACGGCAAAACTCAATCGTTCCTTGGCACGTTGGAGATTTTCAAATGCCCCACCGTAGGTATAAAAATAACCCGACGGCAATGTCACTTGCTTTTCGATGAGGGCTTGTACTTCATTGACCACACTTTCGACATCGCGGTTCAATACGCCAATGCCAATCGTGATGCGGCGGCGTGTGCCTTCGTGCGAAATTTGGGCAGGGGCTTTTTTGAACCCAATCTCGGCCAGTTCGGCCAAAGGTACCGTGCCCCCCAAAGGCAATGGAATCAGTAGTTGGCGCACATTTTCTATGTCTTGGCGATGGGTCGAGTCCAAACGAACGACCAACTCAAAGCGACGTTCTTGCTCATAGACTGTTCCAGCGGTTTCGCCTGCAAAACCCGCGCGAATGAGGCGGTTGATGTCGGCAATATGGAGGCCGTATTGGGCTACTTTGGCTCGATTGAACACAATACTGATTTGTGGTAGCCCCACAATCTGCTCCACACGCACACTGGCTACGCCTGCCACTTTTCGATGACTTTGGCGGCTGCATTGGCGCGTTCAAAGAGGATATCGAGGTCATTTCCAAAAGTTTGACCACCACGTCGGAGCGTACCCCCGTAATCATCTCATTGAAACGCATCTGAATCGGCTGGGTCATTTCTACGCTGGTACCGGGCAACTCTTCGGCCAATACCGCTGCCATTTTTTCCGACATCTCTTCTCTATTTTTAGCATGGGTCCATTCCGAAATATCTTTCATATTAATCATCTGATCCACCATTTCAATTGGCATAGGGTCGGTAGGAATCTCGGAAGCCCCAACGCGCCCCACAATCTGCTGAATTTCGGGAAAATGCTTTTTGAGAATTTGATGGGCTTTGTTAGCGGCTTCTATTGTGCCTGTGAGCGATGTACCTGAAGCCGTACGGAAGTCAATCGCCAAGTCGCCCTCGTCGAGCGTAGGCACAAACTCCCCACCCAACTGGCTGAATATCAACACAGCCACTGCAAATAAGGCTAAAGTGATGGCTACGGTTGTTTTTTCCAACGCAATGCCCAACGAATGAGCGGCTCATAGAAACGATAAAAACCTTGTAAAAATCGCTCGGAAAACGTCCAATGTTTGTGTGGGTTTTTACCCATGATCAACGATGAAATCATGGGCACGTAGGTCAATGACAAGATAAACGCCCCCAAGATAGCAAGCCCACTGTGAGCGCCATAGGGCGGAACATCTTGCCCTCAATACCCACCAACGATAAGATAGGCAGATACACCATCAAGATGATAATCTCACCAAAAGCTGCCGAAGTACGAATTTTCTTGGCTGTGGTATAGACCAATTCGTCGCGCTCTATTGGGTTTTCTACATGATTACGCTTGTTGTCGTCATACCACACCTGAAATCGGTGGACGATGGCTTCGACAATGATGACCGCGCCATCCACAATGACCCCAAAATCAATGGCTCCTAATGACATCAAATTGGCCGAAATATCAAAGGTGTTCATCATGCCTATCGTAAAAGCATGGCCAACGGAATGACCGAAGCCGCCACCAAGCCCCTACGAAGGCTACCCATAAGCAAGACCAATACCACAATGACAATCAGACCACCCAACAGTAGATTTTCGGTAACGGTGCTGATGGTTTTGTTAATCAGCTTAGTGCGCTCTATAAAAGGTACAATTTCGATGCCTTCGGGCAATGACTTCTGAATACGTGCAACACGCTCCTTGACGGCATTGACGGTATTGGCCGAGTTAGCCCCTTTTAGCATCAGCACAATGCCCCCTACGGCTTCGCCTTCCCCATTTCTAACCAATGCCCCAAACCGATTGGCATGACCAAAACCTACAGTGGCCACATCCTTGACCAACACAGGAATCCCGTTTACATTTTTAACGACCACCTGCTCAATATCAGCCAATGATTTCACTACCCCTTCACCCCTGATAAACTGCGCTTGCCCTACGCGCTCGATATAACTCCCGCCCGTGTTGGCGTTGTTTTGCTGAAGCGCACTGAAAAGCTCGGCTAAGGTAACATTGGCCGCTCGTAGCCTTTCAGGATTGATACTTACCTCATATTGCTTCACAAAGCCCCCAAAGCTACTGGTTTCGATCACGCCCTCAATACCCACCAGCTGCCGTTTCACAATCCAGTCTTGAATAGTGCGAAGTTCGGTGAGGTCGTATCGGTGTTCGTAGCCTTTTTTTGGCGGCCAAGGTATATTGATAGATTTCGCCCAAACCCGTAGTGAGTGGAGCCACCATCGGCTTGCCAAATTCAGTAGGAATATCGGCCTCTACGGTTTTGAGTTGTTCGGTAATCCATTGCTTACCTCGAATAATGTCCGTGCCATCGTTGAAAACAATCGTTACGACCGATAACCCCAACTTAGAAACCGATCTAATTTCGGTTACGTTGGGAATATTGGCCAGTGAAAGTTCAATGGGCGTAGTTACAAACTGCTCCACTTCTTGAGCAGCCAAGGTGGGAGTGAGAGAAAGAATCTGTACTTGGTTGGTGGTAATATCTGGGACGGCATCAACAGGCAATTTTACCAAAGAATACCCTCCCCAAATCACCAAGGCCACCACTGCCAAGCCCACAATCAGCTTGTTTTTGATGCTGTAATGAATCAATGAATCAATCATGATTGACTGTTAAATAAAAATAGTAAGAAAAAATAGATGAAAGATGCCGAAAAAGCGCATCGAAAGGACGTACTAATCCTGTAAAGGAGCAGTCATTATGCTCGGGGCGGACAAATCAACGCCTCAAAAGGTTGGAAGGTATAGGCATTGCGCCATTGAAAAGCGGCTTTATCCAACAAAGCCACCACAAGAGGAGATTCAAACGAAATAAAAGGCACAGGCACCACAAAAAAACCAACGACACTTTGTAGATCGAAGATGGGCAGATGATGTTTTTTTTGCTTGGTATGTTCAGAATCAGCGGAGTAGTGCATCATTAAGAAATCCATAAAACCCAGCGGTTCTTTTTCTTCTTGCTGATGTTCTCTATAATGCTTCATTACTTCAGGCGATCGCAGCAAGTCTAAGGCTGTGCGTGGGAGTAAGCCCTGCGCAAGCATCAAACCAGTGAGAAGGAAAGCAAGTAATGATTTGAACATTAGAAACACATCGTTATTACGCCTAAAAATACATTGAAAACCTCGACTTTGTTTCTTTTATCGAAAATTTAGAATGTTTCTATTGTTAATCTTTCAAGTCTTGCGTTTATTTAGGTGTTAGTGGTCAGGCTATGACGACCCACCAACCAGAAAGTAACAAATGACAATTAAAGTAGAAAATATTTTGAAACTGACAAGCGATGACTTAAGACAACATAAGTTGCACCTTGCTTGTTATAACGGCTACGAACAACCATTAAATGTTTATCTGCAAGGTTGGGACAAATGGGTTGGTTGGAACGAGTGGCGTGGCAACAAAAACAACTTTAACAGACAATATATTTTCAGTTTAATTCAATTTTACCACGAACCGAACAAGTGGCTATTTGGCGGAATTTTTAAAGTTGTAAAAAGGCTTGAAGACTGGGCGGACACAGAAGTTGGTTATGAACTTGAATTAGTTGACTTACATAAAGAGCTAGTGGGACGACTTGTAATAGACTTCTATCGCTACCAAGGTATGCGGGGACGAGCATTTTTACTTGAAGGTTATTACAAAGACTTTGTTGTTTCGAAATTCTGAAAAAACCTTTGACGGAATTAATTTCCCCAGGATACGAAAACATAAATATTGATTTTCCTGGGTAGAGACTGTTTTCAAATCAAAAGAACGACTGGAAAGGTGCTTTGGAGAACGTAAAAGGTGTTTATGTAATAGTTGACAAATCAAACGGGAAAAAGTATGTTGGCTCTGCATATGGAGATTTTGGTATTTGGTCAGGTGGGCAGTTTATGTTGGAACTGGACACGGCTTTAATGACGAACTGACCAAAATAATATCTGAAAATGGCATTGACTATGCAAGACAAAATTTTAGGTTCAGTTTATTGGAATATCGTTCTACGCGAATGGACGACAACATAATAATAAACAGAGAATCTTACTGGAAAGAAAGTATTATTAACAAGGGGACAATTCGGCTACAACAAAAACTGAATGACAACCGAATTGAAAAATGACGACAAAAAAGTCCGAACCGCTAACATCGTGGAAATGGTAGGGCTGACAGTTGTAAACTCAACCTAAAGGGCGGCTCGTACGCAAGTCCAACCCGCTAAAATCCGTAAAATCAACTAAAACAAAGTAGTGCTTACAACCTAAAACCTATGACAACTTTTAAAACAATATATTCAACGAATGGAAAATAAAGTGTTAGACTTTGGCCCTTTTTATCACGGCACAAAAGCTGATTTGAAAATCGGCGATTTGCTCACTGCTGGCTTTAAATCAAATTATCATCACGATGTCACTATGAATCACATTTATTTTACAGCATTGGTACAAGGTGCTGGACTTGCGGCTGAAATTATACCAGGTGGTGGTGAGCCAAGAGTTTATATTGTAGAGCCCACTGGCGATTTTGAAAATGACCCAAATGTTACAGACAAGAAATTTCCAGGAAATCCAACACGATCTTATCGTAGCAAAGAACCATTAAAAATAATTGGCGAAGTTACAACTTGGGTGAGACTGACAGAGGAACAACTCAAAGAATGGAGAAAAAATTTAGCAAAACTAAAAATGGATAAGGCAGAAATTATAAACTGATTTCAGCCGCAACTAAAACACCCATCAAGATAAAACGACGGAGGGTTGTTTGGAATGATGAACACAATACTGCCAATGTTTACTTAAAAATTTAAAGCAGTTGCTCTGACCAACGGCACTATCACCCCCAAAAAGCCACACCAAAGGGGTAATTTTTCTTCTTTTCTCGAAAGTTTAGTGGGTTTCTATTGTTATTTTTTCCAGTCTTGCGTTTATTTATGCGATTTATTTAAACTCAATCTAAATAAATTGGGTTATAGGTGTATCCAAATGAAAAAATGAGAACCATCGCAGATTTAAAAATAGGGGAACGAGCGTTTATTACTAAATTTAGGCAAGAAGACCTATCGTTGAAGTTATTGGAAATGGGCTGCCTGCCAGGCTCAGAGTAATGTTGGATTTTATTGCTCCTCTCGGCGACCCCATCGGGATTTTGGTCAATGGGTATAGTTTGGCCATGCGTAAAGAAGAAGCTGACACCGTAGAAATTGAAGAAGTAGCTGACACATTTGAAAAAAACCTATCATCGCCCTGGTGGGCAACCCCAACAGTGGGAAAACGTCCTTGTTTAACCAACTCACGGGCTTACGCCAAAAAGTAGGGAATTTTTGCGGGTGTTACCGTTGAAAAAAAATCAGGGCCTTTGCAGCTTTCCGCTGCCGATGAAGCGACCGTCATTGATTTGCCAGGGCTTTATAGCTTGTATCCTAAGTCGTTAGATGAGCGTGTGGTGATTGATATTTTGGCCAATCCGCAGCACCCCGATTATCCAGATGTAGTCGTGGTAGTAGCCGATGCTTCCAATCTCAAACGCAACCTGCTACTATTTACGCAGGTGGCTGATTTGGGCTTGCCCGTTATATTGGCATTGAATATGCTCGACGTGGCCCAACACAAAAAACTGCAAATCAATGCCGTCAAGCTGGCCATGACCTTGGGCGTTCCTGTGGTCAATATCAATGCAAGGATTGGCGCAGGGCTTGAAAATTTAAAACAAGCGATTGTTCAGTTGATTGATGCACCCCAAGTACGTAGCTCCTACTTTTTTGACCCTGCCGAACAATTTCCTGTGCTGATTAAAGCCGCCAAACAAGAAGGACAATTGTCAAATAATTATCTGGCGCTACACTATATCCAACAGCACGATTCATTTTCTTTTCTTCCCACAACCAAACGAGTGGCATATGATAAACTGATAGAAGACAATGGATTTCAGGAAAGCGGGTTTCAAGCCACCGAAACCATGCACCGCTACGCCACCATTGACAAGATAGTCAAAGAGGCCATTCAAACTTCAAATTTCATTCCCAAGCCGCTTTGGACACAACGATTGGATCGATTGCTACTACATCCTTTTTGGGGTTATACCATTTTTTTATTGGTGTTGTTAGTCATTTTTCAAGCCGTGTTTACTTTTGCCCAGTACCCTATGGATATGATAGATGCGGGCATGGCTTCGCTCAATGATTGGCTCAAAACCCAACTGCCAGAAGGATTGCTCAGTAGCCTACTCACCGACGGGCTACTGGCGGGTATTGGGGGTGTATTGGTATTTATTCCACAAATTGCCTTTTTGTTTACGCTGGTTGCTATGCTGGAAGAATCGGGCTATATGTCGAGGGTCATGGTCATCATGGATCGTTTGATGCGTAAAGTAGGTTTAAATGGCAAAAGTGTGGTGCCGCTGATTTCTGGGGTGGCTTGTGCCGTGCCTGCCATCATGTCGGCGCGGAGCATTGGCAACCGCAAAGAACGATTACTGACTGTGTTTGTAACGCCCCTGATGAGTTGCTCGGCCCGTTTGCCTATATTTACGATTCTAATTGCCTTGGTTGTACCTACCACGCCTGTTTTGGGCTTTTTTACCCTACAAGGTGTTACGCTGTTAGGGCTCTATTTGCTGGGTACAGTAAGTGCCCTGTTCTCGGCTTGGGCTTTGAAAGGCTTTGTCAAAAATACCGACAAAGGTTTTTTTGTGATGGAAATGCCCACCTACAAAGCCCCCCGCTGGAACCACGTGGGTATTTCGGTTTTTGAAAGTGTCAAATCTTTTGTGTTGGAAGCTGGCAAAATCATCGTTGCTATTTCGATTATCTTGTGGGTGCTGGCCTCCTACGGCCCTGGCAATAGCATGGAAAAGGCCGAACAAATGGTACTGACTTCCCAACCGTCTTTACAAGGAGTAGCCCTTGACAACGCCATTGCTGCTCAAAAACTCGAAAACTCATATGCGGGTCATTTTGGGAAATTTATTGAGCCTGCTATCCGTCCGTTAGGCTATGATTGGAAAATCGGCATTGCCCTGCTGACTTCTTTTGCCGCCCGTGAGGTGTTTGTAGGAACAGTTTCGACCATTTATAGTTTGGGAGCTGATACCGACGAGAACAACAGTACCCTCAAACAACGTCTCAAGGCCGAAGTGAATCCACAAACAGGCCACCCAATGTATAACTTTCAGCTACATCGTTTTCTCTGCTTGTTTTTATCATGTTGCTATGATGTGCATGAGTATCGCCACCGTTTACCGCGAAACCAACGGCTGGAAATGGCCTGTGATTCAATTTTTTCTACATGACGGGTCTGGCATATTTGTTGGCATTTTTGACCTATCAGTGGCTGAGATGAGTTTTGAAATATTGAAAAATAAATACTATGAAACGCCGTCAATTCATTCAAAACACCTTATTAACTTCTACGTCGGTTTTTAGTACTGATTTTCCAAGTTTTTCTACCATAAAACCACCGATGATGCCCTTCCTTTATGGCCATTTCCCTCCTTAAAATCGCTCATCGGTAGCGTAAAATTGAGGAAGTGGCATTGCTCAAAACACAGGGGGGAATTGATGCTTGTTGTACACGCCAATGGCCTCATGGGCATTACGCAATGCAACGACCGTATGCAGCATATAGTGTCGCTATTGAAAGGACTGGTCGTCCCCCATTTTTTAGAAAAAGATGCCCGCGATTTGCCCCAACTTGTGGACAACGCCTACCGCCTCAATTCCAACTATAAATATGCGGGGATGCCCCGGAATTGCATAGGTAGCGCGTAGAAATTGCAGTGTGGGATTTGCTGGGAAAAATCACCCAAAAGCCTGTTTATGCGCTTCTTGGTAAGCAAGTGCGCAGTGAGTACCCCATTTATGTTTCAGACTTCAACCGCGAAGGAGACCCAGAGAAGATTGCCCATCAACTATTGGAAAAAACTCCAAGCCACAGGCGCAACGGGCGTAAAGATAAAAGTAGGAGGTCGCATGAGCAACACCCCCGAAAATGCTGCCCAAACACGCCGCTATATTCCTATTACGCAAAATCTTAGGCGACAACACTACCATTTATGCTGATGCCAACGGCTCTTTTACCACCCGTGAAGGCATGAAACGGGGCTGTTAGCATTAACCGAAGACCATGGCGTAGCTTCTTTTTGAAGAACCCTGTAATTTTGAAGACGAAGAAAGCACCAAAGCGGTCAATAAAGCCCTCACCAAAATCATCTTGGCAGGTGGAGAGCAAGATGGTAGCTTATACCGGTGCCTGGCGGCTCGCACCAGCAGTCTATGAATCTCCGCCCGATTTATACTACAACGGTGGCATACTCCGTACGCTGCAAGTAGCCGAAATGGCCCGCCAATATGGAGCGAGAGTAGGCATCGCCCCCCATACCCCCAAAGCCGACCCACTCATTGCCCCTTTTTGGCAAGTAGCTGCTTGCTGCCCAATCTCTATGGTTTACAAGAATTTGTTTATACACCTGGCCAAAAAGCGCCTACTTGGCATACTGAAATCAAGCTGAAAAGGGAAAGATACACATTCCCAAGGGCAGGCTTAGGGATAGAATCATGATGCCGATTGTTATGTGGCAAAAAGCCGAAAAAATTCTTTTAATTCGCATTTGATTCATCAATGAGATTACTCCTACCTCGTTGCATACAGTAAACACTTCAACGTTTTTATATAAGCTAACAAATCGGCTACTTGCTTATCCAGAATAGCCTCAATCAAGCCTTTGACCATAAAGAACGGCCACCCAAGAAGTATTGACTTCTGATAGAGGCTGCCTCTATAAAAGCTCCCTCCCATAAATACTAATAAGTACCGCGTTCATCTCTATTGACTAAATACCCTTCACTAATGCTTCCATCTTTTTGCGTAACCCGATAGACCGCATATCCAGATTCTACCTTACCATCAAGTTGAGAATGGCGGTCAAAGAACTTCGTTATCTCTGGAGGCAGACCCATCTAAGGCTGGCGCGATGGCTTGGCCTTCTGAGCCTACTTGATGGCATGTCAAACACGTCTGAAAAGTATTACAACGCTTTAAGGCACGCCTGTTCCTCTTTGCCACAGCCAAATATCGATTGAGTTTACCTTCAAAAGCCTTCTTTTTTCTTCTTCTCCTTTTTTTACCTCTTTCATAATCGCGCTTCCACGTGGGTCTTTTTTTGATCGTGTTGATGCGCTCCGCAGCCGACAGGCTGAACAAAGATGCTCCTATCAATTTCTGTTTATATATGTCTTTTAATAAACCTGCCCCTTGGCTAGTACCTGACAAAATCGTGACCAATTCACTTTTTCTGGGACACTGAGTCAAGATGCATTTTCTCAATGCCTCCTGGGCCATATTAGGGTCTGCTTTGGACAAACTTCAAGAGAAGCAGCACGCATATCAAAGCTTATTTTTTTATTTTGAACAATCTTCAAAAAAGTAGCTTGGTTCGCCTTTGGATTATTTTCTAAGGCTTTTATAACAAGCTTCATTGTATTATCGGCAGTTTACTCGTGAATCAATGAAGCAATTTGTTTGTATGGTTTTTGAATGTAGAAACGCTAGCTACCTCCAAGGCAAGGTCAATATCCGATTGTTTATCGCTTTTTTGAAAAGCGTCTCTGCCAAGTTAGCCAATAGCTCTGTCAGTTCAACGGATTGTATCTGTGATTGATTTTGAATAGCAAATCTTGTATAATCCGTTGCAAAAACTGGATCATCTACAAGACTTTATGTTTGAAAACTTGCTTATTGGCAAGCATACCAGCAATACTCACAAAAGTAGATTCATCCAGCTTCCTGATATCTGCTTGCGGCCAAAACTTTAAAAATGCTTGTTCCTTTTGCACAGTGAAAGCTAAAACGGAGTTTGCCCACAATACATTTGAAATAGGTATATCACTGGCTATCGGCTGGTCAATATAGGTTTGTAGTTGTGTTGGATATTGTTCCAAGGCTTTACGGGCAAGAAAACGCTCCTGCCGTCTTTCATAAGCCCCGCCCATAGTATTGTCTGACATTTCAAACTTGCAGGCTCGAACCAATATATCTATTCCAACTTCGATCTATATCTTCCGCTTCCGAAAGCGTACGTATTACTTGAGAACGAACTGCTTGATTTTTATCTTCAATCAAATCTTTTAAGTATTCAGAGATTTGTGCTGGGCGCAGAGAAAAGCTATTTAAGGAGCGAATCGCCTCTCGTCTGAGATGGTCAAAAGGGCGACTTTAAGAGTGTACTAAGAAGCTGATCATCAACATGTTTGATTCCTTCTAACGACCATAGCGCGTGTATTCTTGTAATTTCATCTTGTGTCTCATCTGCCAAAGCCACAAGTTGGGGAGCTAAAGCTTTGGTGTCAGTGATTGGTCGGTCTGAAATCTGATGCCAAGCCGCCCGTTTTTCCCAAAGTGAGGAGAGGTTAGATACGACCAGTGCTTCCGTTTTCTCGGTATATAAATTGGGAATAATCCTCGGTTTTTGACTAGATTATGACGAATACGCCAAATACGTCCATGTAGATTTATCACGGTCGGGGTGGGTTGTGGGAAGTTCGTTGTGAGAAACGATTTTTATTATACCAGTCGGCAATGTAAAGGCATCCATCTGGACCAAATTCCATGTTTACAGGTCGAAACCAATCATCATCTGAAGTGAGAAGATCAGGTAGGTGTTTGGCCGTAATACTTCCGTCTGGATGACGCACTATCTGAACAGCGTTGATTGAACTCTAAATTGATCGGATTGGCCAAAAACGCTACATTTTTATATTGTTCAGGAAAAGAACCTGAAGCATCGTCGGCGAAGGCTGTGCCAGAAATACCTGTCCCTCCCACCCTAAATGAATGAAGCAAAGGCATAAAGGGCTGATAAGGCCGAATTCGATCATTCCAATACCTGGGAATCCTGCTCCTGGCTCAAAGTGTACCGAATAGCCAAGATCATTGGCTTCCGAACCATACCATTCTCCATTATTTCGAAGCTGAAATCCCCATATATTGTTTAGCCCTGAACTGACGATTTCAAGTTTCTGACCGTCCAGTGAAAAACGAGCAATTTTGCTAAAGTTCAAGGCAAGTTTTGCCTCGCTTTTAAGTGAACAAACCTCGCCTTTGTTCAAAGCCGCTGGCTAAAGTGAATCCAATCGCTGGGGGCTCTTACCAATACATGCGCCATGGTATGGGTGTCTGTAAATCCAAAACCTGTCATTAGGGGTATGCGGGTATCTGCTTTGCCATCTTTATTGGCGTCGTCAAGAAAAAGTAATTCTGACCCTTACATGCTTACATACGCCCCTTCTTTATAGGGCAAAACACTCATAGGAATGGTCAGGCCATCAGCCCAAACCTTGGTTTGCGCTGGTTTGCCGCCATAAAAATCTGACAACACAAGGATTTTATCAGTTCCTTTTGTTTTGCCTTGGTATAAATCTAGATACGTTTGAAGTTGGGGTGGTTTTTCTGGGTCTCCTGATTATCCATCAATTTCAGTAAATCGTTCCACTGAATATCTGCAATTGGATCTAAAGGGTACATCCTGGCGGTCTGCGTCCAGCCTTCCCGCATCATCAAAGGTAAGGTCAATGGGGTTGATAACACTGTCTTTTTCACTGGCCACCAGTTCAATTACAAAACCATCAGCTACTTTGAATTGGGTCAATTGTTCTTCGGGCGTATATATTTTAGGTCGGACAGATTGCGTCTTCTTCTGTTGAGCAAATAAATGCTGAAAACCCCAAACCTATAACAAGCCAAATAGTATAAAATAAAATACTACTCTTTTTTTGTTTTTTCACAGTAATATTCATTTGCACACCTATCTTTAGGTCAGTTTCTAAAATAAACTTTTCTATTTTTAATGACTGAGATTTAATAGTTAAGTTTCGACTCTATTTTTTATACTTATACCAATCAAAAGGATACTACGCTGGCAGTCAGCCGAAAAACCATCTAAAAGAAAAGTCCATTGGCTACGCGAAAGGTATTACAATGTGCCTCTACAATGTCGGAGATAATATATGAACAGCCGCCACCCATCGAAACTGCCACTGGAATAAGGTGTTTTTTACATTGCTCAAATACAAATATATCGCGTTGCCGACACCCTCTTGCGAAACTTCTTGCAAATGCCCTAATTTATCAGTTGCTAAGATATCAACCCCCGAAATATAAAAGATAAAATCGGGTTTCACTCGGGCAATGAGCGCAGGTAAAGTATCAAACAAAGTTCTCAAATAGACTTCGTCTTGCGTTCCTGTGGGTAACGAAATATCCAAGTCCGAAACCTCCTTATGAAGCGGATAATTGTCTTTGCCGTGCATAGAAAAAGTAAACACCCGTGGCTCACTTTTCAAAAATAGCCGCAGTACCATTTCCTTGATGAACATCCAAATCAACGACCAATATCTGCTGTGTCAGCTGATTCTTCAACAAATAATTGGCGGCAATGGCTACATCATTGAGTAAACAGAACCCTCTTCCTCTGTCGGCAAAAGCGTGGTGTGTACCTCCTGCGACATTCATCGAAACACCATATTGCCGTGAAAAATGGCAAATATTCTACTATCCTCCTTGTGCAATACGTCCTTCACGCTCTATAAGACTTTGAGAAAGTGGGAAACCAATACGCCGAACCATTTTATCTGAAATCCGTAGGTTTTTTAGGGTCATCCCAATAGCTTCTATTGCGTATTTCCACAATCCATCGCTCTTCCCAAAAAAGAGTGAGAAAAATTGGCCTGAGTGCACGTTCCTTCATAAAGAAGCTGCTCAGGAATGAGTTCATATTTGAGCATCGGGAATCGGTGTGGCTCACCATTGGCACCTTTGGGTAGTGGATGGCAATAAATAGGGTCAAATGCAATTTTCAACATAGTAAGTGTGAAATGATTTGCGCTTTTTTTTCGTTATGGTAGTGTTCTTAAGTTCAAAATAGCTGATAAGTCATGAAAAAGTCTTTTTTTGTTCTTTCAAAAAATATCCTCTTTTTGGGGGTATTGATGACCGTGTGGGGAGCATGTACCCCCGACCCGCTCAAAGATTTAACGCCCGAAGAAACGCAAGTGTTTATCACTAATTACGAAAAAAATACCAAATTCGGTGATTATAAAACCTTTAGTTTGGCTGATAGCGTTTTTACACTGCAAAATCAGCGTTCGGGTGTTTCGACACTCCCACTCGACTTTAGAATGTTGGGTAGTGTTACCAACAATATGGCCAAACGCGGCTACAATCGCGTAAGCAAAACAAGTAACCCCGATTTGGGTATAAACGTAGTACGCATTAGCGAAACCCAATCGGGTGTCGTAGCTAATTATAATCCTTGGAACAGCTATTGGGGTTTTGGAGGCGGGGTTGGCGGTGGCTTTTACTACCCGCCTACCTATTCGTACTACCAAACGACCGAAACCTATTGGCATCTTGAAATCGTGGACTTGAAAAAAGCCCAAGCTGGCCAGCAAGCCTCGATTATTTGGAATGCACAAATTCGTGGAAGTGGTATTTTTGATGAAAGTACAGTGGCTACTATTGTTGACAACGTGTTTGCCCAATCTGATTATCTAAAAAGAAATTGATTGGCTATTTTCCAAAAAATCAAGTAAATCATCATGTATGAAAACAAGAAATAATATTTTAATTGTCATCTTTTTGGCATGGGTATCTGCCCCGGTTTGGGCGCAGCAGGTCATAGACCGTCCGCAACTGTATAAGCGACCTTCGCCATATGAACGCTATACTACCTATAGAGTATCAGTTACAGGTGGTTTGGGATTACCTATGGGGACATTCAAAGATTTTATGGCCAAAAATACGCTCCACAACTACCAAATTAGCGTTGATTTTGTTTTTCCTCAAAACAATTTCTCGGCAGGCTTCAATGTGGGTTCGCAATATTTTCAACACCGATTGCCCCGTCAAGTATATCGTTTTGATGGGCAGGATGTGTCTGCCGTCCAGACCCGAGCTTTGAGTGTTTTGCCTGTGGTCGTAACAGGTAGCTACCATTTCACCAAAGTTACAGCACCTATTAGGCCGTTTGTACAAGCAGGCATAGGCGGAGCTTTTGCCGAATTAGCCAATTACTATGGTACTATTGCTACAGGCGACAATGGCTTTAAATTGGTAGCCCAAGCAAGTGCAGGTGTTCGGGTGCTGTTTAGTAGCAAAGGCAACTTAGGGATTGAAGCAGCTGCTACTTACCAACACATCCCATTCGATGTAGCAAGCGAAGGCATCAAAGACGTTTCTTCGCTCAATGCACGGGTAGGACTTTTTTATCGTTGGTGGTAAATGGGTTTAAGCTTCGATAGTGATACTGTGCGTGATTTTGGCCAAGGCTTCGAATTGAGCCGTGGCAGAGCAGTATTTTTCCATTGAAAGCTGCACGGCTCTCTCTACCTTATCAGCATCCAAATTTCCTTTGAAAAAATAGTGAATGTGCACCTTTCGGAAAGGAGAACGTTTTGTGCCTTCTTCTTCTATCCTATCGCCTTCTACAGAAATCCGAAAATCGAGTACTTCTTGACGTTGTTTCTTCAAAATAAGCACGACGTCAATGGCACTGCAACTTCCTAACCCCATCAATAACAACTCCATGGGTCTGACTCCCTGATTCTTTCCTCCAATATTGGGCGAAGCATCGGTATGGACAATTACCTCAGAGGCTTCGCCTTTGGCCTCAAAATGGAAGCCCTCATCTACACGTACTAATTCAATTTTCATATTTGATTACTGTTTTTCGCCTACCATTTCGGTATCTTGCAAATTGAGGGTAAGTCCCGTTACTTTGTTGGTTTCTGTATTTCGCTTAAACTTGATGATAGAACCATACTGGCTTGTTGATTTGAAGGTATCGGCTTGTTCTTGTTTTAGGAGTTTATTGGCCCCATTTTCATCGGCTTCGCCATACAATGAGCCTTCTTTGATGGTAATTTTAAACACACTAAAATAGGCATTATCAATCATTTTATAAGTCCCGACGTAGGCTTCTAAGGGATCGATGGTCGTTTTTTCTTTGGTAATGAAAGCCAGTAATGATATACTTAGCCCAAGCAATGATATACGCATTAAATTTTTCATCAATATAGTAGTTAAGGGTTTGAAAGAATATTATGCTTCTACTGTTTCAATGATTTTAATTGAAGTGATTTTATCCCCTTGACGAATCATGTCAATCACTTCCAAGCCTTCTATCACTTTGCCAAAGCAAGTATGATTGCGGTCTAAGTGGGCCGTATTGCGGCGGCTATGACATATAAAAAACTGTGATCCACCCGTATTGCGCCCAGCATGAGCCATCGAAAGTACACCCCGGTCGTGGTATTGGTTGTCGCCTGTCAGTTCGCATTTGATATGATAGCCCGGCCCACCACGGCCTGTGCCCTGTGGGCAACCTCCTTGAATGACAAAGTCAGGAATGACACGGTGGAATGTCAGTCCATCATAAAAACCTTTTTTCGATAAATTAATGAAATTTTCGACCGCGAGGGGGGCATCTTTTTCATAAAATTCGATGAGCATTGTCCCTTTTTCGGTAATCATTTCTGCTTTCAACATGGTTTGTTTGGTTTGATAATTAAAGAATAATGTTTGTTAAAAAATAATCGAATTCTGGAATCCCAAGTTGATAACAAAGGATTTTATATGAACGTTTCCTTGGCAAAAGTCGGAAATTAATTGGTTAGTTCCATCTAATTATTTAAAGTAACAATCATAATTATCCTAAAATAGACTAAAAAATAGATTGAATATCTTTTAGTAGAAATCACCTATCCAAAAATTATGTACAAAAGCTAATGTTCTCTTAAAAATATGGAAAAACTCCTTCAAGAAATAAAGAGTTGCGTTGTTTGTAAAAATCATTTGCCTCATCCTCCCAGGCCAATCTTACAAGCAAGTACCCAAGCTAAGATTTTAATCATTGGTCAAGCACCTGGACGAAGGGTTCAGCACACAGGTATTCCGTGGAATGATGCCAGTGGTCGAGAATTGAGGCGTTGGCTGGGAGTCAGTGAAGAACAGTTTTACAATAAAGACTTATTCGCCCTTGTTCCTATGGGTTTCTGTTACCCAGGAACAGGCACTCATGGCGACCTACCTCCACGCCCAGAATGCCAGCCACTATGGCATCCTATCCTTTTAGACAAAATGGGTCATATACAGCTCACTATTTTGATTGGTCAATATGCTCAAAAACACTACTTAGGTACAAAATCTAAGCCTACCTTGACCGATAATGTAAAGAATTTTCGAGAATTTTTGCCAAAATATCTCCCCCTTGTTCATCCTTCTCCCAGAAACAAAAGATGGCAAAAAAGAAACGTTTGGTTTGAATGGGAAGTTGTACCAGTAGTACAAGATATAGTTCGTAGCTTGTTACAATGAATACATATCTTATTTATTCGTTTGAATATGCTTAATGAAGCACTTAAAAATAAAAAGCAGTTACATTCATTTGTAACTGCTTTCGGAGCGGCGAACCGCATTATCAAGTCGGGATAGCGGGATTTGAACCCACGACCCCTTGCCCCCCAGACAAGTACGCTACCGGACTGCGCCATATCCCGAACTACAATTGATAACTCAATCGAGGTGCAAAAGTATTTTTTTTTTACATAATAACCAATAAAAAACTATAATATTCCCAGTGTGGTATTTGATTCCATTTCAACGTTTGCATAGCTTTTCTTCTGAAAATATTTATCGCTTAAAGAGATTGCTTTCTCTATTTGTAGTGTACAAAAAATACTTACAAGCACTTGATTTATTTTATTTATAGGAATAAACAAGTCTAAAAACCACTGATAATCAGTACACAATAAAAATTTTCTAAAAAAAATATCATCAGGAGTTGTACCAAATGAAAATAGCTGTACCTTTGCACCACAATTTCAGGAAGGGAATTAACCCCGAACGTTTGTAGGACCAGTCGGCCCATTCGTCTAGCGGTTAGGACACGACCCTTTCACGGTTGAAACAGGGGTTCGATTCCCCTATGGGTCACAAGCCGACAACAAAACCCTCTTTACAGCGCGTAAAGGGGGTTTTTGCTTTAAAAATCGTAGGTACAACCTTAGGTACAAAAAATTCTGTACCTAAGTTGAGGAGCAAACGCGGTGCTTTCATCGTGTATTTATTAGAAATTCGTTAAAATCGTTGTACCCTTCGTAGATGGTTGAACAATCATTGACAGTCAAGCCGTCTTTTTCGCGTAGTAACCTCAAACATTCTATACCCGATTTGTCGCGGTCGAGAAAACAGTTTATTTCCTCAAATTGCCGCAAGTATTCAACGGACTTGCCTCGATTAGCGGTAGAGTTCAAAACTACGGTCGGTATTTTTGGCGTTTGGCGGCCAAAGTGAACCATTGCCGAAAGAAAATCGAAGAAACCCTCAAAGACTGCTACGGCCTTTCGACTTGGTAGGTCAAAGGTCGTTATGTCTTGGGATCCGTGACAACGTTTGAAGGATCGGTTACGGAGCGCAAAACCATTTGAATCATTGCGGAATCCTACATAAAAATAAGTTCTATCGTTTGCCGTGATGTTCTACCTCTTCAAGATACGCTTTGCCCAAAGAAAGGGGATCCCGCGTTCTTCCAAATAGTCGAGTAAAACGGGGTTTCTTAGCGGCAATATGATTGTTTGTTGTCTGATGGGCTTCTCTATTTCGGTCGCTGAAAGAAAAAGATTTGCGTAGTCTTTGACGGGCTGGCCTTGGAAGTCTAACAATTTCGCTACGGCTTGCGGAAAATTGCAACCTTCTAAAAGCTGTACCAGTCTTATTACGCTGCCTCGGTGTTCTTCATTGGTGAAATCGCTAAACTTGTTTTTGGTAGGATTGACAAAGAAGGACGGGTTTTTGTCATCACGTAGAGGCGATAAGTAAACAAACTCTTTGCCTACTGCTTTTACGGGTTCTATGCCTTTGGTAGCTAAGTAATCTACGATTGATACCGAAAGGGCTTTTTCTATTAGTTCGGGTTGTATGGGCATTGTGTTGGGTAGGTTAAAATCTTTTTCTTTCAGCGACAAAAAATGTTCTATCTTTTTTAGCGGCTTAAATCTTAGATAAATACAATTTAAGCGTTTTGTTATTTATTGATTTTGTGCAAATGGTTTAAAGTTTTTTTTATTTTTGCCTACTCGGTTACTCGGTGTTAGATTGTTATTGAGTAACTAACTGATATATAGCAAGATACAGTAAAGAAAAAACGAGTAAACACTCTCTTACTCGTAGTTACTGCCTACTCGGTTTTTAGCCCAAAATCATAAAAAAAACGAGTAACGAGTAGGAACGAGTAACCTACTGCCTACTCGGTTTTTGTTATTATAAACTACTGATTATTAGTTAAATAAAACAAAACGAGTAAGCGAGTAGGCAAAAATCAGTTTTCCAACAAAAAATAGCCTTTTTCGGAATACTTTAGTTGAGCGTTCCAGTTAGAAGTTTGTGGGAATCCTAACATTTTCAAAGCCGCGCCTATTTGCGTTGGTAATACTTTAGGATAGCCTTTTTCTCTCAATATTTTTTCTATTTTGGCAGGTGTATAAAATTGTGCGCTAACTTCCCCTTTTTGCGCCTTTCTAAAGTGAGAAGCTACTAATTCCATTTCGGTAGTGATACGCAAAAAGCGACGGTTCAATATTTCGTTTTGAATTATCTCGTCGCGTGTTAGTTCACACTTAAAGCCGTCCTTTAAAAGGCTGTATGCTTGCGCCCAAACCATATCAATATCAACGTTTTTACTGTACCCGTTTTCCCTTCCGTTGTCATGGTTAATGCTAAGAACATTAAAGATTATCCAACGGACTGAACCCGTAGAATCGGTTAAAAAATCAAAATGGTTTGTACTTGCCACAAATGAGGCACGACGGGGGATAGAAACCTCATTGTTTGCATACAATGGCCTTATCTTGACAGAACCTTCTGATCATGTGGCTTTAAATTCGTTATTAAGGTCTTTTTTGTCGAATTGTGCCAATTCGTCTAAGTTTATCATAAAGTTTTGACTTAGGGCTATTTTTCCTTCACGGCCTCCGTGAAAATCATAACCTTTACGAGAATAGTCTTTTAATTTAAAAGGGATTATAAACTCGAAAAACGACGTTTTGCCGTCGTGTTGATTGCCTACAAAAGTGAAGCAATGTTTATTAAACTGAATCTTATTAAGGGCTTGAGCAACAGCCCGAACCAGCATTTTCAAACATTATTTCAAACCATTTTTGGTCATCGGTTTTGACGTATGTAGAAAGTTGTTTTATATAGTCGGGTTGTGATTTATCCCATTTGGGTAAACCCTCAAAGTATTCTTTGAGAGGGTCAAACTTTGGAATGATTGAAGAACCCAAAGGGCTTTTAATTCACCATCAAAACGGCTATAACCGCTCTTTAGGAGTTGGTATTTTAAATCATTCTCGTTTACAGGATAAAAGGCGTCGTTTGTCCCTTTTGGCCGCTTTTCTATGGTATTGGTAATGACATTGATACGAATTTCGTAATTACCTAAAAGGAAGTTTTCTATTTCGTCAATACGAAGTATTTTTCCCCCATTAACTTGACTTTTTCTTGTTTTCTCAATCGTGTCCATTATATTTGTACTGTTGTAATTTGTTGCGGTTCGTTGTGTATTGGTATAGAACTGACAACGGGTTAGAGATTTATTTTAAAGAAATTAGGTCGTGCGGGAACACGACCTTTCTTTTTGTCCAATGGGTTAGTTTTGTCTATCAAACCGCCAAAACAAATCCTTGCGATCTGCTTCCAGTTGGTCTATTTTGGCTTGTTTGTCATAGATTTGAACCTCCTTTAGTCCTAAGATTTTTGATTGAGTTTCAATAAGTTGTTGCATTAGTACAATCTCATTTTGTAGTTCCCGAACGAGCAAATTTTCGCTTTTTGGTGTTTCCATCTTGATTTTGGGTTTTTGGGTTACTTTTTCTTGAATACGGCCAAAACACGCTCTAAAACGGTTTCTTGGTGGAGTTCAGCGTAATATTTGCGCGTGGTTTCGGCGGTGGTATGGCCAACCATCGAACCCACGGCTTCCATGTCCAAACCAAGGTTTAACATCTTGGTTGTAAAACTGATCCGGGCCACACGGGTAGTGAACGTTTATACGTTCTATTTTGGCGGCTACGGCAATACCTTTAAGAATGTCGTTAAATTCTTGATTGGCTTTGACGGGCAATAAAAAACCCGTTCTTTCACAGGTGCGTAGCGTACCTTTTCAAAATCGCATCGGCTACAGGTAGCAATGGCACAAAATGCGTGTTTCTGAAATTGCGCTTTTGCTTTTCCCGTGGCTTTTCCAAACACCAAACATCATTCACTATTTTGAGGTGTTGGGGTTGGAGTTTAACCAAATCGGCAAAAGAAACACCTGTAAAACACATAAAAACGAAACCATCACGAACGGCCTGTAATGAAGGGTCTATGAGGTTTAAATCTTGAATGGCCTGTATTTCGGCTTCACGTAGATAAATAAGCGGCTTGGCTTCTATCTTGCCTTTGTAGGCGGCCAGTACGTTTCGGTTTGTCCATTCGTTTTGTACGGCATAATCTAAGACCGATTTGTAATGACGTATATACTTTACATAGGTAGCATTATCGTATTTTTTGACGGTCTTAAAATAGGTTTCCAACTGCTTACCAAAAACGGGTTTTAGGCTCTCCAAAGCCACTATTTCCTTTTTGTATTGGTATTTTAAAAAATCCAACATGATACGCTCCATTCTACCAAATCGCTTGAAAACTGTTTCGGTCATAAGTCCTGATGCTACTTCGGGTTTTCGGTATTCGTTGTAAGCTGCTATCACGCCCATTACGTGCGGTTTGTGGGTTCTCCAGTCGCGTTTTTTGAATAGATAGTCGCTCAAGTCCTGGGCTGTAAACTCTTGGCCTTCGCGATCGAGTTTGTAAAACAGTTCGTCCAACTCATTACGCAGCTTCCGTAGGTAGGCCGTGGCGTGTGGGTTTCCTGTTATTTCGTTGGTTTTGGTGTTCAATTGTTCACCGTTTTTCAACTGTATGTTTATCGCTTTGGCATTGGCATCTTTGCCCAATAGCCGTACTATAATTTCTATTCTATTACTGCCTTTGCGTACTCTAAAACGCGCTGTTGGTACGGTAAAAACGCCACTATTACCCTTTTTGGGGGCAACGGTGGCGGCTTGCTGATGGTCTGTTTGGTGGCTCATATCAATCCTGTTTTTTTAAAGTTACTTTTGATGGTTTCGGTCAATAATTCTGCATAGTACGTTTGGGTGATTTTTACGTTTTTATGGCCTAAAACCTTGCTGACGGTTTCGAGCGGTACACCACGATTGAGTAAAAATGTGCCTGCTGTTTTGCGGCCTACATGGGAGGTTATTTGTTCGGGGTTTTCGATACCTGCTATTTGGGCGGCTTCTTTGATGTAGTCATTTAGTTTTTGATTGGTGACTACTGGCATTTTATACCCGTATTTTTCGAGTAGCGTTTTGGCTTCTGTAATCACGGGTATTAGGCTCAATGTTCCTGTTTTGCCTCTAACTATCTTTATCCATTGTTGGCCGTCATCGTCGGTCTTGAGGTGTTTGGTTTGGTCAAAGTTCAACAACTCGTTGTAGGCCATGCCCGTAAAACATTGTAGTAAAAAGCAATCAACTACTTTTTGTAGCCTATCGTCAAAATAAGGGCAGTTTTGGAGTAGCAAAAGTTCTTTTAAAGTAAGGTATTTGATAGGCTTGGCCGCTGATCGAGGTAAGGATAATGACGGGAGCGGGTTGCTTTCTAACTCTTCCATCACTACGGCATAGTCCAGCACTTTTGATAGGCTTTGAATGGCTTTTCGTGCATGGTCAAAACCTGCATAATTGACTATATACCTATGAAACTCTAACGCAAAACGCGGGCCCACTTTGTCAATGGTGGCGTTTTGTTGGCTTGTTTCTTTGAGGTAGCGCGTGAGGGTGTTTAATCTTGATTGATAGGTTTTTTGGGTGCTTTTACAAATGTTTGGTTTGTGAAAGGCCAAAAACTTTTGATAATAGGCCAACAACCCTAAATGAGCCTGTGATTTTGCTCCGTTTCTTTTGTAGAGGTCTTTTAGCATTGTGGCCGTTACGGCTACACCTTCTTTTACCAAGTCGTTGTAAAGTGTCCAAATGTCGACTTCCATTTGGGCGATGGCTCGGTTTTTTTCGTCTATTTTGGCCGAATGGCCTTTGATACGTCGGGTTCTGTTACACCATGTACCAGGCTCTAAAGAGATACCCGTAGCCATGTCGGCATTGGCTTTAGTACCACTGACAAAAAGCCGAATATAAAGCCATTGGGTAGCATCTTTGGGGCGGTTTGTCTTTACCCGTGGCCGAAAATATACAATCAGCTTTGAGCGGTGGCGGGTCAAAAGGCGTTTACGCTCTTTTAGCGTGTAGGTAGAGTTTAAAAAATCTGCTAAATTTGTGGTGTTCGACATTTTTATTTGCGTTTAGGTGTTGAATAAATGATTGAAGCCCGTAGCGTTTGGGTCGCTACGGGTTTTGTTTTTAAATGATGTTGTTGATTGGTTCGGTCTTTTCTGTGGGCTCAAACAGTCCTAATTGCTCAAACGTAGCGTTTTGGAGTTTGCCCATTTCGCGCGTTATTTGGCGTATTTCCCGTAGTTCGGGTTGTATGCTTGCTTCCAGTTCGCGTTTTCGGGTTTTGAGCCTACATAGTTCGCTTTGGCTGTTTAAGGCTTTGCGTTCTGCAATGGTCGCTACTTGATAAAGGGCTTTTTCGCAAAGAATGAAGTAGTTTCGGATTTCGCGGCCTTTGGCTGTTTTTTGAATCATACCTATTTCTTTGGCCGTGTCGAGTGTTAGTAGATAATCTACTTTGTTGTGGGCATTTCGCTCCCCAATTTTGAGGAGCGAATAATCTTTGTTTTCCTCAAAACCGTACTCAAACATACGTTTGCACCAATCAGTAAAATCGGTTTGAACGCCTAAAAACCCATGAATTTCACGGGCTGAAATTACGCTTTGGCCGTTGTGGCTTTGGACTTTGATTAAATTTTCCATAGTTTTGGAATGGTTTATGTGATTAAAATAATTGTAAAAAGCCCTGCTCACTACTGGTAATAGTGGGTAGGGCTTCTTTCATTGAAAAAAACTGATTACAGGAATACCTAAGTATTTAGATATTCTATCTACTTCAGTAACGGTTGGCTCTAATTTCCCCGCGTAGATAAGTCCCCACCTCTTACGATTGATACCTGTTGCTTCGTAGAACTCTTGATTTGGTCGAAAAGGAAAGTTTTTATCCTTCTCAATTGTGTTTTTGATACTCAAATTGTTTTCCATATTCATTTTTAGGATTTAATATTTAAAATATGAATACAATTATCCGAATAAAGGATTTATTATGCAAATATAAATCCCGTTTTTTGCATATAAATTTTCATTTATTGCATAATGAACATATCTAAGCGTATTTCTGATTTGAGGAACAGAAAACAATTAAAGCAATCTGACTTTGCAGAAATTTTGGGGTTATCTCAGTCAAGCTATTCGAGGATTGAAAATAAGGCTGATAAACTAACCATTGAGCAACTGGAGAAGATTGCAGGGGCGTTGGGTGTGTCGGTGGTGGAGCTGCTAACGGGAGATACTCAAAAACAGGTAGATAGTAAAGATATAGAGAGTTTGAGAAAAAGGGTAAAGGAATTGGAGGAAATAACCAAAATTCAAAGAGATTTTATCTTATCAATTAAACAAAAATTTGCAGGGGCACTAAATTACGAATTTTATTACACAGCAGTTGATTTGGGCTTACTTGATGAGAATGGGGATATAATAGATGAACAAGGAGTAGCAAAAGTGTTTTTTAATGACAATGTTATTAATGAAGTTTTTATCAATAACCTAATTGATGAAAACGAGCAAATTTATAAGGATTGGTTGGCTTATAGAAGGCACTTAAACGAACAGGGTAAAATAATAAGTACAATGTTTTCTCGGCTTGGAAAAATCAGGCACAACGAAATTGATATGAGAAAAAAGTTAAATCGGGAACTTAAAGAAGATAATGTAAACGTAGAACCCGAATAAGGTTTAGAATCCGCAGCCAGTATCTACTAAAAAGGCAATGGGGCTAAGTGAGCGTAAGATTTTAGGGGAATAGTTTATAAATATCTTTGCGATGCACTACCCGGGCAAATTCTACGGTATGGTTCTCAATAAAAAGCCCTATGCGATAATCACCAATACGAACACGATAGGCAATTTTTGAACCCTTCAGCTTTTTGAGGTTCTGAATATCGGTGGTTTTTTGGGCTTGCTCTATGTTTTCAATAGCTGCCAATACATCATTTTTTACAGCCTGTGAAGATAGTTTGTCAAGGTCTTTGAGAAACTTAGCCAAAAACTCTACCTTCATTGGGCTTTGAGTTTTTGTAGTACGGCCTCTTTGGTTACTTTCTTGCTTCGGTCGGCTTCTTTGAGCAAAACAGCCATGCCTAAACTCTCTTTGTCGTCATCGGTCAATACCGAAACTTTTACTTTCATTTTAGTAAGCAAGTCGGCCAGTAGTTTTTGCTCGGTTTTGTTTCGGGGGTTATTAGGAGCGATTCCATTTGAGGGCTTTTGATTTTGGTTTACAAACATAACAAAACCGAGCAGTGGTTCAAATTTGTGCGTACAAAGATAGCGCACGGTACCAGGGTATTAGGAGCGTGGGCGTTGCTTGGTTTTTGAAGTAAGAAGTGAAGGGCTATATTTTAGGTCAAAAATAGCAAAAGTGCATTTGCAGCGTTTTTAGGGGGTGTTTTACGAGAACCGACGTATAGATAAACCAATAAGGCTTACGCCTTCCAAGATTTTACGAATTGCTCAAACTCGTAATGTTCGTTGATTTCGGGTTCTAAAAACTTGAACTCATCAACGCAAATGTTGAGTATTCCACTCATCAACCGTACAAAGGTACTATCGTCTCGCTCAACTCAAAATAAGCTAAAAACGCTCTTCTTATTTTGGTTTTGGCACGCATGGGCAGCGTTTTGTATTTCTCAATCAACAACGGAAAATCTGTGAATTTTGGCGGTGTCATCATCGGCAATGGTACTGGTTTTTAATGATGTAAAAATACACAAAAACGGCCATTGTAGAAACAAAACAAAACAACTGCATAGCGGTTGCTTTGTGTGGGTCGTGGTATCCTCGTAAACCTTAAACCATGAAAACAAAAATCTATATAAACAAAGCCCTTTCATTGGGTGCGCTTTTGGCGACCTCTACGGGCTTTTTATTGCGTAATCTTAACACTACTGACTTTGTGGCCAATATCACGGCAGAGGCCATAAAAACACCTTTCAAACTAAATATTTTCATTTGGCTTTGGGGTTATGCTATTTCTTTTTAGAAGTAGCGGTTTTAGGGTTGTTGGCCTTGGTACCATTAGACGAACCATTAAAAGCCAAAATCAACAACGTAATGAAAAACAATGCACCAAACACGATTCCACCAATTGCCCAATAGTTAGCTTTTGGTTCGGGGTATGGGTCGTGATAAGGAGGGATATTAATTATGGGTGGTTTTTGCGGCAATGTGTCGGGGTCAGGCGTTGGGTTTTTAAAGGTCGGTTTTGGGGTTGTGGTAGTAGTACCCGTTGGTTTCGGTGCCGTTGGGGTGTTTCTGTCAGAACTTGGATAGTAATAGTTTGGGTTGGCCTTAACAGTGTAATATTCGTTGTCTATTTGGTTGTATGCGTCATCGTATGGGTTCAATATTTCCAAAAAAACGATAGAACCATTTGGACGGCCAACTTTCATGTAATAAACATAATCCTCTTGATTGTCGGTAACATTTACCGCCACGACCTGACCAATAAATCCCCCTTTCTGTATTGTTGTGTCGTGTTCTTTGTTCAAGTCAGAACGCCAAGTAATAGTATCGTTAGAATAGACAAGGTCGCCAACTTCGGGGTAATCGTACAAAGATTTTACGCCCTTTACTTTTCCTTGTGTGGAGTTGGTAAGTGTGGGCAATAGAGCAAAAAGCAGGTTTTCAAACATAGGGGTATTTTTTAGGTTCAGTCCTCAAAAAGTTCTTCAGTATCCTCAATTTCGGTGATGGTGGCCAAGTCAAAACTTTGAAGCTGCATCCGTTCCCAATTCTTACGGCTTTTGTCGCAAAGGTCGAAAGTGATACGGTGCTGAAACGCTCCCATATCATTATAAGATTTGCGTGCAAAATCTATCAGTTTGTTTAGGTTTTGGTACAGTTGGAGCGTATTGGGTTTTATGTACCGCGTATTGCAGTAGGTTTCAATTTTGGCTTTCAAATCATCGGCACGGGCTATAAAGTCTTTGAGTTCTTTGTAGTGCCATGTAGATTTTTGGCAACTTTCGGCAAACTCTGTAATGAGTTCGTTAAAGCGGTTCAAAAAACGCTGTTGGCGTTCTATGTCGCGGCCTACTGAACTATTTTCGAGCGGCCAACTCCAAACGTCTTCTTTCGTTATCGGCTTCCAGTTTTCTAAGTTCCAGTTCGGACATTTGCCGACGATGTTCCAACTCGATCGCCGTGCGCTGAACTTCGGGGTCTGTAATTTGAAAATTTTTCAAGGCATCCATATTTAGAAAGTTTTAACAATGATTTTGGTACTTTGTGGCTACGAAGTACGCAAAAGAAAAACGGGCGGTTTCCCGTCCGTTCGTGCTAAGTCCTCAAAAGTCCTAATAAGTCCGTTTATTCCTCAAAGATGCAATAAGGCAAGCCCAAAGTTTCAACAATCAATCCGACTTGACGGGGTGTAAGAACATTATCGGGTGGCCAATCGAGACCGTAGTATTGCATCTTTCTTTTGAGGGTCTTAATGTGCCAACCGTACATTTCGGCCAATTCACCCTTTCCGTAGGTCTTTATGACAAATGGCTCTTTGGTGCTCATGGTTCGGGGTCGGTTGGTTGGGATTCGGCGCAGCTTCCAAAGTTTCCTCTACGGGCTGGGCTACCTCAAAGCGTTCTTCTTTTTCGCGCTCAATGGTTTTGGGTAGTGCATCGAGTTTGGCCGTTAGACCGTTTACCAGTTTTTCGGCCTTTTCTATTTCATCGGGTAAATCTTGGAGCCGTTTTATGATTCGGGGCAACTCCTTTGCTTTGGCCTTGCGTTGGCTCTCTGCAATGGCGATACCTACCACAATGGCTAATATGACCAAGGCAAAGACGGCCAATAAACGGGTTTCAAATTGCTTGTTTTCGGGTTGGTCTTCATTGGCTTTGGGTGGAAACAACATTGATCCACACAAACCCAAAAGGCTGGCACTACCGCCCCAAATAAAAGCAGGTCGGTAATATTTGTCAATGTCGGTCGGGTCGGTGTTATACTCGATCTCCTTTTGAAGTTCTTGCAGTCGCTTTTGCTCTTTTTGAAGTTCCAGTACCTTCATTTTAGATTGGCTCAAAACGGTTTCCATTTCCGTATGTTTCGGGTTTCGGATAGTTTCCGTTATGGTTCGGGTTTGCCATTGGGTTTTAGCCTGGGCGGTCGGCTCGGTGGTGTCCGTAGCTTGCTCTACTTTTTTTCTTTTTCTACAAGATGCAGTCCGACAGGTAGGACCACAATAAATTTTACGTGGGTCTTTGGGCGTAAATAACTTACCACAATTGGCGCAGTTGCGTTTAGGTTTTTTATCATTTCAAAAGCTGTTAATAGGTAAATTTAAACAAATATAATCAATACCCGTGTCCGTTACATTGTAACCGTTACAGTTCTGTTACAAGTGTCGGTTACTGAAACGTAACATTAGCCAAAAACAGCCAAAAAATGGGCTATATACCCTCAAAAAACGGCCAAAATGGGCTTTAATCGCATTTTATAAAGGGTGTATATGATTTTTAAACGCGGTGTATGCCTTGTGTTACCATTGCGTAAAAAATCGGTACTAAAAAACATTGTACCTAAGTGCCATTTTAGCAAAAAAAACGGGTTTTTGCCGTGTGGTTGTAGCGTACTTTGGTTTCAATGTTAGACCAAAAAAGTAACGGAAATTGTCAAGTATTTGAATATCAACAAAAATGCTACTCCCCTATGGGTCACAAGCCGACATTAAAACCCTCAAAACAAGCTGTTTTGAGGGTTTTTCTTTTTATCAAAAATAAACTCTACATTCATTTTTTTTAGGCAATGAGAGAGAGGCAATCTTTTACTATCTTGCATTGAGCAAAAGGGTCAACATAATTGTTTGACCTTTTTATATTTTTTGAACCTTTCCTACATGCCTCCCCAGAATAAAAAATCCCAACCCACTTTTAGAGACCGATTCCAAGCACTTCGTTATTTACCCCCTTTCTTACTGGAAATAGCACGTATCAGTCCATGGATAGCTACCACCAACATTATTTTACGACTGCTACGTTCTGCATTGCCTGCTACGACACTATATGTAGGCAAACTCGTCATTGATGAAGTAGTTAAAGTAATTCAGCATCAAACCATCGAAAAAAACTACCTGATTCTACTAATAGCATTAGAGTTTGGAATTACAGTTTTATCGGATGTTTTCAATCGCGCTATTACGGTATTAGATGCTCTTTTAGGGGAGTTGCACAACAATGAGTCGTCGGTAAGAATCATGAGCCATGCTGCTCAATTAGATTTAGAGCAATTTGAGCAACCTGCTTTTTATGATAAACTTGAGCGTGCTCGCCAGCAGACTTCTGGAAGATCTATTTTGTTGGCTCAAGTACTCACCCAAGTACAAGACTTTGTGACTATTTTATTTTTAGGGGTGGGACTTGTTTTGTTCAGCCCATGGCTCATTTTTTTGTTTATTTTAAGTATTGTCCCTTCGTTTTTAGGAGAAATGTATTTCAATTCCAAAAGCTATGAACTTTCCTATAAATGGACACCACAACGCCGTGAATTAGACTATCTGCGGTATGTAGGTGCCAGCAATGTTCATGCAAAAGAAGTAAAGCTTTTTGATTTATCGGGATTTTTGACCAATCGTTTTAAGGACGTATCTCATAGCTACTATCTTCTCAACAAACAATTATCAATACAACGCAATGCTTGGGGAGTTTTATTTTCATTGATTGGTACAATGGGTTATTATGGCGCTTTTTTGGGAGTAGCCTTGGCCGCAGCCAATGGAACAATTACCATCGGAAGCCTGACATTCTTAACTGCTTCATTTGGAAGAGTAAAGCTACTTGTAGAAGGTTTTTTAGGGAGACTTGTTAGTATTTCACAAATGGCTCTTTATTTAAAAGACTACTTTGAGTTTTTTGAACTACAACCTCAAATTGTTTCGCCCTCTGCACCACTCCCCTTTCCTAATCCAATACAAAAAGGATTTACTTTTGAAAACGTTAGTTTTCGCTATCAAGGTATCGAAAAATGGGTTTTTCAAAACCTGAATTTTACACTGAAAGCGGGTGAAAAATTGGCCATAGTAGGTGAAAATGGAGCAGGAAAAACTACGCTTGTTAAACTCCTTACACGCCTTTATGACCCTACTGAAGGCCGAATTCTCCTTGACGGACGCGATTTACGAGACTATGACTTAGGGGAATTACAAAAGCATATAGGTGTCATTTTTCAGGATTATATTCGTCTAATGATGACTGCCCAAACCAATATTGCTGTAGGAGATATTAGAGAAATCAATAATATCGACCGTATTATAACGGCCTCAAAACGAAGTTTAGCTGCTGCATTAATTCAGCGTTTTCCTGATGGTTTGAAACAGGTATTAGGCCGACATTTTAGCAATGGTACCGAATTATCAGGAGGTGAGTGGCAAAAAATAGCCCTTGCGCGGGCTTACATGCGTGATTCCGCCTTATTAATATTAGACGAACCCACCTCCGCACTCGATGCCCGAGCCGAATATGAGGTTTTTCAACGTTTTGCTGAGTTGACAAAGGGCAAAATGGCTTTACTTATTTCCCATCGCTTCTCTACTGTGCGTATGGCCGACCGTATCATCGTGATTGAAAATGGCCAACTAATTGAATCAGGAAGTCATGAAGCTTTAATGACTCAAAAAGGTCGTTATGCAGAGTTATTTCAATTGCAAGCCAAAGGGTATATTTAATTTCAAAGAGCCATCAGTGTCAATCGGGTGTCAATGTCTTCTAACCTATACTTAATTAACCTCACTCCTCCCGTGGCTTTAGCATTTGTATCGCCAGGACGATAGATTGGGAATTGACGTATCAGATGAGCCTTCTCAATTTTAAATAAATCATGGCCCATATACCCATCGGCTAAGGCTGTGTTCAGGGGTTGCAGATGAATAGCATCGAAAGAATTGGGGAAAAACTGATAACCATACACCTTTCCGAACGAACCACTTCCGTAGCTACAAGCATAAATATAGATTTCGGGAGCATCATTTTGGTCCAAGTCAGCGGTTTCGGCATTGACCACCCAACCATCCGTTTTTTGGCGAATGGTTATCAAAAATTGATTATTCCGACTAACACGCACTACCAATTCACGCACTGCCCCAGAAGCATTAGTACTAATTTCAAATTGATGATTCTTATAAACAAGGATTTTTTTGAAACTATCTAAAGAAACTTTGTCATTCTTTGGGCGTGGTGAAGCCTCCATTGTAAAAACTACAAAAGCACTGAGCAGTATTATTTTCCAAGCTTTATCCAACTTTAGACCATTAAGCTTTATTGGCAATAAAGATAAAACCAAGCAAAAAAGCGGCCAAACGCCGCTTTTTTTTTAATAAACCATAAATTTTCTTCTTTTATCATTAGCTACTTGCCACAGATTCTTCTTGCTCTACTCCTTTATCACGCATGAGTCTAAATTCCCGAAAACGGCGTATAGTCGCCAATGTAAATCCGACAACCAAAATCAATGTACCAATCCAAAGAACATTAATAAGTGGTTTTTCTACGGCTTTCATCACAATATAATCACGCTGCTTGCTATTGACAGCAAAGCTAAACGTGCCCGTTTTAGGGTCAATTTCCATGAACTGTACCCGCAAACCTAGCTCCTCACTCACTTCTGGCTTGCGCAACACCAACCGCTCTTGGTTGATAGCAAAGGTAGGTGTAATAAAATATTCGCGTGTTTGTCCAAGATTTTAATTTGTGCTTTTACGGCAATGTCGTTGGGATTGAGCGGCACACCTTCTACTGCTTCCGTACGCGATACATTTTCTAATACGGCCACATAATCATTTACAAAAAAGTATCTTGCATAGCCACCCGAAAATTTTCGGTAGTCGACCACTCTTCGGCCTGCTTAGGGTCGCTGCCCACCGTAACAAAAGAGTACAAATCTTTATTTAGCTCACGCTTAATGTCAGGCGATACCACTAAGCCCATTCGTTCGTTGAATTGCGCCCTGGGGTAAAGTGTCGTAATACGCCCGCTGGGTTCGCGGTATTCTACTTCGTAAAAGGCATTTTCGGATAAACTGCCACGGTATCTCCTTTTTTATGAAATGTTTTTTCGCCAATGGTAATATCGCGCAAACAAACCGCGTGAAAATCGCCTTCGATAATATCCAACCAGCTGCTGGGCACATACTGTGGCACATCACGAATTTCGGTACGTGGCCCACGGTAAGTAAGCAAGTATTCACCCATCTGGGTGGGTTGTCCGAGCCAAAGCAATACATTTTCTTTATTTTCTTTGTTGTCTTCTTTGGTAAAAAACTCTTCTTTGGAAATCAATAGACCAGAGGCATTGAGCGAAACTACTTTCTGATAGCCCGATGACCAAAGAATCCCTATCAACATCAAAGCCACGCCAATGTGGGTGATAGCCCTGCCTGAAAGGCGGTAGCTACCCCGCAGTATGCCCAAAATAATGGTTGTATTGGCAACCAAAGCAAATACTGCTGCTGTGAGCAGAGCGATGTAGGGTAGTTTATTAATTCCTCCAAAAGTAATGAGTACAGCGGTGATAAACAGTGAAATCCACACTGTGTAGTAAATCTTGAGCTTACCTTGGATTCTTTTCCACCAAAAATATTGACCTACGCCCGATAAAATAGCAATAACTGCAAAAACCATAACTGAAATTTGGTGTAATAACTGATGGCATCGGTAGGAGGAGCCAATTTTGAGACCCCGCCAAAACTTTCTACAATGCTGTTCCACACAGGAATAGAAGTAGGAACAATGACCTGAAAACTCGCTAAACAAAGCAGCAGTAGCCCCCATAAAAAGCCAAAACTCACGCGAATAAGTCGAAACTTCCTCCTTGTCTGCTGGCATGAGTTTCCAAACACGCACTGCCAAAAAGATAGAAATCGCTATGAACGCCAACAAATACAGCAACAACTGCCCCGAAAGACCCAAATCTGTAAAGGAATGTACGGAAGAATTGCCCAAAATGCCACTTCTCGTTAAAAAAGTAGAATAAAGAATCAGAATAAACTGCGCTGTTACTAAAATAACGGAGGTTTTGAGCGCGGCAGCATTTTTCTTGGCAATAATCATGGTGCAAGGCGAATACCCACCAACCAAGGCACATAGACAGCATTTTCTACAGGATCCCAGCTCCAGTAGCTATTAAAACTCAGGGTTTCGTAGGCCCAATAGCCACCCATCAAAATACCGACCCCCAAAATAACGCCCGTCAGTAGCATCCAAGGCAGCGCAGGGCGCAGCCACTCTACTACTTGTTTGCGCCACAAACCCGCCATCAAATACGCAAAGGCATAAGGTGAGGGCAAAGCCCAAAAACAGCGTAGGGGGGTGAATGACCATCCAGTAGTTTTGGAGCAAAGGATTCAACCCATTGCTATCTTTGGGAATAAAATCGGGTTCATGGCCCATACAGGCAAATCGGGCATGGCCTCGCGCATGGTCAAGAAGGCGTACTTCCGATTTTAAAATCTAAACCTGGAATAACCACCCCAAAATCATGGAAGTCAGAAAGGCTTGCACCAAGGCATAAACCGTCATGAGCGGGGCTTGCGCACCTGTTACTTTTTTCTTTCCTATGTTCTTGCTTCTATTGGAGTCGAATCAAAACAACCTCTAAATGGCTTGCCAAACATCCAAAGCATAAAACTCCCTCGCCCTTCCCAAAAGCATGAAATCATAATACCAAGGCAAGGCTTTGGAGGAATGACCCAAGCGTAATGATACTCAAAGTGATGCTCCATAAATAATGGCATGAGGTACCCACGCCTATAATGGCTATTGCATGGATATAAAAAGCAATTCGGGCAAAACGTTTCCAAGATTCGGCTTGGAGGGTGTCTGTCATAGTAGCTCTCAATAGCCAAATGTAGCGACCAAAGACGTTACAAATGAAATAATTACAAGTAGGTGTCCTAAGTTTCCGAGTGTCATTATTTTGGGAATATAGCCCTTGTAGTTGTCAGAATCAACAAGTTTATCACAGGGCTGTTGTTAGTAGTTGTTGGATGAAAATGAAGTTGGCATGTTCGTCAAAAATAGCAGGAACAGGAACGTCTAAATGAGGCAAAACAAACGCATGGATAGTTCCTTCGTCTGTTTTTTTGATGAGGGTATAATCTCCTTTTCTAATTGATACTGCTCTATGATTTGGGTTTCAGCATCCACAATCCAATATTCTTCTACCCCGTGGGCAGCATAATCTTTGAATTTTACGCCTCTATCACGATTTTCCGTGGCGTTGGACACAATTTCGACCACCAAGTCAGGCACAGGAAACAACGCCTGCATAGGTGTAATAGTAGCGGCTTTTTCGTTTTTGAAAAACATTACATCGGGTTCGTAGTCATTGCGGGTGAAGCGCGACATGACTTTTTCGTGGGTAGCACGACCCAATTTGTGCTTCATAGCAAAAGTACGAATCAGGCTAAACACGTTATCGCTTACAGCAGCATGACGACTTCGGACAGGTGAATGAACTACGAGTTCGCCATTGATAAACTCTGCTTTCACACTTTCATCTAAATTGTCGTAAAATTGCGTACGACGGGCTTGTTCCTCCTGCAATTGGCGTTGAGCCTCCTCTATCACTTTGAAAGCGTCGGGGCGTTCGAGCAACAGCTCCATTACGTTTGCTACTTTTTCCATGTTGGTATTGTTTTTTTGCTACATAGCGGCTGTGGCTTCCTTAAAATCGGGTTTTTCGTTGGTGTATTTTGAGGGGCATTTTATCAAGATTTTGTTACACTCAAAATAGTCTTGCTTGATTTTACCGATTACCACTACTTGCTCCGATTTGTCAAAATCTTGCGGCTTAGGGCTTAAATACACCACTCTTTTTTCTACCTTATTGGTATCTACCAGCACAAATTCAAAATGATTGGCATCCATCACAGGGTCGTATTTCATGCCTACAATCTGTCCCGTTTCGTCTTTTTTGAGTTTTCCCACCACGTGTACGTCTGAAGTCTCGCCTTCTTTGGCCATTTCTTCGGCTTCTGAGAAATTGGAGTAGGTACTGGCACTACCATATGTAGATACGATAATACCAATGGCCATTGCGATAACGATAAGTCCGAAAATATGTACTTTTTTCATGGTTTTCTGATTTTTGTTACAACATTCATTGTGATTATTTCTTTAACTGTTTTTCGAGTTTCGACACTTTCCTATCCATACTTATCAAAAAGGCAATAATTCCTGCAAAAATAACAGAAATTACCGCCACTACGACCCAAATCTTGCCATCAGCACGAAGTTGGTCGGCCATTGTTACCTCTTGACTAACAGTTTGTTGGGCAAAGAGGTTTACTGAAATAAGTAGATTAAGTAACAAAAAGAATATTTTTTTCATTTTAGTATCAGGTTATTTGATATTAGTCAGAATTTAAAGAAAGATTTCGTATTCTTATCCGTAAGGTTGCAATCCAAGTACCAAGCAGCATCCAACCAATGACAGCAGGATAAAAAACACGTCGCATTTGGTTGTCCATGTCGTAGTTGCTGAAAGCTGGATTCCCGCCATTACCAGGATGTAGGGAGTCGGTCAGGCGTGGTAAGATGAATATAAGTGGGATAAAAACCGAAAATGCCAAGATATTATAAACCGCCGAAATACGGGCGCGGCGTTGCTCATCTTCAAACGACCCCCGTAGAATTAAATACGCAAAATACATGAGCATACCGATGGCCGCGCCATTGAGTTTAGGGTCGTTGGGCCACGGGTCGCCCCAGGTAAAATTGGCCCAAATAGAGCCTGTTGCACAACCCAAAATTCCCAATAATATAGCCACATTGGTAAACTCGACTGACTTGGTATCATATTTCAGGTTATTGCTGCGCAAATAACGCACCGCATTGTACAATGAGGCAATCAGCATGGCACTCATCGCAAACCACATCGGCACATGAAAATAAACATTACGAATACTCTCATTCAAAATAGCCCGGCGCGGAACAGTCCCCATTAGCCACAAAATAAATGGTGTAGCTCAACAATAAACGCCAAAATTTTCCAACGGCCGTTACTATTTTCCACACAAACGTTGCGATTTGTCGTATCAACGATACTATTTTCTGCCAAGCGATTTTCATATTAGTTGTAAACAGTTAATTCAAAACTACAATTCAACTTCGCCACAAATAAGGGAACAAAATTAAGGACAAAGTAATTACAATTACATCTAAGGCCAATAAAACCAACACTTCGTTGGTACTTGTACTTCTATCGAGGCCATCAAGGGCATTTTTGGCAAGCTTCATCACCACCAATAACATCGGAATAATCACAGGGAAACTCAAAATAGCCATCAATGCTCCGTTGTTTTCGGCTTTGGAGGCGATACCCGCCACCATTGTCAGGGAAGAGGCAAAACCTATACTTGCCAGTAAGATTGTGAGCAAATACATGGGCAAATCACCTACGGGGTTGCCCATAACAAAGGCATAGAATCCAAATCCTGCCAACGAGAGTACTAACATCAGTACGGCATTATATAGAATTTTTGAAAGAATTATACCTTGCGGACTCGCCAAGGTATAATAATACAACAACCGCCCTGATCGCTCTTGGGTAAAACTCTTAGAAATGGCATTGACTGCCGTAAAAAGTAGAATAATCCAAAATAACGTATTCCAAGTCAGTGGATTAAGTTGGTTGTTTTTTAGCCTAAAACTCAAATAACAGACAAAAACAGTACTCACAATATACAACAACATCCCATTGAGGGCGTAGCGCTGTCGCCATTCAAGTGTGATTTCTTTTTGGATTAAAGTACGAAGTTCTTGCATTGGCTCAAAATTACGACACAAACCAACGCGATGTACTGAGCGAAGTCATTAGTTTTTGATTTTTTGTGTAACTACTTCTTTTTGAGTCTTTTTCCACCAAAGTAAGTAGCCCAAAGAAGCCAAAGCGATGAGGGCAGAAAGATAAAAAGCAAACGACATATTGGCCAGCTTACCACCATACCACCAACCCGACCACCAAGCACCTACTCCGATACCTGCTTCTAAGGCAATATACATGGTAGCTAAAGCCCTCCCACGATAAGCGGGATTACTTAAATCAATGGCCCAGGCTGTCAAAGTGGGCGTATTCAACCCCCATGAAAAGCCAAATAAAATAGCTGCTGACCAAAAGCCCAAAGTTGACTGTGTAAAGCCCAAAATGGCCATACCAAAGGCCAAAATAATAGTAGAAACAATCATGACAGGCACCCGGCCATGAATATCGGACGATTTACTGGCAAAAACTCGCACTACCAGAGAAGCAACGGTATAGACCGTAAAAAACAACCCTTTATTATGACCCCCTAAAGTTTTACTCAAATCGGGTACAAGGGTCAAAATTACGCCTGAAGAAAATGACACACAAAACATTACTAAGAATACACTCAATACACGCGGCTCAAATATATCTTGTCGGCTGATTTTGAACAATTTAAACTGAAAAGGCACTCTTTCAATAAGGGTTTCCTTCATGTTTATCAATATCAAAATAGATAACAATGCAAAACCCGCCGACACAAAAAACATCGGATTAATACCAAACCAAATCGTGAGATAGCTTCCAATAGAAGGGCCGATAGACATGCCCGTAGCGGTAAAAATACCCAACATGCCTGCTGCCTCACCTCGGCGGTTTTCGGGAATCATATCGGCTATATATGCTGCCGTAGCGGTAGGTTTTGTTCCGGTAGAAAATCCATGAAAAAACCGCAACAATAAAAACCCCCAAACAATATGAACAAAGGGATAAATCAAACTACACACACAGCACACCAACGACCCAAAAGCCATGACAGGTACACGCCCGATGGTATCGGTGAGCTTGCCACTGAATGGCCGAGCTAAACCCGCTGTCAGCGTAAAAAGAGCGATGATAAGCCCTATGTACTCTTGCCCCCCCATTTGGGTTAGATAGTCGGGCAGCTCCGGAATCATCATCTGGAAGCTGGCCGAAAAGAGAAAGTTACTAAAGCAAAGCAGCCAAAATTGAAGGGTATATATCGAAACTGGACGTGGATTCATACCGCAAAGGTAAGGGAAATTGTACTTAGGGTATTATGGAACGGAAAGCAAAAAATTTTGGGTGTCCTATATGCGACCACAATTCCTTCAGTTTTTATCAACTTTACCATGAGCGTTTTAGGCTAAGCGTCTTTTGAAACAACCCTTGGCAAAGTTTGAAACTTTGCCAAGGGGGTTCTCATCAAATCATTTCCAAAATCCGCTGTTCGGACACAGCGTAGCCAATCTTAGTTTTTAGATCACTAATAGGTACGCGTTCTTGCTCCATGCTGTCGCGGTGGCGTATCGTAACGGTTTCATCTTCAAGGGTTTGGTAATCAACCGCAATACAGAAAGGCGTACCTATCAAATCCTGACGCGTATATCGTTTGCCGATGGCATCGCGTTCTTCATAAAACACCCGAAACTCAGTTTTGAGGGCTTTTTCTATGGCTTTTGCTTTTTCGGGCAAACCATCTTTTTTTACCAATGGAAAAATCGCTGCTTTGTAAGGAGCCAAAGCAGGGTGTAATTTGAGCACAGTACGCTCTTTTTGCGCCTCTCCTTCACCCACCGTTTCTTTGACAAGGGCATTGCAAAATACCGCTAAAAACAAACGATCGGCCCCCACGGAGGTTTCGACCACATACGGGATATAATTGCCAAAAGGCTTACCATTTTCGTCGAGGTCGTTGTCGAAATACTGCTGCTTTTTCTTCGATAGTTCTTGGTGATTTTTCAAATCGAAATCAGTACGCGAATGGATGCCTTCGATTTCGCGGAAGCCAAAAGGAAACTGGTACTCAATGTCCACAGCAGCATTGGCATAATGGGCCCAATTTTTCGTGGATATGAAATTTGAGTTTTTGGGCAGGCAGCCCTACGGCTTGATGAAATTTGAGGCGGGTGTCGCGCCAAGTTTCGTACCATTGCATTTCGGTACCAGGGCGCACAAAAAACTGCATTTCCATCTGCTCAAACTCGCGCATTCTGAAGGTAAACTGCCGTGCAACTATCTCATTGCGAAAGGCTTTTCCGATTTGGGCAATGCCAAAAGGTATTTTCATACGGCCCGATTTTTGTACATTCAAGAAATTGACAAAAATCCCTTGGGCGGTTTCGGGGCGCAGGTAAATCAAGTTAGAATCTTCCGCCACAGAGCCTACTTGTGTGCTAAACATGAGATTGAACTGGCGTACTTCGGTCCAGTTGGAAGTACCCGAAACGGGACATTTGATGCCTTCAGCAATAATCAGTTCGCGCACAGCGTCGAGTTGATTGTCGCCCAACAAACGCCCCATTTCGTTCAGCAGTGCCTGCGCTTTTTCTTCTTGTCCTTCGGCAGCATATTGTTCGGCCTTTCCTTCCAAAAGCTGGTCGGCACGATAACGTTTTTTTGAGTCTTTGTTGTCAATCATGGGGTCGTTGAAGCCGTCCACATGGCCTGAGGCTTTCCAAGTGAGGGGGTGCATAAAAATAGCGGCATCAATACCCAAAATATTGTCGTTGAGTTGTGTCATGGCTTTCCACCAAGCACTCTTGAGGTTGTTTTTGAGTTCTACGCCATTTTGGCCATAATCATAAACAGCCTGTAAGCCATCATAAATTTCGGACGAAGGAAAAACAAAACCATATTCTTTGGCGTGCGATATAATATCTTGTAGAGAAGTAGCAGGTGCTTGCGACATTGTTTGTAATTGAATAGATGAAAAACTAAGTGATTTTGTAAAAAACCATGTTAAGGGTGCAAAATTAGGGAAAATGCACCGAGCCTGTTGTTTTGTGTATAAAAAATCTTATTTTTGTGTATAAACATACTTTTAAATCAATGAGAACAAATGTCGAAATAGACGATAATCTCATGTCAGAAGCACTTCGGCTTACAAAAATTTCTACTAAGAAACAGGTAATTGAAGCTGCGCTGAAAGAATTAATCAATAAATCGCAGCGCGAAAGATTGCGGCAAATGCGAGGCAAAGTAGAATGGGAGGGTAGTTTAAATCAGATGCGAACCACAGAAACCTATGATATTTGATACTTCTGTGTGGATTGCTTTTTTTCGTAATGTACGCAATGAGCAGACTGATTTACTCGATTTATACCTCCAAACAGGCGATCTCTATATGCTTGGGGTCCTTGTACAAGAAATTTTACAGGGGATTCGACATGACAATCAATATGAAGAAATCAGCTCTATTTTAACAAGTTTACCCTTTTTGAATCAATCTACTTTGTATTTTCATGTTGCTGCTGCCCAACTCTACCGCCAACTTCGCAAAAAAGGCATCACTATTCGCAAGCCAAATGATTGCCTCATTGCCACTTATGCTGTTTACTTTGACCTTGAGCTTTGCCACAACGATACCGATTTTGACCTCATAGCTGAACATACGGCATTGAAAATTTGGACACCTTCTTAGAGATATGCTCCAACGCCTGTTACTTCTAATCCGCGACGAATTTGGGCTTTCGCGCAGTCAAGCGCGGGGATTTTTGGTATTGGCGGTGTTCATTGCTTTAAGTTGGTTTGGGCCTTTGATATACCAAAGATTTTTGCAGTATAATCCCCCAGTGATAAGCAAAGAAGACAGTCAAACTGCTGATAGCTTGTTGGCCGTATTGGAGCGTATGCAGCCTGCTCAACCTACTTACGGCAACCGCTCCAATTTTATAGAGAAGCCTTTTGAAAACCCCGAATGCCCACTTTCGTTATTTTATTTCGACCCCAATCTCGCCTCTGTGAGCCAATTGCAAGAGCTTGGAATACCGCGATTCATTGCCGAGCGTATCGAAAAATACCGCAACAAAGGTGGGCAGTTTCGTCAAAAAGAAGATTTATAGAAGATTTATGGCCTCCAACCCGCGCTCTATGAGCGTCTTGAGCCATATACATTCAATTCCAGAAAAACGACGGCTACCAACAACTCCAGCCCTATCTTCCAATGTGCGTGCTACTCCCACCAACTCAAGCCCGCCAACTTACCAAAAAACCAATTCTTAACGACCTTCGATATCAATTCAGCCGATACAACGCAGCTTATTCGCCTGAAAGGCATTGGAAGTAAATTGGCAGCAAGAATTATTAAGTTCCGCGATGGGTTGGGAGGGTTTGCGTCATCAGCACAATATACAGAGGTCTATGGATTGGACTCGCTGGCATTGAGCGAACTGGGTCGCTTTGCGGAGGTGCGCACGCCCGTTAAAAATCAGCATCAATACCGCTTCGCCCGAAGAATTTGACCAACACCCTTATTTATCCAAACGTCAAGCCGAAATCATCGTACGCTATAGAGAACAACATGGGGCATATAACTCAGCCCAAGATTTACTCAATATAAAGATTTTAGATGAAAAGTTAGTCAATAAGATAGCCCCTTATTTGGCATTTTAAAAGGAAAGCCCAGCAGCTACTTTCACAGGCTTAAAAATTGAAAGAATTCTCACTAAAACTCTCGGTGATTAGTCTCTTCATACAACCTGTCTTGAGGCAGATTACGGAAATAATCGTAAGTGATTTTCAGCCCCTCTTCGCGCGATACTTTAGGTGCCCAATCCAGCACTTCTTTGGCCAACGTAATATCGGGTTGGCGTTGTTTGGGGTCGTCTTGTGGCAGTGGTTTATAGATTACTTTTGGGTAGTGCCTGTCAGTTTAATGATTTCTTCTGCAAACTGCCCAATCGTAATTTCGGCAGGATTACCTACGCTACGGGCATGGCGTAGTCGCTCATTAGCAAGCGATAGATTCCTCTTGTCCTTGACATAAGACGAGCGTGTTTGAGAGCCATCGCCAAAACGGTAAGGTCTTCGCCACGTAGAGCTTGGCCGATGAAGGCAGGTAATACGCGCCCGTCATTGAGGCGCATACGTGGGCCGTAGGTATTGAAAATACGCACAATGCGCGTTTCTACACCATGATGACGGTGGTAGGCCATCGTAATGGCTTCTTGAAAACGCTTGGCTTCATCATAGCAGCCACGCAGTCCTACGGGATTGACATGCCCCCAGTAGTCTTCGGTTTGGGGGTGTACGAGTGGATCGCCATAGACCTCAGAGGTCGAAGCTACCAAAATCCGCGCGCCTTTGGCCTTGGCCAAGCCGAGGCAATTATGCGTTCCCAATGAACCTACTTTGAGGGTTTGAATCGGAATCTTTAGGTAATCTATCGGGCTGGCGGGCGAGGCAAAATTGAGAATATAATGTAATTCTCCATCAATCACGATGTGCTTGGAGACATCGTGATGAATAAACTCAAAGTTGGGATTGGAACGAAGGTGCTCGATATTGCGCAAATCGCCCGTGATGAGGTTGTCCATGGCAATGACATAAAACCCTTCGGCAATAAACCTATCGCACAAATGCGAACCCAAAAAACCCGCAGCTCCTGTAATTAATACTTTTTTCATATTTCAAATAGCAGATATCAAATATCAAATGTTAGTTTTATTAATTCTTGTCTTCTTCAAAATTGCGTATAAAATCTTGCAAATTTCTTCACAGTCATTAAAAATTGATTCAAAAGCGTTTATCTCAATATATCTTGAATCGTACAATACCCGAATCCAATACTTTGTTTCTAAAGCTTCCTTATAAGCAATGGAAATTTTAACAGAAAAATCAGCATCCTTTAGACTACTTATTCTGATATGCTATCTGTTAATTGGTATTTGAAAATACCGCTTCTCTTCCTATGCTATAATAAGTAAAGCCCAATTCGCGCATTTGATCGAGTTCATACACATTACGACCATCAAAAATCACTTTGTTTTTCATCAACAAAGCCATTTTTTCAAATTCTGGTGTACGGAACTGCGGCCATTCTGTAAAAATCATGAGCGCATCGGCATCGTCTAAGGCTGCATATGGCGTATGGGCGTAGCTTATTTTATTGCCCAAAGCATAATTACGGACATTTTCCATCCCTTCGGGGTCATATGCAATCACCTTGGCTCCTTCTTGGAGCAAAATTTCGATGTTTTCTAAGGCAGGGGCTTCGCGTATATCGTCGGTATAAGGTTTGAAGGAGAGTCCCCAAACGGCAATGGTTTTGCTCTGCAAATCACCATCAAAATGCTTTTTAATAATGGAATCATGCGTGTTTTCTGTGCCTCGTTTACTTCCATCACCGATTTCAGCACTTTAAAATCGTACTTATATTCTTCAGAGGTCTTTGCCAGGGCTTTGCACGTCTTTGGGAAAGCAACTCCGCCATAGCCAATACCCGCAAACAAAAAACGCTTACCGATGCGGCTGTCGGTGCCGATTCCTTTGCGTACATTGTCCACATCGGCTCCTGCCAATTCGCACAGATTGGCAATTTCGTTCATAAACGTAATTTTCATGGCCAAAAACGAGTTGGCGGCATATTTGGTCATTTCTGCTGAACGCTCGTCCATAAAAATCACAGGATTTCCCTGCCGTACCAAGGGCGCATATAGCTTCTCCATGACCTTTTTGGCACGGTCCGATTTTGTTCCTACCACCACGCGGTCAGGCTTCATAAAATCTTCTACAGCCACACCCTCGCGCAAAAATTCAGGATTAGACACCACGTCAAAGTCCACCTTGGCATTTTTGGCTACTGCGGCATGTACTTTTTCGGCTGTACCCACAGGTACAGTGCTTTTATCAACCAATACCGCATACTCGGTCATGATTTGGCCTAAGTCGTCGGCTACTTTCAAGATATATTTTAAATCTGCCGATCCATCTTCGCCAGGAGGCGTAGGCAATGCCAAGAAAATAACCGATGCTCCCTTGATACCTTCGGCCAAATCGGTCGTAAACTTCAAGCGTCCTTCGGCAATATTGCGGTGAAAAAGCACTTCTAAACCAGGCTCATAAATGGGAATGACCCCATTGTTTAATTTTTCTATTTTTTTTACATCAATGTCAATACAAGTTACTTGCACACCCGTTTCGGCAAAGCAAGTTCCCGTTACGAGTCCGACATATCCTGTTCCTACTACTGCAATTTTCATAATTGATTAGTAAATTGATAAATTGTATTTTTCTTAGTCCGCTATATTTTGCTCAAAATTAGGGTATTTTCTTCAAACCCTCTCAAGCAAACCAAAATTTGTATCCACTGCTTTTATTTTACGGCTTTATCAAAGTTTTTTTAAAAAAATTATCGCCCTAAAGATTGTCATAACAATAAATTTTATTTGCCTAATGGCTTCATTAACACTTACAGAAAATCTTTTCGAATAGGAAGTCCCAAACCTCAGAAGTTCTTTATAATAAAGAGGTTGATAACAAGTTGTTGGCACAATCGTTGAGTAATATTACATTCGTATCAGTATCATTAATGATTTTATAGATTCCTAAGACCATGGCTAATGAAGTTGTAGAAAACCAAGAATTAATTGCTCAATCAGTACGTGATTTTGCTGAACGAAATATTCGCCCTTACGTACGTGAATGGGATGAAACACAGCATTTTCCTGTAGAAACCTTCCACCAAATGGGCGACTTGGGTATCATGGGTGTGCTTGTTCCTGAACAATACGGTGGCTCAGGTTTGGGCTATCGCGAGTACGTAGCCGCGATTGTAGAGTTAAGTAAGGTGGATCCTTCTATTGGCTTGTCGATGGCAGCGCACAACTCACTCTGTACCAATCATATATTGATGTTTGGCAATGAAACTCAAAAACAAATGTACCTCCCAAAACTCGCTTCTGGGCAGTGGATTGGGGCCTGGGGGCTCACCGAACCCAATACTGGCTCGGATGCAGGCAATATGCGTACAGTAGCTGTAAAAGAAGGAGAGCATTGGGTACTGAATGGTTCAAAGAATTTTATTACCCACGGGAAAAGCGGTCATGTAGCGGTGGTCATTGCCAGGACAGGGGAAGTGGGCGACCGTCATGGTGCCACGGCCTTCATCATCGAGCGCAACACAAAGGGGTTTTTGGCGGGGCGAAAAGAAGATAAACTGGGTATGAGGGCTTCCGAAACAACCGAGCTCATTTTTCAAGACTGCCGCGTTCATGAAAGCCAAGTATTAGGCCAAGTAGGCGAAGGTTTTGTACAGGCACTTAAAATATTAGACGGGGGACGTATTTCGATTGCTGCCTTGAGTTTAGGGACAGCCATGGGGGCATATCAGGCGGCACTAGAATATGCCAAAGAGCGGCAGCAGTTTGGCAAACCTATTTCGCAATTTCAAGGCATTGCCTTCAAGCTGGCCGATATGTTCACAGAAATTGAAGCGGCCAAATTGCTCGTTTATGACGCTGCCGACCGCAAAGACCGGGGTGAAAAAGTAACCCTTCATAGTGCCACGGCCAAATATTACGCTTCTGAGGTATCGGTCAGGGTAGCCAACGATGCCGTGCAGATTTTTGGTGGTTATGGTTTTACCAAGGATTATCCAGTTGAAAAGTTTTACCGTGATTGCAAACTTTGTACGATTGAGGGCACATAAGCGAGATTCAGAAGTTAGTAATTTCGAGAGATACTGAAATGACACCTGTCAGTCGGCTTGACTACACCGTTTATAGCCGACCGACGGGTTGCTCTTTCATTTTTGACTATCACTCTGGACTCCCATCATCCGCAATGTTGGGTTCTAATTTGTCCAAAGCGCGTCATCATCTTCATTTACTTTTGAGCTGAATCTTAGCTTCAAGTTCGTCGGTCAGTTCGGGGTTATCTTTCAGCAGTTGTTTTACGGCATCGCGGCCTTGTGCCAAACGGTTTCCTTCGTAGCTAAACCAAGAACCTGATTTTTTGACAATTTCGAGTTCTACGGCCAAATCGAGCACTTCGCCTACTTTAGAGATTCCTTCACCATAATGTCAAACTCTATGACCTTGAATGGCGGGGCGAGTTTGTTTACCACTTTTACTTTGGTACGATTGCCTGTGATATTATCTGCACTTTCTTTGATTTGGCCGATACGGCGAATATCCAAACGTACCGATGCGCATTACTTCAAGGCGTTCCTCCCGTAGTGGTTTCTCGGGCTGCCAAACATGACACCGATTTTATCGCGCAATTGATTGATAAAATACAAGCGCAGTTGGTGCGGTTAATCACCCTGTGAGTTTACGTAATGCCTGCGACATCAATCGTGCCTGCAATCCCATTTTACTCTCTCCCATTTCGCCCTCGATTTCGGCTTTGGGTACCAAGGCTGCTACTGAGTCGATAACGATAATATCAATCGCCCCTGATGAAATAAGATGTTCGGCTATTTCTAAAGCTTGCTCACCATTGTCTGGTTGAGAAATAAGGAGGTTTTGCGTATCAATACCCAATTTTTGAGCATATACACGGTCAAAAGCGTGCTCTGCATCAATAAATGCAGCCAAACCTCCAGCTTTCTGAGCTTCGGCAATACAGTGCATCGCCAAAGTAGTTTTACCAGATGATTCTGGGCCATACACTTCTATTACCCGACCACGTGGAATACCCCCAATTCCTAAAGCTAAGTCTAAGCCGAGAGAGCCTGTTGAAATCACTTCAACATCCATCACTTTTTTGTCGCTTAAGCGCATGACAGCACCTTTTCCATAGGCTTTGTCCAATTTTTCTAAAGTTGTTTGCAGGGCTTTAAATTTCTGTTCTTTGTTGTCTGCCATGTTGATTTTTGAAGAATATTTGAGTTGATTTATTTAGTGTAAAAGTACGCATATTCCTGTACGTTTCCAAAGAAGAGTGAGGCAAAAAACCACGCTACATAACTTATTTTTTATCCTATATTTTGGTGAATAATTCGCTATTCTGATTCTTAAAGATTACCAGTATTTTTAAACCAAAAATTACTTTGTGAAACAATTACTTATGCCTCAAATTGCGTATGATTTTTTTACCAAAATATAAATTTCTGATCCCTTTGGTAGTCGCATTTGCGATAGGTATGGTAATGCTAAATTGTTCTCCTTCTCAAGATAAAACCATGCCCAATCTTACCAACTCTTTTGGCCACGACCTTCTCTTTTTACAAAAACATCAAAACGTTCAAGTACTTACTGCTCCCGATGATGATTCAGCCCAAGTAGCTGTAGTAGGAGCATTGCAAGGACGTGTCATGACTTCTACGGCCAATGGTATGGAAGGAAATAGCTACGGCTGGCTTAACTATGCCCTCCTTGAATCAGGTACGTTCACTCCTCACATGAGTGCTTTTGGTGGTGAAGATCGCTTTTGGTTAGGGCCAGAGGGTGGGCAGTTTTCTGTTTATTTTCAACCAGGGAAAAATTTATTTTCAACGATTGGCAAGTTCCCTCCGTCATTGATTCTGAGCCATTTGAATTGATTACTTCTGCTAAATCAAAAATTGCTTTTCATAAAACAGCCTCTTTAACCAACTACTCGGGGACAAAGTTTGATATCGTGATTGAGCGTAGTGTAGAAATTCTGAGCAAAGTAGCCATAGAAATCGCCCTTAATTTACCCCTCAAGGGTATTAAAACAGTAGCCTATGAAACCACCAACCAACTCACAAACCAAGGGATGATTGGAAAAAGAAACAGGTTTACTTTCTATTTGGATTTTAGGGATGTTTAATCCCTCTCCCAAACATCAATTATTATCCCATTCAAAGGTGGGCGAAACAATGCTAATGAAATCAACGACAGTTATTTTGGCAAAGTACCTTCGGAGCGATTGGTGGTCGAAGACAGTGTTTTGTACTTCAAAGCCGATGGGAAGCACCGTAGCAAAATTGGCCTTCCACCAAGCATCGCCAAGCCTGTGATGGGAAGTTATGATGCCGAGAAAGGTATTTTGACCTTAGTTGTATATGATTTAGACGAGAAGGGCGATTATGTAAATTCGATGTGGGAAATCCAGAAAGAACCCTACAAAGGCGATGCCGCCAACGCTTATAACGACGGCCCTGTGGAAGATGGCACGCAATGGGGCCATTTTATGAATTAGAGTCATCTTCGCCTGCGCAAGCACTCAAAAAAGGACAAAGTCTCTTGCATCGAAGCCGTACTTATCACTTCGAGGGCGATGAAAAAATACTCCATACTATCGCAAAGAAAATCTTAGGGGTGAATTTAAAGGACATCAAGAAGTAAAGAGTAAAAATTTCCTCTTCTCCAAAAAATTGGTTTCTTTGTAATTAACCCCTAAGAACGCGGTTATTTATCATTCATCAACCCAATCACCCTAAATTTTATGAGATTACTCCTACTTTTTACGCTGCTTTCATTCTCACTTTTTGCCCAAAACCCCATTGATACTTTCACCAAAGACATGGACAAGAAAGAGGGGTTTTTGCCCTGCTATTGGGATGCCAAAAAGGGGAAATGTATTTGGAAATCAAACAATTTGACACTGAACTACTCTACTACCCTACTTTGGCGTAGGGCGTTGGCTCCAATGATATTGGCCTTGACCGTGGGCGGCTGGGACAAGAGCATATCATAAAATTTCAACGTAGTGGAAACAAAATCTTAATGCTGGAACCAAACTACAGCTACCGTGCTCTAAGCCAAGACCCCCTCGAACGCCGCGCTGTGGAAGAATCTTTTGCACAGTCGGTGCATTGGGGTTTTGACATCGTTGCCGAAAATGCTGGTACTGTTTTGGTGGACTTAACGCCTTTTCTACTACAAGATGCCGTGGGTGCAGTGCAGGCCATAGCACGTACTAAACAAGGGACATTTCGGTTAGATGCTTCACGATCGGCCATGTATCTCCCCAATACCAAAAACTTCCCCCAAAACACCGAATTTGAAGTTACGATTACACTAACTGGCGACACGCCTGGGGCATATTTAAGAGAAGTAGTACCGACTCCGACCATCATTACCATGCGGCAGCACCACTCTTTCGTACAACTTCCCGACAACGACTACCAGCCCCGAGCTTTTGACCCGCGCATAGGTTATATTTTTACTTCTTTCTACGACTACGCTTCGCCTGTAAGTGAGCCAATTACGAAGCGGTATATTGTGCGCCACCGCTTGAAGAAAAAAGACCCCACCGCTGCCCTTAGTGAGCCCGTCAAGCCCATCATTTATTACATCGACCCAGGTGCACCTGAGCCTATTCGCGGAGCGTTGGTTGAGGGTGCTAAATGGTGGAACCAAGCCTTTGAAGCTGCTGGTTACAAAGATGCCTTTCAGGTAAAACTCCTCCCTGCCGATGCCGACCCCATGGATGTACGCTATAATCTCGTACAGTGGGTGCATCGCTCTACACGTGGCTGGTCGTATGGCGGGAGCATCATAGATCCACGTACGGGCGAGATTCTGAAAGGAAAAGTAACGCTCGGCTCACTGCGCGTAAGACAAGATTATCTCATTGCACAAGGGTTGGTGGGCGATTATCAAGAAGATAAAAGTAACAACACAGATGCTATGCTGGGCATGTCTATTGACCGCCTCAAGCAGCTGTCTGCCCACGAAATAGGCCATACTTTAGGGTTGCCGCACAATTATGTGTCGAGTATTCACGACCGCGCTTCTGTGATGGACTACCCGCATATGTTGGTAGAGTTGAAAAACGGAAAGGTAGATTTATCCAACGCCTACGACAAAAAAATTGGGGACTACGATAAGTGGTCTATCATTTGGGGCTACCAAGATTTCCCCAAAGGCACTGACGAAGCTAAGGCATTGAATGGCATTGTAGCGCAAATGTACGGCAAAGGCTTGTACTTCTTGACCGACCAAGATGCCCGCCCCGAAGGAAGTGCCCACCCGCAAACCCACCTGTGGGACAATGGCGTAAGTGCTGTAGCTGAACTTAAACGTATTTCGGAAGTTCGTAAAGTAACTTTGGCCAATTTTGATGAACGTAAACTTCCCACGGGTACGCCTATGAGTTCGATGGAAGAGGTTTTTGTGCCGATGTACATGTTTCATCGTTTCCAAGTCGAAGCTGCTGCCAAGGTAGTAGGGGGTGTCAATTATCGGTTTTCGGTGAAAGGCGAGAAAGACTTAACCGCGCTGCCTGTCAATGGTAAAGAGCAACGCGAGGCATTGGTGGCCTTACTGCAAACCCTCCAACCCGATTTCTTGAAAGTGCCCGAAAGCGTGCTCAAACTAACCCCACCGCGTGCATTCGGCTATGCTGCCAACCCCCGCGAGACCTTCAAGCGTCGCACAGGATTGGTTTTTGACCCTCTTGGCCCGCCCGAAGCTGCCGCTGGTATGACCCTTCGAATGTTGCTCAACCCCGACCGACTGAGCCGATTAGTGATCCAATCTTCGATAGATGCTTCCTTGCCAAGTTTAGAAGAAGTAATAGATCAACTATTGAATGTTACTTGGAAATCGGCCATACCTCGCACTGGTTATCATGGGGAGATTGAGCGCTTGGTTGAAAAATTAGCGCTGAGTCAATTGATTGATTTGAGCCGTAACAAAGAGGTAACACCGCAAGTAAGAGCCATGATTGGCTTGAAAATTCAAGCATTAAAAGGCTGGTTAGCTACACGCACCACCAGCGACATCAAACAAAAAGCCCATTATCTTTTTGCCCAACAGCAAATAGAAGAAGCCAATACCAATGCCGCTGATAGAGTGGAGGTTAGCCCCCTATCGCCACCAGAAGGCCAACCCATAGACCCTGGCTACGACTGGCTTGCTCCCGCTTGTGATTGGGAACTACCTGCGATGTCAAAAAAATAAATTAGAGATGATAACCAACAGAAAGAAGACCACAATCACGATGAGATAATAAAACAAATCAATAAAAGGGTAATCGTGTCGATTGAGTTTTTTTAGCCACTTATCAAACATAGCTCTTTAGGTTTTAAACTTGCCAAATCTGCTGTTTATACAAGCCAAGATTTGGCAAGTTTAGACAAACACTTAAACTAATGCAAATTTTTGTCAATACAGCTTTTACCGAATCTCAGCAAAATCTGCTCAGAAAGCAATGTCCATCAGGCCATGCTTTATTTTTTAAAATGAATGGCCCGAAGAGGCGCAACTGGCCGCTTTTCAAAACACCGAGGTCATCTTGGGAAATCCTCCTTTAGATTGGTTCAAGCATTTTCCTCCACAACTTCAGTTTTGGCAGTTGGATTCGGCAGGTTTTGATGGCTATAAAAACTTGTCTCTCCCCCCTACTGTTTTTGTTTGTAACCTGGCCGATTATTTCTCCATCCCTTGTGCCGAAACCATCATAGCGGGCATCTTGGCTTTTTACCGTGGTTTAGACGAATTGGCCTTGCTAAAAGCTGAAAAACATTGGGTAGGCACTCCTATTCGTTTTCGTCTTGGATTGCTTACAGGCAAGCGGGTAGTAATCTTGGGTGCAGGTAGTATCGGGCAGGTAGTCAAAAAAATGCTTGTGGGTTTCGATTGCTCAATAGACATGGTGGCGCGTTCGCATCCTTCGGCGACTATTCATACTACCGACGCACTTTTGAAGGTATTGCCCCATACCGACTTAGTGATTAACTGCTTACCTGGTAGCGCTAAAGGCTTTTTTAACAAAGAAATGATTGATGTTTTACCTCCTACGGCTGTTTTTGCCAACGTGGGACGTGGTACAACAGTAGATGAAGAAGCGCTCATTTTAGCTTTGCAAGAAAAACGTTTGGCGGGGGCAGTATTAGACGTTACCGAAATAGAACCTCTACCCGCCAATAATCCCCTTTGGCAAATGCCGAACGTCATTCTAACCCAACATACTGGCGGTGGACAAACGGCTGAAAATGAAGGAAAAGTAGATTTCTTTGTCAAAAATTTTCAACGTTTTCTCCAAAAACAACCTTTAGAAAATCAAGTCGAATTGGCCAAAGGCTATTAGCAGTACCGCAAAATATTGCGGCACTATCTCTTAATTAATTTTTCACCGATTCGTTCTAGCACCTCTGTTCGAAAATTTCGACTTAGTGGAAGTCTTTCATTTTCGATGAACACCTCATTTCCATCAATACGGTCGATTTTGGCGATCGGAACTAAATATGATTTGTGTATTTTAACAAACTGTTCAATAGGCAAATATTCTTCCAAACCTTTCATAGTCAAGTAGGTAATGTATTTTCTGTGGAGCGTGTGAATAATAATATAGTTTTCCATTGCGCTTACATAGCGTAATTCTCGAAGCTCAATGCGCTCAATTTTCCCATCACATTTTACAAAGAAATAGTCGATAGGAGAAGGTTTATTTTTTTGCTCATAAACTCTTTTTACTTTCAATACTGCCTTTAGAAAGCGTTCGATGGCTATGGGCTTGAGAAGATAGTCCACTACATTCAACTCAAAACCTTCTATGGCATATTGTGGATAGGCTGTAGTAATAATGACAGCAGGGGGATTGGGCAAGTTTTTGAGTAAATCTAACCCGCTCATTTGTGGCATTTCGATATCCAAAAACAACAAATCCACTGTATATTGTGCCATCCAATTAATGGCTTTTAGAGGGCTTTCGGCTTGGCCTACTAAATGAAGCCAATCTAAATCTTCTACAAATTCTTGTAAAATTTTGCGTGCTACGGGTTCGTCGTCTATGATAAGACAGTTCATTTTCATAGGAGTTGTAACTCTACTTCAAAGTCTTCTTTTTCTTCCAAAATTTCCAATTTATGCCGTTGAGGATAGAGGAGTTCCAATCGTCGCTTTACATTCACAATCCCAATACCTCCCGAGTTTTCTAGCTTCTTTTTAACCTCTTCACTTTTGGTATTAAAGCATTTAAAAATCAGCGTATTTTCTTCCATAAACAAAGTAATAGCAATATGATTCAATCGAATATCATGATTACTCACATATTTGAAGGCATTTTCTACAAAAGGCGAAAACAACAAGGGGGCTATCATTAGCCCCTTCACTTCTTGACTTATGGTTACCTCTATTTTTATGTTGTCATTTTTTCTTAGTCGTTGCAAATTCACATAATTTTCCAAATACGCCAATTCTTTTTCAATAGGCACTTTTTCAGTATTACATTCGTAAAGTTGGTAGCGCAGTAAGTCTGAAAACTGAACCACCAATTGACGCGCCTCTGGATTAGTTTTGTGAATAGAGCCATAGATAAGGTTGAGCGTATTGAAAACAATATGTGGATTAATCTGAGATTTGAGGTACTGTAATTCTGTTGCCAACTGTTCATTTTTAATTTTTTGGACCAATTCTCGTTGATAAAACCACTCTCTACTTAGCCAAATAGCCATACTAAAAATGGCATAAAATACCGCGATAGAAAGATTGTAGAAAGTATTTGTCAGATACGAACGTCGCTCTATATCGCCCAATAGATACCCGTAGATATACATATCGTGAAGATTTTTGAACACCACATAAAGTAGTATCATTCCTGAAAGTGCCAAGAAGTACACCCCGTATCGTTTTTTATCAAAAAACCATGGTACCAAAATCCATAAATTCCCATAGATAACCCCCGCTAAAAGTGTATTTCTTATCAATAATTCAACCAAAAAATCGCTAAAACTTAGCTTATTAATAAGAAAACTACGATTGTAAGCGTGAAACGAAATCGTGGCAATCCAAAACAATACATGATCAAGTCGGTATCTAAAAAATCTTTCCATGCCGAAAATTAACAAATTCAATGAGGGGCTGCAAAAAACTTACATCAAACGATAAAAAGGCGTGACATCAAGAATTTTCGACACCTTATCTAATGAATAATGAACGTTTCTTCTATTTTGATTTGCTTTGTATCATTCATCCAAGGGGCAACATATCATGAAAACAAAACTTGGTTCATTCATTATTTACTTATCTCTTTCTTTATCGGCTTGGACACATCCAGGCATCGGCATTGTAACAAACTCAAAAGGAGAGATTTTTTATACAGACACAGAGCGCGTTTGGAAAATTTCGGCTGATGGTAAAACTAAAATCGTTGCCGTCTCTAATGTACATACCCATGAGCTTTATATGGATATCTACGATAATCTCTATGGAGAACACCTTTGGTATGAAGGAGAAACCTCTAATAAATGGGGGCATTATGTTTGGAAATACAGTGCGCAGGGGAAATTTACCAAAATACAACCCAACACCGAAGGATTTTTACAAAACTATAGCTTTGTACGTGATAAAGCAGCCAATATGTACTGGTTGGTGAGTAGCAAAAGCGGAAGCGATTGGATGAAACTTTCGGCCAATCAAAAAATTGAGTGGCTGGCTACTATTCCTACCAAAGATGTACGTTGGCAATTCTGTAGTCGAGAGGGTATTTTTTATTATGTGGACGACAATGACCTATATACCATTAAGGACAAAAAACCCCATATTGTAGCCTCTGATTTAGATAACATAAAAGGCGAAGACCCAAAACGGAAACCTAATCATAGTATTTTTGGAATATGGGATGATCCTAAAGGTGCTCTATATGTAGCTGTAACGAGTACAAAATCAGTCAAAAAAATAGCTTCAAATGGCCAAGTTTCGGTCGTATATCAAAGTCTGTTTGGTTGGATGCCAACAGGTGGTATTATTGACAAAAAAGGTCATCTTTGGATACTGGAAACGAATCAAACAAATCATGTTCGGGTAGTAAAACGCTAAAAATACACCAATGAAAAAGTTAATCATTGCCAGCTCAATCCTACATTTTATCATAGTTAATAGCTATTCGCAAATAACTCCTCTTTTTGGGCGTTTCGTAGGAAGTAGTCCCTGTGGGAATGCAATAAGGTCTTTGCTCAAAATGCCTACCGATACCGCTTGTGATTTTATGAAATGGAACCTCATGCTCTATCAAGACCCAACCACGCAACAACCAACGAAGTTTAAACTAAGCGTATCGTACGGGGTGTATCAAAACAATACTTCCAACTTCGCTGGTGGTGGAAGCCAATTTGAAACTGAAGGTAAATGGGCAATTGGCAAAGGAACAAAAACCAATCCTGAAGCAATAATATATCAACTCAACCCTGACCAAGCAGAAAAATCCATGTCGTTTGTAAAAATGGATGACAACGTCATTCACTTGCTGTACAACGACGGAAGCTTGATGATTGGGAATGCAGGTCATAGCTATACATTTAACAAGGCTAAATAATGAAAAAACTTCTTTTTATGTGCTTATCAGCACTTCATACGCTGATTGCATTTACACAAAATATCCCCTCCGAAATCACTTCAAGCAGACCCATTGCTACTGGGCCTTCAGTGGTAGGTATTTTTGAAGGAAGATGCCCGTGCAAGGAATTAGCTGAATTGTTAAAAGTAGCAGTATCAAATGAGTGTTTCAAAACCAAATGGAGTCTTACACTCCTTCAAGATCCTGCAACCAAGCAACCAACTACCTATGTACTGGAAGGAAGTTTTTACCGCGCCAATATTCGACAAGGAAATTGGTCTATTTTAAAAGGGATAAAAAACGATACCAATGCTGTAGTGTATCTACTGGACTCAGGCAACCATAAAGAACCCCTTTTTATCTTAAAAGGCGATGATAACGTGCTTTTTATCTTGAACAAAGATCGAAGTCTATTAGTCGGGAATGACTTGTTCAGCTATACATTCAATCGAGTAGAAAAGAAACCTAAAACAATAACTGATTAACCCTCTTTTAATCATGAAATATAGCAACAATTTTCCGCTAATAGCTTTATTGACTCTGGTATTACTCATTTTCTGTAACGCTCGATTTAGCAATAACGACCTTGCATTGTCAAAGAATGGTGCTTCCCCTCTTCATTATCAATGGGAACAGGTTTTACCCTTTGGCAACGGCTCTTTTCAGGAAAAATGGAAACCAGGTACGTTTCCTTTAGGGTTAGAACCAAGGGTAGCATTTGGAGGAGATCTTTGGATGATTGGACAAAAGTCGGCTTGGTCGTCAAGAGATGGCATCAACTGGACACAGCATAAAAAACAAGATTGGGGCGAGAGAATTTGGATGAGTTATGCTTATTTCAATAACAAATTATGGATGTTTGGGGGTATGAAGTACCACGAAAAACAAACAGTAAACGATAGTTGGTCTTCCGCAGACGGCCTCCATTGGGAACAAGTTGCTAATCATGCAGAGTGGTCGCCCAGAAAAGAACATACAGTGATTGCTTTTAAAGATAAATTATGGCTTTTCAGCGGCTCTACCGACGTATCCTCCGATTTTACAGCAAAAAAACTCCTCAACGATATTTGGTCTTCTAAAGATGGGGTTCATTGGACAAAAGAACTGGAAGAAGCCCCTTGGGTACAAAGAGACCATCCCAACATGGTTGTATTCAAAGAGGAGCTATACATGCTGGGCGGACAAGGAAAATCAGATATTTGGAGTTCGACCGATGGTAAAAACTGGACGCAACTCTATTCAGAAGCTCCGTGGGGAAATCGCTCTGACAATGGTGTATTGATTTTTGATAATCAACTATGGATCTTCGGTGGGCGAGATACTTCCATCAATCATCACACAGCCGCAAAAAACGACGTATGGTTTTCTGATAATGGCAGTCAATGGAGAAAACAAACTGAACACGCTCCCTGGACTGTCAGAAGTGGTGGCATGAGCGTCGTTTTCAACAATAAACTATGGATATACAGCGGCAAACACACGGGAGGAGAATACAATTGGGGCGGAGATGTTTGGACAATGAGTAGAGATAAATGATAATGTTAAACCTCCTGAAGATGAAAAAATACTTATTGATTTTATTTTTTGCTTCCCAATGGGCAACAGCACAAAAAGTAGGGGGAGGTTGCGATGGCTGCGAGTTGATGTATGTGGGTATGCCCAAAACTATCTCATCAATAGATACAAGCGCAGGATGGGCGGAAAAAGGGCAGAAATTATTGATTACTGGCACCGTTTATAAAATAGATGGTACCACCCCCGCACCCGATGTCATCATTTATTATTGGCATACCGACGCTCAAGGCCACTATTCGCCCAAAGGTAAGATGAACGAAAAAGCAAAACGTCATGGGCATATTCGTGGTTGGGTAAAGACCGACAAAAAAGGAAAATATACTATTTATACCCTCCGACCTGCCCCCTATCCTGATGAGCAGCTACCTGCCCATGTTCATATTTCAATCAAAGAGCCTTCCATCAAAGACGAATATTATATTGATGAATTAGTGTTTGATGATGATAAACTCTTAATCGCTTCGCAGAAAAAGTACCCGCCCGAAAACCGTGGTGGTAGTGGTATTCTAAGAACGCTGATCTCAGGCAGTTTACAAATTGCCGAACATGATATTATTTTAGGGCTTCATATTCCTCATTATCCAGTCCTCAGCAAAGCAGACACGCCACCGGGCTTGCCATTGGTGAAAATAGCCCCTCGTTTATTCCTTATCATGCTTTTGGACCAGATAAAGGCACACGAACTTGCCCCGTATGTAAATATGGCCGTTATCATGGTATTGTTTATTTTGTGGGAAATCATCCCAATTGGACTGAAATAGAAAAATGGTTGGTGTGGCTTGACCAAGAAAGTATAAAAAAGGGCAAATACTTAAAAGCCTATTTTGTATATGGAGCAAAAAAGGCTATCACAAAGCAGAAAGACAAAAACCCTCGAACAAATAGGGATTAAACTTCGGCTAAAAAACATTGCGCTTACTTTTGTACCTTCCCTGACTGATACTGAAAGTGAAGTAAATCTCTATAAAATCAATCCATCAGTAGAAAATACTTTTGTCATTTACCGACACAGAACCATTGTAGATAAATGGATAAACCTAAAACCCACGTCCGAAAACTTCAAAAAGATGATAGCTGCTTTGGAAAGGACCAAAGGCAGCTATTTTGAATTGCCAGAGCCAAAATACAAATGATATTTTGTAGAGTTGCACTATTTTGTGTTTCTACTCATCATCTTCTGCACTACTAAAAGTGTATAGCGTTGTGTCTAATTTTAGCTTACCAGCATTAAATTCTTGAATAAATTTGGTAATGACATCATCTGTAATGGCCTCTACATTCAAACAAGCATCCAAGCCCACACCGTACTCAAAATCGGGTTCGATTTCTAAATGTTCTTTTACTTTTACTTCCTCCTCTTCTTCGATAGACTCGATGAGTTCTGTAATTAGTTCTTCGGCTTCTTCTTCGTCGGCTGGACTGATTTTGTAGTTGGCAGGGCGCTCATCTAAAGGCAAATAATTAGGATATACTTTTTGGGCTTGCTCTACGGCTTTTTCATAAACCAAACTACTATGATGTAAGCGCAAAGTATAAATGATGGCATCATAAATCACTTCTTGGCCTTTATAATTACCCACAAATTGTACATGGGCCAATTCTCCGTTATCGGCCATGCTTTCATCTTCATCATCGCAATGAATAAAGATACTACCCTCTTCGGTACATTCTTCTTTTAATAATCTAATTTCTTCGGGGTTATAGCCTTCATTCATAGTAGTAATCTGATTTTGATGGTACATTAGCGATTGGTAAAGTAACCGAATCATTAGGGAAAATCAAAGAGTCAAAATCTATTAAATAGATATAATCCTATATTACGATGAATATTTGTTATTTGTACCCAATTTAGTAGTTCTAAAATAGAAAAATGACATCCTCTTTTTTTAAAAACAAACTCAAAGTAATAGAATTAGCCAGTGTATTGGCAGGGCCTGCTGTTGGATTATTTTTTGCAGAATTGGGCGCGAAGTAATCAAAATTGAAAATAAAAAAACAGGAGGCGACATGACGCGCTCATGGAAGCTACCTTCGAAAGCCCACACACCGAGTACTCTGCTTACTACGCCAGTGTCAATTGGAACAAACAAACCTATTTACTTGATTTAGAAGATGATAATGATCGCTTTCAAGCCTATCGGCTATTTCAAGGGGCAGATATTGTTATCAGTAATTACCGTTTAAACGTAGCCCAAAAGTTGGGGGTAAATTATGAAACGCTACGAAAAGACAACCCCAACCTCATTTTTGCGCAACTCAATGCCTTTGATGCTCACAGCGAACGCCCCGCTTTTGATGTGGTACTGCAAGCCGAAGCTGGTTTTATGTACATGAATGGCGAAGCAGAAGGCCCTCCTGTAAAGATGCCTGTGGCTTTGATAGATGTATTGGCAGCTCACCAGCTAAAAGAAGCGATTTTACTGGCTTTGCTGCGCCGTACCCAGACGGGCGAAGGGGCATACATAGCTACCTCTTTGTTTGAGGCAGCCATTGCCTCGCTGGTCAATCAAGCCAGCAATTGGCTCATGAACAGCCACATACCTCAACGAATGGGTACCCAACACCCCAACATTGCCCCATATGGCGATGTGATCTTTGTGCCGACAAAAAACCCATTCTATTGGCCGTAGGTACAGAAAAGCAATTTGCCAGTTTATGCCAAGTGATTGGTAGCGGAGCACTCATCCATGACGAGCGTTTTTGCACCAACCAAGCTCGGGTAGAAAATAGAAGTCAATTAAACCAGTTACTAACCCAAAAGATAGCAGTTTTTGAATCAACCAGCTTGCTTGAAGCCTTAGAAAAGCTAAAAGTACCCGCAGCCGCCATCCGAAATATGCAGGAAGTGTTTGAGCTACCTGCTGCCCAAGCATTGATTTTAGAAGAGAAATGGCCCGACGGTACTATAAGCAAAAGAGTAAAAACGGTAGCGTTTGAGATACGTTAGTTTTAGGAACACCTACTAAAATCCTGATGCAATTGCCAGACTTGTGGAACCAGCAATTGGCTTTCATCATTGTATAGCACATAATGAGCGATTCTGAAACGTTCCTCTTCCGTCATTTGTCGGGCTATGATGTCCCGTACTTCCGACTCCGAACGTTGTGTATCACGTTTTAATACTCTTGCTACTCTAATTTCTATGGGCGCATGCACTACCACAATTTTGTCTAAGGAATTATTTTGTCCTGCTTTGCCCATAATAGCCGCTTCTTTCACTACATAAGGAGCATCTTTGTGCTGTTTGAGCCAAAGTTCTGTATCTTCTCCTACCCGTGGGTGTACCAAAGCATTGAGTTTTTGTAATAAAGAGGGTTGGGTGAATACTTGGCTTGCTACCCACAAACGGTTGTAGCTTCCATTGGGCAAATAAGCCTCGCTACCCAGCAAGGCTTCAACGGCTTTTTTAGTTTTTGATCATGATTTAGCAACCACTTGGCGCGTTCATCGGCAGCATACACAGGGACACCCAATACCGAAAAAATCGACAAACAAGGCTTTTGCCCGAACCTATCCCGCCTGTAATACCAATTTGTAGCATGATTTACTCGATTAAATCTTGGCAACTTTAATCAAATCATCTCTTTTTTCTTTTTGCTTACTGCCTTTGAAGGCTTTACCCCTTTTTTACTTCTTGTGGTTGTGGCGATGGAGGCGGCATATTGCCCAAAAATTCGGCTACTTCAAAACTCACAAAAACACGTTCTGCACTTACCTTGAGCAGGGGTGATTGCGGATAACGAATGGGCACTTCCTCATCAAAATTACCACGTATTTTTTGAGAAGATAAGCTTACTAAGATAGTATCTGCTATATCTCCCACCAACGATGCCGCCCATCAAAAGTAACGGTATTGGGACGTAAATTGATAAGGCTTGAAACCACAAATTTAGGCGACAAGTTAATCCCTAAGCTATCTATTTTCAGCACGGCTACCTTTTGAATTCTTTCTTCAAAATCCAAGTTAGGATTGTCCAAAACGATATGAGAAATCTTTACATCTTTGACTTGGTCTGTCATAATAGCCGCCAATGCACTGGTATTAACGGTATTGATACCCAATGGATTAGATAAGGGATATGAAACAGGAGGAGTCGTAAAAGGTAACGATTTTCGTAACAATGTCCATCCATTGCCACTTATGACAGCACTCACATGTTTAGGCAAAGGGCTGATGGGAATATAGAGGGAATCGTCGTAGGTGAGGGTGATTGGATAACTTACTTGCAGGGTGTAGCCCTCTTTATTCAGCTCATTGAAAAGCCATATTATCGTAGCCGCAAGCATACTAAAAACGATGGTGCGGCTACGCGAAGGTTTCGATGTGAGAGGTAGCTGTGCCACTTTTTATGCGGGAGTTCCTGCTTTGCGCGAAATAGATGCTTTTTCTAACTTTATCCTTGTGCCTTTGGCATCTATTTCAAGAGTAACAGTGGTTTCATAAACAGAGACCACCGTAGCATGTAAACCGCCAATGGTAATGACTTCATCGCCTTTTTTAAGTTCCTCCAAAAATTTCTTCTGGTCTTTTTGTTTTTTTTGCTGTGGGCGAATCATAAAAAAATAAAATACACCAATGATACCTGCCCAGAGGACCAATTGATAAATCATAGAGGTTTGGCCGCTTGCGGCTTGCAACAAGATAATTTTCATTATTGAGGTTAGATTTTGGTTGAATTAATTTTTATTGAACCGTAGTTGAATCTTTGGCTGCCAATACATCTGCTTTAAATTGAATATCGCTGGTGGCAGGGTTGGTATTAGCAAAAATCGTGACCGTCTTGAACTGTGGGCCTTCTTTGCCTTTGCTATTGAAGTGCACCAAAATGACTCCCTCTTCGCCTGGGCCTATCGGCTCACGAGGCCATTGTGGAATCGTACAACCGCATGAAGCACTTACATTGTTGATAATCAGGGGAAAGTCGCCTACATTTTTAAACTTAAAAGTGTGCTCTACTTCTTGGCCTGCCGTGAGTGTACCAAAGTCAAAGTTTTTAATATCTTCTTCAAACTCCATCTTAGGGAGTTTGTCATCTAAGTTACTGGTAGCAGATTTATCTTGATTACTTCCGCATGAGGCGAAAAGCCCTATCAGTGAAACAAAAAAGAGAAAGCGTTTCATTTTTATACTAATGATAAATTTTTGATGATAGTTATTATGCTCCTTGACTTTTGATTTGCGCCATTAGACGATCTACATCTTCAAGCAAACGTTCTGCTTTTTCACGGGCATCAGTTACTACTTTTTGCCCTTCTGTTTTTGCCATCGTTTCAGGGAGGTCTTTCCCTTCCAATAAGTCAGCAATCGAGTTTTGCAATTGTTCGCGGTACTTAGAAAGCCGATACGAAAGTTTATCGCGTGTGATTTGCCCTTCGGCAGGGGCATATAAAATACCTATGGCTGCTCCTGTGGCTACTCCCGCCAAAAAAGCAATTAATGTTTTAGTTGAAGTGTTCATTTCTCTATAATTTGAAAATGTGCGTGTCTATGTATCTACACTCTAAGACTCATTTATTATCTAAAAGCCCTCTTCCACTCTTACGAATTTTCCCTTCATTGATTAATTTTTTGGAAAGTGTATCCAAAATTCCATTCACAAATTTACTACTTTTTGGTGTACTATATTCCTTTGCTATTTCAAGAGCCTCATTAATAGTTACTTTGACAGGAATAGCAGGGAAGTTAATCATCTCCGAAACGCCCATTTTAAGGATTAGGTAGTCTAATGCTGAAAGCCTATCTGAATCCCAATTTTTGAGCGGTTCGGCAATGATGGCTTCGTATTCATCATTGTTGGTAATCGTCTGCTCAAACAATTCTTCCATGAAATAGCGGTCTTCTTCCCAATCACCAGTCAAAGGCAAGAGTTGAAGGCCGTTGGCATCAGTAGTGGATTTGAGAGTTTTGATGACCATTTTTCGTGCCAAATCACCATTTTCTGCCCAGTAAAGGTCTTTGAGTTCAAAGTAATTGATTACTTCTTCGTTTTTCAAGACCACTTCTCGCAAGGCATGTTGCATCAGTTGCTGGTCTTCTTCAGCAGTATGTTGTTTAACGGCACAATAAGCCCTGTAAGTTTCATCTTGGCGAAAAACATCCCGAAAAAGTTTGCGAATCAGTCCTGTCGTTTCTACTCCCCAAGTAGTACCACGGCGAATAAACTCATCCTGCAAAACGGTGCTTTGCGTTAATGCTATCACCACACGGTTGGTGTCAAATCCTGCTACTTTAGCAATAGGGTTGTTGTCAGGGTTATCATACTGGCGCTCGCGCTCAGCTTGGGATAAACTTCCTAACTCTATAAAAAGCTGAAGCAACAATAAGTAGGTATTGTAAATAGCTTCTACTTCTGGGGTTAGTTGTTTGGAAATCCGCTGCTTATCTTTACGAAAAAGGTCTTCGTAGTATTTGAGGGCATTTTTAGCTACTACGATGGCCTGAGGGGGCGCATCTTCATCGTTAGATATTTGCCCACTTCGGTAGTTCTCTTCTAATAACAGTGTCGTAATTTTTCTCATTCCTTCCAGTTTGACTGGGTCTTGTGGAGTCATAGAATTGAGATCTGGCTTATACGATTCCACAATGAAATCTACTGCCAATTGGTAGTCTGCCTCGCGGGCAGCTTGAAGGGCATAAAGGCTTTGAAGTACCTTAATTCGCAGATGTCTTCGACTTAACATTCAGTCTTAAAAAATTTGTGCAAGAGCAGCAAGGAAAAGAACTTGCTTGTGTTTCCAGCCGCAAAGGTACTTAAAATTCTAATGCTTTCTGCCACACCAATCTAAGAAAATAGAAAGTACAAATCACAACACCCACTTGCAAGGCATAATCTAAGACATAAATAGGCTGAGCAAAAATAGCCGCTGGCGAGCGATAGTAGGGACTTTGCAGCCTCCACCATAAAGAAGGGTGAATAACCGCAAAGGCATTGAAAGACAAGAGCCAAGCTACTTGGGATCGATTTTGAAAATCAACCCATAAAAAAGTAAGAGGAAGCAGGAAAATAAAAATATAGTTGCTGTACGCGCTCTGTTGAAGAAGCATCATGGTAGCATAAATCACAAAGAAGACTGCTGAAAAGGCACGAACAAAAGGCAAACGACGCACTCGAAAGGCCATCCAAGTACCTACCCCTACCGTTGAGGTAAGACCTACCCAATTCCAAACTTTATGACCTGCTTTGAGTGTATCAAAACACAAGGGATTAAGCACAGAAAGTAAATTGGGGGCACGTAAGGTGGCGGCTTCGTGCAGCGGTTGCTCCAACCAAAGCCATTCGGTATAGTAATATAAGACACCTAAGAAAAGCACCCCTATTAAGGCTGCTGCGGTAAGCCACTTCATGGGTTTTGGAACCAGTAGCAACAAGGCTGGCCCTATCAAAATAAAAACTGCTTTAGTAAACAAAAACCCAATCACTAAGGCTACTCCAAACCAAACCACTTGTTGCGTTCGCTGCCAAATCAAATAGGCACATATAAGCATTAGCCAAAGCCATACGTCCTCTTGCCCACCCAGCACACACAACACCAAAGAGCCTGGTAACAACAAATAAATCAAACTTCGATACAGGCGCTCAGTTTTAGATAAGGATTGCTCATAAAAGCTATTGGTAGCCCAGAGGGCGATTCCTTCCATCAATATCATTCCCACAATAATGGCTTTTTTATCCATCCAAAACCATAGAGCTAAGGCATTAAAATAGGGAAAAAGAGGGGAATACATGCAAGAGAAATCACGATAAACCATCTTGAGTTGTACCGCTTCGCGTGCTTGTCCAAAAAAACCATCTAAGTCAGAAAAAGGGGTAAAATCTAACATCACAAATATCACCACAAAAGGCAACAAACGGGCTAAAACCCAGGCTATAACCCCTACCAAATCTTCGTTGTAGTGCCCCAAGCATTTCATGATTGGCCCACGATAAACAATCATCACGCCTGTCAAACTCGTGCAAATCAGTGTGATAATCGTTTTGGCAACAACAACAAACATAAAATGAACCGCAATTAATGAAGGGTGGCTTTTAAATAAACTTTTCTCAAATACCATCCAAAACAAGCAACATTAAGGATTTGTAGCAGGTATTCGAGCATATATAATGGATTGGAAAACACCGAAATATCATCATATGTAGGGCTACTGAGATAGGTAAATAAAAAAGGTTGGACTACTAATAAGGCATTAAAAAAAAGTAAAATGCTCACCTCTCCTCTTTTTTTCCAATCTACTAACTCAAATACTAAAGGCAGCATATAGGTAAAAGCATAATAACCCACTGAAGTAGATTGGAACAGAGTCATAGCAATATAAGTAGCCAAAAATGCCAAAGGCATACTAAAAATCAGCGATTGATGCCGCGCTCGGTAGGCTATCCAAATAGAAGAAGACAAAGTCATGGTCAGCGTAATCCAACTAAAAATAGGCAAATCAGGGGTATGGCCCAAAACAACTGTAATCAATGGACGGCAAATGGTGAATAAGTTGGGAGTCAGCAAATTAGTTGTCATCTGGAGGGGCATTAAAAAATCTAACCCCATGACAAAGTATAACAGAAACAACGAAGGGAGACCCACTATGACGAGGCCCATCAAAAAGCTCCAACGTTTTTTTAACAAAACCCACAACGCAAAAAGCCAAAAACCAAAAGTAGCCTTAATAGCTAATAAACCTATCGAAAAACGCACGCCAAGTCCTAAACCATCGTTTTGGGTACGTTGAAAATAATATAACATCCAAACAGTCACCCCCCAGAGCCAAATATCTTCTTGCCCTCCCAGCAGCACCATCACCATTGGCGCAGGCAACGCCAAATAGAGGCATACCGACTTGAGCACATTTTTATCTCTTTTTTCATAAGTCGCGTAAGTTACCCATACAATGAGCGCCTCTATAATGACCATCAGCAATACAATGGCCTTGGAACTGTACCATACAAGCAACGGAAGTGTGATAATATAAGCAAATAACGGCGCATGGTAAGACACAAAATCACGATATACCCATGTACCTTGGTAAGCGACCGTTGCTTTACCCCAAAAAAAAGGAACATCGCCACGAGGCGTTTGATTAAAAATCAGATAAATAAATACAAAGGGAATCAGTCTAAAAACTAATAGGCTCAATCCAATCCCTAATCTATCTCGTTTGCTTTGTGCTAATTTCAACCAAAAGACATCCGCTCTTGCCCCCATCCTACTAATACGGATGAAACAGAGATAAGGCAAAGTTTAATGTAAAAGACACTAAAGGTTGACATCTGGTATTTATTTCTCCCCTACAATCAAAAACTGTTTGCCCAATACCCACCAAGTGAAAGGCATTGCCAAATAGAGTTTTACTAACAATGGATGCACAGGAAGCCCTCCTCTAAAAGAAAGAGGTAAAAAACGAGCGTGCGATTCGTGGATTTTGAAGCCTGCGCCGTACAAATGTTCTTCTCACCCAGTTCTGAAAGCACCACGGTATGGTCTGCAAAATCAAAATATTGCTTGTAGCAGTACTTAAAATTAGGACCAATGATACCAATTTTCCCTCCAGGCTTGAGGCATTTGTACATTCTTTCGAGAAAAAACGCTACTTCTTCTTGGCTATGAAGGTGTTCTAAAAAGTTGGAAATAAAAACAGCGTCGAAATAATTTTCAGGTAAATCCACCTTTAAAATATCTCCAATAATGAGGTTTACTTCTGGACTTGCATAATTTTTAATAGCCTCCACAATGTCCACCGTCCATTTTTCGGGCGAAGGCACGGTATTGATAAATTCGCACATCCCTCCAGCAGAATCTAAAATTCGTTGCGGATTACCGAGTTTTTTGTAGAAAAATTCGGCAATGAGCGTCCAAATAACTTTCTTTTTTTCGTGTGCTACTTGCTTGAAGCGGTATTCATAGATTCTTTCGTAATTCATTGGATTGAGAATGAGCTTTAGAAAATGGAGGGCAAATTAAATAAAAAGATACTAAATGTATGACATTTGTATTTTTAACTGGAAGAAATAGGTAGCTTATTTAATACTGCTATCAATTGTCGAATGTGAATATTTTCTCCTTCCAAAACTGCATCTGCTTGCTTGTAAAAAGGCAGGCGGTCTTGGTACTTTTGCTGGAGATTTCTCAACAACTGGTCGTCATTTTTTTGATACATAGGACGGTCGTTGGCTTCATGTCGTTGGATTCGCTCTACTATTTTTTCGGGAGGCACATCCAAAAACACGCTAATCCCATGGGTCTTGATATAGCCCATGTTGTTATGATAGCAGGGCATTCCTCCTCCTGTGGCCACAATAAGTTTTGAATCAGGCCGAATAGCTCTTAGGATTCGGGCTTCGGCTGCTCTAAAATAGGGTTCTCCTTTTTGAGCAAAAATAGTATTAATATCCATCCCTTCTTCTTTGACTATCAGCGCATCTGTATCTACAAAACGATACCGAATATGACGAGCCAACTGCTTACCAAGGGTGGTTTTACCTGAAGAAGGAAGCCCTACTAAAAAGATATTTTTCATTTTGACAACAGGCCCAAAACTTCTTTTGAGGTAGGGGTTGAGTTATAGTGCCATTTGCCTTTGACTGTACCCTCTTGTAGTAACCAAATCCCTGGATTAGAACGAGAGATGGTTTTTAGTACCGTGCCGTCAGCAAAATAGTAGGGTATATCAATCAGGTATGATTGCTTAATATTTTGAATCTCAGCATCGCTTTCAGAAGTCAAAATAAGGGGAGAAACGCCGCTTTCTTTCACCTCATTGACCAAAGTTCTGATAGCCGCCATACTAGCACCATTGAGATCTGAGCCATTTTTAATAATGATGATTAGCTTTTTGCCCGTAAAAGTTTCTTGCGTAAAATCACCTTCATTATTCCATACTTTGTAGTCTGTAATTTTTGGCTTTGCTTCTTCATTGACCAATACCATTTCTTTGTATTTGTAGGTGGTATCGGTCGGGAATTTTTCAAATTCTTCCGTTTTTCCATCTTTTTCCATGATGTACTTGTAGCGTAACGGCTCAGAGGGTTGCATCAACTCAGGGATGTTATTACCAATTTTATAGGGTAAAAAATCAACAGGAGGTAGATAACGAATGGCATAAAAAGCCAGCGCTACAGAAAAAATAGCCGACAAGCCTACTATAGAGCCTGTAGGAAGATTTCTGAATACTTTACTTTGCCAAATTAAAAACAAGATTAACACCAGTAAGACAACATCTTTGGTGAAAGAAGTCCAAGGTTTTAATTTTAAAAAATCACCAAAACAACCACAATCGGTTACTTTGTTGAAATAGGCAGAGTAAAAAGTCAAAAAAGTAAAGAAAACAATCAATGCCAACAATACCCAGTTGATTTGTTTGAGTCGCCAAGACACAATCAAAGCCACTCCTAAAATCACCTCAGCAGCACATCAAAACAGAGAAATACAAAGCATAAGGTACCAATGCCATCCAAAAATCGTGCATCACAGGCATATCCGTGGCAAATACTTCAAAATATTCCTCTAATTTTATTTGGGTCTCAACGGGGTCGTTGAGCTTGACAAGTCCCGAAAAAATAAAAATACCTCCAACCAAGAAGCGAACAATGTGGGCTAAGATTTTCATTGATTAATAGATGTAAGTAAATGAGTCGTTATTTTTTGATAGGCACAAAGTTTCAAAAATCACACAAAAAAAGAGTTAATACAATGTTAATTGGCTATCCCCAGTTTTATCAGGCAGAAAACCGAGTAATTGACAATATCTTGATAACCCGCACTTACCCCTTCTGAAATCAGTGTTTTGCCTGCATTATCTTCTATTTGTTTGATTCTAAAGAGTTTCATAAGAATAATATCTGTCATGCTACTTACGCGCATCTCGCGCCAAGCTTCGCCATAGTCGTGGTTTTGTTGAACAACAATTCCATGATTTTAGCCACCTGTGCATCGTATAGCTCAGTCAGTTGAGTGGGTGTAAAATCTAAACGCCTATCATCTCCTAAGTCACTCTGAATCAAAGCCATGATACAATAATTAACAATCCCTAAAAATTCAGAGACTTCACCTTCATCCACCTTTGAGAAGCCATTTTCCTGTAATGTTCGGATGCGCTGGGCTTTGATAAAAATTTGGTCGGTAATAGAGGGAAGCCTCAAAATACGCCACGATGGACCATAGTCTTGATTTTTTTTTGTGAAAATATCTTTACATCGTTCAATTACTCGACGATATTCGCGCTCTGTTTGTTGCATTGAGTAGTGAGTAGTGAGTGGTGACTGGGCCGCCCGTGCGGTAGTGAGTAGAATAGCTGTTCTTTCCTTCTTCCCTTCACTTGTTGCCTTGTTGCCTTATTTTGCCTTATTTATGAATTAAACGAAGCGCGAAATTATGAAAAAAACACTAAACATTGGTGGTAGGTTGTTGGACTTATCCATACCTCAAGTGATGGGCATACTCAATATCACCCCAGATTCCTTCTTTTCGGGCAGTCGTGCTATGCAAATGGACGACGTTTATAAAAAATCAGAACGTATGCTTTCTGAAGGCGCGTCTATACTCGATGTGGGTGGACACTCTACCCGCCCAGGGGCTGAGGCTGTCAGTGAAAATGAAGAATTGAAACGTGTCTTGCCAGTGGTAGCAATGCTACGCAAACGTTTTCCTGAAGCCATCATTTCTATTGACACTTTTCGTTCCATTGTAGCCAAGCAAGCCGTGGCGGCTGGAGCGCATATCATCAACGACATCGCTGGCGGCAATCTTGACCCAAAAATGTTTGAAATAGTGGCCACGCTCCAAGTTCCCTATATTTTAATGCACAGCCGGGGTACACCCCAAACCATGAAAGACCTCAATCAGTACGACGATTTGGTAACCGACGTTTTGCGTGAATTACAGGCTAAAATTTATCAACTTCACCAACTAGGGATCAAGGACATCGTGGCCGATTTGGGCTTTGGATTTGCCAAAAATGCCGACCAAAACTACCTATTATTACGCCAATTAAAGGATTTTCACGTATTAGATGTTCCTCTATTGGTGGGAGTTTCGCGTAAGTCTATGATTTGGCGAACGTTAGACATTACCCCCGAGCAATCGCTCAACGGTACCACTGTGCTAAACACCGTCGCGCTTCTCAATGGTGCGGCTATTTTGCGGGTGCATGATGTAAAAGAGGCACTTGAAGCTATCAAATTGGTGAAATTACTTTTTGAAAAATAGTGCATCAAGTGAATACCTCCCTGCCCCAGTCAGCAAAATGACGGTGTAAGGAATCAGGTATAGTAAGGCGTGTTCCTTGTCGGCAAGCGGCTCATTGGCGTGCATTAGAAATGCGACCACCAAGAAATGTCCCATTTCAATGACTGCAGCAATACGGGTAAACAAACCCAAAATAATGAAAAGAGGAGCGACGACCTCCCCCAGTACAGCCAAAGCATGAGAGAATCGAACCCCTATATGCAATGGATCAGGAAAATTGACAGCACCTTCTAAAAAGCTTAAAAGTTTGTCATATCCATGAGGAATGAGCAACAAAGGCACAAAAATGCGAAGCATTAGAAGCGCTGTATCTACAAAACGGGTTGTGTTTCGTGGATGGAAGAAGTCGAGCATAAGTTTACTATTTGATTAATGCTGAAAAATATAAATTTCTTTTGGCTCAGTTTTGAAATCATAGACAAAACCATTGGCTTCAGGCGTAGTAGTTTGATACTTATTCTCAAAAACCTCATAAAACGGATTGGAATTTTCACCTTTCGCTACCTCTAAATTTTTAGAAATTAAAGCATTTGACATTTTTACTCTACAGTTGCCCCCCAAAGCTGACCTTACCACTAATCGCGTGATTTTCTTGTGTTTCCAAACCATATCAATCTCAAATCCACCTCGGGCTTTCAAGCCTTTTACCTCACCCGTTGCCCAAGCATCTGGCAAGGCAGGCAAGAGATAGATTATTCCATCGTGACTTTGAATTAACATCTCAGCCATACCCGATGTTCCTCCAAAATTACCATCAATTTGAAAAGGTGGATGTGCGCAAAACAAATTAGGATAAGTTCCTCCTGCATTGGCATAATCTGTCCCTTCCATCCCTGTTACCTTGAGCAACTCTTGCAAAAGTTTGTGTGCATGATTACCATCGTGCAGTCTTGCCCAAAAATTAATTTTCCACGATTTGCTCCAACCCGTGCCACCATCCCCCCTAATTTCGAGCGTTTTTCTGGCTGCCTCTGTGTATTTGGGCGTACGAAGTGGTGAAATATACCGCCCAGGGTGCAATGCAAACAGATGTGATACATGGCGATGTTGGGGTTCGACATCTTCCCAATCTTTGTACCATTCCTGTAGATTTCCCTTCTTACCAATTTGAAGAGGGAATAAGTTCTCAAGTCTTTCTCCTAATATTTTGCGCAAATCAGCATCGGTATTGAGTTGTTCAGAAGCATGAATCACATTGGTAAACAAGTCATAGATCAAGGCCATATCCATGGTAGTAGCCACAGAAACAGCATTTTTTATGTCTTTTTCGGTAATAAAAACGTTTTCGGGCGACGTAGCAGGAGAGGTAATCCAACGCCCTTCGGCATCTTTGACTAACCAATCCAAACAAAATTGTGCGGCCTCTCGCATGAGCGGATAAGCATACAGTTTCAAATAAACCTTGTCTCCCGAATACGCGTAATGTTCCCACAAATGTTGACTCAACCATGCTCCACCCATCGCCCAATTGGCCCATGATGGACTACCTTTTCCCTTATCTCCGACAGGGTTTGATGCCCCCCAAATGTCAGAATTATGATGGACAGTCCAGCCACTCATCCCATAAAAATTTCTGGCGGTTTCTCGACCTGTGGCAGCTGCATTGGCTATCCAATCGGTAAAAGTAGTATGCAAATCCGATAGATTAGCTACTTCGGCAGGCCAATAATTCATTTCAGCGTTGATATTGGTAGTGTAATTGCTACTCCAAGGAGGACGCGTCATGGGATTCCAAATACCTTGTAAATTGGCAGGAATGCCCCCAGGACGTGAACTGGAAATCAATAAATAGCGACCAAACTGAAAATATAAGGCTTCTAAGTCAGGATCATTACCCAATTGGGCGTAACGCATCAAACGTGCATCCATGGCGAGATTATTGGCCTCACTAAATTGTCCTAAAGTGAGTTTTACACGATTAAAATAGCGTTGATAATCCACAATATGTGCGCTTCTAATTACACTAAAGGGCTTAGTCGAAGCACGTTTTAAGTACGATTCTACCAGCGCTCTTTCATCTCGTCCTTGGCTATTAGGGCACTTGTCAAAGCCATTAAAACTCGTCGCTGCTGTTACCAAAATGATTGCTTCGGTTGCGTTACTAATCGAAATGCCCGACGTATCTGCTGTTACTGTTCCGTCAGTAGTTTGAACTTTGATACGCCAATCAAACCGCATTCCTTTGCAGCCTGTAGCATCTTCATAATAAATGGGTTTAGAGTTATATCGTACATAATTGGGGTCAGCATGGGCGGGAGCTCTACCACGTATACTCAATTCGTTTTTACTTATTATTAGTTTTGTCGTTGGGTGCGGGCTTTGGGCTCCAAGTACAAAATTCAGCTTTCCTTTTTGTGAAGCCGTTAACTTTAGTACAATCACTTGATCAGGAGCCGATACAAAAAGCTCGCGATTGTAAGTCACACTCTCTATGACAAATTGGGTATGAGCCGTGGCATTTTGAATGTCCAAATCCCGAAAATAAGTCGTTGGAGCAGTATTGAAGGGCTGTTTTAGAAGTAAGTCGCCTAACGGCTGATAAGCTTCGGTGTAAAGCCCCTGTATTTTTTGTAGTTCTTTGGAGGCTGTTTCATAATCTTCTCGACTCAATGCCGCCCGAACGGCTGGCAGGTATTTTATGGCATCTGGATTAGGATTTTTCTCTACTGGCCCACCCGACCATAACGTTTCTTCATTAAGTTGAAATAATTCCTCCTCTACCCTTCCAAGGGTCATCACGCCCAATCGTCCATTGCCAACAGGCAAAGCCTCATTCCAATTACGAGCAGGTTGTTTGTAATGAATAGGTGCTTGGGCAAAAACCTTTAAAGAGATAATAAGACAAAAAGAAAACAATAGTAAAAAATTTCTCATTTTTGGAATTGATTATATATTAAGTAGAAGTCAAGAATTTCCTCTTTCTCCTCAATCTCGACCCTTGGTTAGTTTGAAGCGCTTCATTTAGAACCAACTGGTGGTTATACAAAAAGTGGAAAGAATGTGTAATTTTACGCACGATTATTCACTTACTGCATGAAGTTACCCCAAAAACACCTCGCTATTCTTGGCTCAACCGGCTCCATAGGTACGCAGGCGCTTGAAGTCATTGCCGCCAATCCTGAGGCATTTGCCGTTGAGATTCTGACAGCACAAAACAACGCCAATTTGCTGATTGAACAAGCCGCGGCTTTTCGTCCCAATATCGTGGTCATTGCCAACGAATCGCTCTATAATAAAGTTTTTGACGCTTTAGATCCGCTTGGTATTCAGGTTTATGCAGGCCACAAAGCCATCGCCGATGTAGTTCAAATGGACTCAATTGATGCCGTTTTGACTTCTATGGTAGGCTATTCGGGACTTATTCCCACCATTAAGGCCATCGAAGCAGGCAAGCAAATTGCCCTTGCCAACAAAGAAACCTTGGTAGTAGCGGGCGAGTTAGTTACGGAATTGGCACGCCAAAAAGGAGTAAATATTTATCCAGTGGATTCTGAACATTCTGCTATTTTTCAGTGTCTTGTCGGTGAGTTCCACAATCCCATAGAGAAAATAGTACTCACAGCATCGGGCGGGCCTTTTCGTGGTAAGAAACGAGAAGAACTCCTTCATGTTACTAAAGCTCAAGCCCTCAAACATCCCAACTGGAGCATGGGGGCAAAGATTACGATAGATTCAGCCTCGTTGATGAACAAAGGCTTGGAAGTGATTGAAGCCAAATGGCTCTTTGGTATTGAGGCAGCGCAAATCGAAGTGGTCGTGCATCCACAGAGTATTATCCACTCTATGGTGCAATTTGAAGATGGTAGTATCAAAGCCCAAATGGGCCTGCCCGATATGCGCTTGCCCATTCAGTTTGCGCTTACTTACCCGCATCGCATCAAAGCCGATTTTCCGCGTTTTGATTTTGCCGGTATCCTTCTCTGACTTTTGAACAACCCGACCTAAAAACTTTTCGTAACCTACAGTTCGCTTTTGATGCGCTCCAAAAAGGAGGCAATATGGCTTGTATTGTCAATGCTGCCAACGAAATAGCTGTAGCAGCATTCTTACGCGATGAAATTGGATTTTTGGAAATGTCGGACCTTATCGAAACTTGTATGCAGCGTGTGGCGTTTATACAACAACCCACCCTCGACGACTATATCCAAACCGATACTGAGACCCGAAAAGTAGCCGCTGATTGGGCAAACATTCAAATCTAACTACCAAAAAGCCATGTCGCAAGTCTTAAAAATACCAACCATGGACACACTCAACGACGATGAGTTTTTCGCCTTCTGCGAAGCAAATCGCCACAATGGTATGCACTTTGAACGCGATAAAAATGGAAGCATTATTTTTATGTCACCCACAGGAAGTATTGGAGGCTCACGCGACTTGGAAATCGCTTTTGAGATTAAACTTTGGTCTAAAAAAAATAAAGCAGGCATTGTTTTTGGATCTGCTACAGGCTTTACCCTGCCCGATAGTTCTGTCAAATCGCCTGACGTAGCTTGGATTCGACGCGAACGTTGGGAAGCAGTACCGCCCGCATTACGCAAAAAATTTGCCCCCATCTGCCCTGACTTTGTCGTAGAAGTAATTTCAGAATCAGACACTTGGCCCGAGCACGAAGATAAAATGCGTGAGTGGTTGGCCAACGGCTGCCAGTTAGGATGGCTCATAGACCCCAACGAACAAACATACATGGTTTTTGCGCCTTCCAATACCAAGCCATCAAAACTTGCGTTTGGAATTATCAATGGTGGTGATTTGTTAGAGGGATTGACCATCGATTTACAAACTATCTTTGAAGACATAGGATGATATAATTTGCAAATGATGTGCACTATATTGACTCAAACACATTGATTAATGAAAAATAACTCACAATGGGGGCCATTCTTTCAAGGCGCTATCTTCGGCTTGATTATCAGCAGCATTATTGTTGGCTTCATCTTGCTTTTCAAAAAAAGAGATAAGAAGAAAGGGGATATTAGCATTTTGAATCAATAGTTCTGGTTTTAAAAAATTAAACACACATAAACACAATAGAATGGAAATTGCAATCATGATAGGACAGTTGATTTTAGGATTGTCTATCTTAGTAGGGTTACATGAGTGGGGTCACTTGATTACAGCCAAGATGTTTGGCATGAGAGTTGAAAAGTTTTTTATTGGATTTCCTCCAAAAATCTGGTCAATGCAGCGGGGCGAAACCGAATATGGCGTGGGCGCTGTACCCTTGGGTGGATTTGTAAAAATTTCGGGTATGGTAGATGAGTCTTTAGATACCAAAAACCTATCCGCTACCCCAGAACCGTGGGAGTTTCGTGCCAAACCCGCTTGGCAACGCTTGATTGTCATGCTCGGGGGTATCATCGTCAATGTCATTACCGGAGTGGCTATTTTTGTAGCTATTACTTTCTACCAAGGCCATGATTATATTGCTGCCAAGGATGTAAAATATGGCATCGTAGCCCATAAATTAGCGCAAGAAATTGGCCTCAAAACAGGAGATAAAATCGTGGCTATCAACGGCAAACCATTTGAGGATTTTGCAGATATACGCAAAGTATTCTTAGAATCAAACAGTTATTATACCGTAGAGCGTGGTAGCGAGAAAGTAGATGTATATGTGCCCAATGATTTTATTGAAAAAGTAAGCGACAAGAAAAATGCAAAGGAATTTATCGACCCTATTTTTCCCTTTGAAGTAGCCGAGTTGGTTCCTGCTATGCCTGCTGCCAAAGCAGGGCTGAAGCCTGGCGACAAAATCGTCAAACTCAATGATACGCCCATTCAGTTTTATCACGAAATCCAAGAAAGTTTGGCAAAAGTGAAAGGTCAAAAAGCCACTCTGACCATAGAAAGAGGAGGAAGTACACTATCCCTACCAGTTGATGTAACCCCTGAAGGCACCATCGGCTTTTATCCCAAACAAGACCTCAAAGTAACGCACATTGACTACTCTTTCGGCGAGTCAGTAGTAGTAGGCAGTGAGAAAGCATTTAGCGTAGTAACCGATAATATTCGTGGTTTTGGAAAGATTTTTCGTGGCGAAGTGTCTGCTTCTAAAGCACTTAGCGGACCTATTGGTATTGCGCAGATGTTTGGCGGGATTTGGGATTGGGGCCGTTTTTGGTTCTTGACAGGGCTGCTTTCCATGGTATTGGCCTTTATGAACATCTTACCTATTCCTGCTCTTGATGGTGGTCATGCAGTATTATTGATTTACGAAATCGTAACAGGCCATAAGCCTTCTGACAAGTTTTTGGAAGGTGCCCAAAAAGTAGGCATGGTCATTTTGCTTGGGCTAATGGTTTTTGCCTTTGGCAATGATATTTTCAAGTTGTTTAGGTAATCTTTGTAATCCATGAACCAGCCTATTAGCTTACGATGGGTAAGTGTATTTTTATGCTTACTTATTTTTATGCAGTTTCGTTTACACGACTTCCATACGAGCATTACCCGCATGGACTATAATGCTAAAGAAAAAACTTTTGAGTTAAGTATTCGGGTCTTTACAGACGATTTGGAAAAAGCACTCGCCAAGGATAATGGCGGGCAGCAATTTGTAGTGGTCAATAATGATAAAAATGATGCTGTGGTAGAAAAATACATTCGCAAGCATTTTGCACTCCTCACTGCTCAAAAACAAAAGCAACCTTATAGCTACATAGGTAAAGAACAAGAAGCCGATGCTACTTGGATTTATGTGGAAATTCCCGCACAAGGACCTGTTGCAGGATTTTCTCTCCAAAACACCATCATGCTCGACCTTTTCGATGACCAAGTCAATCTCGTCAACTTCAATTATCAGGGGCAAAAAAAATCTTATATTTTTAAAAAAGAGGAAGGCACAATATCTCTTGGATTATGAAATAATATCACTACCTTTGCACCCCAAATTTTTACTTTTCAATTACCTTAAAAAAACAGTAGTTATGCCAAAAGTTAAAACTAACTCTGGTGCCAAGAAGCGTTTTAAAATGACTGGCACTGGAAAGGTAAAGCGTAAACACGCTTTCCATAGTCATATTCTTACCAAAAAATCAACTAAACGTAAGCGCAACCTCGTTGGCTTCTCGATTGTTGACGATACGAATATGCCACGCTTGCGCTTGATGCTCAAGTTCTAATTGGTTCATTGTTTCACCCGATTGTTGGTCAAAAAGTGCTTTCAAACAAGCCACCAACCGTCAAAAAACTAACAAAACACTATGCCACGTTCAGTAAATCACGTTGCCTCGCGGGCTCGCCGCAAAAAAATCTTAAAATTAGCGAAAGGCTATTATGGCCGTCGTAAGAATGTTTGGACTGTAGCCAAGAATGCCGTTGAAAAAGGGCTTACTTATGCTTACACAGGTCGTAAACAAAAGAAAAGAAATTTCCGCGCCTTGTGGATTCAGCGTATCAACGCTGCTGCTCGTCAGGAAGGATTGTCGTACTCGGCTTTGATGGGGAAAGTTCACGCTGCTGGTGTAGAACTCAACCGTAAAGTATTGGCCGACCTCGCCATGAATCATCCTGAAGCATTCAAGGCGGTAGTTGACAAAGTAAAATAATTTGGAAAAAATGGGGCAATAGCCTCATTTTTAATTAAAAAGGTAGTCAAAATTTTGTTGACTGCCTTTTTTTATAGATTTTTGAAACAAAAAAGCAATCAAGCGCGTTTAGTAGCTAAGAAAGTGCTCCCAATGAATGTAATGCTACGCAAATATCTATCCTTCCTGATGGCCGTGGTTGTCCTGACAGCCAGCACGGGCTTTGGTGTGGTAGAACATCATTGCTTGATGCGTGGCAAATCGCTTCACTTGGCTGCTTTACAAAAGGAAGGGGCAAAAGGCTGCCAAGAAAATCATTCTAAAGCCCCTGTTTCTGAAAAAACTTCTTTACAAAAGCAAGACTGCTGTGCCGACGTTCAAAGTTATGAAAACGTAGATATTTCATCCTCTTTGTCACAATGGGTAGCCAAAATCATCAAAGTAGCTACTGATGCCGCGATTGGGGCAGTAATAGCTGCCTTTCAAGCCATTTCATCTTTTGTTTTTCCAGAAGAAGATGCTTCTTCTAACCTTTTTTCTTTCTCTTCTCTATTCCACGGGCGAGCCCTCCTTTCGTTTGTGCAATCGTTTTTGATATAGGCCGTCCAATTCGTTTTTTCTCGTAAGCATCTTGCTTACGGGCTTTTAGTATGTATCTCCAACAAAAACGACAAGGCAATGTCTGCTATCTTTCAGATCAAAAATATGGTTTGCGACCGCTGCAAGATGGTCGTCCAACAATCCTTTCAACATACGGGCTTTCAAGTACTTCGAACCGACTTAGGCGAAGTAGAAGTAGTAGATGGTTTTGCACCCAATCAACTAAATCAGCTTAGCGATTTGCTAAAAGGATATGGTTTTGAATTACTCAAAGATAGAAATGATATACTGATAGAAAAAATCAAAAATGCCGTCATTGACCTTATCCAAAGTCGTGTATATGTGCCTAAAATCAACTATTCAGCCTATCTGTCTGAAAAACTAAATCAAGACTATAGCGGATTAAGTGTCCTATTTTCAACCCACGAGGGTATGACCATCGAGCAATACATTATTCGTCAAAAAATTGAGCGTGTCAAAGAACTCTTGCGCTACGATGAGCTAAGTCTGAGCCAAATCGCCGACGAATTACAATACAGCAGTGTGGCACACCTATCGGGTCAGTTCAAAAAAGTAACGGGTATTACACCGAGCCAGTTTAAGCAAACAACCATGCTGAAAAGGATACCATTAGACAGCATCTCAACCAAAATAATATAAAAACCAACAATAAAGGTGCAATAATGGATGTAAAAGGCTGCATTATCTTTGTAACACCCAAAGTATCAGTAACTCATTCTTCTAACAATCATCACAATGAAAAAAAATAAATCCATCGCTATCGCTTTATGTTTCTCCTTCGCTCTTTTGCAGGGAACTTACGCCCAATCAATAACGGTCAATAGCGAAATAAAAACCAGTATTTCAAAAGTTTTAACAACTTACTATGACCTCAAAAATGCTTTAGTTGCCGATGATGGCCCAACAGCCAGCCAACAAGCCAGTTTTTTGATGGCCTCACTTTCTAAGCTACCCATGGAAAAAATGACCGAAGCACAACACGCGCTTTTGATGGAGTTTGCTGGAAAAATCAAAGAAGATGCACAATATATCAATGACACTAAAGAAGTAAAAAAGCAACGCGATCATTTCAACGCATTATCAAATGCCCTTTTTTCTTTAGTGAAAGGACTCCATGCCAACGAAAACCCTGTCTATCAACAATACTGCCCTATGAAAAAGGTCTATTGGCTGAGCGATAATGCAGCCATCAAAAATCCCTATTATGGCAAAATGATGCTTACCTGCGGAAAAGTAACCGAAACACTCCAATAAACCTCAAAAATCAGATGAGAAAAATAGTTGCACTTATTGTTTGCTTGACAGTCGTAACCATTTCTTACGCCCAGCACGAACACCACCAAAGTACAGATACCACCAAAGCCAAGCCCAAAAGCCCACGTACATCGGCTATGGCAATGGTTGGGGACAATCACGTTCATATTGACTATGGCTCGCCAAGTGTAAGGGGACGCAATATCTGGAACGGACTGAGTTGCTACGACCAAGTATGGGCAACAGGCGCACACAAAGCTACTTGATTGATTTTCGGAAGATGTGGTCATCGAAGGGACAAATATTCCCAAAGGAAAATATGGCTTTTTTACCATACCCAGTAAAGAGCAATGGACTTTGATTTTGAATAAGGTTTGGGACATGCACTTGGCAGATGACTACAACCCTGAAAAAGACGTAATAAGAATCAAGGTGAATCCAAAAGTCGGCAAAGACATCGTAGAAGCACTTACCTATGAGGTAAAATCAAACAACCAAAAAAGCGGTACTATACAAATGCAATGGGAGTATTTGACGGTTGCCTTTGATTTTCAGAACAAGTAAAATTCTGTAATGAAAAATACAACAAACACTATCTTATTGGTTATGACTGCATTGGTGGCCTTTGCCCAACAAAACCACCAAAAGGTAGTTCGTTATGATTTGTATATCAAAGATACCACAGTCAATTACAGCGGTAAACTCAAACGTGCCATTGCCGTCAATGGGCAAATTCCTATGCCTACACTCACTTTTACAGAAGGAGATACGGCAGAAATTTATGTGCATAATCAGTTGAAGGAAAGTACTTCGTTGCATTGGCATGGGCTGCTATTGCCCAATAAAGAAGACGGTGTCTCTACCTTACCCAAATGCCCATTAGGCCACAGACCACGCATTTGTACAAATTCCCGATTATCCAGCATGGCACACACTGGTACCATAGCCATTCGGGCTTGCAAGAGCAAATTGGTATGTACGGAGCCATGATTTTGAAAAAAGGCAACCGACCCCACTTTCAGAGAAGGTATTGACGATGTGTCCACTGTTCCGGTTACACTGAGCGAGTGGACCGACAGAAAGCCTGAAAACGTGCATCGTATGCTCCACAATGCCACCGATTGGTTTGCCATCCAGAAAGGAACAACCCAAAGTTATGGAGAAGCCATTCGACAAGGCTATTTCAAAACCAAAATTACCAATGAGTGGAAGCGCATGAACGCCATGGACGTAAGCGATGTGTATTATGAACAATTTTTAATCAATGGAAAACAGGAAAGCCAAATTTCATCTTTTGGCGAAAAGGTAACGAATGATGCTCCGACGGCCTCCCAAAAGGTACGATTAAGGATTTCAAACGGTGGTGCTTCTACCTATTTTTGGCTTCAGTATGCAGGGGGAAAAATGACCGTAGTAGCCAGCGATGGCAACGACGTAGAACCTGTAGAGGTAGATAGACTTATCATCGCTGTGTCAGAAACTTACGATGTCATTGTTACGCTTCCAGCAAACAATAAAGCCTACCAATTGTTGGCGACTGCCGAAGACAGAACCAAATCTGCTTCGCTGTTTTTGGGAAACGGTGAAAAGGTACTTGCCCAACCACTACCAAGGCTTACCTATTTTGAAGGCATGAAGATGATGAATGACATGATGAACATGGACGGTAGCATGGACGATATGGGCATGGCTATGAGCCTGCAACAAATGGATATGAATATGGTCATGTATCCTGAAATTGTAGGAGAGCCGACCACGAAAACGCATCATGCCGACTTGAGGAACCACTCGACAAGTCCTGCCGATATAGTAACGCTCAACTACGCCATGCTCAAATCGCCCATCAAAACGACCTTTCGGAAGCACCACTCAAAGAATTACGGTTTGAATTGACAGGCAACATGAATCGGTATGTGTGGAGTTTAGACAATAAAGTAATCTCAGAAGCCGACAGAATCTTCATTAAAAAAGGTGAAAATGTGCGAATCGTTCTATACAATGGCTCCATGATGCGCCATCCCATGCACTTGCATGGGCACGATTTTAGGGTTTTGAATGGCCAAGGTGAATATGCCCCCCTAAAAAACGTGTTGGACATTATGCCGATGGAAACCGATACCATCGAGTTTGCAGCCAACACCACAGGCGACTGGTTCTTTCATTGCCATATCCTCTACCATATGATGGCAGGTATGGGGCGTGTGTTTAGCTATGAAAACTCGCCGCCCAACCCACTCATTCCCGACCCAAAACTGGCGCAGAGGAGATTGTCGGCAGAGGATAGAAAACTACACCTGATGGCAGAAAATGCCTTTGAAACCAACGGAAACGACGGTGAGTTGATGCTCCAAAACACCCGCTGGAGTATCGGAACAGAATGGCGGCTTGGTTATCATGATCAACATGGCTATGAAACCGAAACGCATATTGGGCGTTATATAGGAAAAATGCAATGGCTTATGCCCTTTATTGGTTTCGATTGGCGAAGGAGGCAATTGGGAATTGACCAACAAGAAAAAAATATTTTTGGGCAAACCAATACCAAAGACAATCGTGCAGTAATAAGTGTAGGGATTAATTATACCTTACCTATGCTGTTTATTGCGCAGGCAGAGGTATTTAATGATGGTATTGTTCGGTTTCAGTTAGAACGAAAAGATATTCCTATCTCCAAACGACTCCGAATGAACCTCATGATCAACACTGATAAAGAATACATGGCGGGGTTACGCTACATTGTTACAAAAAATATGGGCTTTTCGACCCATTACGACAGCGATATGGGATGGGGAGCTGGTTTTACACTCACGTATTAACAACTAAAAACAACATGAAATTAGCCATTTATATATTTTCTTTTTTAGCATTTATAACCTCCATTAGCCATGCGCAGCGCGTAGCAGGAAGGGTTTTTGAACGTGATGCCACCAATAAAAAATTACCCCTCGTGGGAGTCAACGTTTTTTGCTTGGTACGTCGGTAGCTACTACCACCGATTCAGTAGGGCGGTTTGATATTGCCCGCGCAGCTAAGTCCAATCAGTTGATTTTGAGTTATATTGGTTTTAAAACCGATACTCTCAAAGTAACCTCAGAAAGCAACTTTGAGATTGTAATGAAATCAGAAGGCCAATTGGGCGAAGTAGTCGTCCGTGGTACTTCCTCACAGATAGACCGCCTCAACCCCATTCAAACCGAAATCATTACCACCAAAGCCTTGGCCAAAGCAGCTTGTTGTAATCTTTCAGAAAGTTTTGAAACCAACGCTTCTGTATCGGTCAGTTATAGCGACGCCGTTACGGGGGCCAAACAAATCCAGTTTTTGGGATTAGGAGGGCAATACGTCCAAACCAATGTCGAAAATGTTCCTACCATCCGTGGCTTGGCTTCTACTTTTGGTTTGGGCTATATACCAGGTACTTGGATTCAATCCATTGATGTGGCCAAAGGCGCTGGCTCGGTCGTAAACGGCTACGAAAGCCTTACAGGAGCTATCAACGTAGAGCTCATCAAACCTGATGCCCGTGAGAAATTGTACTTCAATGCCTATGTCAATCATCTTGGTCGGGGTGAACTCAACTTCAACCTCAACCAAAAGTATCTGAGAAATGGTCAACGGGCTTTTGACTCATGCCAGTACCCTCCAAAATCGGGTGGACAACAATGGTGACGGTTTCATGGATTTGCCACTTTATACACAATTCAATGGTGTAAATCGTTGGCAATACAAAAGCAATAAGATGATGGCGCAGTTTGGTATCAAAGCACTGACCGAAAACCGCATAGGCGGACAGATGGGCTTCAAACCCAGCGAACATCGGGGAACAAACAAATTTTATGGCTTTGGCAACAACACCAATCGTATCGAGCTGTTTTCAAAGACCGCCAAACTATATCAGGATAAACCCTACAAAGGGTTAGGGGTTATTTTGAACGCCTCTCAGCACACCACCGACTCCTATTTTGGTTTTGCCAATTATGATGGTCGTCAGCGTACATTATATGGTAACCTGATTTATCAATCTATCATCCACAATACCAATCACCAGTTCAAAACAGGTGTAAGTTATTTGTTGGACGATTACCGTGAAGTTTATAAAGACAGTGCCATGACCCGTACAGAATCAGTACCAGGCGCATTTTTTGAATACACCTTCAATCATTTAGAGAAATTTACGCTCGTAGCAGGACTCCGTGCCGACTATCACAACCTCTTTGGAGCATTTGTTACTCCACGGCTCCATGCTCGTTGGGCACCTTTCGACCATACGGTTGTGCGGGTTTCGGCAGGGCGTGGACAGCGCACACCCAATGCTTTTGCCGAATATTATGGTTATTTGGTCAGTGGCCGCACCGTACGGTTCTTTGGCGAAGCCATCAATCCAGAAGTATCTTGGAACTATGGAGTGAGCTTTACCCAAACCCTACATTTGTTTGAAAAACATTGGGATTTAATCATAGATTATTACCGAACCGATTTCCAAAACCAGCTCATTGCCGATGCTGATCATGCCACGCCTTTGGCCTCTCATCTATACTTTTATAATTTGAAAGGCAAATCCTACTCCAATAGTTTTCAGGTAGAACTCAATACCTTGCTCTCCAAACGCACCGAAGTAAAACTGGCATACCGTTTGTTCGATGTATGGCAGAGTATGGGGCGGCCATTTGGAAATAGTATTTTGCAGCAACGCATGATGATACCGCGCGACCGTATTTTGTTTAATATTGGCTATGCTTTGCCTTATGACAAATGGAAGTTGGACTTGACCGTACAGTGGAATGGCAAAGGGCGCATTGTGGATCCGATGCAGTCATTGGCGGCTACTGTTGAGAAGCGACCTATGCCCGTTTTATTTTCGCAACCATTTATGAATATCAATGCACAAGCCTCACGGGCATTTAAAAAATTTGAGGTTTATTTGGGCGGTGAAAACCTCGCCAATTTCCGTCAGCCTAATCCGATTATCAATGCCCAAGACCCATTTGGCAAGTATTTTGATGCAGGCCAAACATGGGGCCCCGTAGTAGGAAGGGTTATCTATGCAGGAATTAGGGTGAAAGTAAAGGATTAGATGAAAACCATATAATCAATTTATAAACTAATAAAACAAACCAATGAAACAGCTAACTTTTGTATTCGTAGTCGTACTAAGTGTCGTTTTTAGTGCCGTAGCCAGCTACACTGGCAAAGAGAAAGAAGTCAAAATCAAGACCTCTGCTGTATGTGAGATGTGTAAAGAACGCATCGAAAAAAATCTAACACTCAGCAAAGGCATTACCGAAGCGGTGTTGAACTTGGATGATAAGGTGGTAACAGTGAAGTACAATCCCAAAAAAACCAACGAGGCCGCCATCCGCAAAATCATTACAGATACGGGTTATGATGCCGACAACCTCCAATGCAGCCAAACGGCGCACGACAAGCTGCCCGAATGTTGCCAAAAAACCAGTACAGCACATTCGCATTGATTCTCAATATTTTAGACAAAATTAGGTATTTCCATTTTTCCTCTGTAACTTCGCAGCTCAAATTTTTTAATAACAATACAATGCAAGAAGGAACAGTAAAATTTTTCAATGAAACCAAAGGCTTTGGTTTTATTAAACCTACCGATGGTGGTCAAGACATCTTCGTACATGTAACAGGTCTAAACGAAGACATCCGTGAGAACGACACCGTCACGTTTGATGTAGAAAATGGTAAAAAAGGTTTGAATGCCGTTAACGTAAGCGTTATCTAATTCTAAGCATATATCATTTGCCCGAAAGCCGCTACTAATCCGTAGCGGCTTTCTTTTTTGAGGGTTCTATTACCCCTACTTTGCTACTCCATTGGGCATATAAAGCCTTCATGGCTGCGACTTTCTCTGGCCATTTTGCCGATAAGTCGTTGAGTTCTGTTCGGTCAGCTTCCACATCATACAATTCCCATTTTTTTTCATCTTTCGACCATACCAATTTCCATTTTCCCTGCCTCACGGCGCGGCAATCAAAATGCTCCCAAGCCAAGTAGTTATGTGGCGTACGGGTTTTTCTTTCTAAGATTGGCACCAAACTTTTGCCCTCTACTGGTTTTATTTGATTTTGTTGATAGGTTTTGGGATAATTCACTCCCGCCAACTCCAAGCAGGTAGGCATAATGTCCATAATATGACCCACTTGGTTGGTTTGTAGCGGTTTACCTATCAATTTGGGATAATGTACAATCAAAGGCGTAGCAATGCCTCCTTCGTGTGTAAATTGCTTATAAAGCCGAAAAGGCGTATTGCCCAAGGCCGCCCATTCTTTACCATAGGCAGTATATGAGCCTTTTTCCCCTGTACTTTTGGTGAGCCACTCTGCATAACTTTCAGGGGTTAAATCGTTTTTGGCACGTTTGTCTATCACTTCGGCACAAGCACCATTGTCAGACAAAAACACAATGACGGTATTTTCCAACTGGCCTTTCTCTTTTAACTTCTCTACGATTTTGCCCACACCGGCATCCATTTTCGTGACCATAGCTGCATATGTAGCCATTTTTAAATCCCATTCGTCTTTGTTGGTAGCTTTGTCCCAATCAGGAATTTCTACCTCTTTTTCCGACAAAGCAAATTTCTTTGGAAACAGCCCTATCTTTTGTTGTTTGGCAAAACGTTCTTCGCGCAATTTATCCCAGCCTTTGAGGTATTTGCCCCGATACTGGGCTATGTCCTGGGCAGGAGCATGAAGCGGCCAATGCGGTGCTGTGAAGGCTACATACAGAAAAAAAGGCTGACTTGATGATTGACTTTTTTCGATAAAACCCACAGCTTTGTCGGCGATGGCATCGGTCATATAGAAATCGTTGGGAATATTGTAGGGTTCGTTGTCTTCGAGCATCAACCGTTTGGGCAACAACTCATAGTAGCTATTGGCACCGCTTATCAATCCAAAATATTGGTCGAAACCACGCTGCAAGGGCCAGTCGGGGCGCTGCTCGCCCACATGCCACTTGCCAGACATAAACGTTTGATAACCTACGGTTTTCAAAGCTTCGGCCATTGTCACCGTTTGGCGACTCAGCCATCCTTGATAGGCTTCCTCTTTGGTGCGGTCTTTGGGTTGGTTGACAATCATTGCCCCCATACCTGCTTGATGTGGATAAACACCCGTAAGTAAAGAGGCTCGACTTGGGCAGCAACGAGCCGCATTGTAAAACTGCGTAAACTTGGCACCATTAGCCGCTAATTTATCGAGATGAGGGTAGCTATTTCAGACCCATAACAACCAATATCACTAAAGCCTAAATCATCTACCAAAATGACGACAAAGTTGGGTTTTGGTTGTTTTTTTTGCGCGTAAGTTGTATATAAACTAAGTGTGAGGAAGATGAGAAGTATATTTTTCATTTGGCTACATAATTTTTTCTAACAATGTCATTTCAGTTCAACTTTCAAAAACCCAATCACTTTGTTTCTGATTTCTTCTACATCATACATCTTCCCGAAGTGAGGAGCTTCTTTTACAATCGTTAATTCGTTTTTTACACCATGATATTTTAACCAAGCACTCAACAATTTTGACTGCTTGTTGGAAATAATATTGTCTTTTTCGCCATGATAGATTAAAAATGGGGGGTCATTTTTGTCTATGTAAGTAATAGGGCTTGCAGCTTTTGCCAAATCGGGGCGTTCTAAGGGAGGTGCACCAATCAAAATGCCCTCAGGAGATTTTACATCTTCATTGCCGGGCAACAATACTAAATCTGTTGGCCCATAAAAATCTACAACAGCCCTGTATTTGATGGGGCGATAGGACGCGGGAAAATAAAAGTCAGTTATCTTGTTGTTCTGAGAGGTTCCCATCAAAGAAGCCAAATGTCCTCCAGCCGAAAACCCCATCAATGCGATTTTGTTTTTGTCTATTTGATATTTACTGGCATTGTCATATAAAAATGAAACCGCCTTGTTGCAGTCTTGCAAAATAGCAGGGAAGACAGCCTGTGTAGCAAATCGGTAGTCAATAGAAGCGATAACAAAGCCATTATCAAGCATGGCATTGAGGGTGTTGGGCATATAGCCCATATCAGCATATTTGTCGTTTTGTATCCAGCCACCTCCATGTACAAATACCACCAATGGATTTTTTTCTTTGGCATTGACAGGCACATAAATATCTAACAAATGCTTTTTGAGCGTATCGGCATTGTACGGAATATTTCCATGAACAATCGTTCCTTTGGGCATACGCGCGTGAATCTGACTCGCCGAAGGAGGTTGGGCTTTGACAAATACAGATATTAAAATCAATAATGCAGAAACAGGTACTTTGCTCATTTATTTGCTTGGGTTATCAGAATGAAATTACTCTACGCCCTTCACTTGCATTTGGAGGGTATAAATAGACTCGGAGGCTGTGATAAAGAGCATATCACGATTTTTACCACCAAAACATAGATTGCCCACCCAGCCCGACGGTACGGCGATGGTTTCGATTTTTATACCATTGGAATCATAGACAGTAATACCCCGCCCCGAGAGATACAAATTTCCCTGATTATCGAGGGTGATACCATCCGAACCCTGCGCCACAAACAATTGGCGGTTGGTGAGCGTGCCATCGGGTTTGATTTCGTATTTGTAGGTTTTTTGATCGCGTATATCGGCTACATATAGATACTTGCCATCGGGCGTACCTACAATGCCGTTGGGCTGTTTTAATCCATCATCCAACAAGACAGGCTCTTTTTTGCCTTTCGGCAAAAAATATACATTTTGCGTGGCCATGTCTGGCTTTTTGCGCTCCCAGTAGTCGCGCTGATAGTAGGGGTCAGTAAAGTAGATATGGCCTTTGGGCGAAATCCAGAGGTCATTGGGACCATTGAGTTTTTTCCCTTCAAAACCGTCCATCAGCACCCTAATGCTTCCTTTGGGCGAAATAGCCCACAGTTCGTTTTTCTCGTCGGCGCAAGCAATGATATTCCCTTTTTTATCGAAGTACAAGCCATTGGCACGCCCCGTTTTTTCCATGTAGAGTGATAGCTTACCATCGCTGCTATACTTCCAGATTTTGTCGTTGGGTTGGTCTGTAAAGAAGATATTCCCTTTTTTATCAACCGCTGGCCCTTCGGTAAACTTAAATTCTTTAGAAATTGGCTGGAGAGTAGCCCCTGGCGCAGTGAGGTTTGAGGAGGATGTTTGGGCCAAACCTTCAAGTGCTACCATAGCAAGCAAGATGAGTAAGAATCGTCGAAAAATATTCATAGGAGTAGTTTGGGAATATAAGGATTTTTTCACCCAAAATCTACTATGTATCAATTAGAGATCCTTTTTGAAGTAGCTTCAGTATTAGTTAAAAAATAAAAAAGCCTTCCATAATGGAAGGCTTTTTCGTCGGGGTGGCAGGATTCGAACCTACGACCTCCTGCTCCCAAAGCAGGCGCGATACCGGGCTACGCTACACCCCGAATGTGCTTTACAAAAAAGCAAGCGGAGGGAGAGGGATTCGAACCCTCGGTACCCTTGCGAGTACGGCAGTTTAGCAAACTGCTGGTTTCAGCCACTCACCCATCTCTCCGTAAGGCTGACAATAATACGAAGGATTTTGCTCTCGTTTCGTTTATTGAGCCGCAAATATAGCAGTTTGGCTTAGTTCTACACAAATATTTAATAAAAAATCTTCTGTTTTAAATCTTAACACCCATTGGATAGAGCGATTTTAAATAGATTTTATTGTAAATCAACCCTTTAAATATATTTTCCGCTTGCTCAATTTCATAATCAAACATTCACTAAAAACGATGCCCTCAAATTTTGCTCAATAGCAGTAGTAGATTGGTAGAGTTGCTGATATGAATCTATGACGAAGTAATGGTCTGAAACCTATCTATATGGTAAGGGGTATTGAGCAATCTGCTGGCCTCAAATGGAAACTTAGGCATAGTCTCGCTCAAACAATACTCACTTTCTCCTGATGATGATAGAATCCCACCCCCATATATTTTGAGCTGGCCTTTTTCGCGAATCAGACCAAACTCTACGGTGTACCAATACAATCGCCCAATTTGAGCAATGACCTCGGGCACTTCTATCCATTGTAGAGCAATGCGACTCAAATCACCCATGAAATCGCAGAAAGCTTGATTGGTCAATAAAGGTACATGGCCAAAAGTATCGTGAAACATGTCAGGTTCTTCTAAATAGTCTAATTGGTCGAGTTTACGCAACCAAGTAGAAGCTGGAAATTTTCGATTGGATAATAGTTCAAAAAGTCTTTTTGAGGAATCAAGCCAGGCACTACCTCTACCTCCCAGCCTGTCAAGGCGCGTAGGCTGATTAGTTTCAGCCTCAAAGTTAGGAATGTGGTCAGCCACAAAACCTACCTTTTCAATACCTTCCAAATAAGCATTGCTGGCAATGGCAGGCAATTGTTTCATTTGCCTTTCAAAGAGCAATTGCCAAACGCGCTGGTCTTCTGCTGTATATTTGTGATAGGATTGCTTCATTTTTGATGCTACTTAGTTGTCTTCCATTCATTGACTATTATAATGTACCCCTAATTGCTTGTTCGCGTTCTATAGCTTCAAATAAGGCTTTAAAGTTGCCCTTCCCAAAAGATTTAGCCCCTTTGCGCTGAATAATCTCAAAGAAAACTGTAGGACGTGGCATGATGGGCTTTGTAAAAATTTGGAGTAAATAGCCTTCTTCATCTCGATCAACCAAAATACCCAATTGACGCAGTGGGGTTAGGTCTTCATCAATGGTGCCAACCCTTGCAAGTAGGTCATCGTAATAGGAGTTGGGTACGCGCAAAAACTCCACCCCCCGACTTTGAAGCGCTCTCACTGTACCAATGATATCATCTGTAGCTACCGCAATATGTTGAATACCTGATCCTCCATAAAAATCGAGGTATTCTTCTACTTGCGATTTTTTCTTGCCTTCGGCAGGCTCATTGATGGGAAACTTGATACGGCCATTGCCATTGCTCATTACTTTGCTCATCAATGCGGTATAGTCGGTCGAAATGTCTTTATCATCAAAAGAAACCAACTGGCTGAATCCCATGACATTAGCATAAAAATTGACCCACGGTAGCATTTCGTTCCAGCCGACATTACCCACCAAATGATCCACATATTTCAAGCCTACTTCTGAGGGGCGATACGTAGGATTCCATGATTTGAATCCTGGTAAAAATACGCCTTTGTAGGCATTGCGCTCTACAAAAATATGGACAGTATCGCCGTAGGTGTGTATGCCCGAACGAACAACCCTTCCAAAGGTATCTTCTTCTACCACAGGCTCAAAATAGGGCTTTGCGCCTCGACTAACCGTTTCGTTGTAGGCTTTGATAGCATCGTCCACCCACAAGGCTACTACTTTTACTCCATCTCCGTGTTTGTCAATGTGCTGGCTTATCGGCGTACCACTCTTTAGCGGTGAGGTTAATACCAAGCGTATTTTATCTTGCTGTACTACATATGATTCTCTATCTCGTAGGCCTGTTTCTAAGCCTGCATAAGCCAACGGCTGAAAACCGAAGGCTGTTTGAAAATAATGCGCGGCTTGCTTAGCATTACCCACATAAAATTCAATATAATCCGTACCATTGAGGGGCAAAAAATCTGTTTTGTCTTCTATGATGGCCTGATAATTTGCTATTAATGTTTCCATAACTGGTTTGTTTTTTAAAATAGATAGTATATTGACATAATTAATTGTTTTACTAATTATTATTTTGCTTACAATTATAAAAGCAATTAATTTAAAATGCAATTTTTCAAGATTATTTTTTCATTTTTATAGTAATAGGGTGTATCAAAAAACATAATTGATGCTTGTTTGTTGTTTTTGTTAAGCATTTCAATCCATTTAAAATCTATATGACAAAAGCGAGCGATTATTTTTCACAGACCGACATACAAAACATGGAACAACGCCACCGAGCTGCTTTTATCAACTCCTTGGGGGGATTCAAGAGTGTAAATTTGGTGGGTACAAAAAACAACGCTGGCCAAACCAATTTGGCTATCTTCAATTCAATCGTTCATATTGGTGCCAACCCGCCACTTATCGGCTTAGTGGTCAGACCTGATTCTGCCGAGCGGCATACCCTGGAAAATATTTTGGAAACGTCGTTTTATACCCTAAATCACCTCAACGAGGACATATACGACAAGGCGCACCAAACCTCAGCGCGATATCCGAGGGCGGTTTCTGAGTTTGAGGCTGTAAGGCTTACACCCAGCTATCAAAATGATTTTTTCGCCCCTTTTGTCAAAGAATCCTATATTCAAATAGGGGTCAAATTGAGAGAAAAATAGACTTCAATATCAATGGCACTACTTTTCTGATTGGAGAAATCCAGCAAGTGTATTTTCCATCTGATAGTCTCCAAACAGATGGTTTTTTGGATTTAGAAATGGCTCACAGTATCACGTGTAGCGGCTTGGATAGTTATCATCGTGCCCAAAAAATCGGGCGTTTAAGCTATGCCAAGCCTGACAAATGGCCTAAAAAGTTGGGGTAAGTTAAAAAATCGATCGAATGATACTTTTTGTAGCAGCAAAAAACCCTCTTTACAGCGCGTAAAGAGGGTTTTTTGTTTTCGGTGATCCCGCTGGAAGGGCTTAAAAAAATGTAATTCACTAAATATCAATCAGTTAAAGCCCTATATTCCGCTAACTCTTCCCATAACCTCCTGCTTCATTGATAACATTTGTCAGCTATTCGTTATTAATGATCTGTTTATTAGCTGTTTAGCACCATTCTACAAAATTATAAAGCTAACCTATTAGACTACTACCTTTTCAACTATTTAACTTCTCATAATACGATTGCAACATTCTATCTTTAGATAGAAACTTCTCATAATCAGCTAATAGTAATTTTTCGGAATCATTAAAGGGCTTTAGGGATTCATACAGTATTTCAGAATAGATAGCCTTATCTGATGGCAAATAGGCAAATCCAATCAAACTGAAAAAATATTGCCTTTTACCATTATTAATACATTTGACAATACTCTCTTTAGCTGCTTGTATATTTTCTCCCTGCCATAAGTTATCAAAAACGAATCCACACTCTTTTTCAAGTATTCCATCAAATACAGAGAAACATCTTTCAATATGAGCCATAAAGCCAGAAATATCTGATGCTGCATTACTTAGCATTTTCTGGTAGTTTTCTTCCAACTCTTTTATCCTTTCACTCTCTTCCCCTAAGAATACATAAATACTGACTTTCAGCACTTTAGCTATTTCAAATAAACGACTAACGGTTAGTTCTGTCTTTCCTTTTTCTATCTTCCAATAGTTTTGAGTAGCCATACCAAGTCGTTCAGACATTTCAGCTTGACTGATTCTTTTACCTTCCCTAATAGTCTTTATGCGCTCATATATTTCCATTTCACAAAAGTAGTCAACAAAAAGATAAAGATAAATCATTTAAAAGTTTGTATATTATCATCTAATAGATGATATTTGCTCATTCATTAAATGACAAGTATGAAAACTGCACAAACAATCCAACACTCACAAACTCCCTTGCAAGTGATAGCTGCGCAACATGAGGAGAAAATAGGTTTAAAGTTTGCCCCTGATAAAAGATTTTATCAGAAAATAGGCATAAACTCAAAACGCTTTGGACAACTGCTACGAGGTGAAAAAACCTTAAACGTCAATGAAGCTAAAAGCCTATCAGAATTTTTCAGAGTACCCGTAACAGACCTTTTTTAAAGTAAAAGCACGCAAACCGTTCCAGCGGTTGCGTGCTTGAGTAGTTCCCAGTTTTTAACCAAAACAATTCAAAAACCATGACAAAAGTAAGTAAAAAAAGGTTTCAAAACCTTAGAAATCAGGTTAAAAAGGCAAACAGCGACGGTAAGAAATCCCGTCGTTTGTCGGTTTTGTTCTATCCCAAACCCCTTGCCACTAAAAACGGGCTTTGTGCTATCTATGTCCGATTGTCCTATAACGGCCAAAGGAAAGACTATTCTACGGGCATTACCTGCAAAACGGGTGAATTTGACAGCCGAACGCCCAAAGTAGCCAATGACCGTAAAGCTACTATCTTGCTCCGGGACATTGAAGTAAAAGCCCAAAAGGTATTTACTGATTTACGATTGGCAGAACGGCCTATTGAGCTACAAGCGATATGGAACGTAATAACAGGCGGCTCATTACTTAGCGACACTCCTAATTTTCAGCAATTAACTGAACTGCTTTTAGCACAAACCGAACAATCCTATCAAGCGGGTGAAGTTGCTAAAACAGCCGTGAATAGGCAGAGTATTTACAGTAAACACATTTTAGCCTATGTAGATAGCAAATATGGTACACCTACAACGATTGAAGCGATAGTCCCGGCAGATGCCCGGGCCTTTGTTTTATTCTGCAAAAACAAGAAAGGTTTAGGCAATGATTACACAATGAGTACAATTCTGCACTTCAAAAGACTGTTAAACTTTGCCGTTGAAAATGAATGGATTAATCGAAATCCTTTTATGAATTTCAAGCGTAAACTGGACAAAAAGTTTGGTGATGTCTTGACCGAAAAGGAACTGGAAGCCCTGCAAAGTGCCGAATTATTCAGTCCAACGCTTGACCGTACACGTAACATATTTTTACTACAGGCATACACCTGGCTTATCTTATATTGACCTCAAAAAGCGACTCATAGCCACATTTTGACCGATGAAACTACGGGCTGCCAATACCTAAAAGTGTATCGTCAAAAGACTGATAATCCGTCAATTATTCCCCTAATCAATGAAGCAAAGGAATCATTAACAAGTATGCAAACGACACGTTTTGCGTAGAAAATGGCGGTTTGTTAGTGCCTGTTTTCTCCAATCAGAAGCTAAACAACTACCTAAAAGAGTTGGCCGGGGTTGTCAAAATCTCTAAGCGTTTAACTACTCACGTAGGCCGTCGAACAGCAGCAACCCACTTTCTAAACGCGGGTGTACCCCTATCAACGGTAAGTACTATTTTGGGGCATACAAACACCCTAACGACTCAAAAAAGTTACGCCCGTCTCAATCCCGAAAGGACTATCAAAGACGTACAAAAAGCCATGAAAAAGCGTCGTAAAAAGTCCAAAGGCAATGACGACGAGTAATATGTCAGTAGCTGTTTAATTTCCCTTTCTACCCCATAAACGAGAAAACCATGCAAGATTCAATCATAAACCTAAATGTACCCCAAATACAAGCCTTAGACGACCTATACGGAGACCTTAGGAAAGTTTCTACCCGAATCGGTCATGGAAAAGGTGTTAGACGTTCATTTTGAAGTTATTGAACGGTTCAGGCTGCAACTCGAAATCACCGAGTTTTTATCAGCCAAACTAATCGCAGTATCCGACGGCCTTTAGGCTAAACACCAATAAAAGTGCGCTGCCAATGGTAGCGCGCTTTCTGATTAAAATAAAATCATGTCATAAAAATCATGGGTAAATATATACAAAATTCTGATAATCAACCGCTTAACGAAAGGAAAAATTTTCTATCTTTCTTTGAGAGTTCGATAATAACTGACCAATCAGAGATAAGCGACCCTGTACCCTTCGTTACCGTCAACGGGTCAACCTTCGCAAGTTTAGGGGATATTTCCTTTGTATCAGGTGCGCCAAAAGCAGGGAAATCAAGCGTTACGGGTTTCATTATCGCTACAGCATTAATGAAGGAAAAACCCAAAGATTTGGACTCATTGGGCATAGTTTCTAACTATCAAGGTGATAGGCCAATCATTTACATTGATACTGAACAGCACCCCGCACATACCAAAAAACGCTTGAAAATGGTGCTTAAAATGGCAGGTATTCAACGCCAAAATACAGAACTTCTTAAAGTATTGAATTGGCGTACTTTCCCCCAAAAACGAAGACATGAGAACCTAATACACGCTCTCGACCATTTCAAAACGGCTTGTTTATGGGTGATTGATGGTATTACGGATTTTGTAACCAGTGCCAACAACGAAGAGGCTGGTAACGAATTGATTAGCCTGTTGATGCAAAAAGCAAGTGAAAACAACGCGGCTATCATTCTACTGATTCACGAAAACGGAGATAATGGCAAATTACGCGGTCACATTGGAAGTGAAGCCGAACGAAAATGCGGAGGGGCAATATCCATAAAAAAAGACCGTGAAAAGGGAGTACACTTCATTAAACCCAAATATTTGAGAGATGCCGAAGACTTCACAGAAGTTGTATTTAAGTACGATACCACTCAAGGCCGTATGGTTTCGGTTGACGCTCAAACCGCTCAAATAGCCATTCAAGAACAAAAGGATAAATCAAAAGGAAGTGAGTTAAAACAGTTGTACACCAAATGTATGGGTACAGATAAATCACTTTCAAGGGCTGAATTTAGGAAACGGATTGAACAGCAAATTGACCCCAATAATGATAAATCAAAACTGGCAAGGGAACAACACGCCAATCGAAAAATAGAAGACATGACGAAAAGCTTTCTAATCAAGCTGAACGGTTCGGGCAAGGCTCAAACCGTTGAATCATTTACTATCATTGATGAACCCGTACCTTATCAAACAGCTCTGTTTAAAGAATAGTATTATTCCTACAATCCATACATACATACAGACACGGCCAATATATCCATACATACACACATAAATATTAGAGTAAATGTATGTATGTATGAATAAAGTAAGAGTTGGATTTAGCCGATAAAGAAAAAGGATGGGGCGTTGCCTGCCCTATCAAACGCCCCTAAAATGGATAATATTCTGTTTTTTATCCTAAATAAGCAACGATACAGAATATTATTTGGAGTTAGAAAATAGATTATCCCTACAATTATCATACATACATACAAATCCCCTAATAAATGTAGATACGCGAATTTGTATGTATGGAAAAATGTAGGAATCCTCAAAATACGAAAACAGAATTTCCTTTGGTTTCACTTTAACCACAAAACTAAATGATACCGCAACAAACCATCGAATCAATCAAACAGGTAAGTATTGTTAGCTACCTGTATAGCTTAGGCGTTACCCCTGTTAAACTTTCAGGCGTTCGACTCGTTTATTTCTCTCCAAAAAACGATGAACGTACCGCGTCGTTTTTTGTGCATCCCAAAGAAAACACTTTCCATGATTTCACCAACGGCGAACGAGGTGACATTATCCGTTTAGTCCGTTACTTGACCAACTGTACTTTTATTGAAGCCGTTGGCATACTCCAAAAGTTTGCCCCTATCGAACCAGTCACAACCTTTTCTTTTATCGGCCAAAATCCCGAACCAACTCCCCAAGAATCAAAATTTACCATTACAGGCGTTACACCCCTAAAGAGCAAGGGACTTTTGAAGTACGTTCACGACCGTTGCATTTCTACTACCGTAGCAAGGAAGTATTTGAAGGAAATTCATTACCGACGTGGTAACAAAAGAACTTTTGCCGTAGGGTTCGAGAATGACAAAGGAGGTTTTGAAATCCGTAACCCTTATTGGAAAAGTTCGACTTCTCCTAAATTCATTACAACCTTTCCCGTCTCAAACTCGAACACACTCAATCTGTTTGAGGGCTTTTTCGATTTTCTTTCGTCCTGTTGCTTTTTTGGTATCACAGAACCGCGAAACACTACCGTAGTGCTAAACTCTCTATCAAACTTAAATCACGTCTTAGAGGGCATTAAAAGCTACAAACAGGTCAATGTCTATTTTGATAACGACAGTGCAGGGCTAAAAGCAAAAGCGTCATTGCAGAAACGGGAATCAAAACTATTTGATGGTAGCAAATATTACCCCAACCATAACGACTTTAATAGCTTCCTTACCGATGGTAGATATTAGTAGGGTATTTGAGAGGGTATTTACAAGGGTTTTTACGGGGATATTTGCGGTTTTTACTATTGCCAACCCCTATTAAACCGTCTTTTCTTAATCCATAATCCATTCATAATTCGTACCAACATGAATCAAAAACGAACTACCAATCCTGTATTTAAGCGTGTGAGAACCATTAAACATTTAGAAGATGGGACATATATACGCGGCTTGTTTTTTACAAAAGACTGCCTTTTTTGTGAAAGTGAATTTGAAGCACAAAGACAGGAAACCGCTTTTTGTTCCCAACGTTGCCAAAAAGCCTATCGTAGAAAAACAATTTTACAATCAAACAACCTTGAACCATGAAACGGATATTTATCAAACGCGCTGAAATCATGCAGATAACAGGTTGGGGCAAGACAAAAACAGGCGAAATCATCCAAAGAATCCGCTATTTGTATAATTATCCTCCTAATCGAAAAGATATTTTAGTGAAAGATTTTGCCGATTATGAAGAATTAAACGAGTTAGATGTCCAACAATCCATCGAAAGCAATACAAAACGATAGTCAAAGAACCTGATTTTGCCGAATCAGCCCGAAAACACCGCCCACTATGAGCGGTGTTTTCTTCTTTTGTAGTGTTAAATCAATAAACACAAAACATCTTTTATTATGGAAACAGGAAGTTTTTCAGAGTCATTTAGAGTTAAAACAGACGGCTACACCGAGCAATTCTCTAACTACAATGCAGCGCGTCAATGCTTTGCCCAACTTAAACGGCAAAAAACCAAAGAGGGGTTAGGGAGCTTTAAAATCGTTTTACAGCGAATAAAAGAAAGTGGCGGTTGGTTGACAGTAGATAGTATTTCAGTTAAAGGCTAAGTACCCCTAAAAAATCCAAAGAATATGGAAATTAACAGGATTTTAGTACTTGCTGGAATAATCGTATTAGTTCTTTGGAGAAAGAAAGCTAACGATGCAAGTACAAATAAAGACGCAAGCACAAATGACACTTCTTCTAATACTCAAAACACAAACAATACGACTACTTCAACACCCTACGACCGATACAAAAGTACTTACTCAAAAGGGGTTTTGATAAAATCCAATGTTGAGGTTAACATCATGGAAGCAGCGGGCATAACCTCAAAACGTTTATTGAAGGTTCACCCTAATGTAACTTTAGGCCGTACAACTGGCAAATACGTTGATATTGATGACTTTAGATGGATAGAAGTTGAATTAAGTTCAGAAGTAAAGTTTACAGCTTCATTAAGAATTAATTTGTTGAGTATGGGTAAGGATAAGTTTTGGACTATTCAAGATTTTGTAGGTCAAGTAAACGTTTTGCAAACTGGTATCAATCTTCCTTTCTTCAAATAGTTTGTACTCTGTAAATAACCAATATTTATGAATTATTTCCCTGATAACCTTGTCACTGTCGAATATGTAATAAATACATTAAAGAATTTCGAGGGACAACCACCTGAAATAATTGCAGTACTTAGGCAGGAAGCAATACAAAAGTTGGGTCAACTTGCTCAATCTTATGGGGATGAAATGCAGAAAATTGCAGATAGATACCAAATCGTATTAGATAGGCAAAAGCTAACCCAAACAGTAACAGCAATTACGGGGGCGGTAGCTTCGTCAATTCCAGTACCAATTGTACAGGGTATCGGGGTATTAGTCGGATTAGCAGGGTCTATTTTGGCAGGTGCTCAAGGGAAAAACATCGCAAAGGCGCAAGTAGAATTACAAACTGTCCAGTTAAAACTACAACAGGTGCAGGAGGTTATTAAATCCATTCAGGGAGGGACAGAAAAAGGGGGGACATTTAGCTCTACCTATCTTGTCTGGGTGGTTTTAGCAATCATATTTTTATTAGTCGCTAAACGGAGTAAAGTATTTAACTAAACCTTGTAAGTAACTCCTAAAATAGTTCTATGATGGATTGTCAATTAGTTTACATCGAAAGATTACCGTTAAGGTATTCAGACAGGCAACAGTTTGAAGCAATGGTTATAGCCATTTCTTCAAAATATGAATTCAATCCTAACTGGTTAATGGCTTTAATGAACTTTGTGACAAAAGGCCAATTCCGAACGGGTTATTATTCGACTTCTGGCAATGTGGGTTTAATCCAGTTTAGCCAATCTACCGCCCAACTGTTAGGAACTACACAGGGGATTTTAGCAAGTTCAACCCATTTTCAGCAACTCTACTATCTTGATAAATACCTCAAACACAGAAGGGTAAAAGGCAAAATAAGAAGCATTACCGATTTATACATGGTATTGTTTCAACCCGCATTATTGCACAAAAGGCAAGATGGTATTGTCATCTATAAACGACCTTCCAAAGAATACGAAGCCCTAAAAGAGTTTGACTATTTTCAAAAAGGGTACTTTACGCTTGAAGACGTTTCAAAACTGATAGAAAGTTTTCTCCCTGCTACCACTCCCCAAGGCTATCCGCTTCCGATTGAAAATCCACGGGTAGGTTATCCAAGTCCCAAGAATGACAACCGTATTTTAAACTGGCTTTCTGGAATGGTAGCAGCCTTTTTAATTCATACATAGAAGCTATTCGTAAAACTTAAAACAACGCCCAAAGCGTCACAACTTGTGATACTTTGGGCGTTGCTATTTTTGGCATTGTGATTGCTTAAAATTAGGAAAACCTTAGTAGCTATGCCACGCCGTAAATTACAATACCCTTTAACAGCATCTGAGAAGGCATCAAAAAAAGCCCCCAATAAAATTCAGATTGCTGATTCTGATTTTAAGTTTGCCTGTGAACTTCTTATAAGAATGGGTGTAGATTTTGCGGTTATTCCTGTTAGTGAAAATGACCAAGACTATTTGGGACCAAGAAGAACCAACTTCGGGCTATCTTAACAAAGGCTGAACGGTTTAGGAATCATTACTCCTGGTTAAGTCACGGATTGCGATTTGCCTGGCTTCAATGACGGTCGAGTAGTCTGGTTTTACCCATTTTGTCAAAATTGTAAAACAGAATAATATTTGGGTGTTTATCTAAAAAATGGGCTGCAACGGGTGTCGTCAAGGCAGGAGCGGGCGCGGCCTTGTCTCCTTCGGCTGACAAAATCCACAACAATACCAAATATTATTTGGCTTTTATGGATTTGTAAAGATTTTGCTATTGCTATACTCAGGAAGGTAACGGTACCATTCAATGGTAGATTTGTGATTGAGTCGCAGGTCTTAACTCAATCCCTTTCGTCTTTTTCAAATAAATCCTATATCCCGTGAAACACATCATATATATCATAAATAAAGCGATTGCTATAGGCAGGGTTATCTTAAACTTATCCATAAATGAAATTCGCTTATATGGAACAAGAGCCATTAATAGACCTAAAGGAAGGCCAAATACAAAGAATGTCAAAAGACCTACTATCAAATCAATTATAGAAATTAATAGCTCCTCTGAGTTGGCCAAGTATCGGGCATTAAATTCAAAGATAATTTCCACTACAAAAAGTAGCACTACAATAATCCAAAAGAGTCTTTGCTTTCATAATCTATTGTCTGTGAAATACAGAATCCAATGTAAAATTAAATAAAGGCAGTTATATATCATTCTACAACTTTTTTCATTCTACAATTTACACATAAAAAAACCCTCAAAACAGCGTGTTTTGAGGGTTTTTTATTGTTTTGGTGATCCCGCTGGGACTCGAACCCAGGACCCATACATTAAAAGTGTATTGCTCTACCAACTGAGCTACGGAATCTTACTTTTTCTTTGACCATGAAGGCGTTCAGAAATCGTGGTGCAAAAAGTACAGTTATATTAAATATAACGCAAGTTAATATTAAAAAAATATTACTATTTTGAGAAAACTCTCGCAAAATGAGGCATTTACGCTATCAAAAATTGTATCTATTCTTTCTATTATAGTTTAACACCATTAGATTGGTTTGCAAAAATGCTTATGGTTTTATCAATTTAATTACAATTATTCATCACTTCAATTCCACCTTCCTAATGAAATTATTCCGCTTTGGTAGTTTCCAACAAGAAAAACCAGGGGTTATGTTGCCCAATGGGCAAAAAATCGATGTATCGGCTTTTGGAGAAGATTTTAATGAATCTTTTTTTACCAATGATGGCCTTAATAGGCTATCAGAGTGGCTTAAAATCCATGCTCAACATTGCCCTGAAGTTTCGGATAGTATCCGTCTGGGTTCTTGTGTCGCACGCCCCTCTAAAATTGTTTGTATCGGCCTCAACTATGCCAAACATGCCGCCGAATCTGGTGCGCCTATCCCCGAAGAGCCTGTCGTATTCTTTAAATCAACGACTGCACTCTGCGGCCCTTATGACAATGTAATCATACCTAAAAACTCGATCAAAACCGACTGGGAGGTAGAGTTGGCTTTTGTGATTGGCAAAAAAACAAGCTATGTCAGCGAGGCTGAGGCGATGGATGCTGTGGCGGGTTATATATTGCACAATGATTACTCTGAGCGCGAGTTTCAGCTCGAACGCGGTGGGCAGGGTCAAAGGCAAAAGCAATGATACCTGCACCCTTGGGACCATTTATGGCTACCAAAGATGAGATTTCAGATCCGCATAAGTTGCGTCTTTGGCTCAAAGTAAATGGCCAAATGCTCCAAGATTCCAATACCGATGATATGATTTTCAAAATCCCGACCATCATTAGCTATTTGAGTCAGTTTATGACTTTACTGCCGGGCGATGTCGTCTCGACCGAACACTGCAGGCGTTGGCTTGGGGCTTAAACCTCCTCGTTATCTCAAATCAGGCGATATTGTGGAGTTGGGCATTGATGGCCTCGGTATCCAACGGCAACTGGCGGTGGCTTATCATTAATCATTGGTTTTATTTAACATATCGAAGCCGCATTGCTACCTTTGCGGCTTCTTAATTTTAGCACTCTTTTATCAAAACTCTACATGTTAAAAAAGTACGGTTATCTGTGGTTATTATTTTGCGGCATTGCTGTTTTTGCCCAAAAAAAAAATGAGTCTTATCAATATCATATCAAGGAAGCCACAGGGGCTATTAAAGTAGATGGCTTAGAAGGCGATGCCGCTTGGCAAAATACAGAGGTGGCCAAAGATTTTTTCATGATTACTCCCATGGATACAAGCTTTGCCAAAAACAAAACAGAAGTGAGGCTCTGCTATGATAAAAACAATCTCTATATCATTGCCGTCAATTACAAAGTAGCCAAAGGGTCGTTGGTGGTAGAATCGCTCAAACGTGATTTTAATTTTGGAGCCAATGATAATTTCTTCGTTGTCTTAGATACTTTTGAAGATTTAACCAACGGTTTTTCATTTGGTGCCAGTGCCGCAGGGGCTATTTGGGATGGTCAGCAAGCCGATGGTGGGAATATCAACCTCAACTGGGATAATAAGTGGACTTCGGTTACCAAAAACCATGAAGATCGCTGGGTATGGGAAGCTGCCATACCTTTCAAAACCATTCGATATCGTCCTGAAAATCTTCGTTGGGGTTTCAATGCCAGTCGCTTAGATATTACGACCAATGAAAAGTCGGCATGGGCTCCTGTGCCACGGCAGTTTCAATCGGCCAATTTGGGTTATGCAGGTGTATTGGTATGGGATAAGCCACTGCCTCCCGCTGGCAAAAATATCTCTTTGATACCCTTTGTATTGAGTAACGTTTCAAAGAATCATACAACAAAGACTCCAACCAACTGGAATGCCGACATAGGCGGCGATGCCAAAATCGCGTTGAGTTCATCGCTCAACTTAGACCTGACGGTCAATCCCGATTTTTCACAAGTGGATGTGGACGTACAGCAAACCAATCTCGACCGATTTGAATTATTTTTTCCAGAACGTCGTCAATTTTTTCTTGAAAATGCTGATTTGTTTGCCAATTTCGGATTTTCTTCTTTACGTCCCTTCTTTTCACGTCGTATTGGTTTGGGAGTTCCTATTGTATTTGGAGCGAGAATGAGTGGCAAATTAGATAAAAATTGGCGCATTGGGCTACTGGATACGCAAACCCAAAAGCAAGGCGACTTGCCTGCGCAAAACTTCGCAGTAGTCGCTCTTCAACGAAAGGTTTTTGCCCGCTCTAACTTCGGCGTGATGATGGTCAACAAAGAGTCATTAAACTATGACAAAGACATCAACAAGGCCTATGCTCGGTATAATCGAAACATCGCTGCAGAGTTTAACTTGGCTTCTGCCAATAACTTTTGGACGGGCAAAGCGACCGTCTTGAAATCATTTAGTCCGCAGTTTTCGGGCAATGATTTTGCTTTTGCCTCTAACCTTAACTTCAATAAAGCGAAGTTTTTTTGGCAATGGCGGCACGAATCAGTAGGCGAAAACTACAATGCTGAAGTGGGTTATGTACCCAATACCGCCCGAAAAGGCTATCACATGCTATCGCCCAATGTAGGTTATTTATTTTTTGTCAATACAAAAAAACTCATCAGTCATGGGCCATTACTGCAAACTACCTTGTTTTATAATAAGAATGGAAATTTGACTGACAATGAAACCTTTTTAGCTTATAATTTCAACTTTCAAAGTCGAGCTACAGCTATGGTTTGGATAGCTCATAACTACGTGAAGTTATTGGCCCCCTTTGACCCTACCAACACAGGCCGTGAGAAATTGGCCTCAGGCACAGAACATTGGTGGAACGCCTGGGGAACAGAGATTCAGAGTAGTCCAAGAAATCGCTTTACGGTTTCGTTTAATAGCCGCTATGGTGGTTTTTATGCCGATGGCACACGCCTTAACTTACGCGCTACTTTGGGGTATCGATTTCAGCCTTACGTAGCTACCCGTTTTTCTGTAGATTACAATAATATTAAAGTTCCTTATTTGAAAGACCCAGTAGAACTCTGGCTCGTAGGCCCCCGCGTAGATGTGACGTTTACGAATAATCTTTTTTGGACTACTTTTCTACAATACAATAACCAAGCTAAAAACGTCAATCTCAATACGCGTTTACAGTGGCGCTACAAACCTGCCTCCGATTTGTTTGTGGTTTATACCGACAACTACCTTCCCGAAAATTTCATGATTAAAAACCGTGCCTTGGTCATTAAACTGACCTATTGGTGGAACGTATAGTCAATTTGAGCATGATGATGCGTCTGTTGATCATTTTACTTTTTCTGTGGAACGGCTTCGCATTGTATGCCCAAAATTTCATCCAAACCATCAAAGGAAGAGTGGTGGATGCCGAAACAAGGCAACCGCTGGTAGGAGCTACCGTGGTGATCATCACCACAAGCCCCTCCAAAGAAGCCATCACTGATGCCGAAGGTTTTTAAAGTCAATGATATACCCATAGGCCGACATTCAATCAAAATTGATTTTTTAGGGTATGAAAACAGTACCATTCAAGAATTGATTGTAGGTACAGGCAAGGAGATTGACCTCACTATTCCGACTTACAGAATCCTTGCAACAACTGGCCACTGTTACCATCAAAGCGACCCGCAAAACGGCGCAGCCCTCAACGACATGGCCACTGTGTCGGCGCGATCATTTTCGGTAGATCAGGTAAAACGCTATGCTGCTTCTATCAATGACCCCGCTCGTATGACTTCTACTTTTGCAGGTGTAGCAGGCAATAGTGAGTTAAGTAATGCTCTCATTATCAGAGGCAATAGCCCCAAGGGTGTATTGTGGCGTATGGAAGGAGTGGAGATTCCTAATCCATCATTTTGCCCAAGAAGGGGCTACGGGTGGGGGTGTTAGTGCTTTGAGTGTCAATGTATTGAGCAATTCAGATTTCTTTACGGGGGCTTTTCCTGCCGAATACGGCAATGCTACTTCGGGCGTTTTTGATTTGAAGCTACGCAAAGGCAACAGCGACAAACGCGAATATGCCGCGCAAGTAGGGTTAATGGGCGCAGACATAGCCGCCGAAGGCCCTTTCGCAAAGGCAAAAAAGCCTCCTACTTGGTCAATTATCGTTATTCGAGTTTAGAAATCCTTAAAAAATTAGGTATCAATATGGCAGGCGATGCTACGCCCGATTTTCAGGATACCGCCTTTAAATTATTTTTTCCTGTGGGCAAAAAAGCAACTCTTTCGCTTTGGGGCATGGCAGGGTTAAGCAGACAAATACGCCAACGCACTACCCAAAACGATCAATTCCATTCGGACCGAGCCGTAATAGGTTTTAATTTCACGCATTTTATCTCCGAAAAGTCTTTCTTAGAAACATCATTGAACTGGGCAGCCAACCGCCAAACCTACAATGCCTCCCAACTCAAGCGTGTTTATATCCGAGAAGAAAACTATACTTATCAGTTTTATCGTTTTTCGACCCAATTAATCATAAATTTAATGCGCAGCACACCCTTCGTACAGGGTTCATTGTGAGTAATTTACACTTTGATTTATTAGATAAAACTTTGGATGGCACTAAATCGTCGGTCTTCCTCAATCAGCAAGGAAGCACTGTCTTGCTCCAGGGCTATGCCCAATGGAAGTATCGCCCCGCCCTACCCTCACAATCCATTCGGGTGTCCATACCACTTTATTGACCCTCAATGGTCAATCTTCTATCGAACCCCGTGTAGGTATGCGTTGGAATATCGCACCCCGTCATACTTTCACGGCTGGGGCAGGTATCCATAGCCGAACCGAAGCTCTTTCTACTTACTTTGCCGAAGTAAAGGATTGAACAACCAGATAAGTTTGGCCAATAAAAACCTCAAACTATCCAAATCAGCACATTTAATTGTAGGCTACGAAATACGCCCAAACGAGGACTGGCGGCTACAAATAGAAGGGGTATTACCAACAGCACTCTCACATTCCCATAGGAACACCAATGCAAAAGTGCTTTTTTACGCTCAGAATCTTTTCTTAATTTCTTAGACGGATACCTCACCGACTCGCTTGTGAGTGAGGCACAGGCCGCAACAAGGGCTTGGACTTGACCATTGAGAAATTTTTAACCCGTGGTTTTTACTTACTTGCTACCGCCTCCATCTACGATGCCCAATATACCCCTCGCGATGGCATCAGCGCAACAGCCGATTCAATGGACGATTTGTGCAAAATGTACTGTTGGGCAAAGAGTGGAAAACAGGAAGAATCAAATCAATATTTTTGCGGCCAATTCGGGAGTCTTTGGGCGGGTGGAAATCGTTATGTACCGATAGACTTGGCACAATCGCAAAAACGCAATACGACTGTGAGGATATATGAACAAGCCTATCAAGCGCAATTACCGCCTTATTTTCGCTTGATACCCGTTTCAGTTATACAAAAAACCGCCAAAGAGCCACTTCGACGGTTTCTATTGACATTCAGAATCTTTTCAATCGAGCCAATCTCCTACAACCTTATTACGACAATACCGCCAGATCTATCAAGTTTGAAACAACTTGGCTTAGTACCTGTATTAAACTGGCGAGTAGAGTTCTGATTTAGACAGCATTAAAGACCACATCCATCTTTTCGCTAATTACCTGTAAGCGTTTTCTGTCGCCGCCAGGCACTTCGGCCAGACCCCCAGCCCGAATAGCCAATTTTAGCAACGCTTTATTCACAACTGGCCAGTTGCAGTCGCCTTCCATGAGTTCTACCTGAAACCCTTTCCAAAGGCCCTCGTCTTGTTGCTTTTTACGGCTAAACTCCTTGATGTCCACCTTCATAATGCGCTTACCGAGGGTTTCTATCCAATGTTCTGGCCAGCCATAGCGCAAAATATTGCCTACATCAAAATACCAACCCAACAACGGATGATTGATTTCGTCCACAAATCGCGCAGCTTCTACAGGGCTAATCAAGAAGTTGTTCCACACATTTTCGAGGGCAATCTTGATACCCGTTTTTTCGGCCAAGGGCAACAGTTTCTTTATCTCGATTTGCGCACGTTTGTAAGCATCTTCGTAGCTGGTGTTTTGATTGACCACGCCAGGCACTAATAAAACGGTGGTACCTCCATACAATTTACCAATCATTGAGCGATTGCTCCATTGATTTGGCACAGATTTCACGCACCTTGGGGTCGGCGTCGGTCAAGGAGATTTCCAATGCACCGAATTGACAACGCCGGGAGTTCTAAGCCTGTCTTGTCGCGTGCTTCCAAAATTTCTTTGGGGTCGAGGTTATTGGGCGAATCCAATTCTACGCCATCAAAGCCAAGGTCTTTGAGCAATTTGAACTTGTCTAAAACAGAAAGTTTTTCCTCTACCATGCCATATTTGAGGCTTTTCTTGAGGAGGGGCGTACCACAGGCGCAGCATGAACGAAACGATCTATTCCAACGACCGCTGCCGAAGTGGCCATGGCCGTGCTTTTCAAAAATTCTCTTCTTTGCATGAGAAAATAGGTTGGTTAGGTATTAAATAGGCCCAATTTTGGTGAAACTGGGCCTACTTTATTAAGAGAAATCGGTTCTTAGTATTGATCAAAAGAAGGGGTAAAGCTCTGGCCGTGCTACTTCTACTTTAGGCGCAGCATATCCCAACTTGTAAATTCTGGGGTAATTTTTCATTGATTCATGGCCTCTTCCCACGTAATTTCTTACCTGTAAGCTGCCATACGTCCCATGATAGCAATCATGGTGCTATTGGCCATCCATTCGCCGTTATTGATAGGGGTGCTATTACGAATGGAAGCAAAAGTTCCGTTGTGTTCGGTTTGGTACATATCATTTTGGACTCCCGCATATTCCCACGGATTTACACCCTCTATTTTGTGGGTGGGGCGCGAGCAGTTAGCCATGGCGCCCTTTAGTACCGAGGTTTCTACCAAATAGCTACGTTCACAGTTTTCTTGCTGACGAGAGAAATGATAGCCTTTAGCACCGTTGGCGTAGTCGTAAGTAATGGCAAAGTGGTCGAATATATGCCCAAAAAGAGGATCTACCCTTACTTGGCGGCCCCCTACACCTACGGCACTAACGGGTAAAACATCGCCCATGGCCCATGACATCATATCCAAACTATGCACAGCCTGTTCTACAATATGGTCGCCAGCGAGCCACGTATAATACATCCAGTTGCGCACTTGAAACTCCGCATCGGACCAACCTGGCTGGCGAGGAAAAGACCATGCCCCACCTGTATAATAGGTATTATAAATAGACATAACCTCACCAATAGCACCATCGTTGATTTTACCAAAAACAGCGCGCTTGGGTTCATGAAAACGCCAGCAAAGCCCGATACCAATGAAATATTTTTCTCTTTAGCCAATTTGGCCAATTCAAGTACTTTACGAATACCTGGCGCATCTACGGCTACCGGCTTTTCACAGAATATATGCTTGCCTGCATTGATGGCTGCTTCCAAGTGCAACGGGCGAAAATGAGGAGGCGTGGCCAATAAAACTACATCCACACCAGAATCAATGACCTTTTGATAGGCATCAAGCCCTATAAATTTCCGATCTTCGGTTACTTGTACTTTCTCACCATGCACTTTTACGAGTCCTTCAAGGCATTTATCAAACCTTTCAGGAAAAATATCACCGAGTGCATGTAATACAACGTTAGGGTCTGCTTTGAGTGCTTGCATGGCAGCACCTGACCCACGACCTCCACAGCCAATGAGTCCTACTTTAAGGGTATCGCTATTGACACCAGCAAAAGCACGATTAGGAACAATAATCGAAGGAAAAGCGGTCCCAGCCAAGGCCATTCCTGCTAATTTTAGGGCTTCACGACGAGAAGTATTCATTTGATTTTAAAGGATTTAGAATAAATTTTAAGTTTAATGATTTATAAATTTGTCAATTTTAAAACGATAAATAAAACACTACCTATTTTATTTCTTATCCAAAATTGCCACTATATTTTTAGAATCCCTCAAATATATAATAATTTTTTTTAAAAATAGATATTTACGCTGCTGCACCCAAGGCAACTGCATTAAAAAAATAGGATAGAAAGCTATATTTGATAAATTTAGGTATAAAAGGATTTTACTCCAGTAAATACATTGGAGAATTTCAGTAAAGGAAGTACTGGTGTATATTTAGTCTGCATTATTCTGTTTGACCCCGACGGGGTCAGATATTTATAGAAGTCAATAATCCGCTACAAATAAGTGACCCCATCGGGGTCAAATAATGTAATGCCTCGTATTTTTGTTTTGGGACTTATTGAAAAATCAAACTTCCATTTCTAATAGTTTATAACTCAAGGTTTTGCCATGGGTATCTAAGCGAAGAGAGGTGGTTACTCCTCCAGCCAGTGCTTCTTGACAAACAAAAAGTAAGGCCGATACGTTGGGCATTTCGTAGCGGATAATATCACCCAAAATAATGCCCTGAAAATGTTGTTTTACACGCTCCACAGTAACCTTTTCACAAAGCATAGCATAATCTTCCTCGTTATAGGGTATGAGCGAAAGTGTTGAAATATTGCCCTTGTCGCCTGCCCGCGAATGGGCTATGTCGTAGAGTTTCATTTGAGCTTAGAATACAAGAAATGATAATTCATTTTAAAACAACGTAACGATTGACTGCACTTTGGTTCGGTCTATCAAAACAGACACTATTCCAATCACTTCATTGACATATTTCCGTACGCCGCCACCACCTGCTGGACCATTGGTGTAAAGAGCTTCTACTTCTTCTCCAACGAGGGCAGCCTCGGCTTGGGTTGGGGCTTTGGCAGCGATACGCAGCCTGATTTCGGATGCAACTGGAAAAGCAGACAAAGTTTGGCTCTCTGCATTTTGAAAAATAGAGTTTAGGCCAATATAATCAATATTTATCTCCCTTAATAGGGGTTTTAGGCGTTTTTCGATGATTTCTCCCGCCAATTTAGCTCTTTCTAATGCTCCAGGCCCTGCGTATGAAATTTCGCCTTCGCCTTGCCAAAAGGCTTTGTAACCTACACTTACTTTGAGGGTTGGTGGTTTTTCTTTACCGCTTCCACCTGTTACTCGTACTTGATTGTTGGCCACTTCTTCGAGTTTTACTGTTGTAAAATCGGCAATGACATCAGGAGTGTAATACTGATACGGATTGACGACTTCATACAGCAACTGCTCTTTGGCTGTTTGTAAATTGATGAGACCTCCAGTGCCTTCTACCTTGCCAATGATGGCTGAACCATCGGCAAAAACATCGGCAAATGGATGTCCAAGGTTGTCCATGTTTTCAACGGGCTTCCTAATCGGATCGGCAAAGTAGCCGCCCGTAATATGCCCTGCACATTCGAGCAGATGTCCGATGACCGTACCTTTACCCATCAAATTGTAATCGTCGGTTGGCCAGCCAAATTCATGAACCATGGGGGCTAAAACAGCGAAGGGTCAGCTACCCGCCCAGTGATAATAATCTGAGCGTCGGTCTGCAGGGCTGTTAGAGACTTCAATACCCAGATAGGCATTGACCGAGACGACATCTTCATTGCGAATATTGGCTGTCCTTGCGTCATCCTCGAAAACCTCGTAATCTTCCAATCAGGATATGGCTCTGCTGATGGCATAGAAAATACCGCTGCTACTTGTATGTTTATGCCTTGTTTTTGCGCAATTTCTACGATTTTTTTGCCCTCCTTCGGATTGGCCGCGCCCATATTGGTAATGAGACGAATCTTATTTTTAATCAAATGAGGCAATAAGGTTTCTATTCGACGTTCCAAAAGCGGGTCATAGCCTTTGGTGGGGTCGGCCAGTTACGTTTTTGAGCAAGCGCAATAGTGCGTTCGGCCAGACATTCCTAATACCAAATAATCTAAGCCACCTTTGGGCCAAAGCACAGCGGGTTCTATTCTATCACCCGAAAATCCAGCCCCACAACCAATGCGGATATTGTTTTTCATAGAACCCAAAATTTATCCTTTTCCCAATTCTTGGGGTTTGATTCAATATAATCGTTTATACGCTGGTATTCTGCATCATTTCTTATGATTTGGTCGTGAAAACGAGTTTGCCAAGCAAATACATTAGCATCATCGCCTGGCAATCCAAGGCGGTTGCAATGTTTCGTAATAGCGGATTTGTAGGAGCCTACAATTGACGAAATTGTATTTTTACCTTGATTACGAAATCGGTGTAGAGACAGGGCAAACCCTGTCTCTACATGCTCTACGCTATCGATGGATTCGGGTTTATCCAAAATCAAAATTCCATGAACATGATTGGGCATTACCACAAACGCTGCTAACTCGACATACATGGCATGATTTCTTATTTCATACCAAAAAACATCTGCCAATATGCCAACTGGTGACAATTTCATTTTTCCTTTATTCGATTTTACCGAAAAAATGTTCTCGATTTTTTGTACATATTGTAATAAAATAGGCACCATTCCACCCATAATTCCACCATGATGCCCGTGCTGATGCTATGCGATATCTATTTTGGAATTTTTCCATAGATTGTTTCAAACATGAATTGACCCCTCTACAATTGCCACAATCGTCATCACCAGGGTTGTACCCCATGCCCACCAGAAGGTATGGCGTTGGTGTTCGCCCAAATCTACCTCCGACAATCCCACCAACAAAAACGTAGAGGCTGTGAGTGGGCTTATCGGAAACCCTACGGTCATTTGACCCAGCAAAGCCGCCCGCCCGATTTCGAGCGAATCAATCCCAAATTGGGTAGCCGTTTGGCTTAAAATGGGTACAACACCAAAATAATAGGCATCGGGTGTGAACAACATGCTCGCTGGTAAGCTTGTAAGGGCCGTGAGAACAGGCAGCAAATTGGCCTGATTTTGAGGTATAAGCGATACCAAACTGTTGGCCATTTCCTCAATCATTTGGGTGCCTGTCAGGACACCTGAAAAAATCCCAGCAGCAAAAATCATACTCGATACCATGAAAATATTAGTCCCATGCGATTTTAGTATTCGTTGTTGGTCAGCGACTTTGGGGTAATTGATTAACAAGGCAGCCATGCTTGCCAATACAAACAAAACGGGGGCGGGTATCCACCCTTTCATCAAAACACCTATCAATCCAAGGGTAAGAATCGTATTGAATACCATCCTTTGGGGTCTTCTTAGGTGCTGCTGTTCAGGACTTAGGCTTTGTCTATAATCATACTTCAGTTCTATGATTCCGAGGCGATCACGCTCTTTTTTACCAAAAATGTAAGCCACAAACAAAACCCAAACAAGCCCAACGATGAGCGATGGAATATTTGGGTTGAAGATATGTACAGCGTCTGATTTTAAGGATGAAATAGCCCTTGCAGAAGTACCAGACCAAGGAACAAGGTGCATAGGACCTACACTCAAAGCTACGATACTCGAAAGCACCAAACGGCTCATTTTAAGTTGTTTATAAATCGGCAAAAAAGCCGAAAGCACAATCATAAAGGTTGCCGTTCCGTCGCCGTCGAGATGAACTATCATGGTCAGAATGGCTGTACCGACAACCACTTTCAGAGGATCTCCCTTTACTGTTTTGATGATATAAGCAATGATAGGATCGAAGAGACCGCATCGAGCATGGTGGCGAAATACAAAACGGCAAACATCAGTAAAATACCAGTGGGAGCAACTTGTTTGGTACCTGTAAGTGCAAATTCGCCCAATTCTTTGGGCGAAAAGCCCGCGACAAGCCCAAAAACAATAGGCAATAACCAAGGCCGTTATGACTGACATTTTTTTGGTCATTATCAATATCAAAAAGACAATGATAGTAGCGAAACCAAGGAGGGCGAGCATGTTTAAAACTTCAAATTATCATTAAAAAACGGCAAAACATCATGCAAAACCCGTCCATCCATCGTCCAAATTTTGTTGCCATGGTCGCCGATGTATTCTTCGGCAAAATGATTAATACCAAGGTTCTCTAAACGCTGGCTCAACATGCCGATTTGTAGAGGAAAACGTGGCGAGTCATTTCGACCCCAATCCAATTTGATGGCGGTCATCTTGCGGAGGTTATCGGCATATTTATTGACCATATAAACAGGCATATTGTCCTCCCACTTGTCTAAAATAGGCTGATTGACAATCAGCTTGTCGCCTTCATAACTAAATGGAAAATCGCAAAAAAATGGTGGTTTTTGAGCGTTTGGTGACCATGCACGGGCTACGGCCACTAAGACTTTAGGATAATAGGTTTTCTTTAATTCTTCCTGAGTCTTCAAATTTTGTACTTCTTTAAAAGAGGCACTATTCGGCCCAAACTCTTTGACCATGGCCAAAAGCCCTGGGCTAAGTGCATAGATGCTACTGAAAACCTCAGGGTGTAGCATACCTATTTTGAAAGCACCATAGCCCCCCATCGAATGTCCTGCTATACCTCTGCTCTCTCGATTGGGCAGCGTACGGAAATGTTTATCTATGTATTCGACCAATTCTTTGCTTTCAAACTCCTCCCAATTTCCTGTTAACGAAGAGTTTGAATAAAAACTTCCTTCAAAAAGTGTATAATGGTCGGCTTGTACGAAGATAAAAGGGCGGATTTTTTGTTTGGCAATACCTTCATCCAAAATCTTTTGCATTTGAGGGAAAATAAGGTCTTTTCCCATAAAACCATGCAAATAATAAATCACAGGATACTGTTGTGTCGAGCCTTCATAATTGGGCGGCAAATAAACCGAGACTTTGCGGTTTGGATCTTCGCCACTATTATTTTGAAGTGCCTTTGAGGTAAGGGTAAAAGTTACTATCTTACTTGATTGAGCGTAAACAAAATTCCGATACCCACCACTCCAAAACAGTAGTAAAGAAAGGCTAAAGTTTGTTTTTTTTTCATTTGGTTGAAGGGATAATTGAAAGAATAAACTTACCGAAATCGCTTGGGTATGGCAGCAAAAGTTTCCAATACTTTATTTGATAGAATGGACTTCCAAAAAATCAAATTCTTTTTTGAACAACCCCTCCTGCGAATATACCTTGTCGCCCAAAACCTGAATCGCTCCTGTTTCTTTGTTGTAGCGCTTCCACTCGGGCAAGCCCGCCCCATTGGGATTACCTGTTTTAGCGAAATTTACCCAATAACTCGACATCGTATTTTCGATATCTTTGTCGAGTGGCTGCCAGGGGCGTTGCCACTTATGTAGTGTATGTAAGGCAAAGGGTACCTCTGAAGTGTGAAAAGCACCGTAATTGGGGAAGTTGGGTTTGTCGGGCGGTACATGACCAAACTGATACAAATAGGCGGATTTACTCGTGAAAGTTGCCAACAGATGCGACGGCAACCCTGCAAAACCAATCATGGTTTGTTTCTGTTTCATGGCCTTCACCTCATCGTTGGTAGTGGCTGGGAAGATACGCAAAAACGCCTCGGCTTTATCTCCGTAGGTTGTTTGAGCTTCTTTTTTGTAATCTTCAACGGTTGCTTTGCTTTCACCCAAAAAACTACCATCACCCGTCACCCAACCTGTCATAATGGGCACTTGGTTGTGTTTTCCTGCTTTAAAGTGTGCCAAAATATCAGTAGGTAGCACGTAGCCATCCATCGTAACACCAAAACGCCCCGCGGCTTGATTATTGCTCAGTTTCTGCAACTCTTCGACTGATATTTTGCGTAAATCGGCCACCGAACTTGCCTTTGCCAATTCCATGAACTTTATGCCTTGTTTTTCTGATTGCGCCAAGTCTTGGCTCAACATCCTCGATAAAAGCCCTCCTGATTGCGGTATAGCCTTATGGAACAGTCCTTTGGCCAAGGGCGATGCTATCAGGGCATTGACACTAAACGCACCCGCCGATTGGCCTGCAATGGTTACATTGCTGGGATCGCCACCGAAGGCAGCGATATTTTTCTGAATCCACTTCAAGGCTGTAATTTGATCAAGAAAACCATAGTTGCCCGAAGCTTGATAGCCCGACTCTTGGGTCAATTCGGGGTGAGCCATAAAGCCTAATATACCTACCCGATAATTGATACTGACAAAGACTACCCCTTTTTTTGCCATTTCTTCCCCGTCATAGATGTCGCAGTTGGCCGAGCCGCTGCTCAATCCACCGCCATAAATCCAAACCAACACAGGTAAGTTTTCTTGGGTAGATTGGGCCGTTGTCCAAACATTAAGGTATAGACAATCCTCGCTCAAGGGTTCGGGTTTGGCTATGAACTCTTCTGACCAGCAATAAAAGGGAGCAGGCTTATTTTGAATCGGGCTGGCCGAAAATTCAGTACATTTTTTGACACCTGACCAATGTTGAGCGGGCTGAGGGGCTTTCCAACGCAATGCTCCCACAGGAGGTGCAGCAAACGGAATACCTTTAAATATCCTAACCTTTTCTTTGCTATAACCTTCCACTTTGCCCTCTGTGGTCTGAACAACAACCTCTTGCGCCCAGAGAGTGCTTGCAATCAACTGCGCTATGACGAGTAGCTTTTTCATAATGAGTCGGAGGGTTATTGCACTGTAACTTTCAATAATTCTTCATCGTGGTGATTGCTGACAGTGCATTTATTGTCAAACATCATCGTGGCTCCTTTCGCTTCGGTATAAGGCTCCCACTTTGGTAAACCTGTATGACTTGGGTTGCCTGTTTTGGCAAAATTTATCCACGCTTGGCTTACTTTATCGGCAAGCAAATAGGCCTCTTTGGTCCCTCCTGTCATTTCTTCACAACGCGCAATGTTGTTGAAAACAAACGGTATTTCAATACAGTGAATAGCTTTGTATTTACCGTCCATGACTGGCGACTGCCAATTGAACATATACATATAAGTAGGCGCTCCGCCTGAAATGGCCGCCTTAGCTTTGGCTTGACTCACCGCACCACGACGGAACATCAAATCAACATCCATTAAATCGGAAGGTTTGGTGTCGTTTGGATAGGCTTTTTTGACTGCTGCTAAGTAGGCTTCTGTCTTGTCTTTATAGCGATTTTTCAAAAATTCGGTTACTTTTTCCGCTGAACCGTTGCTCAAACCAGCCCCCAAGGAAGCCATAAATTCATTTTTTACTGTTCCGATAAGCAATGGAATATCTTTGTACAATGCCACGGCTGGTGCATCGTCAAACTGGTAGGGCAAAACATTTCCATCAAGTGTAGGACCAAACCCTAAACCAAAGGCCCCCACTTGTTTGCCTTCCGCCCTGAGCTGCTCGCCAATTGTTCTAGTTGCTTTTTGAGCAGCTGCTACCAAAGTTGGGTAAGGCAGGCTTTGATTTCATCTACTTTATCTGCCGCGATGTTGAGGTTTTTCAAAACCTCGGCAGATAGTCGTTGGGTTTCGACTTTTGTAAGCATTTTGCCCATAAACGCCCCACTTTGATTGATAGCCTTGTGGAACAAACCTTTGGCCGAGGGAGTCATCATGAGCGTATTGACTTTACCTCCCCCACCCGACTGGCCAAAGATGGTAACATTGCTGGCATCGCCTCCAAAGTTGACAATATTGGTTTTTACCCATTCTAAGGCTGCCACCATGTCTAAAACGCTATTATTGGCCGAGTTTTTATACTTATCACCATAAGCTGATAAATCCAAAAACCCAACACATTTAAACGATGATTGATAGAGACTACGACCACATCGCCTTTTTTGGCTAAGTTTTCCCCATCGTAGGAGGGCAATTCTTGAGAAGAACCTGCAGCATAACCGCCTCCGTGTATCCAAAATAAGACGGGGCGTTTTTTGTTGTCATTGATGCCAGGAGTCCAGACATTTAGCACTAAGCAGTTTTCGTTGGTATATCCCCAATCATGGTGAAAAACAAATTCAGACTCGTCTTGAACGGTGGTTGTTGGAGTCATCAAAGGCGAAACTGGGCCGTAGGTCAATGAACTGCGTATGTTTGACCACGCTTTGGGCTTTTGGGGTGCTTCAAAGCGCTTGGCCTCGGCGTACGGAATTCCTTTGTAAGTAAAAATGCTGTTGTGAATATAACCTCTCACTTTACCTAAATCGGTATTTGTAACAGCCACATTCTCGCCCGTTTGGAGCTGGGCATGTGCCATTTGAATGAGGCATCCAAAGGCCAGTAAAAGAGCAATAAATAGTTTTTTCATTGATTGGTAAGGGTTAAAAAGAGGAAAGGGTAAATGAATAAATTGGTTCACCGCGACCTGAAAAATCTCACAATTTCAACAAAAATGGAGTGTGTCAAATTTATTGTCGCAATTTGCGACAATAATACTATGTTTTCAAAAAAAAAACTATCTTTCGTCCAATTTCTTCATTGGATACGATAGATAGTTTTAATGCAGCGATTGGTTCAACCTTACGTATATCAACAATATAACCTAATTGATAGGGTTCCCCATAAACCTATCTTTCCAAGTGATAAAAACGCACGGTATTTTCTCCCAATACCTTGGCTTGGTCGTGGGCAGAAAAACCTACCTCTGTCATATACGAGCGCAATAGTTCGATTACCTGTTGGTATTCTGCGGCCACCAAACACACAGGCCAATCGGACCCAAACAATAACCTATCTACCCCGAAGGCTTCAAAAATCACATCCAAGTAGGGGTAGAAATCTTTTTTTGTCCAGTGTTTCCAGTCGGCCTCTGTTACCATACCCGATACTTTGCAATAGACATGAGGCTGTTGGGCCAGTTGGCGCATGTAGTTGGACCATGTATTGATTTTTTGGTCTTTGATATAAGGCTTAGCGATATGATCTACCACAAACTGCACTTGGGGAGCTTCTCTTACCAACTGCAAAGCCGCCTTGAGTTGAGTAGGATAAATGAGAATATCATAAGTAAAATCAAATGCAGCTAATTGTCTGATTCCTTTAATGATGTCGGGACGTGCCAAAAAATCGTCGGGTTCTGACTGTGCTACATGACGAAACCCTTTCAGAAGTTCGTATTGAGAATATTCATCCAATTGATCGTACAGATTTGCAGCGCGTAAGTCCACCCACCCCACTACCCCTTTGACGAAACCGCTGTATTTTTCAGCCAAGGCCAGTAAAAACAACGTTTCAGCCTCTGTTTGGTCGGCTTGTACTGCTATACACCCTTCTACTTGGTTGGCCAGTAAGATAGGCTGCAGGTCGTCAGGCAAGAAGTTTTGCCGAATACGGGTCATATCGTCGTTGATCCAAGCGTGTTGGTCGGCATTGTAAACCCAAAAATGTTGATGTGCATCAATGATCATTGTGTTATTTTTTTAGCAAATTTTGTTTTCAAAAGTAACAAAAAAAGGGTGTAGCGGAAGCCACACCCCTCTAAAAAGTGATGATAAATTCATCAGTTAATCACTTCTTCTTCTTTGCGTTTTACTGTAATCACCAAATTTTCAGTGCCCTCTTCATGGTCTGCCAAAAGGGTATCTCCTTCGCGCAAATCACCCTTGAGAATTTCCTCAGCCACGGGGTCTTCGAGGTATTTTTGGATGGCTCGGTTGAGTGGTCTCGCTCCATATTGTTGGTCGTAGCCTTTTTCCGATAAGAAATCTTTGGCTTTCTCGGTCAATTCTACATGATAACCAAGATTGGTGATACGTGTAAACAATTTGGCGAGTGAAATATCAATGATGCGATGAATGTCTTCGCGCTGCAAAGAGTTGAACACAATGACATCATCTAAGCGGTTCAAAAACTCGGGCGAGAACGCTTTTTTCAACGCACTCTGAATCGTACTTTTCATCAGTTCATCTTGGTTCTCCGACTTAGCTTTGGTAGCAAAACCAATACCTGCCCCAAAATCTTTCAAATCTCTGACTCCGATATTGGAAGTCATGATGATGATTGTATTTCTGAAATCTACCCGACGACCCAGTCCATCGGTCAGAATACCGTCGTCCAAGACTTGGAGAAGGATATTGAACACATCGGGGTGGGCTTTCTCGATTTCGTCGAGTAAAACTACACTGTAAGGTTTACGGCGAATTTTTTCGGTCAATTGCCCTCCTTCCTCATAGCCTACATAGCCTGGAGGCGCACCGATAAGGCGCGACACGCTGAATTTCTCCATGTATTCGCTCATATCAATACGCACAAGCGAATCGTCTTTATCAAACAAATAAGTAGCCAATACTTTGGCCAATTCGGTCTTTCCTACGCCTGTGGGGCCCAAGAAAATAAACGACCCAATGGGTTTTTTGGGATCTTTCAAACCCACACGGGTACGCTGAATGGCTTTTGTTAGTTTTTCGATGGGGTTATCTTGTCCAATCACGCGCGACTTGAGTTGATCGCCCATGCCCAACAATTTCACTCCTTCATTTTGCGCTACCCGATTCACTGGGATGCCTGTCATCATGGCCACTACCTCGGCTACATTGTCTTCATTGACGGTATAGCGACGTTTTTTGGTATCTTCTTCCCAAGCTATTTTTGCACGGTCGAGTTGGTCGAGCAGTTTCTTCTCTCGGTCGCGAAGTTGGGCCGCTTCTTCGTATTTTTGACTTTTTACGACCAAGTTTTTCTGCTTCTTTACTTCTTCAATCTGTTTTTCCAACTCTACAATATCCTCTGGTACGGTGATATTGCTGATATGCACACGCGCCCCCACTTCGTCCATTACGTCAATGGCTTTATCGGGCAAAAAACGGTCAGAAATGTACCTTTCTGATAGCTTGACAGCCTGTGCAATGGCCTCGTCAGTATAATTAACGTGGTGGTGATCTTCGTATTTGTCTTTGATATTGGTCAATATCTCGATAGTTTCTTCCACACTCGGTGCGTCCACCATCACAATCTGGAAACGGCGTGCCAAAGCGCCATCTTTTTCAATGTATTGGCGGTATTCGTCGAGGGTAGTGGCACCTATACATTGGATGTCTCCCCTCGCGAGCGCAGGCTTGAACATATTGGAGGCATCCAAAGAACCTGACGCACCCCCTGCCCCTACAATGGTATGTAATTCATCAATGAAAAGAATTACTTCTGGCGACTTTTCCAACTCGTTCATTACGGCTTTCATGCGCTCTTCAAACTGGCCACGGTATTTGGTACCCGCTACTAATGAGGCCAAATCGAGCGTAACAACGCGCTTACCAAACAGTACACGCGATACTTTTTTCTGAACAATTCTGAGTGCAAGCCCTTCGGCGATGGCGGTCTTACCTACCCCCGGCTCGCCAATGAGTACGGGGTTGTTTTTCTTGCGACGGCTCAATACTTGCGCTACGCGCTCAATTTCTTTTTCACGACCTACGATGGGGTCTAACTTCCCTACTTCAGCCATTTTCGTCAAATCTCTACCGAAATTATCTAATACAGGTGTACGTGATTTTTCAGCATTTTTGGGGTCTTTCCCTTGCTGTGCACCACTTCCGAACATGCCGCGTTCGTCGTCGTCGTCGGTGTCGGGTCCCGCGTGTGGTTGGGTGCCTGATGATTGATATTCTAACATTTCCTTAACGATTTCGTAGTTTACATTAAATTTAGACAAAATCTGCGAGGCCAGATTTTCGGGATCGCGCAGAATAGACAACAATAAATGTTCTGTACCGATGAGGGGGCTTTTGAAAATTTTAGCCTCTAAGTAAGTGATTTTAAGTACTTTTTCTGATTGGCGTGTGAGGGGGATATTGGCCAGATTTTTAATATTGTTGGTGGCCGTCCCTCGGGTAGCTTGTTCGATAGTAATACGCAGTTCATCGAGCGATACGCCCAATTTTTTGAGTAAATCTAAAGCGATGCCTTCTCCTTCTCGGATCATGCCTAAGATAAGGTGCTCCGTACCGATATAGTCGTGACCAAGCCGTAGTGCTTCTTCTCTACTGAAACCAATAACTTCTTTGACGCGGATTGAAAATTTTGCTTCCATTGGTTGGTTTAAGCTGCTGGAGTAAGTTAAGAGCCGACTCCGCTGTTTTTAGTTTTTACAATGATTAACGAACAATACAACTACTTCGTTCAATCTACGAGAATGGATTGCTTTAGTATGTTGGAAGCTGCTGCTCCTTGGCACATAAGCAAGTCTATGACACTCAGATTGGGAACAAATGAAGTTCCAAAGTTTTGTTTATAAACCACTGGTTGGTACAAATTGTTGTGCCAAACCTCTTTTTTGGGATGAATCACAGAGAGTGCGTCATAGTGGCCTTCCTTGATGCCGTGCTGATACACCTCTGTAAGACTTAATGTCGGTTTTACTCTCAGCAGTTTCAGACACAATGTCAGCATATCCCAATTCAAATCAAACAAATACAAATGTTTTTTTTGATATATGTTGTTAAAATCTTCGCCAAAATACTCAAAAAAAGGGGCTTTACCATATCCTGCTACGATGCTTCCCCAGTGTCTTTTCATCCATCCTTGGGTGTGGTCTATCTTCAGGTCGCGTATCAGGGTTTTACCTCCTGAATGATTGACGGGTACAATCAAGGTATCTATTCCATTGGAAGTCATAATCTGGCATCGGTTGCGGAATGTTTGTTTCACAAAATGCTCCTGTGCCTCTATATGTACTTCCTCGTACTTCAATAAGCAGGAAAAATAAGCCATATTGGGCAAATATTGCAACTCGATTCTGACAGCCAATGCAATGAAATAAAAGTGATTATGTAAATAAAGTGATTTGAATCGTAGTATCAAAAAAATGATAAAAAAAATTAATCGGTAGTTGATTTATACAAAGGTCTGTGAAGAATTTTTCGTTGGTGGTGAACACACCAACAGTAGCGTAAAAAAAAACTTATTCAACGCTACTCATACAACTGATTCAGGTCTGCATTGGCCAGTTGGACGAAGAATTGAGCCAGTTTCTCCGTTAAATCCACGAAGAAGCGGTTTCCTTTTTCGGCAGTTGCTTTTTTGGGATTACCAACGCCCGTATCGTCGGTTACTTGTGTCCATTTTCTTTCGGCCCACGCCCATCCTTCTTGCATGGCTTTGATCTTACTTTTTTTGCTTTACCATCTCCAGCCTCCTCTAACGGCAGTACCAACTCAGGGTGTAAATATAGCATCAAACTGGTTTCAGTTTCGTCGGCGTGGTCGCCGGGTTGTTCAAAATAGTGTTTACCTTCTAAAGCCCGAAACCAAAAGCAGGTGCTTATCCATAGTTCAGGGAAATGCGTCCCTACTTCCCTAATGATTTGCTTAAAATCATTACCGCCATGGCTATTGAAGACCAATAGCTTTTTGATACCACTTTTGGCCACTACCTGTGCCAAATCGTGCAAAATGGCCTTTGGGTACTTGGATAGAGATTCATACAGAGCTTGATGTCGGTTTGACCTGTATTTACCCCAAAAGGAATGGTAGGTAATACCACCACTTTATGGCCTGCCTCCCACGCCATTCGGGCAGCTTCGGCGGCCAAGGCATCGGCTTCATAATTGTCGGTAGCGTAGGGTAGATGTGTATTGTGAGCTTCGGTAGCTCCCCACGGTAAAATAGCTAATTCATATTGTGTTTCTTTGACGGTTTGCCAATTGGTTTCTGCTAAAATATAAGGACGCATCATTTTGGTAGTTGTTTTTCTTTAGAAGTAAAACCCAATGGATGATTTACTATTTTTACCACAAAATTGAGTTTAAATCAAACGATTTTCTTTATAAAATGTGGTTTTTGGGTTGGTTAGGGCGTTTGCCTTTGGGCTTCTTATACGGCCTGTCGAATATTTTTTATTTTTTCATCTACTACCTCGTATGCTATCGCAAAAAATTAGTCTTCAAGCATTTACGCGATTCTTTTCCTGAAAAACAGACAAAGAAAGACAGCAAATCGCCAAAGATTTTTATCGCTTATTGGCCGATGTATTTGTAGAAACGCTCAACCACCTTACTTATCTACGGAAGAAATCCAACACCGCGTACACATCGAAAATTTAGCTTTGCTCCAAGGATTCGTAGAAAAAAAACAGTCTATTCTTTCTTTTGGAGCCCATACGGGCAATTGGGAATGGGTACCTGGTGGACTTGCTACACGCGGTGTGCCTATTGATGTGGTTTATAAAACCCTTACCAATGAAAAATCAGACCAATTTATGATAGGAGTACGTTCTTCTTTTGGCGTATATCCGATTGCAATGCAGCAATTGATGCGCGAAATCGTAAAAAGAAAAGACCAAACCCGCGTGATTGGTTTGGTAGCAGATCAGTCGCCGCACCAGCCCGACCACGCGCATTGGTTTGAGTTTTTAAACCACGACACAGCCTTTTTTCCTGGTACTGAAAAAATAGCCCGAGCTACCCAAATGCCCGTGGTATTTGGTGAAATTTATCGGCGTAAACGCGGCTACTATACCGCCCATTTTCATTTGGTAGCCACTCCCCCTTACGACAACCTGCCCAATGGTGAAATAACGCGCTTGTATAAAGCGCAGTTGGAAGCTGCCATCCACCGCCATCCTTCAGAATGGCTTTGGTCGCACAATCGGTGGAAACATACCCCAACTAAAGCATCCCAAAATTATTGAGGTAGTCAGTTACAGAATATCGAATGACTTGATGCGCCTCCTCACGACCATAGACATTGGCAATTTCGCAGGTCATGGGTTCGCCAGGCAGGTTTTTATAGGTCAAAAAATAGTGCTGCAAGCGATTGATAACGCTTTCGGGGAGTTCGTGAATGTCGTGGTATTTGCTATACAGCAGGTCGTCTTTGAGGACAGCGATGATTTTGTCATCGGCTTCGCCCTTGTCAATGAGGCGCAAGCCCCCAATCGGAATAGCCTGACAAATAATATCGCCATGCGGAATGGTGCTTTCGCATAATACGCAAATATCGAGCGGGTCGCCGTCGCCTTCTACAATGTCTTCTCGACCCGACTGCTTTCGGGCAAAATCGGCAATGGCATCGCCACAGTAGGTTTTAGGCACAAAGCCATACAATGCCGGTACGATATTGGAGTACTTTTGGGGGCGATCTATTTTAAGATAACCCGTCGTTTTGTCAATTTCGTATTTGACAGTGTCGGTAGGAACAATCTCGATGAAGGCCGTTACGGTAGCGGGCGCATGATCGCCCAATGGAATACCATGCCAAGGATGTGATTTATAGACGCTTTTCATTGTGTGATAGCCTAAGTTCAAAAACTTTCGGAGGTGATTTTGGTTTTGGTAGTTAAATTAGACAACAAACATTGGAAAATTTTAGGGAAATAACGACTTTGCACAAAAAATAACATCTTTAAGATGACGACAACGACTCAAATAACATTGGAAGAAGTGCAAAAAGCAACACTCGATGAAGGGAAAGTGGTTGTTATGCCTGCTTCATGGGAAGAGTTTGTGGAATTTCTCCCAACCACCCATTATAAAGTTGAATTTATTAATAATCAAATAGTTATCATGGGATTAGCAAAACTTATACATGAATGGCTTGTAATGCACATTGGTTTTATTCTCAAAACGCTTTATGCAAATCAGGAAAACGTTCTTGTTTTAGGTAGTAACTTAGGCGTTTCTCGCCCTGAAAAATCATTCTTTAATCCTGACATAACCATAATCAAAGGAAAACCCGATTTTTATAAGGATTCAAAATCTATCATTACAAATCCCTGCTTGGTGGTAGAAATTTTATCGGAAAGAACTGTCAGTTACGATTGGGAAACGAAATTACCTCGCTACCAAAAAATAGAAACTATCCAAGAAATCATACTCATTGACCTCCACGAAAAAGTAATTACTACCATCAACCGAACCGCTGATAGCAAAGTATGGACAATGAGCATTTATGACCAAGACACCGATACTGTCGTGATAGACGGACATACTTTTCCGCATCCGTATTTTTTCCAAGGAATGCCCGTTTTTGAATGAGTATAGTACAACAAATTTCCTCAACAAATCTAATTTTCAATGTCAGCAATCAAAGTACCCACCATGGCCGAGATGGCCGCCAACGGCGAAACCCCGAAATTTTGTTTTGGTAGGCTGCGCCGGTTCATTCGACGACCGCTACAAGAAAGTAACCATCGCTTTTGTAAAAATCTTACATCAGGTAGGTATCAAGTTTGCTGTGCTGGGTACAGAAGAAGGCTGTACTGGCGACCCTGCCCGCCGCGCAGGTAATGAATTTACGTTTCAGATGATGGCCATGTCGAATATTCAAGTGATGGATATGTATGGCGTCAAAAAAATAGTAACAGCTTGCCCGCATTGCTTCAACACGCTTAAAAACGAATACCCCGCCTTAGGAGGCCATTATGAAGTAATCCATCATTCAGAGTTTTTACAACAACTCATCCATGAAGGGAAAGTAAAACTCGAAGGAGGCGGCAGCTTCAAAGGTCGCAAAATTACTTTTCACGATTCTTGCTATTTGGGGCGTGCCAACGACGTGTATGAAGCTCCACGCGCTGTTTTGGAAGCTTTGGATGCCGATTTGGTAGAGATGAAACGCGCCAAAGCCAAGGGGCTTTGCTGTGGCGCTGGCGGCGGGCAGATGTTTAAAGAACCCGAAAAAGGCAAAAAAGACATCAATATTGAGCGCATTGAAGAAGCCCTGACTACGGGTGCCGACACCATTGCGGTAGGCTGCCCATTTTGTATGGTGATGATGAGCGATGGCATCAAAAACAAAGAGCGTGAAGCGTCTGTTAAGGTCTATGACTTGGCAGAACTTATTGCCCAAGGACAAGGTTTATAAAATATCAAACGCTCACTCATTATGTATCTTCCTTTTCACGACATCGCCTTTGAAGCCCGCGTGTGGGTGTATCAAGCCAACCGAACACTTGCCGACGACGAAGTAGGCACACTCACCGAAACCCTCAAAGCGGCCTTAGAGGGTTGGGAGGCGCATGGCCAAGCCCTTACTGCTTCTGGTAAAGTGTTCCAGAATCGCTTTGTGGTCATTGCCGTGGACGAATCCAAAGAGCTTCCCAGTGGCTGCTCGATTGATAAATCGGTACATTGGTTACAAGAAATTGGCCCAAGATTGGGCGTTGATTTTTTTGACCGCTCTTTGGCTTATATAGATGAACATGGTCGGCTCCAAACAGTAGCTGTCAGTGGTATCAAAAATGCGGTTGCTACAGAAGAGATTACCCCCAGCACTATCGTATTTGACAACACAGTAGCTACCAAAGCCCAATGGATGAGCCGCTGGAAAACCCGCGCTGATCATACGTGGCTCAAACGCTATTTTAAGGAAGAAATATCGGAAAATTAGAATCGAGCCCACTTTTGTACCTCCCAGGATTACCTCAGTATAGGCTTAATCTTTATGGATTATTTTCTCATGCGCATATCTTTATGCTTGATAGCAATCGACCTGGTTGTTAGGTCAATTGCTTACTCTCAAAGCAGCTCAAAGGTTTTATTGATACCCTTAGATGACCGACCGCCTTGCTTACAGTTCCCTGTCAAAATGGGTCCCATTGGAGATGTGACTTTGGTATCTCCTCCACGCGAACTATTAGGACGATTTACAGATTTTGGTAAATCAAATCAAATAATCAGTTGGCTTCAGCAACAAGACGTGGTCTCTTTTGATGCGGCCATTATTTCGATGGATATGTTGGCTTATGGGGGCTTGGTAGCTTCACGAGTACACGCCACATCACAGGAGCAGGCCATACAATGGGTAGAAATAATACGGATATTGAGAAAAACAGCACCTAAGCTGAAAATATATGGCTCAAGTGTGATTATGCGACTGGCTCCTACAGCCGATGGCAAAAATGAAGTCTATCGCGAAAAATTATCGAAATGGGCAGAGTTATCGCCCTATAAAAATAATAAAACTCTCACTGCGCAACTCGAAGCTGAAATACCTGTCGAGGCATTGATCAATTATAAACAAGCCCGTAAGCGTAACTTGGCGCTCAACCACCTGGCCATTGAACTTACCCAAGAGAGCGTGTTTGACTACCTGATTCTCTCACAAGACGATGCCAAACCAAAGGGAGTTCATATTCAAGAACGAGAGTCGTTGATAGCGCAGGTCAATCAGCTTGGATTGGCCGATAAAATAGCCATTCAGCCTGGTGCAGATGAGGTTTCGATGCTGCTCTTGGCACGAACCGTAAGCGACAAATACCATTATCATCCTACTATCCAAGCGATTTTCCCGTCGGAGGAACTGTCCAATAAAGTCATGCCTTTTGAAGACAAACCCCTGTACCAAACGGTAAGCCTGCATTTGAAAGCCGTGGGCGCTTCTGAAGTGCAAGATAGCAAAGATGCCGACATTGTATTTTTTGTATTTAACGGCCGCAAACAAGCTGGCTTGTCTGAAAGTTTTGCCCAAAATATCATTGATTTCCATCAAAAACACCCCTCAAAAGGTATCATTATTGCCGATATTGATCCCATAGGCGACGTGCAAGGGGGCGATATCACTTTCACCAACTTGTTGATGCACGCGGGTATTTTCTCAAAAATATTTGGTTATGCTTCGTGGAACACCGCTGGTAATGTCATTGGCACTGCGCTCCCTCATGGCATATTGTATGGGGTTAGTAAAACCATTCAAAAAACGAAAATACAAGCAGCACGCATGACCAAAGCACAAAATTGGTTTATGCAAAACCGCTTGCTCGACGACTTCGCTTATCACAGCATCGTGCGGCCCAAGGCCAATGCTTTAAGCAAAGAAAAGGGCTGGAACTCATTTCGACTGACCGACAAACAAACCGCTTTTATAGAAAATTTTTGCTTGAAAGAGTTGTTACACTATGCCAAAGCGCAAAGGTTTGGAATAACCCATTTGCGTTTTGATCTGCCATGGAATCGCACTTTTGAAGCTGAAATAGATTTCGACCTCTATTGACGATTGGTTTCTTTGGTTTAGAAAGAAACCTAAATTCCAGATGATGATTTTATTATTGGCTGATTTTCATCTATTGTTGGTTAGCAAACGATTCAGATGTAGATTTACTACTATTCAAGGAGAGATTAATACTGCTCAATCAACAAATTTCTTCGGCAGCTATGCTCCTAATATACTTTTGGCACATCAAATAAACGTATCCAAAACAATGATAATCGCTGTCGAAACAACCGCTCTTACCCAACTCCACGATTTAGCCTCTCGTATGCCCAATCAACTGAACGAGGCTGATAAAGAGGTGCTGAATGAAATCTACCAAGAATCGTTGGAAAATTTAGAGAATCCCGAATCATTGTTTAACTATACGATTGCCAAAGCAATGCAAAGACACTTCTTGGCCGAGCAATCGCAAGAACATATCTATCTGCAACGCTTTGAGATTCCTCAAATTCGTTTGTTTGAGTTACTCATTCAACAATTTCCGTTGGCTAACCTTAGCCAACACTGCACCAATACTTTGCTCATTGATGCCCTTTCGCAGCATGTACAACCCGTGCTGATGGATATTGGCATGGGTACGGGTTTTCAGGTGTGTACCATTGTAGAGGGCTTAGCTAAGAAAGCCAACAGCAAAGTACAACATCTTACCATTGTAGGCATCGAGCCTTTTGGGGAGGCGCTCGCTGTGGCAACACAAAATATACAAAAGCTAACCTCGACGATACCCTTTACAGTAGCTTTGGTATCAAAAGAGGCATTCATTGAGCAACTTTCGTTGAATGAACTACGTCAATTATTGCCCCAAGACTACGATGGGCTATATGCCAACGCCTCTTTTGCATTGCATCATATTCGGGAGCAGGCGCAGCGCAAGGCGGTGTTTAAAACGTTGAAAGCATTGGCTATGAATGCATTGGTAGTAAGCGAGCCTAATTCAGATCATTACGAACCTTTGTACACAAAACGTTTTGAAAACTGTGTGCATCATTACGGAATATTGTTTCAAATCATAGATACACTTTCGATTACAACCACCGAAAAGGCAGCTTTAAAACTCTTTTTTAGCCGAGAAATAGACGATGTTTTAGGAAATACAGAAGAGGTAAGGGTAGAAAAGCATTATGCCACCCAGCAATGGATTGATTTGTTTGTCGCAACGGGTTTTGAACTTCAGAAACGTACAGCGCAATTCGATTATGAATCCCTCAACGGTACTTTTCTACAAAAAAATCTTTCCAATCGCTATGCTACCTTTTTCAACAACGAAGAAATAACCAGTCTTTTTGGGCCATTTAATCCTCTCCTCTTAAATACTTAACAACCAGCAACATGAACTCAATCCATTCATTCGTAGCCAGCTACGAGTTTCAAGATGATTTTGCCTCTATCGAGCAAAAACTTTGAATGAAAGATATTCAAACCAACCTACCCGCCTGCACTGTAACGAAACGCCTTTTGATTTACCCATAAAATTGAAAGAGCAATTAGCCACCAAAATGGTCCAGATGGATTGGAATCGTTATCCTGATTTTTACAACACAGAATTAACCAAAATAGTAGCTCAAAATATTGGTTTTCGATCCGAAAATATTCTTCTGGGCAATGGGTCATCACAGTTAATTCAGCAAATTGTGAATGGAGCTGCTACCTTCTTTCTGGCGCTATCATAGAGCATCCTACTTTTACTTTTTATCATCAGGCTTGCCAAAATGCACAAATTCCCTACCAAGAATGGGCTTTAACAGAAAATGGGAATTACGACCTAACTACTTTTCCTCAAGTGTCCGACCCTTCTTTAGTGATTTTGACCTCCCCTAACAATCCTACGGGTCATTCTTCCTTTGACTACTCTGCAAACTTTACTTGAAAGCCATCCTTATTGTATTTTTGTCGTGGATGAAGCTTATGGAGAATTTGGCGGAGAATCGGCGCTCCATCTCGTCCATAAATACAATAACTTGCTCGTTCTTAAAACTCTCTCCAAAGGATATGGTTTGCCAAGTATTCGGTTTGGTTATGTAGTAGGAAGCCCTCTGTTTATTGAATCATTGAGAAAACATACTATTCCGTTTACCATCAATATTTTTACCGAACTCATTGTACGTGAATTCCTAACCAATCCAGATTTCATGAAAGTATTGAAAGCCAATCAAGAACGTATCATCAACCTGCGGCACTTTGTCTTTCATTTATTGAATGATATGGCGGAAGCAAATGAATCGTTTAGTGTCCAGCCTTCTGCGGCTAATTTTTTACTGCTCCGTTTTAAAGACACTGAGTTGTTAGATAATATCAAAAAAGTGCTCGACGAACAGCATATTTTGATAAGCTATCCCCTACCTCAATGTCTTCGACTGACGATTGGAACAGAAGTAGAAATGTGCCAACTAATACGGCTGGTGCGGAGGTCTTTATCTCAGTATAGGCAATATGAAGGAAAAGGCATTAAAAAACTTTCTGCGTAGTTTATTGAAACTGTAGCAACAATTTATTTTTAGAAAATTATATCCCTAATCCATAGACCTTATTTAAATCATCCGCTTCAATGCAAAATTGGCCAATACCAAACGGCCATTACGACGAATCACTAAGCGCATTTCTTTTCCTTCTTTTTGCTGTAATATACGGTTCAATTCTGCCATTTCTAAGTCTTCTACTGACTGATTATTAATAAACAAAAGTTCGTCATTTTCTTGCAGCCCAGCAAAGTGAGCGGGTGAACCCTCCAATATATGTTCAACATAATATTGCCTAAAATTCATTCCTTTGGCTCTTACATCCATGCCGCTCATATCGTGTTCAAACTTATCATAGAAGCGTTTTTTATTAGGTTTCAACACCACATAGCCTGCATCATAATTAAAGGTTACTTTGAATCGGCGCAAAAATTCTCCACCTAAATTGCCTTCTCTTTGTGGAGCATTGGTTGCAATCTTCATTCCAAAGGCATTACTATCGGGAAAAGTGGTGAGTACGTCAGTAAGTTCATATTCTCCAATACGCACTTTAGGAATCCGCCCAATGTGTCCGTTAATCACCCCTCCTAACCCAACCCCCAATTGTGCTTTCATCACTTTTTGAGGGAGTTGCACATTGTTTGTCGTTGTATTGAGCATCAAGGCATGGCCTGCCCCTGTATCAAGCACGACTCGAATCGGCAATTCGGTGTCATTATTCACCACCGTAATACCCTCTAAATAGGGCTTGGTTTTTTCAATCACGATTGGAAATCTATCACCTTGCTTAGCACTGTATTCATATTTTTTGGGGACAGTCAGTGTGAGTAATTGCCGTTGGAAGTCAATCGTAACCACAAATTTATTGAACACTTCATATCCAAAAATACCATGTATGGATGTACCTACCAACTCAGACAAGCGTAAAATATCACTATCTAATACCACTATATTGTGCTTTAAAGATTGCATCGCGCCCATAGTTAGCCTATTTCCAATGGTTATATCGGCAGGAATAGCTTCTCCTTTTCCAATCCCATCTATCTTCATTGTTCGGATTGACTTCATGCCTAACTTTTGAGCTATAGCGGCATCCGTCAAAATCGTAGGACCTACACCTGTATCTAATATGAAACGCAAAACCTCTGATTTATTGATACGCACAGGCACAATGATAAGATTAGAACGCAATTCAAACGGAATCTTCATGGTACGCCGGCCATGTACTAAGTGTAGTCCATGTACTTCTTCTTGGTCGGCAGGTTTCCCGGCATGACTGTCATAATTAATTAAAATAAGAGCAAGGCATAGCAAAATTAAGCATCTGATTTTCATGGCTTTGAAAGGGTTAATTGAAGCCCTAAATAAGCTTAAAAATCAATACTGCAAATCACCCCAAAATCGTGGTTTTTCGGTTGTTCATTGTGCACAATATCCCCCAAAAATCGGTAGTTTATATCAGCTTATCTTTCGCTGCTTTTTTGAGGGCTTCGGTTTTGTTTGTCACATGAAGTTTCTGATAAATATTTCGGATATGGGTCTTTACCGTTTCTACACTAATAAAGAGTTCGTCGGCAATGGTATGGTATGTTTTGCCTTTGGCCAAGAGCATTAATACATCCGTTTCGCGGTCAGAGAGCGGCGAATTGAGGTTTCGTTGAAATGATTTTACGACCAAAGAAGCTATTTTTGAGCTCATCGGTGCCCCGCCATTGAGTACTTCATCAATGGCATTGAGCAGCCTAATATGATCGGTATCTTTGGTTAGATAACCCGATGCACCTGCGCAAAGTGCTTCAAAAACGAGCTTGCTGTCTTCATGCACACTTACAACCAACAAAGTAGTATAGGGGCGTTCGCGAAGAATTCGCTAATGCCTTCTATCCCGTGCATACCAGGTAGTTCCAAATCAATCAATACCAAATCGGGGTATCTTTACGGAGGTTTTTAAGGGCATCTATGCAGTTGGTATAGGTATTCACTACCCGAAACCGCTGCTGGCTTCAATTCAATGCCAAGCCATCTTTGACGGCTTCATTGTCTTCAATGACGGTGATTTTTGTAACGTTATTCATTATACGTTATTAAGTTTATACCCCCAAACTAACGAATTTTGGGGGAGGCTGTTTTGTAGGAATTTTACCAGTCAATCGCACCAATGTACCTTTTGGCGTATGAGGCATAATAAAAAGATGGCATTGGATTTTTTCGGCACGAAAACGCATATTGCTTAGCCCTTTGTGATAGCCATCGGTTGGGAATACGATTCCAATGCCATCATCTTCCAATTCAAAAGACACTTCTTGGTCAACAATCATTGCACGAAAATAAATATTCTTGCATTGAGCATGTTTGATACAATTGGTCAAAGCTTCTTTAAAAATCATAATGACCTGAATACTCCACCCTGGGGGAAGTGAAGATGCTCTAATGCCTTAGGAATTTCGGTATTGGCATGAAATCGAATGTTGGTGTCTTGCAATAGATTTTCGCCAAAATCTTTGATATACAATGCCAGTTCGTTGATTTGATTGCTTTCAGGGTCAATCGACCAGATAAAGTCTTTGGTATCACGAAAGAGTTTTACCACATTTTTTTCGATTTCGCCCACAATCCTTTTTTCCTCTGTTTCATGGCCGTTGTAGCGCAATTTGAGTACATTAGACTGCATTCTGGATGGCCGCCAAGCGATTGCCCAGCTCGTCGTGAAAATCTTGAGCTATTTGTACCCGTATGGCGGCTTCTGCTTCTTGCTTGAGTTTCTCATAAGCCAATACACGGCGGGTACGATACTGAATATAAAGCTTTTGTGCCAAAATACTTAATGAAATTAAGGAAGCAAAAATCAGTACAATAAACCACCAACGCTGATAAAAAGGAGGCACAATGCGAAACTCATAGGTGGCTACTTCTCCCCAAAGATTGTCGCCTAAGGAAGCGCGCACCTTGAAACGATACGATCCTGGTGTAAGGTGCGAATATACCACACCCGTCTGTTCGGTAGGCCCCAACCAGCCTTCGTCTTCTCCCTCAAGTTGATACTGGTATCGTACATGGTCAGGCCGAGTATGATTAATGGCCACATAGCTAATTTTGAGTTGATTCTTGGTATAGGGCAGTGCCAAAGCATAAGGTAAATTAAACCAACTGCCTTGTTGCTGTCCATACTGCATTACATCAGTGGTATCAAATGGAAATCTTACTTCGGTAAAATGTACTTTTAAGGCATTATAATTTGTTTTTTCATTTCCTTCATGGTACTTAAAAAGCCCCTTAATTGTGCCTATCCACAAATTTCCTGCTTCTGAAACTTGAATTGTATTGGCATTGGTTTCGCGGGCGGTAAAGCCATCGGTTTCGTTGAAATGGCGTATTGAGCTCACTTTCAGATTTTTACCAATAGTCAATAAATCAATCCCTCTTTCTGTTCCTACCCAAAGGCGGCCTTGTTTGTCAAAAATGGTGTTGTAGATCAAGTTAGAACAAAGTCCGTTTTTGACCGAAAAATAGGTTTTCTTCCCTGTTTTAAAATCAAATAAAGCTACTCCATCTTCAAAACTTCCCAGTGCCAATAGCCCATCTTTTCTTTGAGCCATACTTAGCGCGGGGAAAGAGGCTAAATCTTTATCATATCTAAAATCTGTAACGATTTTTTTATCAATGATATTCAAACCCCTTGGACCTGAAGTTAGAATTTCGCCAGAAAAAAGCGACAAGGTTCTTCTTACAAATCGCCCTTTTAAGCCTTCTTTTTGACTAAAATGCTTTATATTTTTGCCATCATGAAGCAATATTCCATTGGAAGTGCTTATCCACATTTCCTCTCCTTTGCCTGCTTGCATAAATAAAATAACCCCTTGTGAAGACAAATAATTATCAAGAGGAATGTAACGTACATTAGTTTTGGAAACTTTATAGACACCTGCTCCTGCCAAGCCTACCCAGGTATTTCCAGCATTATCAATAGACAAACAATTAATTCGCTTACTGCGAAATAGCGCAGGGATAGGTAATGTACTATTTGTCTTTGTATCCCAAATATCCATTCCTCCATCAAAATAACTAATCCAAAGTTTTCCATTGGGAGCAACGGCCAAGGCCGATACGGTGTTTGCACTGAGTCCAGCACTGGAATTAAGGCTTGTAAAGGGTGGATTACTAAATTTATATACCCCGTCGCCGTCGGTCGTAAACCATACATTTCCTTCTCGGTCTTCGAGCATCCCTTTTACCATAAAGTTAGTAAACCCATTTTCAGCACCGAACTTTAATATCTTTCCTTTATCATAACACATGACACCTATTGTCAAACCCATCCAAACACTCCCCACAGAAGTTTCAGTTATTTCATGCGCCAACTCTTTGCTAATAAGTCTTAAATCTGACGTTTCGATATCTCTAATTTTAGCTGATGTTTTAAAAACACCTTGTTGAGTTCCTATCCAAAGACTGTCCTTGGAATCAAATAATATACCTCAATACCAAATGTTTAGGCAAACGGTACTTACATTGCAAGCCCTCCAAAGATATAACAAAAATTTCACCACTGTAAGTCGAAACCATAAGTGCCCCATCTTTGGTCATCGACATATCGCTAAAAAAAGAAGGGCGAACCGAGTTATTTTTTTTCAAAATAACAAGGCTATCCTCCACAACCTGTCCCAACTGACTGGCATTACAAATAGCATAGACATTCCCTTTGTTATCCCCAATCACTGAAGATACGGTGTAAGATTCCTCATTATGAGCGTGAATGGGAAAAGTTTTTTTACCATCATACCTCGAAAGGCCAAAAGGAGTGCCAATATACATAAAGCCTTTGGCATCCATTTCGAGCGATAAAATATTGTTGGCAGGGAGATTGTCTTCTTTTCGATAGGTAGTAAAATGAAGCCCATCAAAACGTGAAAGCCCACCTCCACGTGTGGAGAGCCAAATATAGCCAAAGCGATCTTGCTCGATGTCGGTAACTTGTGACTGTCCCAACCCCGAAAAAATATCGTAGTGCTGAAAGTGATATACTTGCGCTACAGATAGTTGAATAATCAATAAAAACAACGCGGTAGTATTAAACCCGTTGGTCAAACAGCGTTTGATTCGCATTTCATGACTGAAAAATGAAAAGTAGTACACAAAAATACAAGAAATCTCAATAAGGCAAATTTTTACAGAGAAAAAGCTTTGCTTACATGCGAATATTTCATCAAAATTCATCAATGCTGGTCTATCAAACTTAGAAATGGCATCGTAACTTTGCCTCCAAATCATTCCATATTATCATATACTTTTCAACAATGGGCTCAGTTACAATTATAGGTGGTGGTATATGCGGCTTGTTTTCTGCTTATTATTTACAAAAAGAGGGCGTTCAGGTAACACTTATCGAGCGCGGCAACTTCTCGGATGGCTGTTCTTTTGGCAATGCGGGTATGATTGTGCCGAGTCATATTGTTCCACTGGCACAGCCCGGCATGATTGCCAAAGGGCTGCAATGGATGCTCAAGTCCACCAGTCCGTTTTATGTAAAACCCCGCCTTAGCTGGGATTTGATGCGCTGGGGAATGTTGTTTTGGCAACATGCTACTCCCGCTCACGTAGAACGTTCCATTCCTGTACTAAGAGATATCAGCCTTTTAAGCAAGCAGCTTTTTCAAGAATTGGCAGCTACCGGTGAGATAGACTTTGGCTGGCACGAGCGTGGCTTACTGATGCTCTACAAAAATGCCGATACCGAACACGAAATGGCCGAAGAAGCTCACTTGGCCAACCGGGCAGGCATAGCAGCCGAAATCTTGAATCCACAGCAAGTACAAGCCCTCGAACCCAACGTAAAAGTAGATGTACGAGGGGCCGTTTATTATCCAGGCGATGCCCAACTCATTCCGCAGTTGCTTATCAAAAATCTCCTTGTATTTCTTAAAAAGAAAGGAGTTCAGGTTTTTGAAAATGAAGAACTCATTGACTTCGAGAAAAAGGGGAAAACAATCACTACGATTCGGACTTCAATAGGCCAGCACTCAGTCCAACAACTTGTCATTGCAGCAGGGGCTTGGTCGCCTATTTTGGCTGAAAAATTGGGCATTTCTTTGCCCTTTAGAGGGGGAAAGGGTATAGTTTTATGTTGAAAAATGTCAAAAACAATGTGTACGTTCCCGCCATTATGCTCGAAGCACGCGCCACCGCTACACCCATGGGCAATGATTTGCGCTTTGCAGGTACACTCGAAGTAGCAGGCACAGACTTGACAGTAAACATGAACCGTGTGAAAGGCATTGTGCAGGGCATCAATCAGTATTATCCCGAAATCGAAGTAAGCCTTCCTCAACAGGAAAAAGTATGGAGTGGCTTGTGGCCGTGCTTCGCCTGATGGGCTGCCTTACATTGGGCACATAGCTGCTTTCGACAACGCTGTTTTGGCCACAGGTCACGGCATGATGGGCGTTAGCTTAGGACCCGCCACAGGCAAACTGATAGCTGAAATAATTACTCAAAAACCAACCAGTATGGATATAGCGGCTTTCAACCCACAGCGGTTTTAATGGAGCATATAGTGTAAGTTTTGATATTTAAGCTACTCACTACTGTTGAGGTCCGTAAGGCATGGCCTTCTTTTTCTTTTCGTAAATCCCCCACTGCTCGGGTGTCAAAATAGCTTTGAGTTTACCTTCTTTCTCGGTATTCCATTCGTCCATCATGGTCTTAATCTGTTGTATTTCTTGAGGCGTAGGACGGGTGTTGGCATGGCTTTTCATATAAAGCTCCTGAAAATCGGTCAGCTTAAGGGCATAATCTAAAAAAAGCATTTCTACCGAAATCGCTTGATCTTCATTGAGTTTTACTTTTTTATTCAGCCACTTTGTTTGGTCTTCCGCAATCTCATCAGAAGTAGGGGGTTTTTTAGGGGTATTAGGGGTTTGGGGAATTTGGCTACGCATACCGCGACCATAGCCACCATAACCGTAACCACCCCCATAACCATACTGCGCCATAGTGGGGAAGCCCATTAAAAGGCAAAGGAATAATTGTATAAATCTCTTTTTCATGGAATATCTTTTTAGAAAAATAGACCTAAAATTAGCAGTTAAGGTTCAATTTTAAAACCTTTATCTTCATAAACCTACTTTTTATCACTTCTTTTTGGTTAAATACTTGCCAATTCTACCTGCCTCCCCTACATTTGTAGCGTTAATCTGCATGAGTCTTCGTGAAAACACTGATCTGCGCTTTTTTTCGACATCATCACCACCACGCCTGTGGGCGAGCGTAGTCAAAACTATTTTAGGTATGACTTACTGATGAAAGTCATGCTATTTTTTCCAACTAATTTATATGTTCGAACCTCCAGTAAGCACTTTTAATGCTCGCTGCCAACTACCCACTATTCATTCATGTTACGCATAGCCATTCAAAAATCAGGACGATTGAGCGACGACTCCATTCAATTGTTCAAACAATGTGGTATTAAATTTGACAGTACCTCTTCGGGCAAACTTAAATCGGTCTCTGCCAACTTTCCCGCTGAGTTCTTATTCCTACGCGACGACGATATTCCAGGCTATGTAGAAGATGGTGTAGCCGATTTGGGCATCGTAGGCGAAAATGTATTTGTTGAAACAGGCCGTCAGGTAGCCGTCATCTATCGTTTGGGTTTTTCTAAATGCCGTCTTTCATTGGCCATTCCGCGCGGTACGCAGTGGAGTGGTGTGCAAGACTTGCAAGGTCGAGGTGTTGCTACTTCTTATCCACGTATTTTGGGCGATTACCTCCAACAGAACGGTGTCCAAGCCGACATTCACGAAATTAGCGGTTCGGTAGAAATTGCGCCAAGTATTGGCTTGGCCGATGCTGTTTGCGATATTGTAAGCTCGGGAAGCACCCTATTGAGCAATGGCCTCAAAGAAGTAGAGGTTATCTTTAGGTCAGAGGCAATCATGATTGCCAACAATGATTTAAGTCCAGAAAAAGCGGCCCTATTAGATAAGATTTTATTTCGTGTCAAGGCCGTTCAAGCCGCCCAAAACCACAAATATATTTTACTCAACTGCCCCGCTGGTGCTGTAGAGAAAATCATGCAGTATATTCCAGGCATGAAAGCCCCTACGGTATTGCCCTTGGCCACTGAAGGCTGGGTTTCGCTCCATTCAGTTATCAATGAAAATGATTTTTGGGAAAACATTGAGAAAATTCGTGAAGCAGGGGCCGAAGGTATTTTAGTGATTCCAATTGAAAAAATGATACGATAATGCAAATCATCCCCTATCCTCCAAAATCAGAATGGCCTGCGCTATTGGCTCGCCCAGCGCAAAGCATGGCCAACATTGAAAAAGTGGTAGCGCCTATCTTGGGTAAAGTGCAACAGGAAGGCGACAAAGCCCTGCGCGAACTGGCATTAAAATTTGACAAAATCGAGCTTGCTACTATTGCCATGCCACAACCAGCCATTGAGGCAGCGGCTTCGCACTTGTCAGAAGAATTAAAGGCAGCTATCCAACAAGCCTACGCCAATATCCGCACCTTCCACGCGGCTCAATACCAGCCCTCCCAAAAAATAGAGACCATGCCAGGGGTAAGTTGCTGGCGGCGTAGCGTGGGTATCGAAAAAGTAGGTTTATATATTCCTGGCGGTTCCGCCCCTTTGTTCAGTACAGTACTGATGTTGGGAGTTCCTGCCCAATTGGCAGGCTGTAAAGAGGTCGTACTTTGTACTCCAAGCGACCATCCCGCTATCTTGTATGCCGCGCAATTGGTGGGTATTACCAAAATTTTCAGAATCGGTGGCGCACAAGCCATTGCCGCTATGGCCTACGGCACGGAGTCTGTTCCTAAAGTACATAAGCTATTTGGCCCTGGCAATCAGTATGTAACAGCCGCCAAAATGCTCTTAGCCAAGAAGGAATGGCCATAGATATGCCAGCAGGGCCATCGGAAGTGGCTATTTATGTGGACAAGACCGCTGTTCCGGCTTTCGTAGCTGCCGATTTACTTTCGCAAGCCGAGCATGGGGCCGATAGTCAAGTGCTATTGGTTTCGACCGACAAGAAGCTATTAGCTTCTATTAACTGGCTTTGATGACACAGCCAGAATCTTTACCACGCAAGAATTGGCTCGCAAAGCCATCGAAAATAGTAAAGCCATTTTGGTCGAAACAGAAGAAGAGGCCATTGAATTATTGAATGAATATGCTGCCGAACACCTGATTTTGAGTGTAACCAATGCCGAAGAAGTAAGCGAAGAAATCATCAATGCAGGCTCTATTTTTCTTGGCAACTTTACGCCCGAATCCTGTGGCGACTATGCCTCTGGCACCAATCATACCCTACCCACCAATGGCCATGCACGTGCCTACAGCGGTGTTTCGTTGGATAGTTTCGTCAAAAAAATTACAGTGCAACACATTACCTTAGAGGGACTCAAAGCCCTCGGCCCAACCGTGGAGGCAATGGCCGAAGCCGAATCGCTACATGCCCATAAACGCGCCGTAACGATACGTTTGAATTCGTTGAAGTAAGAGAAATTTGTCTTATATTTGAAAGGGAAATCAGCCCCAATCAGTACACTTTTATGCTGCATTTCCCCACTTTTTAGGGGTTTTAAAAACCATCGTTTGTCTGTAATTATCAATGTCGAACATAATTATATTCTCAACCTCAAAAATCCCCATTTCCAACTACTCAAAATTATCAATGTCGAATCTTTGGCCTTTGATGAACGCTTTTTTAGGAAAATATGAATACCTTCAATCTTACTCAAATCCTCCGTCCACACATCCTAAACTTAGTTCCTTATTCCTCAGCACGCGACGAATACACGGGCAAAGAAGGCGTATTTTTGGATGCCAATGAAAATCCCTATCAGTCGGCTAATGGCCAACGCTGGAACCGCTACCCCGACCCTTATCAATGGGCTATCAAAGAGAAGTTGGCCCCTATCAAGGGCGTTCGACCTACCCAGATTTTTTTGGGCAATGGTTCTGATGAACCTATTGACCTACTCGTTCGTGCCACTTGCACACCCCGCGAAGATAACATGCTGATTATGCCCCCTACATACGGCATGTACCAAGTCAGTGCAGACATCAACGACGTACCCGTCTTAAAAGTACCTTTAACACCTGATTTTCAGATAAATACTGAAGGCGTGTTGGCAGCGATTACGTCCCAAACCAAAATCATTTGGATATGCTCCCCCAACAATCCCAGCGGCAACTTAGTACAAAAAGAGGCTATTTTCGCTATTCTGACCCACTTCAATGGTTTGGTCGTAGTTGATGAAGCCTATATTGACTTTGCAACTGAATCTTCTTTCACAACACAATTAGATACTTACCCCAACTTGGTTGTTTTGCAAACTTTCTCCAAAGCTTGGGGATTGGCTTCGCTGCGGTTAGGAATGTGTTTTGCTTCAGAAGATGTGATCAAAATCTTGAACAAAATAAAACCGCCTTACAACCTAAGTGGTGCCACACAAGAGATATTACTACAAGCCTTGGATTTTGCAGTACAAAAAGAGGAATTAGTCCAACAAATTTTGGTAGAACGCCAACGTTTACAAGCTAATTTGGCCCAATTACCGTTGGTAAAAAAAATATATCCTTCGGATGCCAATTTTTTATTGATCCAATTTGAAGATGCCGCGGGTATCATGCGTTTTTTATTAGACGAAAAAATTATTGTACGCGATCGCTCCAAAGTGATACTTTGTGAGGGTTGTTTACGTCTAACGGTAGGTACAGAAAAAGAAAATCTACTACTTTTGGAAGCTTTAAAAACATTTCCAACAAACGCCTAAAATGAGGGTAGGTATCCTCCTGATTGTCCTAAAAAAAAACGAACCTAACCATGAAAAAGAAACTTTTTTTTACATTGCTTATCCTCTCTTGTGCATCTTTGTCGCTTTGGGCGCAGTACAACAACTGGGCAGTCGGGTTTCAATTGGTCGAGCCTTCGGGTATCAATGCGCGTAAGTATTTTGGGGAAAACAAAGCCCTTGATGTATCTGCAGGTACATATGCACTATTTTATGGTCGCGACCGTAAATATCGAAAAGGGTATTACCAGAATGCTGGCTTTTCATTTCGGGCCACTTACTTGTGGCACAGGGCTTTATTTGGCAAGGATCAATTTCGTGGCTACTATGGTTTTGGGGGACAAATCAACTCACGACGTTACTATTTCGATTCTAAAAATGCCCCTGGCACCAAGGAATATGTACGCACCATTTCACTCGGCGGTGTAGGGGTAGCAGGAGCAGAATATTTCGTAACGAGTAGCCCACTTTCGGTCTTTTTAGAAACTGGGCTTTATCTCGAAATCTTACCAGGTATTTTCTATGTACATCCACAAGGGAATATTGGGGTGAGGTTTAATTTTTAAAGCACCTTTTTATCTTTTGCAGACTACTATTTCTTATATTCTTAAAAACATACTTTATGACAGGGCGCATTTTATTGGTAATAGGTATGTTTTTATTTGTATTGCCTCTCTCTACAAAAGCACAAGGAGACCTTTCTGTTTTAGGCTATTGGAATTACCATCACGAACAATCTCACGTACTTTATAGTCACTTATGCCAGCGAGCCTTCAGACAGTTGGAAGAACGAAAAAAGCGGATAGCTCAGTTAAAAACAAAGCAAGATTGGCAAAAAAGGCAAGCTGTTATAAAACAAAAATTACAAGAATCAGTAGGTGTTTTTCCTGCGAAAACACCGCTTAATGCAGTAATTACTGGTACTATCGAGCGAGGGGGCATCACTGTAGAAAAGCTCTACTTTGAATCACAGCCCAACTATTTTGTTACTGCTGCTTTATTTTTACCTACTGGCAAACGAGAAAATCTGCCTACCATCTTGTATTGCAGTGGGCATAGTGCCAATGGTTTCCGCAGTCAGGCTTATCAGCAAATCATACTCAATTATGTAAAAAAAGGATTTGCTGTACTGGCCTTCGATCCCATAGGGCAGGGCGAACGTGCTCAATATCCAAAGTCAGCAACCCCGCAATACTTTTACCAGAAATTTACACCCACCCACGAACACTCTTATGGTGGTACGCCCTCCTTTATAGCAGGGGTATCACCTGCCTTGCATTTTATCTGGGATGGTATTCGAGCTGTTGATTATTTGTTGAGTAGAAAAGAAATAGACAGCAATCGTATCGGGATTGCAGGCAGATCAGGAGGAGGCACACAAAGCGTCTATATTGCTGGATAGTGTATTTGTGCAGCCCCGAATGTTATGTTACTTCCTTTGATAAGCTCTTGCGTTCTGTAGATTACAGGATATTGAGCAAAATTTGCTTTATTTATTTGATAAAGGGCTCGATATGGCCGATTTGCTTGAAATACGCGCACCAAAGCCAACGCAGTGGTAACCACCACCCGCGATATTTTCAGTATCGAAGGTGCACGCGAGGTATTTGAAGAAACCCAAAAGGCGTATCATGCTTTTGGCGCGGCACAGCAATATCTATGGTAGAAGATGATGCCGCACATGCTTCTACCAAAAAAAGAATCGAGAGGCGAGCTATGCCTTTTTCAAAAATACCTTCAAAACCAGAGGCTCAAATGAAGATACCGAAGTCGTTTATTTTAGCGATGATGAGTTGTTTGTGACACCTACGGGCAATGTCTATTCGTCTTTAAAGGGAGAAAACCTATTTTCTCAATAAAAAATACATTACCAACCAACTTGAACAAAAATCAAGAATAGCCCCTCACTCATTACGAGCAAAAGTAGTGTCACGCTGATGAACTATGAATCGCCAAATGCTTTACAAAAAAGAAATATTTTCAGGGCAGATTAGTACGGCAGGGATATGTCATTGAGAAATATCTTGTAAAAAGCCCTGGTGATTATTTTTTGCCTGTTCTGTGGTGCTCAGCTTCACCAAAAGAAAGCGATAAAATAGTACTGTATATCAATACGGATGGAAAAAGCAGCTTGCAAAACAGAAGGTGCAGTGCAACAACTTGTTGAAAAAGGCTATCAGTAATAGTACCTGATTTGAGTAATACTGGCGAATTAGCTAACGGATATATCAAAGGCGGGGATTCATACATTGATAGTACGTCTCTTAACCTTTGGTTTACTTCTATTTTAACCAATAAAAGCCTCGTCGGTATTCACTCAGAAGAAATACAGCTTATCAGTATGTTTATTAAAAAACTATCTGGGAAATCTGCTATTACAGCTATTGCTTCAGGTACATTTTCAGCAGATTTGCTTCACGCTGCCGCAGTGGAAAATACTTTTGATCGAATGGCATTACTCAATGGCTTGGTTTCATATCATTCTATTATTGAGTAGGAAACCATTATCGTACTAAATTTATTCCATCGGTAGTAGCAGGAGCACTGCCTTGGTATGACTTGCCTGATTTAGTAGCGATGCTTACCCCAAAGCACATTTTTCTGTCGGGTCTATCAGATGCTGCCAGCCAACCCACCGACACACAGACTATACAACAAGTGTATGCAAAGGCTATCCAATCACATGCTCCCACCAAAAGCCTTCAAATAAGTACGACTCAACGGGGCGACAAGCAAATAGCAGAGTTGTTACGTTGGCTTGAGGAAAATAATATACCAAAATAGTAAGGTAATTTTACATTAGCTTTATTTTTCCAATTTCTACAGCTGGGGATTTTTTTTGATACAAAATTTTGTAAGTAGCCTCCATAATGGGCATATCTACTTCATATCTTTTATTCATCTCAAAAATACTATTGGCCGCATAAAACCCTTCTGCAATCATTTTCATTTCCATTTGAGCTGATTGTACACTATAACCACGACCAATCATATTCCCAAAAGTACGATTTCGACTAAACTGAGAGTAAGCTGTCACGAGTAAATCACCTAAATAAGCAGAAGCACTCCAATCACGCTCTCGGGGATCCACGGCATCTACAAACCGTCGAATTTCTTGCATAGCATTAGAAACCATCACCGCCTGAAAGTTATCACCATAACCTAAGCCGTGGCTAATCCCACAGGCCAATGCCACTATGTTTTTGATGACGGCAGCATACTCTACCCCATATAAATCTACCAGTGGGTTGGTTGCTACATACCTACAACTCATCAGTTGTGCAAAATCAGCGGCACAGCTTCCATTGGTAGAAGCAATGGTTAAATAAGACTGTTTTTCCAAAGCTACTTCTTCGGCGTGGCATGGTCCTGCAATAACACACATGGCATCCAACGGTACCCCAAAACGGGTTTCTATCCAGTCTGTCACTAAACAGTGCTTGTTAGGAATCATCCCTTTGATAGCCGAAACAATCCGTTTGTTGGCAAAATGTTGGTGAGTAAGGTTGCATAAAGGTTCTTCGACAAAAGCTGCAGGAATAGCCAAAATCACGTATTCAGCTCCATGAAGTGCCTCTGCAATTTGGGTAAAAGTCTTTACTTTACGCGGGTTCAATCGTACATCACGAAGATAATCTGGGTTATAATGGTGTTTTCGGATATGTTCTACAGCAGCACGGTCGCGTAGCCACCAACGAATACTAACATCATTTTCAGAAAGAATCTTGACAATAGCAGTAGCCCAACTACCACCACCAATAACGGCGATTGAGGTCATCTTTTAAGTTTATTTTGGAACATCCGTCAGACCAACGGCTCTATGACTTACTGCTCAAACCAACTGAGGTTTTGTCGCAGCCACAGCCTTTGGCGCAGCCCGACTTGGAGGGACGAAGTTCATTCCACAGGCGGTAGCCTACATAGCCCAAAGCTCCACAAAATAAGATACCAATGACAAGATGCTCCAACATCGTTGTTTGTGTTTGCTTCTCTAACACGATAACCATGTTTTTTGGTTCAATCATTCCTCCTTGATTTCCTTTTGGTTTTGAGAAATCAAAAACACTATCTATCATTATTCCTAAACCCTCGCCTTTTTCGTCGTACGGAAACTCCCCTTCCCGAATCTGTTTCTTATCGTCCATTGTTTAGCCTGCCAGTGATTGTCGCCGCGTTGGGCTACTTTGTAGATGTCTATGACTTGGTTTTCAATATTGTGCGTGTACCAAGCCTCAAAGAACTGGGACTCAATGCCGAAGAAGTATCGTTGATAGGTAGTCATCTACAATTGGCAGCAAGCTGGTTTGCTCTTAGGAGGTATTTTATGGGGAGTGCTGGGCGACAAGCGCAGTCGACTTTCGGTTTTATTTGGTTCTATCATTACTTACTCGCTCGCTAATATTTTGTGTGGTTTATTGCAATCGCCCGATATATATGCCCTTTTACGTTTTGTAGCAGGAGTAGGCTTGGCGGGGGAGTTAGGTGCTGGACTCACGCTCATTTCTGAAATTCTCCCTCAAAAATTACGTGGCTATGGCTCTTCTATCGTAGCCAGTGTGGGGCTTCTGGGAGCTATAGTAGCTTTTTAACTAACAATTTATTTGATTGGCGTACTACTACTTTGTGGGTGGGGGGGTATGGGAATTTCTTATCTTGCTTTGCGAATTGGCGTATTTGAATCAGGAATGTTTGAAATAGCTAAAAAGCAAAAGAGGTAAAACGAGGAAATATTTTGTCGTTTTTGCCAATCGCCAACGTTTTTGGAAATACCTGCGCTGCATCGGTATAGGGGTTCCTACTTATTTTGTGATTGGGATTTTAGCTACATTTAGCAACGAGTTTGGCCAAGCATTAGGCATTTCTGAAGAAATCAACGTAGGGCGCTGTGTCATGTATGTCTATGTGGGCACGGCTATTGGGGATATTTTTAGCGGTCTGCTGAGTCAATGGGGTGAAATCGAGAAAAATAGCCCATGGTCATGACTACCATGACTGTATTGGGCGTTGTTGTTTATTATCTCTACAATGGCATAAAAAACCCTCAACACTTGTATTGGACAGGGGCTTACTTGGGCTTTTTCAATTGGGTATATCGCTATGTTCTGACCGCCACCGCCGAAAGCTTCAGTGCCAATCTCCGCGCTACGGCCGCTACCGTAGCCAATTTTTGTGAGAGCCACTACTTTGCTGACTTTGCCTATTTTTCAATCCCTAAAACTTACTTTAGGCGTATTACATGGCTGGTTTAGTCGCTTTTGTTAAGTTTTAGGTGGCTTATCTTTCATTGTATTTTTTATGGAAGAAGCATTTCATAAAAATTTGGATTATGTAGAATAGTGGAATCAAAAACGGGTGTACTGAATAAGTACACCCGTTTGTTTCTGGCTGTTTTAAGAGTGGCATCAGGTATATCAACTACCTACCAAGATACCTCAAGGTATTACTTCCCCATGAATATTTAGCGTAGTCATACCTCCTTCGGCGTTAGACTCCACTGTTACGGTTTTGCTGAAAGCTCCTGCCGAAGCTGCATTAAAAGTGGCTTTGATGATACCCGATGCCCCTGGCATAATGGGTACTTTAGGATAATCTACCCCTGTGCACCCACAAGAGCCGTAAGCATTACTAATAATGAGAGGGTCTCCGCCCTTGTTGGTAAACTTAAATTCGGCTGTTACAGGCTTCCCCTGTTTAATTTGGCCGAAATTATGGTCTGTTTCAACCCATCCAAAGGCTGCTGCTAATACTTTAGCAAATACAAACGATGCAACAAACACCGTCATCAATAGTGAGAGCATAGTTACTTTTTTCATGTTAGTACGTCTTTTGTTTTAAGGTTTAATTATTTTTTTGTGTCTTTCAACGATTCAAAAGTAGTGGGCTGGTTTTAAAGACCTTGTTAATGAAATCTCAACCTTTGTGAATGAATTGTTAATAATTGAGCATAAATCTATTATAAGGCATAAATTCGTATCTATATTTAGGTTATTATTGCCAACAAAGCTGCTTTTCCATTTAAACGTGCATCGGCACTATGTCAAGAACTACCATCCGCCTATTGGTTATTCTCTCTACCTTGTCCATCATTGGGGTTATTCTCACCCAAATATATTGGGTGAGGAAAGCAATGGCATTGCGCGAACGGCAGTTTAACCAACAAGTGCATGTCTCATTACAAGAGGTAGCCGAGGAGTTGGCCAAAATCAATGCGGTGATGTTGCACAACAATCCTGTGGAGCAACTTTCCGCCAACTATTTTCTGGTCAATACCAACTCCATGGTGGAACCGAGTATCCTGGAGCATTATCTTCGAAGTAGTTTTCTTCGCCACGATCTCATCACTGATTTTGAAGTAGGTATTTACGACTGTGCCAGCAATCAAATGTTTTACGGGATGGCCCTAAGTACGCGAAATGACAAAAAATCACCTGCTCAAACGGCCAACTGGCTCAAATCCAACAAATACCCTTATTATTTTGGGGTACGCTTTCCTAATCAATCGGCTACGATTTTGAGCGACTTGAAAGGCTGGATCGGGTCTTCTCTCTTGGTATTGCTTGCTGTCTGTTTTAGGCTATGCTTTGTTTGTGATACTTCGCCAAAAGCAGCTTTCCGAGGTACAGCGCGATTTTATCAATAACATGACGCATGAATTACAAACACCTATCTCTACCATTCGAATTGCTGCCGATGTATTGGGGACTCCCGCCATTACGTCGCACCCAGAACGACTAAAAAAATATTCGCAAATTGTGAAAGAAGAAGCTTTACGCCTCCAAAATCAAGTAGAAACGGTTTTGAGCATGGCTAAAGCAGAAAAAAACTCATTGCCGCTCAACATTGAATGGCTTGACATACATGAAGTAATCAGTTCGAATACCACTAAATACGACCATCTTACCCTTCAGCTTAATGCCTCCGAACCCTACATTCATGCTGACCGACTTCATTTGACAAACGCTATTACTAATTTGGTTGATAATGCTTTTAAATACACACCCACCAACCCAGCTATTTACTTAAAAACTTATAACAAAAATGGTATGTTGATTATTTCCGTGCATGACAACGGGATTGGCATTGCCCCAGAACATCAACGAAAAATATTTGACAAATTTTATCGAGTTTCTACTGGCAACATACACAATGTCAAGGGGTTTGGAATCGGACTTAGTTATGTTCAACAAATTATTAAAGCCCACGGTTGGAGGATTCAATTATACAGTGAAATTGGTAAAGGGAGCGAATTTAAAATCTCAATTCCAATGAAAAAACCATAAAACGTCAATAGATACCTACCAAAACAACTCCACCCTATCCTTGGAATGGTAAATAGGAAAGACTCAAGACTCAAAAATATGCCTCGAATCCTTTATGTAGAAGATGACCCCAATTTAGGTTTTGTCACCAAAGACAACCTCGAATTGAACAATTATGAGATTATTCATTGTGTAGATGGCAATGAGGGTCTAACAACTTTTCATGAACAACAACCCTTCGACTTGTGTGTATTAGACGTAATGCTCCCTCAATTAGATGGATTTACTTTGGCCCAAAAAATTCGCCAAAAAGACAAACATGTCCCTATTATTTTCTTAACAGCGAGGTCGCTTCACGAAGATAAGCTGCATGGTTTGCGCCTTGGTGGCGACGACTACCTCACCAAACCTTTTAGCATGGAAGAATTGTTGTTGAAAATCGAAATATTTTTACGACGAAGTCAAAAACCAGAAAATACTACCACGGCTCCAAGTACTACCCTCTCTATTGGAAAATATAGTTTTGATTTTGAAAAACTCCAACTTTCACTCAATGGAACCATTCAAAATCTTACCTTCCGCGAAGCCGAGGTCTTGCAATATATAGCCCAACGTCCCCACCAAGTCATCAAGCGAGAAGACTTACTCAAGGCAATATGGGGCGACGATGACTACTTTATGGGTCGTAGCCTCGATGTGTTTATGTCGCGTTTGCGTAAATACCTCTGCGAGGACTCTCAAATCAAGATTGAAGGAATTCATGGCGTGGGGTTTCGGATAAGGTGGTAAGTATAGTTTTTATTTCATCAATGCACCAAACACTTCATCCAATTTTGCTACGGGATGTATCTCTATGTTATAATTTTTAAAAATCAGCCCTTTGGTGTTGTATTTGGAAATAAACGCCTTTTTGAATCCTAATTTTTCGGCTTCGGCTATGCGGCTTTCGATGCGATTGACCGCCCTCACCTCTCCTCCCAAACCTACCTCTCCAGCAAAACATACCGAGGGCGGAATAAAGGCATCTTCGTAAGAGGAAGCGATAGAGGCCACCACTGCCAAATCTATGGCGGGGTCTTCTACCCGAAGGCCGCCAGCTACATTCAAAAACACATCCTGTGTACCCAATCGGAAACCGCCTCTTTTTTCGAGTACGGCCAGTAGCATCTGTAGGCGTTTGTTATCAAAACCCGTACTGCTACGCTGCGGTGTGCCATAGTTAGCTACACTTACCAGCGACTGTATTTCTATCATCAACGGGCGGTTGCCTTCGAGCATAGAGCCAATCGTAATGCCACTCAACTGCTCTTCGCGCTGCGAAATAAGAATCTCTGATGGGTTGGTTACTTGACGAAGACCCGAACCCAACATTTCATAAATACCCAATTCGGAGGTGCTACCAAAACGATTTTTGGTTGTACGCAAAATACGATAAGTGGTGTGGCGATCGCCTTCAAATTGCAGCTTTCGTATCCACCATATGTTCTAACGTTTTAGGGCCTGCCAAGCTACCGTCTTTGGTAATATGCCCAATCATCAAAACAGGTACACCGCTCTCTTTGGCGTATTTCATCAACTCGGCGGCACATTGGCGCACCTGCATTCACTCCTGCACCCGATTCTATAAGGGGCGACTGCATCGTCTGAATGGAGTCAATGATGAGTACATCAGGTTCTATCTCTTCGATTTGTCGAAAAATATTTTCGGTAGCCGTTTCGGTTAAGATAAAACAATTTACATTCTTGGAGGAAATACGCTCTGCACGCATTTTGATTTGTTGCTCACTCTCCTCGCCCGACACATATAGCACACGTTGCGTAAGTGTAAGCGCGATTTGGAGCATAAGGGTTGATTTGCCAATGCCTGGCTCGCCACCTATCAATACCAACGACCCCAATACAATGCCTCCGCCCAATACGCGGTTCAGCTCGGCATCGGTCGTAACGATGCGTGGTTCTTCTTCGTATTTTATTTCATTGATGGCCTTGGGCTTGGCTGCCAAACTCACCGATTTCCATTGGGCAAGTGGCCCTTTTTTATCTTCTTTTTCCAATACTTCTTCTACCAGTGTATTCCATTCACTACAAGAAGGGCATCGCCCCAACCACTTAGCAGATTGGTGTCCTGGTTTGACAGAAATAAGCTGTTTTGACTTTTGCCATAATCGTTAATGCTTGTCTTAAAACCAAGGTACTAAACTAACCGATAATTTACGTAAATCATGCGGGAAGGTAACAAAAAAGCCAAGCAGAAAATCCGCTCGGCTTTTTAACTTTACTCAACGTTATGAAAAACTCATTATTTTGACGATGTTCAAGAAAAAAGTAACATCATTACTATTTTTTTCTCGACAAAATTAGGCAATTTTATTTTATATTCTACTAAAATAGTATAGAATTTACTTGATTTGATAAAACAAAAAATGCCGATAACTTAAAAGCTATCAGCATTTTAAAAACTTAGTTGGAGAGTTTTATCTTTCTTCTATGGGCACAAATGGGCGTAGCGTAGCGCCTGTATAAATCTGACGGGGGCGGCTAATTGGCTCTTTGTTTACCCGCATTTCTTTCCATTGGGCAATCCAGCCAGGCAGACGACCCAAAGCAAACATAACGGTGAACATATTGGTAGGGATACCTAAAGCACGATAGATAATGCCCGAATAAAAGTCAACATTGGGATACAACTTGCGACTTACGAAATATTCATCATGTAAAGCTGCTTCTTCTAACCCTTTGGCAATCGCTAAAACAGGATCTTTTACGCCTAATTTTGCTAAAACATCATCTGCTGCTTTTTTAATAATTCTGGCACGAGGGTCGAAATTTTTATAGACGCGATGTCCAAATCCAAACAAACGAAAACCAGTAGTTTTAGCATTTTTTGCCATATCTACATATTTGGCTACATCGCCACCATCTGCTTTGATGTCTTCAAGCATTTCGATTACTTCCTGATTAGCTCCACCGTGAAGTGGCCCCCACAAAGCACAAATCCCTGCCGAAACAGAAGAGTAAATATTTGCCCGCGACGACCCCACCATACGAACCGTAGAAGTGGAGCAGTTCTGCTCATGGTCTGCATGTAAAATTAATAGCTTATTAAGCGCTTTTGACACCACAGGATCTACTTTGTAGTCGTCCACAGGCAAAGCAAACATCATATGCAAGAAATTAGAACAATAATCCAGTTCATTTTTAGGATAATTGACAGGATGCCCCTGCGATTTTTTGTAAGACCAAGTGGCGATAGTCGGCATTTTAGCCATAAGCCTGATAATATGAGCTTCAGTATTATCAGGCATTTTGTCATTATATGAGTCAGGATAAAAAGCACTCATGGCACTCACTAACGACGACAAAACACCCATGGGATGCGCATTAACAGGAAAGCCTTCAAAAATTTTACGCATATCCTCATTAACGAGTGTATGTGTACGAATCGCGTTTTCAAAATTTTCGTATTGAGTCTTGGTAGGAAGTTCTCCATAAATTAATAAGTAAGAAACTTCCAAAAAAGTGGCTTTTTCGGCTAACTCCTCAATAGAATAGCCCCGGTAATGCAGGATACCTTCTTCACCATCCAAAAAAGTGATAGCACTCTTGGTAGCACCTGTATTTTTGTAGCCACTATCAATGGTGATATAGCCTGTTGCATCACGTAAGGCGTTTATATCAATGGCTTTTTCTTTTTCTGAACCTTCGATAACTGGAAACTCAAACGTTTTACCGTCTAATATTAATTGTGCTTTATCTGACATACGTGGGTAGGTTATGAATATTGGATGGATTTGGTAGAAACTACAATTTTCCGAAAAAAAATCGTATTTTCTTAGAAAGAACATACTTTTTTGGGATTTTATCTTCAAAAGTAAGAATAAGCAATGGTTTTAGAAGTTTTTGTGGGTTAAAATCATGTTAGAAAATCATTAAGGTTTATTTTTTGATAATTTCACCATTTTTGATGACTAATTTTACTTTTCGCACATCACTAATACGCTCCTCTGGGCGGCCTTCTACTGCCACCAAATCGGCCAAAAAACCTGCTTTGATTTGCCCTAATTGTGTCAGATGAAATACCTGTGCGTTGATAGAAGTAGCTGAGCGCAAGACATCTAAGGGTTTCATGCCATAGTCCACCATCATTTCCATTTCGCGGGCATTGTCACCATGCAAAAATACACCTACATCACCCCCAAAGCAAATCGTTACACCAGCATCAAGGGCTTGTTTGAAGGTAATTCGTTTATTTTTAATGCGTTCAGGCTCTGGCTCAACGCCTTTTTTCCAGCCTCTATATTGGCTGACGGCATCTCCTGCTGCCAGTGTTGGGCATAGTGCTACTCCTTTTTCACGCATGAGAGCAAATATTTCGGGTGTGCCAGCGTCGCCGTGTTCGAGGGTTTCGCAGCCACCCAATATGGCTCTGCGCATTCCTTCTGCACTGGCTGCATGAGCAATGGTTGGGCGGCCACTGCTGCGAGCCGTTTCTACCATGAGCTTTATTTCATCTACCAAAAATGTAGGACGGGCTTCGCCCATCAAACCCCAACGATAGTCGGCATAAATCTTAATGACATCCGCCCCTTTACCTATTTGTCGCCTTACTGCCTGAATGAGCCTATCATGCCCGTCGGCTTCTTCTGCTCCTTGCGGTATTTCGATGTCAGGACTAAATCCCTTGGGCGCGTAGCTTCCCGTAGCGATGAGTGCTTTGGTCGCAATAATCATACGAGGGCCAAGGATAATCCCTTTGTCAATCGCCTGTTTGAGACCCACATCATCAAACTCTGCCCCTTCTGTTCCTAAATCTCGGACAGTCGTAAAGCCCGCCATGATTGTCTGCCGGGCATGTAAGGTAGCACGAGCCGTGCGCAACGAACGGGCTTCACGCAGTACTTGGTCGTCCCAAGTGGTTTCGTTGTAGGGGTGTAAAAATAGATGCGAATGGCCCTCTATGAATCCAGGCAATAGCGTGCAACCTTTCAAATCAATAAGGGTGGGTTTTAGGCTTGCGTTGGCCAGAAGAGTAGCATGAGCCCCCACTGCTATTATTTTTTCTCCTTGCACCAATACGCCCCAGCCTTCGTGAATTTCTTGCCCGTCGAAAAGCCTATCGGGACGGAGCAGATAAGCTTCTTGAGAAAAAGCATATTGGCTATTCAATAACAATAAAATAAAAAGAGTTTTTCTAAGAGAAAATAGCATAGTCAATGGTTTTGAATTCACTAAATATAACAGATTGCAAAAATATATTACCCTAAAACACTTTAAATATTTAAAAACAACAATTTTGCCAAACAAACGTTTGGTAAAATAAAAATTATTGCTCAATATTGCAGCTTCCATCGACTTCAAAGTATGCCCATTCAGAAAGTAACCAAAGACAAAGTAATCAATAATGCCCTGTTATTATTCAAAAAGCAAGGGTATCATCGTACCAGCATGGCTGATTTAGCGGCTGCCTGTGGATTGATGAAAGGTAGTTTTTATCATTATTTCAGTGGTAAGGAGGCGCTCATGAAAGAGGTGTTGGGGAGTGTACATAGTTATTTTTCGGTCAAAGTATTCCCTATTGCTTTTGATGAGTCGCTTGCGCCGCGCCAAAGGTTAGAAAAACTGATAGCCAAACAAATTCGGGTTGTATCAGACACAGAGGGGGGATGTTTGATGGGCAACATGGCCATCGAAACCGCCCTTGTTACAGACGAATTTATTCCTCAAATGCGGGTATTTTTTGAAGAATATTTGCAAACCCTTACGCATTTGTATGCTTTTCGACACCCGCCCGAAACTGCCCAAAAATTGGCGCAGCAAGCCGTAGTAGAATACGAAGGGGCATGGATTATGGTAAAACTTACCAACGATTATCAATATTTAAAAGACGTTTTACAGCATGCTTTAGACAGATTTGATCAATGACAACCATCAACGTTTTAATTCCTACCCCCGACGGATTCGACTTATCGGGGATTATCTATGAATACGACCGGACTCCCAAAGCCGTTGTACAGTTCAACATTGGCACAGGCATGAAGAAGGAGTTTTATAGTAATATGGCTGCTTTCTTGGCCCACAGTGGCTTCATTGTTTGTCTTTGGGAGTATCGGGGGATGGGGCAGTCACGCCCTACTGACAAAGAGACTTTTACGCATATCACGATGCAAGATTGGGCAGCAGACATGAGTGCGGTCTTGGATTATTTAGACCGCAGGTATCCTGATTGGCCCAAATTGATGATAGGCCATAGTATCGGTGGGCAGTTGATAGGACTTATGCCCAACCATAATTTATTGAGAGGGGCGGTGTTGCTTACCGTTTCGACGGGCACTTGGTGGCACCACACATTTCCTTATCGGCTGGTGTCTTTTTTCTTTTTCAATATCTTTACCCCACTTACCCTTCCTTTTTGGGGGTATTTACCTTCCAAACAGTTTGGCATTATGGAGGACTTACCCAAAGCACTCATCAACGAGTGGCGTAGCTGGTGTAATGTAGAAAATTATCTATTTGATTTCTTAGGCAAAAGCATTGCGCATCACTCCTACCAAGAGGTCAGCATACCCATCAAATCTTATTGGACTACCGACGACCCCATTGCCAATGCGCGTAGTGTTCCTGCTTTACTAAAGCATTATCAAAAAGCAGACATGATTAATGAGGCGGTTATTCCTCAAGACTATGGTTTAAGGAAAATAGGCCACTTTGGGTTATTTTCCCGAAAAATGCAAGCTACCTTTTGGCCAAAAGTAGTAACCGATTTGGAAACATTGCTCATCAAAAATCGCCCACATCAACGATTAGAATTGCAATAAGAAACCATAGAAAATTTACGCCACCATGAATAAACCTACTTTAATAGATTTACTTCAACAAGGCTTTGAAGAGGTCGAAAATTTTGCTACACAAGCATCTTACCACGCTTTTTACGCTAAGCCCGCCGATGAGGTGTGGTCAGCAGCAGAAAATGTACAACATCTGATACAATCGGTATTTCCTCTCAACCGACTCTTGGGGCGACCCAAAAGTTACTTTGAAGAGAAATGGGGATTGGCCACGCATACCTCACGCACCTATCAAGCAATTATAACAGCTTATCATACTGCCTTAGGAGATGGAATCAGGGCGACTGGGGCATTTGCTCCGCTTGATACAGCTACAGGTTTACCAATATTATTAGGGGAATTTGCCCAAACAAATGCTGCTTTGCTCAATCACTTAACCGACTGGTCAGAAGAAGACTTAGACAACTACGTCATTCCTCATCCTTTATTAGGGTTGCTGACTATCCGCGAAATGCTGCTTTTTACAGCTTATCATACTCGTCATCACCTCGAAATTATGCGTACAAGAGTGGATTTGGCTTCTTGCTAAAAAGGCTAAAAATATTGATTTTGTATATTTCAAGTACCAAAGAGGATTATTAAAAGTAGTATTTTTCTAATTTTCATTGTACTATTTAAAGAACTTTTCATTTTCAGTAAAAATTTAATTGGACGGAACGTAGGGCTTGTTGAATTTTTCGAGTCGTTTTTTGATTTATTGGTACTATTTTTAGAAAAGGTTGCAAAGTGAGATATGAATTATTCAAGAGCTTTTTTTTAGCTATTTTTTTGTAATTCAAAACCTTAGACCTTTGCAACGTCAAAGCGAAGTCACCACAACGAAGTGGTACAAGATGGTACTAAAACAATAAATAACTATGAAAAAGAATACAATGCTTTCGACTGTATTAGCAGCTATGATGATGGCCTCCGCAGGGAGTGCGATGGCCGAAACTCACCTTTTGACCAAAGATGTAAAAGTGGTCAAGCGTGACAACAAGAAGATTGAGGTAAAAGTCAATCAGCCTAATGTAGGAAAATTAGATGTAGAATTGAAAGATAAAGACGGCGTAGTGCTGTATGCAGGTACAATCAAGGGTGGGGAGAATATCACTACTCAATTTAACCTCAATGCCTTACCCAATGGAGAGTATTTGTTGAACTGTTCAAACGCTGATTTTTGGTCTTTGCAACAACTTTCTATTAAAAATGGTAGTATCGACATCAATGAAGATAGCTATCAAGAGGCAATGACTCAAAAGTAGAAGCCTTTGCGGTCAATCGTTTTGAAGTAATACGACCGCCAACAAAAACATAGCAGATATGGCTGTAACCATCACAGATGCTTTCGGCGAAGCGGTCTATGCTGATTATCTTTCAAATGGTAGCAAATTCAATTTGAGTCATTTGCCAGTAGGTGAATACACCTTTGAACTAAGTGTGGCCAATAAGGTTTTCAAAAAATATGTTACTGTCAAATAATTTCAATCCATGTTTTTAATCAACAAATTTCAATAACCACACCATCTTGACGATTTTGCGACACCCGTCGGCGATTCTTTGCCGACGGGTATTTTTTTATAGTTCAATGGCTTCGTCGTCGAGCAATTGTTTGATATTCAACACACAACCATCCAATAAAGGAATATTCTCTGACCAATTGACGATGTACCATTTAGGGTCGTTTTTATCTATCACAAACACCTTTTGTAGGTCGGTCAATATCCATACTACTTTTTCAACCCCAAAATCAAGCATTTTAAGTGATTTTTGGAGCAGATAGTTGGACTCGTCGTTTTGAAAATGGGCTATATCGGCCTTGATGTTTATTTCAATCACTATTTTGGGGGCTACGTCAAAAAACTTGCCTTTGAGTTTACCTACTTTTTTTTTTCAAAAACAACGATGTCATTGCCCAGATCATCATTTTTTGACAGATGAAGTCCGATTTCGTTGGTAGCAATAAGGTATTTTTTACGGTTGATATTCATAAATGAAAAACCGTTGATAAGTGCTACCAGCACCCCCTGTAAATCTGAGCAAGATATGATTTCTGTGATTGTTTTTTCCCCTGTCAAAACCTCTTTGTAGTCTTTGTAATAAATCGGCACACCTTCCCATTCCTCATAAATCAATACAGGAGGGATTTTTTTGAGAGGTTTTTTATGCTTTTTTTCGGCAATGGCTACCATAGTGTCAGGTATTGGAGATGCTTTACAAGTTTAGCAAAAAACAGGGGAAGAAGCAACAGGTTTTAATCCAGAAAAAGCCCGACAAATCCTTGAGCAATAGACAGCCCAATGCTGAATAGCAAAGCAGCTAAAATACTGGAAACACTAAAGCCATCTACCAAATAGGCGCAAGCATACACCAGCGCAATGTTGATTACAAAATAAAAAAGCCCTAAGGTAACGATGGTAATAGGCAGCGACAAAAACTGTAAAATGGGCTTCACAAAGGTATTGAGCAAGCCCATGACAATAGCGGCAATGACTGCGCTTTGGACAGTATCCACATAAAATCCTTGGAGTACGCGGCTTGCCCCCAGCACTACTACTGTACTGACAATGAGGCGAACAATAAGATTAATCATGTTGATTGAGAGGTTTGGAGTGAAAAATAAAATATCAAATTTACAACGCTACGGCTACATTCTCAAATTGTAACTTGATCAAACCAGCATATAAGCCATTTTCATTGAGTGATAATTCCTCGTGCGTACCTGATTCGAGAATAGTGCCATCTTTGATGACATAGATACAGTCCACATTACGGACAGTAGCCAAGCGGTGGGCAATGATGATAGTCGTACGGTTTTGCATCAAGCCATCGAGGGCTTCTTGCACCAATTTTTCGGACTCAGCGTCCAACGAACTGGTGGCTTCGTCGAGGATCAAAATTTTGGGGTCTTTCAAAATGGCGCGTGCAATGGCGATGCGCTGCCGCTGCCCTCCCGAGAGTTTTACCCCACGCTCTCCTACAATGGTGTCCATTTTTTCAGGGAAAGATTGAATAAATTCCAACGCATTGGCTTTTCGAGCGGCCTCTTCAATTTCTTGAAGCGTAGCATTGGGCTTGCCGTAGGCAATGTTTTCACGAATAGTACCCCCAAAAAGCATCACTTCTTGTGGCACTACGGCAATATTTTGGCGATAGGCCGTGATGTCCGTCGTTTGGATGTCTTGGCCATCTACCAAAATTTGCCCTGATTGCGGCTCATAATATCGCATTAGCAGTTGCACAATAGTAGATTTTCCTGCGCCGCTATACCCCACCAAGGCAATTTTTCGCCCTGCCGATACATCCAATGAAATACCCTTTAAGATAGCCATATCGGGGCGGGTAGGATACGAAAAACCTACCTGTTGGAATGAAATATGGCCTTCTATCGGTACAAAATCTTGTACTGGTTTGACTTCTACTTCCGATTTTTCATCCAAAATCTCCAACAACCGTTCCGAAGCGCCCAGTGTCTTTTGGATTTGGGCATACATATCGCCCAAACCGCCAATAGAGCCACCGATAAACATGGTATAGAAAATAAAGGTCATCAGTTCGGAGAAGGGCATTTCGCCGCCTTGCACCAGCGTAGCGCCATACCAAACTACCCCCACAATGCCGCCAAACAGCGCAAAAATAATAAACGACACAAACCCTCCCCGAAAACGGCCTGCCTTCAGGGCGGCTGCCACTACTTTGTTGAGTGCCACGCCATAGCGGTTTACTTCTAATGCTTCGTTGGTAAATGCCTTGACGACATTAATAGACTGAAGCGTTTCTTCTACAATCACATTGGCCGAGGCCAGTTCATCTTGTGCTTTTTGGATAGCTTTCTGATATATCTTCCAAACACCATCGCCACCACAATGGCCACAGGAAAAGTAGCGAGCATAAAAATGGTGAGTTTCCAAGAAATAAAGCAGATGATAATGATACCCACCACCACCGTAGCTACCGACCGAAACAACTCTGCCAACGTAAAGGCCAGCACATCTTGCAGCGACTGCACATCGGCTGTAATACGGCTCATGAGTTCGCCTACACGACGTTGCTCAAAGAAAGATACAGGCAGCGATACAATTTTGCTATACAAAGTTTGGCGAATATCGGCCATGCTTTTTTCACTGACAATAGAGAAAAAATAGATGCGTCCAAATGAAAAGGTAGATTGCAAAACCAGGATACCTATCAACACCAGCACCACTTGATTGATGGAGTATTTGGAAGTACCCTCAATGACCGCCACCACTTCGCCAATGAGTTTGGGGAACAAAATATTGGTTGTGAGCGATAGCACTAAAAATAAAACCCCGACCAAAAAGGTGGTTTTGTAGGGCAGAATAAATCGAAATATTTTCAGTGTTTTCTGAATACTGTCTTTGCTGAGTTTGCGCTTTTTGTCTTCGGGTAGCAATTCCGTACCCATTCCTCGTCCTTTTGCCATGGTATTAAATTATTCGTCTTTTTGTCCTTTGTATTTCGATTCAGCCATCAACTGCTGCACATTGGTCATGGCCATCAGTTCAGGCAAATTGGTGTTGGGGTTTTCTTGTAGATACCGACTGACCATGCGCCAGCCTACCCAGCGGCCAATCGCTCCTGGGCAATATTGACTGATTTCGACCGTGGCGGGGCGTTCGCCTATGAAGCGTTCTTTTTCGGCTTCGCGGGTTTCAAACAACAGCTTTCTATCCAAAAAATAAGCCCAAATATCTTGCTGTGAGGCATATACGTCGTCCAACTGGGCTTGGCTATATCCGATAATGAGGCTGTCGGGAGTAGCAGGAGCTACGTGTTTTACAAACTCAAAACCCTTGCCATACCAAACCATATCGGCCAAGAGTGTTTGGTCTTCCGTGGGTATTTTGTTGTATCGCTGCGACATCAAAAACAAAATAGAAGGAACAATATAGGCTGGCTGGTACCGATTCAACTGATAATCATATACTTGCGGACGATATTTGGCTTTTGGCCCGCCAAAATAATCCAATCCGATGACGATCACGCTATCAGACACATACAAATCGCTCCCCATAAAACCCGTAACAGCCGTTACGATTTTGGGGGCTTTGAAGTCGGGATAGCTGGCCTTGATTTGGGCAAAGGCTTGTTGGAGCTGTGGCGTGATGGTCTCTAAATCGCCAAATTGCTTCTGTAAATCTTGGTTAAACTGCTGCAAAAACTGACTGCTGATATTGGTAAACAACTGACTCACAACGAGCGAGTCAGGTGCATCTGAAGAGTAAACCAAAATAGGGTTTCAGATAGGGGTTTTGTTGTAAGATAGTAGCCAAATCCTCAGGCGCTTGAGCCGCAAAAATTTCTTTTTCTAATCGCCGAACCAAGAGGGGTATTTCGTCGGGTTTATCTTGGCAAGCAAAAAACAGTAGAGTACCTACCCAAAGTAGTAAGACAGAATAAAAGGCTGATTTCATCAAAACAGAAGTAAATGACTTATCTCTAACGTAAAATTAAAGTAAAAAAGTTTGGGTAAGGGATAAGAAACGTTTCATCTGCCCACGGCAAGGCTGTTTTTCCTTTAGCACTGGGCCAATCAGGGATTTTTTGTGGTAGCAATACGTATTCCCATTGGAGCGATTTGAGAATCACCGATTAATGTTGATATTTGCTTTCAATGCAGTATTCTAAAATGAAAAAAGGTATTGGTGCGTTTATAGAGATGTGATGCTTCACCCTAAAAGACGACACTGACCGACAATAAACGAATGAGAAGATACATTGATTACAGTAAGGAAATTTCAGAAGCTGACTTATATGACGGCTTAGTTGGCTATGGACTTTTTGCAGAAAAAATTCCTAACTTCATGACTAGTGTAGACTTTTTAGCATTTACCCAAACACTAACCTTTCCAATAAACGAAAAACCCAAAGATTTTATCAGGTATTCCAGTATGCGGAATATTAATATTCCAAGACCAATGGCAATACCTGAACCATTTGCATACTCAAATCAAGCAAAATGTTTAGCGGACAATTGGACTAAATTGCAGAATCATTTTAACGACAAGACAATCAATGATTCATTTAAAATCAGTAGAACTCATTTAAGAAAGCTCGAAAACAGACCTGAACTTTTTGAAATGAACTACAAAAATTTCTCAAAGGATGGAGATCCAGAGCAAGACATAGTAATTAAAAGCAAATATGTTGCATTGGCTGATATTTCAAATTGTTTTCCAAGTGTTTATAGTCATTCAATTTCGTGGGCATTAGTAGGTAAAAGTTTAGCTAAGTCAAAATCAAAGCCAACAGACAAACACGAATGGTTTAATCAAATAGATTTCAATACACGTAATTTAAAGCACGGAGAAACAAATGGAGTTTTAATCGGGCCACACTCTTCAAATCTAA
>JAWKMH010000001.1:40000-895552 GCA_041392315.1 Spirosomataceae bacterium | reverse complement strand
CTTTTGGGTTTTGCTGTCTGTAACGACACCTTTAAGGGAATTAACAACATTAAATTGTTTTTTTAATTGATTGGGAATCAAGAATCGGTAAATTTTAGACATGCGCTGAACACCTGGTTTTTTGGTGTCATAAGAATAATAACCGTACTTACCATCTGCCGTAATAACAAGTGCCACTTGGTTCTCGGCATTATTGATAGGATAACCCAAATTCCGAGGTTTTTGCCAGCCTGTCAGCGTACTATCGGCATAAAATAGGTCATAGCCACCTAAGCCCTCGTGCCCTTCAGAAGCAAAAAAAAGGGTGTGACCATTGGCATGCATAAATGGCGATGCTTCGTCATCAACTGTATTGACGACATCCCCTATATTTCGTGCGGGAGTCCATTGTCCTTTTGAGTTGAGTGTACTATACCATACATCACGACCACCTATTCCTCCTTTTCGGTCAGATACAAAATAAAGTGTTTGCCCGTCGGGTGATAGGGTTGGTTGTGAATCCCAAAAGTGAGAGTTTATTTCTATGCCTAAATTCTTTGGTTTCTCCCAATCATTTCCCACTTTATGACTGATATATAGGTCGCAACTCCCGTAGCCATCGCGGCGGTTACAGGCTGTGAATACCAAGGTACGGCCATCGGCAGAGAGTGCGCCCGTCCCTTCATTTTCATTGGTATTGATTTTATCGGAAATAGCTACTGGTTTTTGCCAAGAGCCGTTTTGATAAGTAGTTAGGAATAAATCTTCATCATTAGATTCATTTAAGGCTGTAAAAAGCAGTGTTTCTCCATCGGCAGTAAGGGAGGGGAAATATTGCAATAAGTACTTGTTTACGGTATCTGATAGCTCTTCTGGGTTAATGATTAGTGGATTTAACATTGCTTTCTCACCATATTCGCAAGTACGAAGCTGCCGTTCGGCACGTTTTTGGGCAATGCTATTGGGTTTGAGCAACGGTATATATCGCTCTAAATCTCGCTTGGCTTGGGCATACTGCCCTTCACGGAGGTGATAGTCTATGAGTTTTTGATAGGCAAAAACGAAAGAGGGGGCTTCTGGTCTGAGTACAATGGCCTTCCGATACGACTGCAGAGCTAATTCGGGCTGCGTAAAAATTTCGTATAGCTGTGCTTTGCGAAAGTGTGCTTCTGCAAAAACAGAATCATTTTTGAGGGCTTCATCCACCCAAGCTGCCGCCATAGCGAAGTTTTTTTCTGCATAAAATTTAGTACTTTTCTCAAAAGCCTGTTGTGCTTTTTTGTTGGTGGTAGCTGGTTTTTGTACCGATTCGTTCTGTGAAGGTGTGAGAAAGGCAGAGGAACGATTTTGAGCAAAAATAGAGGAATAGAGCGCGAGGAAGAAATAGAGAAATAGGAGGAGAGAAGGAGGTAGATTCCTCGTTCCTCGGAATGACAAAAATTTTAAAAACACATCTACTGTTTTTTCTAAGGAATCTGCATGTATTTGTGGGTTTGTAGCGAAACGCGCCATTTTGGGTATCGTTTTACATATTCAACGATGCGTGGCATCATTTCTTGTATTCGACTCCACTCAGGTTGTAGTAAAAGCACGCAATCTTGGTTTACCAAAGCGGCATGTTGTTCGGCAAAATCAAAGTCAGATGGATGATAAATAATTACTTTTAACTCATTGGCTACACGATAGATACTTTCATGGGGGGCTTTAAACTTCTTGGGCGAAAAACATACCCAATCCCATTGTCCAGAGATGGGATACACACCTGATGTTTCAATGTTTGTTTGAAAACTTTTTTGTTTTAATAACTGGGTTAGTGCTGTAAGATCATACATGAGCGGCTCGCCACCTGTAATAACCGCCATACGAGCAGGGTTTTCTAAGGCGGTTTCCACTATTTTCTCCAATGGTACTGCGGGATGTGGGGTGGCATCCCATGATTCTTTCACATCGCACCATACACAGCCTACATCACAACCTCCCAAGCGGATAAAATAAGCTGCTTTGCCACTATGATAACCTTCTCCTTGCAACGTATAGAAGGCTTCCATAACAGGTAGAGGCGCAAGATTTTGCGCCTCTACAAAAGATTTATTTTGTTTTTCTTGAATCATTTCAGGTCTTGAATGTCCAACATACCAACAGGCTTGCCACCTTCTGTTACTAAAATGGTATCTACTGTTGTTTTCTTAAATAAGGCTGCTGCTGCATCCAAGAGCGCGTCTGCCTCGATACTTACGGGCATTTTATAGTCAAAGTCGCCTATTTGTTGGGTGAGTACATCGCGGCCTGCTTCTGACAATTTCCGACGTAAATCGCCGTCTGTAAATACGCCTTTTACGCTACCGTCATTATTTACGACCGTTACACAACCAAAACCAAATTCGGTCATTTTGACGATAGCGTCAGCCAGAGTTGTGTCAGCTGCTACCAACGGGTTAATGCCATTAATGGCTTCTTTGACCGAAACGGTAATCAGACGTGTATGTTCTACAAATTGCTGTGTTCCAATGGCTGTGAAATTATTATCGGTCAAAACTTGCCGATTTTCCATGGCACAGTAATCGTGTGGCAAATCAAATCATGGGCATTGCGGACGTGTTCGGCATTGCGAACCGACGAAAACATGACCTGCCCCATAAAAGTTGACCATTTCTACACATTCCCCTATTAATTTGATGGCATCGTAGCCTGGTCTTGCATACGCCCTGCCACCACAGATATAACTTGCACCCGCTGTCATGGCCATATAGGCTGCTGAATGGTATAAACCAAATGTACATTGACCATCATGCCACGGTCGCGAAGCATTTTACAAGCCCGAACCCCCTTCCAATGATACGGGGATTTTGAATACAGTCTTGGTGGGGTCAAGTCCGAGAGCCAGCTGACGCTCGGCATCTTTGACAATTTCTTCGGCAGTATCGCCCAGTGCTTCTATTTGAAGGATGGGAACGATTTTCGAGAGTTTGATAATCATCCCATCCAAATCGGTTACACCTTCGCGGTGCATGAAGGTAGGCGTGGTGGTCAAACCCGTCAAAAAACCCAATTGAAAGGCAGTTTCTATTTCTTTGAAATCGGCTGAATCAAGGTATAATTCCATGTATTGATTTTTGTTCTTGTACTATTTTGAATAAATTTTTGGCAAAGGTCGAAAAAAATAGTGGATTTCGGGCAAGAGTTATCCGCTATAATTGCACTTTTGCATGATTTCGCCTCCAAAACATAGGTGTTATAATTGATCCAACAACAAGGATGAGTACACGGCTTCGCGGAGAAGAAATGAGCTCGATTATGGCGGTGGCCAAACACATAAAAATCGCGGTGTTTTTTGTTTTCTCTTTGGCATATTGCACCAACCATTCTTTTTTTCCTCCAGGAATACGGTGTTCTTCTTTTCAGTGCTTTTGCCAGTTATGTTGGGCCCAAGATTGCCCCAACCATAGTGCAAAATTGGGGTGTAAGCGGCCAAAAGCCCAACGGGCAATGGAGCTTTCAAATATTTTTTTCAATAATTTGTACTGATAATCACCTGGCCCAAGGCCGTCGCCGTGAGTGATTAGAAAGGTGTGAGTCGCCGATTGCTCAAAGCTAACCACCAACTCCAAAGGTTTTCGGTGTAGTTGAATGTTTAGTTCTTTTTCAAAATAATCGGTCATCCACATGTCATGGTTGCCTGGAGAAACCAAAATTTGGATACCAGCGTCGGTGAGTTCTCCCAATTTCCCCATCAATCGGACAAATCCGCGCGGTACTACTCGTTTATGTTCGTACCAAAAATAAACAAATCGCCCACTAAGCAAATCATTTGGGCATCATGACGGATTTCTTCCAACCAGCGTACTATTTTCCGTTCTCTCAGAGGCTTTGCAGCATGGTTGACTTCCAAATGAAAATCTCCTGGAAGCAAAATAGATTTTCTTCTGCATTAGTTACTTAATCGTTGAAACAACATGAGGTGTTTTTGAAATTCGGGCAAAAATACGGAGTTTACCTTACAGATTTTTTCTAATTTTACGGTCACTCAAGTAACTTTTATGGACAGTAAAATCAGCTATTTTTGAAAACATTGCCAAAGAGTTAGTAAAACAAGGCTTACATATTGAAAAACAAGACCAAACACGCCCTTGGGGTGGTTTTTTTGTATTAGACGAAGCACAAACACCGCAGTTTGCAGCTACTTACTTCCCAACGGTAGAGCTATCAACCATTCAAATCACCCAAAAATTAAGTCCAAAGATTTTGGTAGTTGCACCCGAAAAGCGGCTTTCTTGGCAATATCATCACCGCCGAGCCGAAATTTGGCGGGTGATTTCGGGGACAGTAGGCGTAGTAACCAGCAATACAGACGAACAAACGCCCGTAAAAACTTATCAAACAGGCGAACTAATTACCCTGCGTCAAGGGGAGCGACACCGTTTGGTCGGCTTGGTTGAGTGGGGTATTTTGGCCGAAATTTGGCAACATACCGACCCCGAAAATCCTTCTGACGAAGAAGACATTGTAAGAGTACAAGATGATTTTGGGCGATAGATGGCAATCGGCCTACCTATTCAGAATCATAAAACTAAAAACAATTTTGATCCTACCAGAAAATGGAAAATCTAAAATACCCCATTGGGCGTTTTGAATTTGGCAAGACCTACACTATGGCCGAAACTAAATCACAAATACTAACTATTAGTGCTTTGCCCTCTAAGCTGTTCAATATCGTCAATGTATTGAATGAGGCGCAGTTAGAAACGCCCTATCGCCCTGAAGGTTGGACGGTCCGCCAAACCGTAAATCATATAGCTGATAGCCACCTCAACGCTTTTATACGGTTTAAATTGGCTTTGACTGAAGACAATCCTACCATCAAACCTTATCAAGAGCAGCTATGGGCAGAGTTGGCCGACGGCAAAACAGCACCAGTAGATTGGTCGCTTCAGCTCCTCAAATATGTTCATTTGCGTTGGATTATGTTGCTCAATTCCTTGGATAAGTCTGATTTCCAGCGAACTTATACACACCCCGAATCAAAACGAGTATTTACTTTACAAGAAGTTGCAGCACTCTATGCTTGGCATAGTGAGCATCATTATGAGCATATTCACCAACTTTGTATCCGTGAGGGGTGGTTATCTTAAAAAACTACCTTCCTTTCAATTTTTTTAATGTATTTGACGTTGTAGCACCAACAATAGTTTAAACAATTAATGATTTATTGACAGTCAAGAAAATGCCTACCGCCTCCACATCTGATCCTATTATTGTGCGGGTACTCAAATCCGTATTTTTTAGAAATGCCACAGGGAAAGCTGGGAAATATGCCCGCAACACGGGCAGTCTCTTACAACTTTTACGCAATGTACTTGGTAAAACTAATGCTTTGAAAGGTGAAAATTTTGATTCATTCCGCGCGAAAATAACCCTTTTGACACGCTTTCTGAAAGCCTATATAAAAGGAGAGTATAAAGTAGTGCCTTGGAAAACACTCACGAGCATTATTTCAGTTTTGATTTATTTTCTTTCGCCGATTGATGTATTACCCGATTTTTTGCCTGTGATTGGTCTTACAGACGATATCGCTTTAGTGGTTTGGCTTTTTAATGCCATTTCTGACGACTTAGAAGCCTTTCGTGCTTGGGATGCAAAACAAAATACTATTTCGATTGACTGATATTATCCAAAATTGTTGCTATTTTTGTGTTGCCTTTTCTTAAAAAAGGGTTAAAATTGAAATAATTTAAGGTAAAAGCGCACTCGTTTGCGTTTTATAGAAAACAAGAACTTGTTCAGAAACAAATGTGCTGAACGTAAATCATTTAATCACTAACTGTATTTTGCGATGAATATGCTTTCAATTTTTTTGATTTTGGGTTTGGGAGGGCAAGAGATTGTTCTTATTGGCCTCATTGTATTGTTGCTTTTTGGAGCAAAAAAAATTCCTGAATTGATGAAAGGTTTAGGAAAAGGAATTCGAGAGTTCAAAGATGCTTCTAAAGAAGTGAAGGACAGCATCGAAAAAGGACTCGACGAAACACGATAGCACGAAAGATTTTTTTTAAACCACTAAATCAGCAATGGTCATAATGGCTATTGCTGGTTTGTTGTTTTGTAGCAATTCCATTCTAAGCTCATTTTTGAGTTTTTAAACTATTAGTCGTGAGTTATCAATATACCTCCCTTCGTGAAGTACAAGCAGATTTAAAAATCGGAAAGATTTCGTGTCGAGGCTTGGTGTCCAATTATTTGGCAACTATCGAAGAAAAAAACAAAATACTTAATGCCTTTGTAGCAATATATGACGAAGAAGCCTTGCGTCGTGCCGAGGAGATTGATCAAAAAATAGCGATTGGAACAGCAGGACGTTTAGCAGGCATGGTATTAGGCATAAAAGATGTCTTATGCTATAAAGACCATGGTTTACAAGCAGGAAGCAAAATTTTGGATGGTTTTGTTTCGCAGTTTACGGCTACGGCTGTGCAACGTGTCTTAGACGAAGACGCTATTATCATTGGCCGCCAAAATTGCGATGAATTTGCCATGGGTTCATCTAACGAAAACTCAGCATTTGGGATTGTTCGTAATGCCACCGACACTACCCGTGTGCCTGGGGGTTCGTCGGGAGGCTCGGCTGTGGCAGTGCAAGCCGATATGTGTTTGGCTTCCTTGGGGTCGGATACAGGCGGTTCTGTGCGGCAGCCTGCGGCATTTTGTGGATTGGTTGGTTTAAAGCCCACTTACGGTCGTATATCGCGGTGGGGGTTAATTGCCTACGGTTCTTCATTCGATTGCATTGGTCCTATTACTAAGAATGTAGAAGATGCCGCACTGCTGCTTGAAATCATGGCCGGTGCTGATGAATTTGACAGCACTGTTTCTCAACAACCCGTGGAGAAAGCAATGTGGTCGAAAGATGGTCGTTTACTCTCAAATATTCATGATCACCCTCTAAAAATTGGCTATCTGCGCGAGGGGATAGAAAGCGAGGGGATTCAACCCGAAATTAAGCAATCAATGCTGGCAAAGTTAAATTGGTTGAGTGAACAAGGCCACATCGTAGAACCTATAGATTTTGATTTATTACCGTATATTTTACCTACTTACTATATTTTGACGACTGCGGAGTCCAGCTCGAATCTTTCCCGTTTTGATGGCGTTCGATATGGTCATCGAAGTAGTAAAGCAGATGATTTAATGTCTTTATACAAAAAATCACGCAGTGAAGGTTTTGGGGAAGAGGTCAAACGACGAATTATGCTTGGAACATTTGTATTAAGTGCCAGTTATTATGATGCTTACTACACAAAAGCACAGAAAGTAAGGCGTTTAATGAAAGACCAAACTGATCTTATTTTTGAAAAATACGATTTTTTGGTGATGCCAACTACTCCAACAACCGCTTTCCCTATTGGTGACAATAGAGAAGACCCATTACAAATGTATCTGGCAGATATTTTTACAGTACAAGCCAATGTAGTGGGCAATCCAGCCATTTCAATTCCTAATGGAATCGATGCTCAATCGTTACCCATAGGATTTCAAATAATGGGAAGACCTTTTGAAGAACTCAAACTACTTGCTTTTGCGAATTATTTGCAACAAGAAAAAGTAGTTGATATGACGATTTATGCATAGCTGATAAACATATATAGCCATCGAAAACGAACAAAAATGTAAAACCTAACGAGAAAAAACCAGAAAAATGATGGAATTGAAGCGATTAGTGGGTATGAGTATGTTAGTGGGTATATTTTGGCTTGGAACAAGTGCCTATTGCCCCGCACAAGAGGAAAAAAAAGACAGCGTTTTTTTTGAAGGAGAGTTGCTAAAAATTGAAACGATAGCCGACTCAACTGTTCCTGAAACATTGATAAGAGAACGTTTGGCAAAGTTGGAAAATCAGATTCCATTACGTTATCACAAAGTTACCCATCAGTTTGTCGAATATTTCATTTATCGTAAGCCCGATTTTGTAAGGCGTATGTTAGAGAATATGCACTTGTTTTTTCCCTTGTACGAAAAAACTCTTGCCAAACATGATATGCCACAAGAATTGAAATTTTTGTCGCTCATCGAATCTGGACTCAATCCACGCATTATTTCATATGCAGGTGCTGGTGGTTTGTGGCAATTTATGCCTGCTACGGGGCGCGAATATGGCATGAAAAGAGATGCTTACATTGATGAGCGTTTCGATCCCGTCAAATCTACTGAAGCCGCTTGTGTCTATCTGAAACGTCTTTACCGTGCCTTTGGTGATTGGGAAATGGCCTTAGCGGCTTATAATGTTGGCCCTGGTAATGTCAAAAGAGCCATTCGGCGTTCTGGTTCCAACTCATTTTGGGGACTCTATAATTTTTTACCCAAACAAACCCGTCATTATGTACCGCAGTTTGTAGCCATGACTTACATGATGCACTATCATGCCGATTACGGTATTTTTGCCGAAACGCCTGATTATCCCATGTTGTCGGATACAGTACATATTACAGGTTATTTTAACCTTAATACTTTTGCTACCTTGACCAACAATACGTTGGCAGATATACATAAACTCAACCCACAATTAGTCAATACCGAACTCCCTCCTTACGTCAAAAACTTTGCACTTCGTATTCCGAGTCACAACATAGATTATATCAATGAAAATCGCTTGGCTATTTGGGATTCTGCATCCAAAGTAGCTACAAGTACTAACCTATCTTTCGCATTGGCACAAGGGAATGAGGCCGATACTGCAGCATTGGGTGAAGATGAGAAATCAGAAATAAAAACTACAAAGGTATTTCACACTGTTCGGAAAGGAGAAACATTAGGCAAGATTGCCAGCCGCTATGGTGTAACCGCTTCTGAGGTGAAGCGTTGGAATAAGATGCGTAGTAACACCGTTTTGCGAGGCAATCGTTTGGTGATTTATAAAGAGACTAAGCAAACAGCCCCTGATACACGTCTTTCTAATTTAGCCCCCAAAGCTACAACAGGAAAACTGAAAATGCGTATTCATCGTGTTCAATCTGGCGATACCCTCTCTACCATTGCCGAACGCTACGGCATCAATGTCAGTCGCCTCAAGAAAATAAATCGTCTCAAAAGTAATACTGTAAGAAAAGGGCAGAAACTGATTGTGGGGTAAAAAGTAATTGATTTAGCGAGGTTGATTTAAGTGAAACGTGCATACATAAAGCTGAATACAGAAACAAAAGCTATTAAAACTATCCATTCAATCAACCTAACCATTCTTTCCCGATGGTTTCTTTATTTCAAAGCATTTCACATTGTAGGAGCTGTGGCTTGGTTTGCAGGACTTTTCTATTTGGTTAGAATGTTTGTATATCATGTAGAGTCTGACCAAAACCGGAGCATTTACGCCAAGCTTTCAAAGACCAATATGGCCTGATGGAATGGCGTGCTTATAAAATCATTTGCAATCCTGCCATGATGATTACTTGGACTTGTGGTATCACCATGACCCCTCTTAATGCCTCTTACTGGCAAATGGGATGGTTTCATGTAAAGTTCGTCATCTTGATTTTACTAACTTTTTACCATGTATGGTAAGCGTATCATTATCAAGCTGAGCGAGGCGAAAGCCCTTTAATTCCTTCCAGTTCCGTTTACTCAACGAGCTCCCTACGCTTTTTTAGTGAGCATTGTTCTATTAGCCGTTTTGAGAGATATGCTCAATTTTTTATATGCTTTCGATACATTGCTTTTTGGGTGCTGCTGTATCTATTTGCCAAAGCATATAAAAAGCAACGGAAAGCATAAAGATACATTCACTAAAAACTCAAAATGATACGTTGGGGAATCATCGGACCAGGGCGCATTGCCCACAAATTTGCGCAAGATTTAAGGCAGATAGCCGGGGCAAAGCTCATGGCGGTAGCATCACGCGACTTGGAACGGGCGCAAGCATTTGCTCAAGAATATGGTGCTACTTACGCTTACGGTGGTTACGAAGAAATCACTACTTGCCCCGAATTGGATGCGGTTTATATTGCTTCGCCGCATATAGGTCATGCTGAGCATACCCTTCTATGCCTCCATGCAGGTATTGCTGTATTGTGCGAAAAGCCTTTTGCGATGAATCTCACAGAGGTAAGCGAAATGATACAAGTAGCGCAGGAAAAGCAAATTTTCTTGATGGAAGCACTATGGACACGATTTTTACCTACTACACTCAAAGCACTCGACCTTATTCAATCGGGAAGCATTGGAAAGGTGTTGGGCGTAAAAGCCGACTTCGGTTTCAAAGCCCCTTATGATGTCAATAGACGTACATTCAACAAAGATTTGGGGGGAGGTGCTTTGTTGGATATTGGAATTTATCCTTTGTTTTTGTCGTATCTCATTTTGGGAAGCCCTTCTAAAATTACAGCGCAGGCTATCTTTGGGCAAACCAATGTAGATGAGTCAATAGGCATGACATTGACTTACGCCAACGATACTTTTGCCTTTTTGGATGCTACTTTTATGACCAAGACGCGCTGTGAGGCCTTTATTTATGGCGAGAAGGGTACGATTATCATTCATCCACGCTGGCACGAAAGCAAAAGCCTTACCGTAGAATATCTTGACGAGACTACCGAAACTTTTACCTTCGACCGCCCCACTTGGGGCTACCAATACGAAATAGAAGAGGTCAATGCTTGTTTGAAAGCTGGCAAATTGCAAAGTGAGCATTGGTCGCTGACCGATAGCATCCACCTCATCTCACTCCTTGATGCTGTAAGAGCAGAAATAGGATTGAAATACGAATAATGCTGGTTTTTAGAAAATTTACCCCTTTTGAGCAACTATTTTGGTAAAGAGGCCAAATCAAGCCACAAATGGCTATCTGCTTGTCAGAAGTTATTGTTCGTATTCTGCCAAGGTTTCTTTCAAGAATTTCAAAAAAGGAGCAGCAAATTCTTTGCGTTTGAGGGCAAATTTCACCGTTGTTTTCAAAAAATCTAACTTGTTGCCAATGTCGTGGCGTTCGCCTTCGATGCGGTGGGCATAGATACTCTCACGCCGAAGTAAGATTTGGAAGGCATCCGTCAATTGAATTTCCCCCCCCTTGCCTTTTTCGGTTTGCTCGATGGCTTTAAAAATACCAGGGCTTAAAATATAACGACCTGCAATGGCTAAATTAGAAGGCGCGGTTTCGATAGAAGGCTTTTCGATGAGTGCGTCCAACTGCATGATGGTATCGCTCAAGGCTGTGCCACCTACAATGCCATAGCGATTTACTTTTTCGCGCGGGACCGTCTCGACAGCGATAATGGTACTTTGGTATTGCTCGTAAGTATCTATGAGTTGTTGTGTAACAGGAATGACCGAGTCCATGATGGTATCGCCCAAAAGTACCGCAAATGGCTCATTCCCAACGTGCTGTTTGGCATAATGAATGGCATCGCCGAGGCCGTTTGTTTCTCGCTGGCGCACGTAGTGGATGTTGGCCATATCGGCCAACCGACGCATTTCATTCCACAGCAATTCGTCTTGTTTTTCTTCCAATCTTGCCTCCAACTCTACATTACGATCAAAATGGTCTTCGATGGCACGTTTGCCACGGCCTGTAATGATGAGTATGTCTTCGATGCCAGAATCTACTGCCTCTTGCACCACATATTGAATGGTAGGCGTATCAATAATCGGTAACATTTCTTTGGGTTGCGACTTGGTAGCAGGCAAAAAACGGGTACCTAAACCTGCAGCGGGAATAATGGCTTTACGAATCATATTCTGTTTTCTTTGTTGCCCTCCAAGGGTCTATTTTTATTTATTTTAAAGTGGTTGTTGGTCATTTACTTTCCATAAAGTGCTTGGGCAGCAGGTTCATATTTGTCGCCAGCAATCCAGTAGGGTGTGATAGGCTTGTTGGCAATCAGGCGTGCCGAGTAAGCAAAAGATTGGCAAAATTTCAACAAATAATCAAAATCTATGGTTTCTGGATTGTCGGTAGCTTGGTGGTAGTATTTGGCGATTTCGCCATCAAAACTCTTAAAACCAGGCGAAAAATCGGGAGCTGGAACGCCCTTGGCAGCCAAGCTGACATTGTCTGAACGATCAAAAAGCCCTTGCTCAGGAGCTGGATCAGCAAAAACACCCAACCCAAAAGCTTTGCAAGCTGTTTCGATTTCGGGTTTACAATTAGTCCGGTCAAGGCCAATCACAGATACGATGGTTTTGTCGCTGTAGCCTGCGCCATCGGTGTTGAGATTAAACACACATTGCTTGAGTGGCACAAGCGGATGTTCAGCATAATATTTACTTCCCAAAAGCCCTACTTCTTCGCCTGTGTAACCAATCAAAACGATGGAACGTTTGGCAGGTTTTAATGCCAGTGTTTTGGCGGCTGTGAGCATGGCTACAGTTCCAAAGGCGTTGTCGCGCGCACCATTGAAAATACTGTCAGTGGCAGTATAAGTGCTACCCCCTTTTTTACCCATGCCTACGTGATCGAGGTGAGCCGATACAACGATATATTCATTTTTCAATATTGGGTCTGTGCCTTCCACAACCCCCACTACGTTGTTAGACAAAACCGCTATTTGCTCACGACCAGTGGTTTGAAAGGTGGCAGAAGTTACCCCATTTTTCAATAAATCGACATTCTTCTTTTGTTGACCATTTACCCAAACATGTGGTATTGCACTACCGAGGCCATTGTCGAGGCTTATTTTTTCATTGCCAAAATACCTTGCTGCAAAACTCCAAGGAATTTGGGCCGTAAACAACTCGATTAGTAAGGTTGCTCCTTTTTCCGTCGCCAGTTTACGCTTATCGTTGGAAGCTGCGAATATCTCTTGAGGGGTTTTAGACTCGGGAGTACCCACCTGGGCCACTACAATTTTACCTTTTACATCGGTTGTATAATCTTCAGGCAAGCCATAATTTACAAACACCAAATCGGTCGTAAAGTGGACGGCGTTGCTACCCAAAATCACCATTTCTTTGCCTACTTGCAGCGTGTCTGTTCCTACGATGAGCTTGCCGATTTTTGCTATTTTTTGAATAACAAACGGGACAGGTTGTAGAAAGTCAGCTTGCGCTGGTGCGGGTTTAACACCCAACATTCGGAACTGTTCGGCAACAAACCGTGCCGCTACCAAATTACCCTGCTCACCTGTACGACGGCCTTGCAGTTCATCGGAAGCGATAAAACGCATTTGCATTTCTACCTCAGCCTTAGTGATATTAGCCTCAGGTAATTTTTTGAGGGTTTGAGCAGAAACTACTAATGAAAAAAAAAGAATGAAAAAAAAAGAAGCGAAAATACGCATGGCATTTTTTAGTTAAAACTAACGGCTTTCGAGCACCTTGGGACCTTGTTGGTTGATTTGTGAAACATAACTTTTGGTCGTGATACCTACATGGCCAAAAGCATTACACATGGAAGCGGCGACTCTTTGGGCAGTATCATGCCCGCGACTCAGCGCAAACATAGAAGGACCTGCTCCTGAAATACTACAGCCCAATGCACCGCTGTCTAATGCGGCTTGCTTTACATGGTCAAATTCAGGAATTAAGATAGAGCGAACAGGCTCTATAATCACGTCCACCATCGAACGACTGACGAGTTCGTAGTCTTCCTGCATCAGCCCCGCGATAAGCCCTGCCACGTTACCCATCTGAGAAATCGTATTTTTGAGCGATACTTCATTGCGCAATATATAACGCGCATCTTTTGTATTCACTTCCACATCTGGATGCACAAGCGTGCAATATAGTTCGTCTGGTACTTTTACTTTAAAAACATCTAAAGGGCTATAACTCCGAATAACGACAAAACCGCCCAACAGCGCAGGCCCTACATTATCGGCATGGGCTGCTCCACAGGCAATACGTTCTCCTTCCATGGCAAAGGGAAGCAATTCTTTTTGCGTAAGTGGCCGCCCCAATAGCTCATTGATGGCAAATATACCCACCACCGAACTGGCCGAACTCGAACCCATACCACTTCCAAGTGGCATATTTTGTGTAAAACTACCTCTACGCCTTTTGTTGAGCCTATATAATCTAAGAACTTGAGCATAACACCTGTCACAGCATTACGGGCAGGATCACGCGGGAGGCGGCCATCATCGCCAATAATATCTTTGATAATGACTCCTGGTTCATCGCGCACCCAAAGTTCGACAGTGTCGCCAGGGTCATCCAAGGCAAATCCAAAAATATCGAACCCACAAGCTACATTGGCAACGGTAGCTGGGGCAAAAGCTTTGATGTAGTTCATTCAGAGGTGGGAGTTGAAATAATGGTCTTTAGTTATTTTATACCAATGTCGCCTCCATAGTGATGTCTGTATTCAACAACTTTGAAATAGGGCAGTTTGCCTTGGCATCTTGAGCCGCTATTTCAAATTCTTCGGCAGACATTCCTGGCACACTGGCTTTTACCACTAAATGAATATTAGGTATGGCCCCATTTTCAAGCGTGACGATGGCCTGTGTATCTATACTATCGGGGGTAAAACCTACCGCGCCAATCACAAAACTTAGTTTCATCGAAAAACAACCCGCATGGGCTGCAGCCACCAATTCTTCAGGATTAGTACCGATTCCATCGGCAAATCGGGTATTGAAAGAGTATTGTGAACCACTCAAAACGGTACTTTGAGTGGTAAGTGTTCCATGGCCTTCCTTGCCACTTCCTTGCCAGTTGGCATTTGCTGTTCTTTTCATGGTTTTGTTTTTGATTTCAATGGATTATTGTCTGCCAAAGTTAATGCAAATGGTCGCTTTTTTTGCAAAAAACTGGGTCTAAATATATTAAAAATCTAATTTCAATCGCTCCACAGGCACATCGTTTACTAAATGACTTTCAACGATTTCTTCCACATCTTCTAAACTCACTTTGCCATAAAAAATACCCTCTGGATATACAACCAACGAGGGGCCAAAAGCACATACATCTAAGCACCCTGCTTTTTGGGCACGAATGTCGGTATGAAGATTTTTTTCTTTTAAGGATGTTTTGAAAGCATCTACCAGTGCTGCGCCATGCTCGGCACCGCAGCATTTCTTTCCACCATCTTTTTGGTTGGTGCAAATAAAAACGTGTTTTTTGTATTTCATAGAGATTTGATAACAGAAATTGGACGCTGAATATAAGCCCTTTTGTTATGCTTATATCCAACGTCCAAGGAAATTGATGAATAACTATTTATCTTTTTGCCATCGAGGGAGACTTAATGAGCGCAATATAATCAGCCAAAATGCGATTGGTTTCGTTCATATAAATATCTTTTTTCTTCCGGTCGGCAGCATTAGTTTTTGCCACACCCTCTTCTTCCTCTTCATTGTCTTCTGTTTCGAGTTTTTTCAGAGCTTGGCGTTTTTTCTCAGCTTCTTCACGTTCTTTTTTACGTTTGGTTTCTTGAAGAGAAACCGTCGTATTTTCGCGGGCTTTACGGAAAAGTTCTAACTCTTCTACAAAAGTTTTCAGTTCATTTTCCGACTTGAGACGTTGCTGGTATTTTTCACGCAATTTAGCTACTTGCTTCTCATTGAGTGCCTTCGTCATATCATAACGAGCGGTGGCTATTTGATCCCAAGGTAAGGCTGTTGGTTGTGAGCTTTCGCCATACTCTGCTGCACTAAATGCCGATGGGAATTCAATATCAGGAGAAACTCCTTTGCGTTGTGTGCTGCTGCCATTGATACGGTAAAACTTCGCCACAGTGATATTGATTTGACCCAGTTTGTCCGTATCCTTGATCCACTGATTCAAGTCCACCATCGTTTGTACCGTTCCTTTACCATATGTCTGCTCACCCAACACGATACCACGTTTATAATCTTGAATAGCTGCGGCAAAAATCTCTGAGGCTGACGCGCTAAAGCGATTGATGAGTACGGCCAGTGGGCCATCATAGGCAATGGCAGGGTCGGGGTCTGTTTGGACTTCGGTGTCTCCTGAAGACTCTCTCACTTGCACCACAGGGCCTTTCGAAATAAACAAGCCCGTCAGAGAAATGGCTTCGGTAAGCGAGCCGCCCCCGTTGTTGCGCAGATCTATTACAATACCTTCTACATTTTCGGCTTTGAGCGAATCTATGAGTTTTTGCACGTCGCGAGTGGTGCTGGCAAAGTCTTTATCGCGCTTGCCTGCTCCTTCAAAATCACGGTAAAACGAAGGGATATTGATAACACCGATTTTATAGTCGTGTTTGTCTTGATGGATAGTTACGATTTCTTTTTTAGCACGAGAAGTCTGGAGATTTACTTTCTCTCTTACAATGCGGATTTCTTTGGGGGGGTCGTTGGGTAAGGCATCAGCAGCCAATACTTGCAAGCGAACCACTGTACCTTTAGCACCTTTGATTTTTTTGACAGCATCGTCCACGTACCAGCCTACAATATCTTCATATTTTCCTTCTTCGCCCTGCGCAACGCCAATAATCCGATCATCTTTTTTGAGGCGTTTGTCTTTAAAGGCAGGGCCTCCAGGTACAATTTCTACGATTTTAATGTAGTTTCCATCTTCACGCAACACTGCTCCGATACCTTCCAAAGCTTGATACATATCTTGCTTGAATCGGTCGGAATCGGTAGGAGAAAAATAGCGCGTGTGTGGGTCGAGCACTTCGCAGAAAGCATTCATGTACATTTGAAAAACTTGCTCGCTACGAAAACGCCCCAAGTTGCGTTCACGATTTTTATATCGATCTCTCAATAAAGTTACTACTGATGTGTCTGCCTTGCCCGAAAGTTTCAACTCTAAGGCTTCATTCTTAATCAACTTTCGCCATATTTCATTGAGTTCATCGCTATTTTTAGCCCAAATCGCTTTTTCGCGATCCGTATTAAAGGACTCATCCACTGCAAAATCAAACGATGGTTTAGTTAGTAATTTGTCAATAAAAGCACTGCGTTCGCGATAGCGTTTTCGAAAGACATTGTAAATATCATAGGCCGCTACTAAATCGCCATTATTGAGCGATTCATCGAGCTGATTACGGTATTTTTCAAAATATTGGATGTCGCTTCCTAAGAAATACAGTTTCCCTCCATCAATCTGACTTAAATAGTTGTCAAACATCTTAGAAGAAAGTGAGTCATTGACCGTAAACTTACGATAGTGATAGCCCGAAAATATTTTTGTTACGTAGGCTTCTACTTTCTCTTGTGTCAGGGTGGGTTTGAGGTCGTCGTCAGACACCGCAAACGGGCGTGCAACCACCGTACGCGAACGCGAATTGTCAGGTTGAAGGCTTAACAACAACACTGGAAACAGGGCAACTAATAGGCTTTTCATTTTCATAAACTGATTTAGACCATGATTCACTTTCTTGAGTTTACTAATTTTGGCAAACTTCAAAATCATTCAAATTCGCCAATTATTTAGTAATCTCCAATAATTCTACTTCAAATATCAATGCAGAATAAGGCTTGATAGCTGCCCCTGCTGCACGCTCTCCATAAGCTAAGTTGTAGGGTACATATAGCTTCCATTTAGACCCAACAGGCATCAACTGCAATGCTTCTACCCAGCCTTGAATGACTCCACCAACAGGAAACTCGGCAGGCTCTCCACGTTGCACAGAACTATCAAAAATCGTTCCATCGGGCAATGTCCCATGATAATGCGTTTTGACAGTATTGTTGATGGTCGGTTTTGCGCCTTCTCCAGCTTTTAAAATTTCGTACTGAAGGCCACTTGGCAACGTCACAACACCTGTTTTTTTCTTATTCTCTTCTAAAAACTTTTCTCCCGCCATTTTGTTTGCCTCATATTTTTTAGCTTCCTCTGCTTGGCGTTGGGTTTGTAGTCTGTTGAAATAATTCCCCAATAACATCTGAGCTTCCGACTCGCTTAAATCTGTTTTCCCTGATTTCAATACATCATTAATAGCCTTGGATAATAGACTGACGTTTAATTTATCTAACCCTTGACTTTTTAGATTTTGGGCGATATTCATACCAATACTGTAAGCAACTGAATCTAATTCATTCATCATTTTGGAAGTAGTAACTGTGGGTGTGGTTGATTTATTAGCTGGGGTAGTGGTTTTGGCAGGGGTAGTAGGTTTAGTAGGTACTTTTTTTGTTTGTGCAAATACAACAGTAGATGAAATCAATACCGTAAAGGTCAGCGCGATCGGATACTTCATGCAATTAAAAAAATTTGGGATTAAAATCTGTTTGTGATAGTTTTCGTAAATAAACGTAAAATTGGCAGAAAAAAGTTTGGAATAATGAATTATTTGAAATTTATACCCCAATATGGGTTATTTGTACTTTTATTATCTCTCTTTTCATTTACACTCTTGAAAGACCGAAATACTACTTTGGAAATTGTTACTAAGCACGACACCTCTCTATATTCTGCACATTTGCATCGTAACATAGTGCTTGACATCCTATTGCCGCCTGATTACAACTACTCAAACAAATCGTATAAAGTGTTGTATATGAACGATGGGCAGGATTTACAACGTTTACAAATGACCAAATTGCTCACTCAACTATTTGAAAATGCTCAGTTACCTCCTTTTGTGTTAGTGGCCATTCATTGCGGCGACCGTATGCAAGAATATGGCACAGCTGCACAAGCGGACTATAAGCAACGCGGTGCAAAGGCCACGGCCTATACTGCTTTCATAACGGAGGAATTGATGCCTCATATAGAAAAAAAATACCCTGTGCTGATGGGGGCCAGTAACACGGTCTTTTGTGGGTTTTCATTGGGAGGTTTATCGGCGTTTGATATAGTTTGGCACTATCCTCATCTTTTTGGAAAAGTAGGCGTTTTCTCTGGGTCTTTTTGGTGGCGGCAGCGTGCATATGAAGATCACTATGACGATGAAAATGATAGAATTATGCACCGTTTGGTGCGGCAATCGGCTGGCGGCAGTGGGCAGTCATCTATTGATACTTCGTACTCGGAACTCATCACTCGAAACTCACCACTCGGAACTCACCACTCGGAACTCAACTTCTGGTTTCAAACAGGAACAGAAGATGAAAAAGACGACCGGAACAATAATGGGGTGATAGACTCTATTGAAGATACCCTTGATTTAATAGCCGAATTGGAGAAAAAAGGCTACCGTTGGGGTAAGGAGATTCGTTATGTGGAAGTCGAAAACGGGCAACATGATCCAACGACTTGGTCGTCTGTCATGCCTGATTTTTTAACTTGGGCTTTTGGTACAAAATAGCTCCCTTATTATCTATGTCATTTGGCTGACATCGAGGTTTGTTTTGAATAATCATTTTTGCCTTTCATTTTGATTATAAAAATATGTCATCCAAAATCCACAAGCCCGCTTGGCTTATCAAATTAGTAAATTACGAATACTGGACATGGTGGGTGTTTTTTCTCCCTTTATTTCCCTATTGGCTCTATCTTGCCTTACGAAATCGGTCTTTAACCTACTTCACTACTGTCAATCCCTGTATTCCTGATGGGGGTGTTTTTGGCGAATCGAAAATGGATATTTTAGATTTAATCTCCCCGCAATATCTTCCGTCTGCCGTTTTTGTACCCGTCGGAACGGAATGGCAAAAAGTCTGTGAACAACTCATCATGACTCAAATCACATTTCCGCTCATTGTAAAGCCTGATGTAGGTGGGCGCGGGTTTAAGGTGTATAAAATCAATATACCCGAAGAATTGAAAGAGTATCTCTCAGTCATAGGACAGCCCGTCATTATTCAAGAGTTTATCGATTTTGGATTAGAGTTAGGCATTATGTATGCTCGACTACCCAATGAAACCTCTGGGCAGATTACCTCTGTGGTAGAGAAGGAGTTTTTGACTGTAGTGGGCGATGGTCACTCGACCATTGGTGAATTATTAAACCAAAATCAACGCGCTCGTTTTGCAATGGGAGAGCTCCGCGAACGGGTGGACAACAAGTGGGATACAATTTTACCCAAAGGCGAAAGACAACTTATTCAACCCATTGGCAATCACTGCCTTGGCACAAAATTCCTTAACGCCAACTCGCGTATCAACGCTGATTTGGTCAAGGTTTTTGATAGAATATCCTTGCCTATTGATGGCTTTTACTATGGACGGTTTGATCTGCGAGTGTCCAGCTGGGAGGACTTGTATAAGGGTCAAAACATCAAAATCTTAGAACTCAATGGGGCAACTTCTGAGCCTGGACACGTCTATGACCCCAACTATCGACTTTGGAAAGCCTACAGAGATATTATGCACAATATGCGCATTGTGGCCGATATTAGTGCCATCAATATCAAACGTGGTTTTAAGCCTACGCCACTTCGACAACTGATTCAAACATCTCGGGCTTTCTTTGCAGTAAGTGGCCAGCTATAATTAACGCAACCATTCGGATAAGATCTCCGTATATTTAGGCAACTATAAGCTAACTAATAAAATTTGCGTTTAAATGGCTCTGCAATTTCCCCTTGAAACACGCTATTGGTTTTTGCGTGACCACCAACTTTTTCAGCATCTAAATTCAGATCAGTTACGACAAGTATGTGTTATTACCAATTTTAAAACTGCTCATAAAAACGAAATTATCTACTTCGCTCATGAAGAACAAAGTCGCGTTTTTTTCCTAAAAAAAGGGATTATTAAGATTGTAGAATTAGACGCTGATGGTAATGAAACTGTCAAAGAAGTACTTCAAACAGGAGATTTATTTGGGCAAATCACACTTGATGAAGCTGAGATAGACGAATATGCAGTAGCACTCTCCGACTATGTGACCGTTTGTAGTTTTAGGATTGAAGATTTTGAAAAGGTAATTCAACAGAATCCTACTTTAGGAGTAAAGTTTACTAAATTAATAGGTTTGCGCTTTCGCCGCTTGGAAAACCGTTATACTAATCTGATGTTTAAGGATGTCCGTACTCGATTATTATTATTTTTGGAAGAATGGGCTTCAAAAGACGGCATCGCTATCCAAGAGGGAATTATGCTCAAAAACTATTTAACTCACCAAGATATTGCAGGTTTGATATGTAGTACACGCCAAACCGTCTCGCAGCTTTTTGGTGATTTAAAAAACCAAGGCTTGCTTGATTATAACCGCAGTATGATTACCATCCCTAATGTGCATCAACTGAAAAAAGCTGCGGCCTAATTTCAGCATACTGTCGGCAAGACGACAATCAGTAAAACGCCTCTATATTACCTTTGTGACATCAACTTTAACAACCATCAACAATGAAAACAACATTCATCCTTCTATTACTTACGCTGGCCTTAGCGAGTTGCACCAAAACAGAAGAGCTTCAGCCCGTTACCTCCAACCCCACCAATAATGGCAGCGGAACAACCACGCCACAACCTATCACCTCGTTTGATACCAATGGGCAGAAATTACTTGGAGAAGGTAACCTCAGCGGTTCGGGTTCTTACACGGTATCGGGCAGTGTAAAACTGTACGAAAAAGACAGTAAGCGCACGTTGGTTTTTACAAATATAAAATCGTCTAATGGCCCTGACTTACGGTGGTATTTGTCGGAAGATAAAGTAGCTTCTAAGTTTGTGGAAGTAAGTAGCAAAGTCAATGTAGGCGACTATTTTTTGGAACTACCTGCAACAGCCAATCCCAACAACCAAAAATTTGTATTAATTTGGTGTAAACAATTTTCAGTGCTTTTTGGAAGCGCCGAACTCAAATAAATACTTAACTACTCTCCGCTTTTAATCATTCATTTATTCTGTCGGTAATTACCGATACATACGCTTAATTATCACTATCCAATGAAAAAAATAATTTTTGTACTACTGTTGTCGGCAGTAGCAATCACTGCTATTGCCCAATTTAATTATCCTAAAAAACAAATATACGGAGATGTAGCCCTCTCGGCTGGAGGTGGGTTTTCCACGGCGTTGTCTTACAACCAATTGTATGGTGTAGGAAAATCTAAACGCTTCAAAATAGGTTGGGGAGTGAGATTGACTTCATTTTTCGGTCAAAATCTCGACTACTACACTGCTCCTGCCAAACTAACATCGGGAGAATATGGACCTCAGGTTTTGTTTTTAGAGAACATACTCACTAACATTGATACGCTCCAACTCACTAAAACACAGACCAACGCGTTCAATCTGGCCATTCACCTACAGTATAGTTTTAAGAAATTGGACATTGGTTTTAATATTGATGTTATCGGTGCCACTTTTGGCGCACAGCAAAGTGGCAAGTTCATTGCTAAATCAACAGGCTCACGGCTCAACGGTACTCAGCAAACAGCCAAGCCTACTGTTTTTAACTTATTGCTAATCAGCGATAATGATCTTGGTAGTCTTAATTCAGAGTTGTATGGCAGGTATTGGCTAAAAGAAAACCTTGGCTTACGTTTTGGTGCCAGTTTTCAATTTACAGAATATACTACTGACCAAAACTAACTTTTGAAAACGACCGCTTCCGCAATAAAGCATTGATGCCATTCGTGGGTATCTCATTTAAATTTTAAATCTTAAAAGCCATGAAGAGAATCTTAATATTTGTATTTTGCGTAAGTATTTTCGGAAAGTCTTTGGCGCAGACATGGCAACCAGTAACTGCTGACGTTGGATTCACTGCAAAGATGTTTGGGGCAAGTGTGGAAGGAAAATTCAAAAAATTTGGAGCAGTCATAAAATTTGACCCATCAAACTTAGCAGCAAGTACTATTATTGCTTACGTAGATGCCAGTACGATTGATACCGACAATACACTACGTGACAAGCATTTACGCGAAAAATCCGATTTTTTTGAAGTGGCTAAATACCCCAAAATAACCATGAAGTCCACAAAAATCGAAAAGTCTGAGAATAGCTATGTAGGATATTTTGATTTAACTGTCAAATCCATTACAAAAAATTTAAAAGTGCACTTTTACATTCACAACCAACGATGATAAAGGTACTTTCAGTGCCAAGGTAAGTATCAATCGTCGCGATTGGAGCATTGGCGGTGGCACACTTGGGATGTCTAACGACGTAACTATTAAAATAACAGTAAACACCATTTCAAAATGACGCTGCTTCAGCAAACCAATCGGCACATTTTAGCCCAACTTCAAGCCTTGCTAAGTGTTATTTCTCACGAAGCATATACCGACTCTTTGGCGTTGTTACATGGAAATAGCGTAGGGCAACATATTCGGCACACCTTGGAGTTCTACCAATGTCTTTATGAACAAGTACCTCTTGGCTTTGTAGATTATGATAGCCGAAATCGGGATATAAGGCTCGAAACCGATTTAGTTTTTAGTAAATATTTTGTAGAACAGTTAAAAAAATGGTTGAGCCAACCCATAGAGGATACTTCGCTCACGATGAATGCCTATTTTGGTGATGATAATCAAATGGTGCAAACAACACTGATGCGCGAATTGATTTACATGGCAGAACACGCCATCCACCACTTTGCCATCATCAAAATTGCATTAAGTGAGGCGTATCCCAGCATCGAACTACCCTCCAATTTTGGGATTGCTTACTCTACTATCAAATACCGCGAAAGTCTAACATCTTAGCAATTTCAAATCCAAGATGCTACCCGCCATTTAGATTTGTAACTACATAGCAACTAAGTACATGTAGATAATAGAGTAATAGGATGATTTTAAAACATTAATTTCCTGAAAAATACACTTTATTTGGGTGGTATTATTTAGGGATTTTAGGAAATTTCGTAAACTATCGACGATATGTGTTTTGTAACTTATCTTCCTTATCAAGAAGGATTTATATTAACCTCTAATCGCGACGAGCACGTGGGTCGCCCGAAAGCCTTGCCTCCAAAAAAATACATTATAAACAAACAATCTGTATTCTATCCGCAAGATGGTTTGGCCCAAGGTACATGGATTGCAGCATCCACCTACACAACCCTTTGTTTATTAAATGGTGCTTTTATAAAGCATCATCATCAGCCTCCTTATCGCCAAAGTCGAGGTTTGGTCTTATTAGATTTTTATGAATACTCAAACCTGAGTGATTTCGTTGAAAATTATCAATTTAGTGGCATTGAGCCTTTTACTCTTATCGTAGTAGAAGAAGGAACGGTGTCAGAACTTCGCTGGGACGGGGTTCAACTTTTTCATCAATTGCTCGACGGACAAAAAAGTCATGCTTGGTCGTCGGTAACGCTCTATGAAGATGAGGTAATCAAAGAACGGGAAACTTGGTTTGAGTCTTGGCAGCAAGCGCATCCTTTCTATGAAGCAAGTGATGTACTTGACTTTCATCATTTTGGGGGTAAAGGAGATGCAGAAAATGATTTATTAGTAAATCGAAATAATGAACTCCGCACTGTAAGTATGAGTCAAATTCAAAAAACTACCAATCAATTTTTGATTCATTATTGGGACAAGCTCAACGACCAACAGTACCGTTATCGGATTTTTGATGCAGAAAGAGTATTGGATTAAGCATCAACAAATTGAATTTGCTGATAGGCTGGCGTATAAGGGGCGTTGATGGTAATGGTTGTACCTTCATTTAATTTTTGACTCAACAGACATATCCCGCCAATATCATTTGCTCGTTGACGTATATTGTGCAAGCCCATTCCTTCATTTTTATCGTGAATTTTCAGTCCTTTTCCATTGTCAGCAACCCCAAACATAATTCGCCCCGCTGACCGTTGGAGGGTTATGTAAGCCTTGGCTGCATTGGCATGTTTGAGTACATTATTACACAGTTCGAGGCCAATAAGATAAAGATTAAATTCGGTTTCGGGCGTAAGCCGTTCAGTAAAATCCCCCGTTATTTTCATACTAAACTGGGTTGTTCCTGCTGAGTTAAGTTTATAAATCAAACGTTCTAAGACTTTCAATAAGCCCTCTTTTTCCAAATCTTCGGGCAGCATATTGTGTGATAATGTACGTACTTGGCGGCAGGCATCTACCATCATATCTACTACATTATCATAGATTTCACGTTCATGACGATCCAATTGCGAGGGGTCTAAAATTTGTAGGCTCAATTTAGCCGCCGATAATAGTCCTCCCAAATTGTCATGTAATTCTGAAGCCACTCGTTTGCGTTCGGTGGTTTGTCCTTTCAAATAAGCTTCTTCGATTTCTCGTTTTTTTCGTGCCAATTCTCGATTTTTAAGTCTTAACATTCGACTATATAAAATCAAGGCAACGCCCAAGGCACTCAATAGCCCCATTCCCACCATCAAGAAATTACGGGTACGTTTTTGAGTTGAAATTTGCTGTTCAAAACGCATTCTATCCAACTCATACACACGGCGCATATCAGCAAGTGCTACCAAGCGGCGTGTAAAACCCAAACTATCGCGCAAGGCAGCTGCGCGTTGATATGCGCGTAAAGAGGGTAGCTCATTTCCCAATTTTTCTTGAGCAATAGCTAAGCTTTTATAAGCATATGGTTTGAGGTTAGCATAATTGTTTCGATTGGCCAACAGCAATGCTTTCTCAGCATAAACACGCGCTTTTTGATAATCTTTAATCACTAAATAGGCTTCAGCCAAGCTATTAGTGACTGAAGCTACTCCTCGTGTATGATTGGCTTCACTAAATAACGCAAAAGCTTTGCTCAAAAAAGGAAGGGCCTTTCCTGCTCGCCCACTTTTATTGTAGTAATCACCTATTTCTTCATATGTACCTGCCAAAGAATGCTTGTTTTGAAGTGCTTGTGCTATTTTGAGTTGTTCCTCAAACATTTTCATCACCAACTCATCTTTTCCCCATTCTTGATAGAGATTATTCAAAAGGCTATAAATGCCCAAAAAGTATTTCATTTTGAGCGGTTGGTCATCGAAGGTTGTTTTAGTTAATTTCTTCAAAGAAGATTTTAAATATTTTTCAGCATTGACGTAATCAGTCGAACGCAAAAAGCTTTGCCCTAAGTTTTGTTGAATTCGCCAACCTTCGTTACAATCATCTCCTGCTTCTTCACACAACTTAAACGCCTCTAAACTGATTTCTAAAGATTTTACATAATCATGTGCACGTCGGTATTTAATTTCTCTACGAAGCAATGCCGCAATCATCATAGGCTTATCTTGTTGATGGATAGCCAGTTCATATAATTGGTCATTATAGACCATGCTTGTATCCAAATCCAAATAGTCGTCTTCAAGATAAAGAGAACCTAATAGATTCAAAACTTGCATTTTTTTAATAACTTGTTGGGGAGAATTAGCTTGTTTTCCAACCTCTAATAATAACTTTTTAGTTACCAATTTAAGGCTGTCTTTGTAAGTACGATCATAATTGCGTGTATGGTCAATGCGTGGTACTTGTCCCAAGGCTTTGCTTAGTACTAAGCAAAAAAAACAGATAAAGTGCCCTAATTTCATTCCCTATACTTGCTTTACTTAATCTATAATTATTCTTATAGTTTAGGCTTTTTTAAAAATATAAAGCCCTGATTGTATGGATTTTCACCGCACTAATTTAAAACAAACTTACTGAACAGAAAAACGAAGCACGCTTTAACTTCTTTTTAATCTGTTTTTAAATCGGTATTAATCTTAAAAATGGTGCTTTGTGACAAAAACGAAACAACATCTCACCATGAAACACATTATTTGGTTATTTTTATTAGGAGGTTTTATTGTCCATGCACAAGAGGCTATCAAACCAATTCCCGACAAAAATGAACTAAAATACAACCTTAATGCTTCTGGTTCCCATTTCTTTAAAGCTACTTTTTTAAATCAAACATGGCTGAGATTCAATAAGAGCAACCCAGGCACAACCGTCTTAGGAGAATCTGCGTCTCAAACATTGGATTTGGGGTTAAGGCGTACAAGAATGCAGCTTTTTGGGCAAATCTCCGACCGTGCCTTTTTTTATATCCAGATGGGTCTTAATAATTTCAACTTCCTCAATGGGTTTCCTGGGCTGGGAAATGCCCAGGGCGTACCAAGCAATCGGAAAGTAGCCTTCTTTGTACATGATGCCGTCGTAGAATACTCGGCTTTTGCCAACAAAGATTGGTTGAAAATAGGGGGAGGGCTCACAATACTCAATGGCCTTTCTCGCTTCAGCCAACCGAGTGTTACTTCTATTATGACCATGGATGTGCCTGTCTTTGCACAGGCAACTGTCGATCAAACCGATGAATTCTCGCGAAAAATGAGCATTTATGCGCGTGGTCAAATAGGGAAATGGGATTATCGCATAGCACTCACCGACCCCTTTCCTATTGGTACAAGCGGTAATCCTGTCCCTGCCATTTCTACCAACGCTTCTTTTGCCTCTAAAGGTCACCACAAGCAATACCAGGGGTTGCTTATTTATAATTTCTTTGACAAAGATACCCACCAAACGCCCTACATGACAGGGACTTATTTGGGCAAAAAGAAAATGCTTAATCTGGAAACAGGGTTTATTTCGCAGAAAGCTGCGACCTGGAATATAGCCAATGCAGGAAAAGACACTACTTACTACAATTTAAAACTTTGGTCTCTGGCCATGTATGCCGATATGCCTGCCAATAAAGAAAAAGGAACGGCATTATCAGCCTATTTAGGGTATTTTTATACTGACTATGGCCCTAATTACCTGCGTTTCAATGGCATTATGAACCCTGCCAATGGCACGACACAATCACTGACGGGGGTTTCGGTATTCAAGGGAATATTTTTCCGATGTTTGGTACAGGCCATGTAGTATATAGCCAATTGGGGTATCTGATGGCTGCTGATTTATTAGGTAAAAATGGCACGCTGATGCCCTACGCCTCTGCACAATGGGCCGATTATCAACGATTGATGGATACAGCAGGAATTTATAATTTAGGAATTAATTGGCTTCTCAAAGGGCATGGTTCTAAAATCTCATTAGATTTACAAAATCGTCCTGTGTATCAAAATGCCTCCGATGGTCGCTTAAATGCTAATGGGCGAAGAAATGCTATTACATTACAGTATCAAGTCTTTATATAGTTTTGCAGGGCATCCAGCTTAGAATTATTGGCTTGACAAATAAATAAGCTATTTACATAGAGAAAAGGTTTAGATAAGTGAAGAATCCAACTTCTTGATAGGAAGTCGGATTTTTGTTTATAAACAACCGTAAAAATCTCCCCTTTTTTACTTTGATACAAAACACCTATTACTATGAAATTGTATTCTATCAAAACGTTATTCATCGTACTCTGTATAGGGTGGCTCTCCGCTTGCCAGCGGAGCAGTATCAGTTACCAGCCCATTGCTGAGCCTTTCATACCCGACTATCCACTAAATCGTTTTGAGAAAGAAATACAACAGTTTGAAAAAGAAGACCTTGATAAGGGTATCAAAAAGGGCGAAATCGTATTTTATGGCAGTTCGAGCTGGCGGCTATGGAAAAACATGAAAGAAGATTTGACCCCGTTGCCTGTACTCAATCGAGGTTTTGGAGGTTCTACTATTCCCGAACTCATTCACTACACGTCGCGTGTTATTTTTCCAATAGAACCCAAGCTGATCATGGTCTATGGTGGTGAAAACGACCTAACAGGTGCCAAGTACAAGTCTGCTGAGCAGTTTTTTGATTCCTATCGTGATTTTGTGGCTTTGGTACGCAATCGCCTTCCAAACACTAAATTGTGCTTTGTATCCATGAAACTTTCGCCCTCGCGCCGCAAGCATTGGGAAACCGTCAAAAAAGGAAACGCCATGATAAAAGCCTTCAGCACAGGAAAATACCTAAGTTATGTGGACATTAACCCTGTCCTTTTCAATGCCAATGGCAGTGTCAAAAGCGAACTTTACACCCAAGACAGCCTCCATATTAATGCCGAAGGCTACCGCCAATACGCCAAAGTGCTGTTGCCAGTGATGAAACGGCAATGGAAGTGAAATTACCGCATCACTGAAGACTCATAGCCCAAAAGCACACCCGCTTCTTCAACCCCCAATCTAAAACTATTTTGTCTTTGAAGCCAACCCATCGTTCTCTTTGATGATTCGCATATCGCCCACATTAATGAAATAGTTAGTAGGATCCTTCTTTTTTTGTTATAATTGAAAACCAGTAGCATCACGCATATCAATATTCCTAAGCGAGAGAATATTTATTTTTTCACCATTGTAATATCAAAGGGACACTCCGCCACTAATCAGAATAGACACTTGAGTCGGCTATTCTATGCTTAAACTGCATCTTCAGAACAAGGTAATGATATTTTCTTAGCACTAGTGCTGTGCGCCCCCGCCCGAATCCCACGCATAATTTAGTCGTCTTTGAATGTTTTTTTGAACAAAAACATAATGGCTCTAACAAGGGGGGAAAATTGAGAGAGCAAATTGAAAAACTTCCAAAAGAAAAACAACAGAAGCTTGTTTTTTTAATGGAAAATATCTCACTTGCAATAGTATCTTTCTAAACCCTACTAAACTTTTAATGCTTATGGAAAATGTAACTTTCGGTAGCGAGCCTACCAACTATGCCAGTTTTGGTCGGCGCTTTGTCGCTTTATTAATTGATGGATTGATACTGGGTGTTGCTCAGTCCATCGTAATTGCTCCCATCATGGTGGCTATCGGATTGGGAGCTGTCTCTAATGCCGATGCCCTATCAGACATGAATGAACAACAAGCCATGGGCATGGCTTCAGGTATATTGGGGGCAACCATGGCCATTCAGTTGGTTAGCTTTATCATTGGTGGTGTGTACTTTGTGCTGATGGAATCTTCTGCTAAACAGGGGACACTCGGCAAAATGGCTATGGGGCTAAAAGTAACCGACCTTAACGGCAACCGCATCAATACCACCGCCGCTGTGATTCGTTATATAGGGCGACTCGTATCGGGGGCTATTTTATTGATAGGCTATATCATGGCTGCTTTCACTGCTAAAAAACAAGCCCTCCACGATTTGATGGCCAGCACTTTGGTATTGAAGCCGTAGTGCCCACAAATGAATAATTCTAAAAGAATGAGGCGGGACTTCCCGCCTTTTTTTATTTTTGCTTTTCTTCCATTATTTCCCCATTCAATGCTTACTATAGATCTCCGTTCCGACACTGTTACCAAACCCACCGCCCCAATGCTTGAGGCTATGATGTCTGCTCCTGTAGGCGACGATGTTTTTGGCGATGACCCCACCGTCAATGCCCTCGAAACCAAGGCAGCGGCTTTGTTTGGTACAGAAGCCGCGTTATTTTGTACTTCGGGCACGCTTACCAATCAGTTGGCGATTCGGGTACATACCCATCCAGGTAGCGAGGGTTTTTGTGATAAGTTATCGGTTTATTTGTATGAAGGTGGCGGTGTGGCCTTAAATGCCTTTAGTTCTGTCAAACTCTTAGACGGCGACAGAGGCCGTATCAATGCCCAGCAGGTAATGTGCTGATGCCATCAACAATCCCGACGACGTACACGCGGCGGTATCACGTTTTGGTATCTCTCGAAAACACTATGAACAAGGGAGGAGGTTGTTATCGGTTGCCTGAAATAGACGCTATTAAAGTTGTTTGTCAAGAACACAGTTTGGCATTGCACTTAGATGGAGCGCGGCTTTTTAATGCACTCGTCGAAACCAATGAAAAATCCATTAGCTTATGGCCAAGCTTTCGATAGCATTAGTATCTGCCTGTCCAAAGGGCTGGGCTGTCCTGTGGTCATTGTTGTTAGGCAGTAAAGCATTTATTAAGCAAGCGCGTCGTTTCCGCAAAGCCATGGGCGGCGGCTGGCGGCAGGCAGGTTTTTTACAGCGGCGGGTATCTATGCTCTTAGGACCACCACGTCGTGCGTTTGCACGACGACCACGCGCGCGCACGGGCTAACGGAAAAATGCTGGAACGACTTCCCGAAATCGAAGAAATTTATCCTATTGACACCAATATCGTCATTTTCCGCTTACCTGAAACTATCCTCGCATCCGACTACGTAACTCAATTAGGGACAAAAAGAGGTTAGGCTGTTGCCTTTGGCAAGCATTTGGTACGATTTGTGACACACCTTGATTTTACGGACAATCACCTCGAAGAATTACGCAAACGACTGTAGAAGTTATCTAACGGTCAAAAAACACGTATTTTTACGCTAAAAAGTTATGGCAAAAGCTGGCACTTTTGTTGCTGTAAATTTACTGTGTTTTCATTCAAACCTTTTTGCACTTTTTTGCGTCTAATGTATAAGAATCCATGTCAATCATTCGTTTACCTTTAAACTATCAATAACGCCATGAAAAAAGCAATCAAACTCTTGTCAGTCGCTTTGGCTGTGGGTGCTGCGGTTTATACTTTCAAGAAGTTGCAACCCAAGAAAGCATAATTGAAATCTATGTCTGCACTTGCCTTGTAAGGGTCGTCTTTGAAAGGCGACCCTTTTTTGTGCTTTGCTCTTGCTAACGTATTGTTTTTTCGAGCAATAGGTTTTTGATGTGCTCATAATCGAAAGAGCAGGCATTGATTTTTTTGTTTTCTGCAAAAATAGCCTTTGCTTTTTTCAATAGTTGCTCAGCAATGATGTACTGGCCCAAATGCCGTTCTGTTTCGCTCAACAGATAGTAGGCATAACCCGCTTCCAAGGTGTTGTCAATCTCCAATTTCTCCCAAAAGCCCAGTGATAGCCTTAGATTAATCGCTGCTTGGGCGTAGTTTTTACGATGAAACTGACTTCCCCCAAGAAAATAATGGTAGAAAGCCCACATACTTTTGGTATAAATGACATCTTCAAAGATAATGTTACATTCGGTACGCATTTGGGCCAAGGTATTTTCCACCTCTTCATATTGGCCACAACGCAGCTTCGTGCAGGCTGTGCATTTGAAAGAACGCCAACGATGTACCTGTTTCTCGCGGGTTGAGCCATCTACTTGCTCCGTAAAATGCTGAAACTCCTCAAAACGCTGTATATCAAAGCAGCAGCCATAACCATAATAATCAATGTAGTAAGGGTTCAGCGATTTGATTTCTAAACAATTTCGCTGTTTGTTTGCTTCAATCAATCCCAATAATTCTCTGTTCAATCGTTGGGTAGCCTCTTCTTTCCGCAAAGCCCAAGATATCTTCATGAGATTGGTCTTCAAATCGAGTCTTAGCCATAGCATTTCATCCGACAATCGAGTTTCTTTTTCGAGATACTGGTCTATAATCCAAGCCGATTGCCAAAGCTTGGGAGTTATTTTTTCATTTCTCACAAAGTAAGGGCCATAGAAGAACGCTGCATTGAATTGTCTCAAAAAATTTTCTGTAATGACTTGGCTTGGGCATTGTGCGAGCAATTCTTCCAATCGTGCGATGTTGTTTTTTTCGGCTTCAGCTCTATTCTCTGCTTCTTCAAGCGAATTTTCGCCAACAGAGTTACTGTTTTCGTTCTCTTGGATGGCAAAAAGCAGCGAAAAAGTACGGCCTGCTGCATCTTTGTTCTGCTTTTTCTGTGTCAAAAACTGTTCATGCAATTTTTTTGCTTTGTCCTTTCCTCTTTGAGCAAGTTGGTCATCATTAAGGCCGAGAGGAATATCGCCAACCCATTTTATAAAAGAGCTAAAACTATCAAAATCGGTGTATTCAAAATGGCTTCCCAGCATTTGGCAAAGCCTATCGAGGTTGGCGATATCGAAGGTACATTGGGTAGGATTCATCATAAGCCGACGAATCAGTTTTATCATGCTTCCCACAAGGGGCACATCGGTGGAATGCCCTTTCCAACCGGGTCGAAGGTGGCGGACAAGCCACGCTTCTTTTTCTTTTTGTGAAGGCATTGCGTCGGACTGCGTTCGGGTAGCTTCTACCACGAATTGGCCTAAGATACCCATTAAATAGGGCGATTGGGTCGGGTTGGGTTTACGCGCCATAATGGTTGAATTTTTAGAGTTGAACCAAATAAATTTCGCGTTTGCCTTTTACAGTAAAATAAGGGGTGAGATTGTTATCCTAATGTAAAGTTCAGATTTACTATTTTCATTTCCAAGAAATATAGGCAAAAGAAATCCTTACTTTTTTAGGAAAGTTATGACTCAAAAAAGCATTGGAAAGGAAAGTTATGAGGCATTGCTTTGTAGTAAAATTTTAACTTACGTTTATCATGAACACATCACACAAAAAACCGATTCCAATGTTATTATTGGGTTGGGAGAAAGAAGCAAAAAACAAAGGGATTGGCTTCAAGCCCAACAACTCATCCAATGCCAGCAGTCCACAAAAAGTGGTGGCCAATACGGAAATCATGCATCAGATGACTTTTGCCAGCACGGGTAGCGGCAAAGGGCGTTGTGTTATTATTCCCAATCTTATCACTTACCCTGGCCCCGTTATTGTAATCGACCCTAAAGGCGAAAACTACCTCGTTACAGCGCGCGCACGGCGAGAAATGGGACAGCAAGTGGTATGTATTGACCCCTTCAACTGCGTGGGTGGCAAAGATACCCTCAACCCATTAGATTTGATTCATCTTCCCAATGCCGATGTAGAATCTGATGCACAAATGCTGGCTTCGATGCTGGCAGTAGGCAATGGATTTTCTAAAGACCCTTTTTGGGACAACTGCGCCACGGGGCTAATCAGTGGGCTGATTGCCTACACACTTACTTGCGACAAACCCGTTGATAGAAACTTCAATACCATCAGGCAAAGTATTACTGCCGACGACGCTGTGTATAACTTGGCTGTAAAAATGGATACTAACGGCAAAAAAATGCCCCCAATGGCCTATGAAGAGTTTTGTGCTTTTATGCAAATGCCCGAACGCGAAACCCGCCCGTCGGTATTGGCTACGGCTAAGAGCTACCTCAACCCTTTTATGTCAGATCAAGTCATAAAAACACTGGCTCAATCCTCTTTTCGTTTGGAAGATGTACGGGAAGGAAAACCCCTTACGATTTATTTGGTCATTCCACCCGACAAACTTCAAAGCCATGCAGGGCTGTTGCGGCTGTGGGTAGGAGTTTTGTTAGAGGCTATTATTGGCCGCACTGAAATTCCTCCACTCAAGACTTTGTTCATCTTAGACGAAGTAGCACAGTTGGGTCATTTTAAACTACTCGAGACCATCATTACCCTTTGCCGTGGCTATGGGGTGGCTTGTTGGTCATTTTGGCAAGACATACATCAGCTAAAAAGTAATTTTCCCAGTTGGCCTGCATTGCTCAATAATTGTCATACTTGGCAGTTTTTTGGCATTACCAAATACCAAGTAGCTAAGGAGGTGGCAGAGGTGGTAGGTTTACCCGCGTCAGCATTGATGGGTATGCCATCAGATGAACAAATCGTCGTTTCTGATGGCAGCATTACCCCTCTTTTTTGTCATAAAATGGATTATCTAAAAGATAAAGTTTTCAAAGGATATTTTGATGACAATCCTTTTTATAAAAATCATCCACCTCATAGAACAACACCCTAATAAATAGGGTGCTTACCAAGTCGATAAACTAAAAGTAGTATTTCATTGTTTATCAGATTGAATTGCTCGTTTTTACACAAGGAAATACTTTTTTTGTTCAATGTTCCAAAATCGCTTTGTCAAACGTATTTTAGCTTATTTTGTCAGGGGGCTTGTATTAATCGCCCCCACTTACATTACTTTTCTGATTATTTCGGAGAGTATTCAGTATTTAGACAATATTCTTCCTATTTATATTGATACCAACGGAAAGAGTCCTCTGTATCTACCTGGCTTAGGTCTGCTTATTATTCTTTCGAGTATTGTATTCTTAGGGTTTATTTTTTCTCGGTTTGTACCGCAGTCGGTATTCAGCTTTGGAGAAAGTATGTTAAAAAAGATGCCTTTGGTAAGTCTAATTTACTACTCTATCAAGGATCTTATATCTGCTTTTGTGGGCGATAAACGAAAATTTAACCAACCTGTACTGGTTACAATCAATCAGCATTCTGAGCTTAAGAAGTTGGGCTTTATCACTCAAAATGACCTCTCAAATCTTGGTATAGAAGGTTTTGTGGCCGTTTACTGCCCTCATTCATATGCCTTCTCTGGAGAGCTATTTATTGTGCCAGCCACCAGTATAAATCGTCTTGATAACGTATCCAGTACTGATGTAATGAAAATGATTGTATCGGGAGGAGTATCCGTAAAATGATTACAGCAATCTAATCACACGACGCGCCCATGAGCCTTTTGATGCCGAATTATCTGATGTTTTAAAAACATCGGACCAATTCAAGTGCTTTTTCTGCTTTATAGCCCTAATTTTCAAAAAATAGCCTATGAAAAGATACACACAGAAAAGACCTATGAGCACAAAAAAAGCTTGTGTATTGGAAATGAATTGATAAGTAAGAAAGTAACCTACCGCATTCAAAAGAGTCATTGCCCACATGGTTGCAGATACTTGAAAGTGGTTGAATCCATTTTCAAGCAAAACATGGTGCATATGATTTTTATCAGCTTTGAAAGGTGATCTTCTATTAAGAATGCGAACCAGAAAGACGCGTAAAGTATCAAAAATCGGCACAATTAGTAATATTACTGCTAAAATAGGGGCATTGAAAAATAAGTTAGCATCATGTTGATGTGGTACATTAAGACGAATGAATTTTACAGCAAAAAACGCCAATAAGAACCCAATAATCAACGACCCCGTATCACCCATAAATATCTTACTGGTTTTAGAGAAGTTAAATCGTAGAAACCCTAACAAAGCTCCTGACATGGAAAAAGCCATACAAGCCATTGAAAAATGATGGTTTAACAAAAACCATGAGCCAAAACTTAGCCCTGCAATAAAGGCAATTCCTCCTGCCAGCCCATCTACACCATCAATAAGATTGATGGCATTAATAATAGCTATAAAAATAAAAACAGTAAATGGGATACTGAAAATATCGGGAATTTCATACCATCCAAAAATCCCAAAGAAATTATCTACTTTTAATCCTCCTAATAAAATGAGGGTAGAAACCGCCAGTACTTGTAACAAAAGTTTTTTATTAGGGTCAAGTACTAAGATATCATCTTTAAGGCCCAGAAAAAATAAAATAGTTAGCCCAACCACAGCCAAGCTGGTGAGGTAGGCGTCAGTCTGTTCATTGGTGTGTGGCCACAGAAAATGGGCGATAAGCAGTGATGCATAAATAGCTATACCACCAAATTCGGGAGTCTCATGCTGATGTGCACTGCGGAAATTAGGTTTCTTCTTAAGTTCTAATAACCCACTAATATTAATAATGACAGGAATAGAGGTAATGGCAATGGCACAAGCAATCAGAAAGGAAATAAAGCATTGATATACCTCATGTTGAAGTATATTTTGGTATTGACTTCTGAGTACGTCTAATAGTATATCTGCATTCATAAAATCTGACTCTAACTTTCCTGCCTTTCATAACTGGAAGACAAAAATTATAAAAAATAGCTTAACACCCAAAAAACAAGCCCGAAAATACACTTCTATTTATTATTCGGTCATTTTGGCTTGTAAACAAATTGTAAAACCTTCCGAATAGGTTTCAAATAAAGGGTAAACCAATAGGGCTTTAAGCCATTAACATGCCAAGCAGCATGGTCACTTTGATTGGCCTTTATACGATTCCATATGGTTCTGTTACTTACTCCCCCTGCTCTCATGATAGTGATAATAGTGGGCAAATAGGATATTTTTAAAGATTGTTTATACATCATCCGTAGCATCAGTTCATAATCGGCAGCACTTCCCAAATCAGTCCGATAAACGCCAAATTGCTTGTATGACGCACTTTTCAAAAAAAACGTTGGATGAGGTGGCATCCATCCATATAAAAATCGACTCCGTCTAAATTCTCCTGACTTCCAATAGCGCTTTATTTTTTTGGTATTTTTATTATCCACATAAATTAAATCCCCATAAACTCCATCTGCTTGAGTAGTATTTAGTGCATTTACTATTTTTTCAATAATACGTGTATTACTATAGAAATCATCTGCATTCAGAATTCCGACTACATCACCTGTTGCGCAAGCAATGCCTTTATTCATTGCATCGTATATACCATTGTCTTTTTCCGATACAAATACAGCAATTTTCGTGCCGTATTCTTTTACTATTTCGATAGTATTATCTGTTGATTTACCATCAATAATGATGTATTCAATATCGTGATACGATTGATTAAGTACCGATTCAATACAATCCCGAATCGTATCTTGTCCATTAAATACAACTGTTATAATACTTATTTTCAAGCTATTATAATTAACTATTGACTTTTCGCTCACGTATCCACATAGCAGGATTACCCTGATAGATACTGTATGCCTCCAAATTTTTTATAGCGACAGAGTTAACCGCCAACACTGCATGAGAATAACACGTTATTCCAGGACAGACCGTCGCTTTTGCTCCAATCCAAACCCCTTCTTCTAATACAATTTTACCTACGCTTAGGTCAAAGGTACTTCGGGTGTAATCGTGATTCCCTGTCAGAAGCATTGCCCCTTGTGATAGACAGACATTATCGCCTAAAGTCACTTCTGCTAAGTTATCTATCCAAACACCTTCGTCATCCAAACGTAATTTCCTACCGTAAGCAATGATGGATATTTGATATTCACTTTGGGTTTTATCATCACTCCCTTTCCAATTTTAGCCCCAAAGAGCCTCAAAATCTCACATTTAATCCGCGCTGGCAAAGGCAAATAGGAATTGATAGCAATAGCATTAACAAGGAAAACCACAGCACATTTTTCCAAAAATGGTGGATGCTTGTACCAACTATTGTCGTAGCGAGAAAGGTCGGTTTTGAACCGATGTGAGGTCTTTTCCAGCCATTTCGAAAAATTCAATGATTGCTTGTTTATCTTGTCCAACGTTAAAATCACTATATAGTTTGGCATCTACCAAAAACGATACCAAAGCCCTTGTAAAAAGTGCCAAATTAAGCCTTTTTTGCCATCTAAAAGCCTAATCTTACAAAATACCGATACAAAAAATACAAAAATGGACGAGTAAAGAGGGGTAAAGAAGCATATTTCAGCTTGAGGAAACGCTTTCGTTGCTCTTGTGTGCCAAACAACTTCGGTATAACGCGCTCTGCCTCTGCAAAATTGTATTTCATATCCAATAAATCAATTACTTCTCTAATTGCATAGTTGTTGTGCTTTTGTGTCCACCATGTCAAATTGTTAAGATTATGATCTACAATATCGTTCTCAAGCTGTGTGGTCTTACCCTCCGACAGTTTGATGTGTTCGTCCATCCAAAGTTCTTCACAGATGCCTTTATCCAGTCGCCAAAGTCTTAGTAACCATATAGGATAATAGCCCCCATAACGAATCCAATGATTCATAAACATCACCCCTTCTCTTGACATAAAGTCCTGTGGTTTGTGCTTCAAATGTCTCTAATTTCTCATTTATTTCTACAGCCAACGCGGGCATTACGTATTCGTCGGCATCCATGTCTGCATCAGCCATTGGGTCTGAAAAGGGTTATGTTCAATGGCAAAGTTAAATTGAGTAGCGTAGGTAATCCAGGGGTTAAAAACAACTGCCCCAACGATTCGGCTATTTTCACAGTATTGTCGGTAGAGCCAGAATCAACAATGAAGATTTTATCTGTGAAAGCCAAAAGACTTTGGATACATCGTTCGATGTGCTTTTCTTCATTGGCAGTCAAGATAATAACGGCAATATCAGGCTTCACTGGTTGATTAGTTTAGAACGCAAAATTGTACTTTTTTAGGTTGCAAAGCAAAAAATGCCTTTAACTTTGTAAAATTATCAGATTTCCTAATTTTTTATGCAAGTCGTTACTGTTTACCCACCCACCCACCCTATACGTGCTAAAATTCAATTAGTTGCTTCCAAAGCGAAAGCAATCGCGCTTCTTTTGATTATCAACGCCCTCACCCATTTTCAAGGCCAATTAGACAATATTTCTGCTGCTCGCGATTCTCAAACCATGAGGCGGCTTTTGCAATCTGAAGAACCCGTAGCCGACGTGCTCTGACGCAGGCACCACGATGCGCTTTCTGACAGCTTATTTTGCCATGACAGGCCAACATAAAATCATGACGGGTACGCCTCGTATGTGTGAGCGGCCTATTGGAATTTTTAGTCGATGCGCTTCGTAAGCCTTGGTACTTCGATTACCTACCAAGGTCAAGAAAGGTTATCCGCCCTTGACATTTGAATGGTTTTTCTTACTCAGGGAATAATCGTATCAAAATAAGGGGCGATGTAAGTAGTCAATACATTTCGGCTTTGCTGATGCTTGCCCCTACCCTCCCCGAAGGACTGGTGCTTGACTTGACAGGCGAGATTGGTTCACGCCCCTATATTGAAATGACCCTTCAACAGATGGCTTCCTTCGGTGCTACTTTTGAAGCCGATTGGCAAGCCAAAACAATTCGTGTGCCTTCACAAACGTATCAGCCTACACAGTACCGAATCGAGTCTGATTGGTCAGGAGCAAGTTATTGGTACAGTGTGGTAGCATTGGCAGAAGATGCCGAAGTAACACTCTTAGGCCTGAAAGAAAACTCCTTCAAGGCGATAGTGCCATTGTACAAATCATGGAAAATATGGGTGTCAGAAGTGTTTTTACTGAAAATGGGGTTCACCTAACAAAAATTCCTACCAAAGATGCCTTTGCATGGGATTTTACCAACTGCCCTGATTTAGCTCAAACTGGCCGCTTGTGCCGTATCAAAGGGTATTACTGTAACCATGACAGGCATAAAGCCTCAAAATCAAAGGCTTGACCGTGTAGCTGCACTACAAACAAATTGCCGAAAATCGGGGAAAGTTAATCGAAACAATAGCCTGTACACAATATGTGGTTTCGGTACTCGACACTCAACCATCAACACTCGGCACTCAGCACTCCATTGACACCTATGACGATCATCGCATGGCCATGGCATTTGCGCCTGCAGGGATGCTACACCCAATCAGCCTGCAAGAGCCGCATGTAGTGGCTAAGTCTTATCCCAGTTTTTGGGAAGATTTAAAAAAGGTAACAAACGTAGCCTTTTCATAAAAAATACACCTTTGATACATAACCCTTATTTTTCTCTTCTTCGTATTGCTTGGCAGTATGCACGCCAACAGAAAGGGCGTTATGTGCTGATTTACAGCCTTTTTGTATTAGCCAACGTAGTCTTTGCCCTCAATCCCTTACTGTATGGTTGGTTTATAGAAGCCATTCAAAAAGAAGGGGCAGGTGTTATCAGCCATGTTTGGATGTATGCTGGGGGCTATTTAGGGCTGATGCTGCTCGAATGGGCATTTCATGGCCCCGCCAGAGTCATGGAGCGTGAACTGGCCTTTCATTTGAGTCGTAATTTTTTAGACGAAATGTATCATCAAGCCCTACATTTGCCTGTACGATGGCACCAAGACAACCACAGCGGGGCTACCATCAATCGCATCAGAAAAGCATACGAAGCCCTCAAAGATTTCTTTCAAAATGGCTTTATGTTTCTTCATGCCTTTTCTAAATTTCTGTTTTCTTTTGTTGCCATTCTTTATTTTTCGCCCCTGTATGGAAGTATTGGCGTATTGATTGGTATATTGACCGTCTGGATTATTTTCAAATTCGATCAGCCGTTTATCAAGGCACTGGACGAAACCAACGAAAAAGAACACATCGTTTCTTCTACGCTTTTTGATAGCCTTTCTAATATTATTACAGTCATTACGCTGCGTCTTGAAAAACGCATGGAAAATAGCTTAATGGAGAAGGTAATGACTGTTTTTCGGCCCTTCAGGCGCACGGTTGTCATCAATGAGTGGAAATGGTTTGTAGCCAGTGTGCTGATTGGCGTTATTTATGCGGTCGTAGCAGTAGGCTATGTTTATCAAAACTATGCACCCAATGAAGTCTTCTTGGTAGGGGGCTTGGTTACACTCTTAGGCTATGTCAATCAGTTTACAAGCGTATTTCAAGATGTGGCTTGGCAATATACCGAAATCATTCGCTACAATACCGACGTACAAACAGCACGAACCATCAGTGAGGCATATACCAAGCAGTACCGTATTGCAGCGATTGAATCATTGCCCCAGCACTGGCAAACTATTCCAGATAGATAGCTTCATTTTTCACATCAAGAGAAAGCTATGATGCCCAAACCACCCTACATGGGCTTCATAACCTGAGCCTCAAGATTGAAAGAGGCAAAAAAATATGTTTATTGGCGAAAGTGGCAGCGGAAAAAGCACCTTATTAGCGTTGCTAAGAGGGGCTTTATCTACGAAAAAGGATTACAGTGCGTGTAGATGGCCAAGTATTTAATGACAGTCTAGCTGTCATTACAGACCTCGTTACGCTATTCCCACAAGAACCCGAGATTTTTGAAAATACCATCGTACAACATCACACTTGGCTTGCCTTTTCCTGAAGCAGCCATTTGGCGAGTGTGCGACACTACGCAATTTACGGAAGTAGCCAAAAAACTACCCCATGAACTCGCCTCCAATATCCAAGAAAAAGGAGTCAATCTATCAGGTGGCCAAAAGCAACGATTGGCTTTGGCCAGAGGTGTATTAGCTGCCCAAGCAGCGATATTGTACTACTTGATGAGCCTACAAGTAGTGTGGACCCCAAAACCGAAGCACAGATTTTACGACCAACTATTTGAGGTTTTTAAAAATAAAGCGGTACTTTCTTCCTTGCACCGTTTGCACTTGTTGGATAAATTTGATTATGTGTATGTATTGCAAGAGGGGCGCATTGTAGAAGAAGGAACATTTGGTTTTTTGCACAACAATGGTACTTATTTTAAGGAACTATGGAAGCATCAGGAAAAAGCAAATAGCTAAATCTTTCTATTTTATTTGCTTTAACAACTATTGCTTTGGCACTAATTTTTGTAATTTAGCATCGAATTTTTTGTACCTTACACATAAAAACGATGCCCATCTATCATACACTCGGCCAAATTCCTCCCAAACGCCTGGTTTTGAAAAACCGAATGGGGGTTTATACTATGAGCAATTGTTTGGCACCATTGGCTTCGACGGTATGTCGTCGCTGATGTATCATATTCACCGTCCCACGATGGTCAAAGAGGTTTTATCAGAAACCGATATTACCCCAAAATTGCCGTTGAGAGAGGACTCAAAGCACGGCTTCTGAAAGGATTTGAGGTGAAGCCCGAGGAGGATTTTCTGAAGAGCCGAACACCTCTTTTGGTCAATAAAGGGCGTTCAGATCAGTGTGGCTGCTCCACAGGAGTCGCTCACCGATTATTTCTATAAAAATGCCGATGCCGACGAATTGCTTTTATCCATCGGTTCGGGGACATTGCGCACCCAGTTGGGCAATATTCCTTTTTGAATACGGTGATTATCAACATTCCACGGGGTATTATCTATCAAATTGAATTTAATACAGCAGACAATCGCCTACTCATCACGGAGTCGTTTCATCCTATTTATACCCCCAAACGCTACCGCAACTGGTTTGGGCAATTGCTCGAACATGCGCCCTTTTGTGAGCGAGATTACAAATTGCCTACCCTCTTAAACCCTTGAGACACGGGGCGATTTTAGGATAAAAATCAAAAAACAAGGACAATTGTACGAAATGCTCTACCCAACGCACCCTTTTGATGTACGGTAGTTGGGATGGTTACTAATTTTCCATATGGCTTTTCCATTCACAATTTTGAGCCTATTACGGGGCGTATTCATCAACCGCCTCCAGTACATCAAACCTTTGAAACGAGTGCTTTCGTCGTGTGTTCGTTTTGCCCACGTTTGTATGATTATCATCCCAAAGCCATTCCTGCGCCTTATCATCACTCCAATATTGACTCCGACGAGATGATTTATTATGTGGATGGCGATTTTATGACGCCTAGCTAGCATTGACAAGGGCATCGCACTACACTACAATTCACCTCATGGGCCTGCGCCTGGTGCATATGAGCGCAGTATTGGCAAAAAAGAAACCATTGAACTGGCCGTCATGATTGATACCTTTCGGCCTTTGATGCTTACTGAAGAAGCCCTCAAAATTGACGATGGACAATATTATAAAGTTCAGTTTGGAGTAATTTTTTCAATAACAATCTAAGCAAACAACCATGTGGCTAACCATAGATAAAAACACTGATTTTTCGATTCATAATCTTCCGTTTGGTATTTTCTCGACCAACAACACCCCCAAAAGAGTGGGCGTTGCCTTAGGAGAATGGGTGATTGATATGTCGGCTTTGACCGATTTGGGGGCGTTCAATGGCATTGAATTTGACAAAAACGTTTTTAAAAACGACTATTTAAACGATTTTATGGCAACTGGCAAGGCCGTTAGAATTGCGGTAAGGAATGTTTTACAACAGATTTTTGAAGACCCTTGTAGCCCTTTCAAAAGCAACGCCCCTGATTTTTTAATCGCTCAAAAAGATGTTCAGCTTTTTATGCCCGTCAAAGTGGGCGACTATACCGATTTTTATTCGAGCGAGCAACACGCATTCAATGTGGGGGCGATGTTTCGTAATCCTGAAAATGCACTCCTACCCAATTGGAAACATCTACCTGTAGCCTATCACGGGCGTGCTTCTTACCATATTTTTGCTGTCATTTACAACCGCAAACTAAAGTTGACCCATAACGTTATAGTCTGTTTGGTCCCTGCCAAACATAAATGTATTAGTTATGAGTAGCTACTATCATTGGTACAGGCAATGAAATAGGCGATGCCATTGCCCCCGAAAGCAGAAGATCATGTTTTTGGTTTCGTGTTGTTCAACGACTGGTCATTCGCGACATGTAAAATGAATTATATTCCATTAGGGCCATTTTGGCCAAAGCGCTTACTTTTTCTCTATTTCTCCTGGAATTGATTACCGTCGAAGCCTTGGCACCTTTTCATCATGCCTGCTAAAGAGCAAAGTGTTGAGGTATTGCCCTATTTGCAGCAGAAAAACCGCTTACATTTTGATATTCAGTTAGAGGTATATCTCCAACCTAATTCCACCAATTTTCAAACTCCATTTTTACTTTGTCGTTCCAATTTCAAAAATATGTACTGGGCAGGCAACAACGATAGCCCACCATACTGTTAATGGCTGTAACCTCAATACAGGCGATATGCTGGCTTCAGGTACTATCTCAGGCAAAGAACCCGATAGTTTTGGTTCGTTGTTGGAGCCTTTGACATGGGGAGGCCAAAAACCCATCGTACTTCCCGATGGCTCGATACGAAAGTTTTTGGAAGATTACGATACCATTATCATCCAAAGGCTTTGCCGAACAAAATGGCGTTCGGGTAGGTTTCGGAGAAGTGAAAACAACGATTTTATCAGCAAAATCCTAAATACATCATGGTTACTATTGATCCCCACGAAGTATATCCCTGTCTTGCACCATTACCTACAAGGAGCTATTGCACCGCGTCCGATTGCTTTTGCCAGCACTATCGACAAAGCAGGCAATGTAAACTTAAGTCCATTTAGTTATTTCAATATCTTTGGTACTAAGCCTCCTACTTTGATTTTTTCACCCAACCGTCGGGTGCGTGATGGTAGCAACAAACACACCTTTGAAAACGTACAAGAAGTAGATGAGGTAGTTATCAACATGGTAGATTACAGCATGGTAGAGCAGATGTCGCTGGCGAGTTGCGAATATCCCAAAGGCACCAATGAGTTTATCAAAGCAGGTTTTACCCAAGTACCTTCACAATGCATCAAGCCGCCTCGAGTAGGGGAATCGAAAGCTGTTTTTGAGTGTAAAGTCAAGCAAATTATCAGCTTGGGCGACGAAGGCGGGGCTGCCAATTTAGTCATCTGCGAGAAGTTTTGTGGCCCATTTCGCTGAAGCTATTTTTTAGACAGCGGGCGCATTATTAACGAAAACCGATTGGGTGGCACGTATGGGGGCGATTGTGCAACTCAGGCATCCGAGCAGTGCTATTTTTGAGGTACCTGGCCCCGGTACCAGCAGAGGTGGGGTAGATATGATTCCTGATTTTATACAAGCACAACCCACTGGTTGACGGCAATGACAGCAGCCGTTTAGGCAATATAGAACGATTGCCCAACAGCGCCGAAAATAGCCTCTTTCAAAAGCCATCATCAGGAAGAAAATTTACTTCAATTGGCAAAAACATTAGAGAATAATCAGGCAAAAGCCGCTTGGTTGACTTTATTAGCTATTTAAAGAACAAATCAATCTCAAAAATAAGAACCATTTTACAATCGTAGTAGGGATACTTATATTAAAAATTATAGCATGAATTATCTCACCAAAAAGTCATAATATACTCATTATCTGACTATTAATAAGCATAACTATAAAGCCCATAAAAATTATATTGTATTCTTTCTAATAGAACAATTGGTAGAATTAAAAATTAAAAAAAACTTAATTTTCGTCCTGCATTAAACTTTTTTAATGTGGCATTGTGTACAACTTGTATTTCTACATTTAGTTAGGAATTGCATCATTTCCATTTTATCAAAAACTAAAATTAAAATTATGAAAAAAAATTACAAGTTTCTCCTCATCTGCTGAAATTATTTAGTATGTCTTTGCAAACAGGACAAATCGGTTACTGGAAAAGTAACCGCCGACGATGGGTCCGCATTACCAGGAGTAAATAGCGGTCATCAAAGGAACAACACGTGGTACTAACACAGATGCTGAAGGAACTATCGAATCAATGCTCCCTCTAATGCGCGTTTATTGTTTAGCTATGTGGTTTTATTGCCAAGGAGGTTGCCATTGGAAATCAATCAACGCTCAATGTTGAACTTGTAGCTGATGCTGCTAATCTTGAAGAAGTAGTTATTACTACTTTTGGTACTGCGAAGAAATCAGCTTTTACAGGTTCTGCGGCAAAGATTGATGCAGCAAAAATAAGGCCTCGTCCTGTGCAACGTTGGTCAAGCACTGGCAGGTGCTTCAGCTGGGTAAACAACCTGGGAAGTGGACAACCAGGTGCTGAAATTAAGTTAAGAGGTTTGGCTCTATTTCTTCTTCAAACGACCCTCTTTACGTAGTAGATGGAATTCCGTATAGTGCCAGTATCGCCCGGCATCAGTCAGACGATATTAGGCAATTACTGTACTCAAAGATGCCGCTTCTACTGCACTTTACGGTGCAAGAGCAGCTAACAGGGTTGTGATGATTACAACAAAAAAGGGAGTGAAAGGAAAAAACACTATCAATGAAATATACCAAGGAGCTTAATACAAGAGCATTACCTGAATATATGATCGTGTAGGTCGAAAGCAGATTATTATCCTCTGATGTGGGAAGTAATCACGTAAGCTACGCTTATAGGGCTACTAACCCTGTTGCAATTGCCACTGCCAATGCCAGAAATACTTCTTCAGGGCTTCAGAACCGTAGTAGGTTATAATGTGTATGATGTGCCATTTGCTCAGTTGGTAGGGACTGACGGGAAATTAAACCCGAACGCTAAACTTATTTATAGCCCTACTGATGATTTGAACTGGGAAAACCCCTAATGCGCCAAGGAAATGCGTGATGAAATCAATGTTAATTTTTCTGAAGGTCTAATACTAATTCAGATTATTTCCTTTCATTGTCTTATCTCAATGACAAGGCTTCTTGATTCGTTCTGATTACGATCGTTATACAGCTCGTTTGAATGTAAATACGCAAATGAAGCCTTGGTTTAAAACAGAACTAATATTTCAACGACGATTACCAAATCCAATCAAACGGATATTTTGGCGGTAACACTTCATTTGTTAACCCTTCTTTTTCTCTCGTGGAATGGCTCCCATTTATCCTGTCTGTATGCTTTTGACCCTACCAATCCAAGTTCATTTTTAATGCTGGAAAACGGAAATAGGAGATGGGATTATGGCAATTTGAGTGCCTTAGGACTTCCTAACCGCCCTCAATATGGTGGTCGTCATGCTATTTCTGAAACCTTGCTCAACCAAAACTTTTTCCGTAGAAACGTATTAGGTGGTCGTGGTTATGCTGAAGTTAGTTTCTTGAAAGATTTTAAGTTCACTGCTAACGTAGGAGCAGATATTACCAACATCAACAACGTGACTTATGGTAATCCAGAAATTGGCGATGGTGCACCAGCAGGTAGATCTACATGAGTTTGAGAACATTACAAGCTATAAGCCTCTCAATTGCTGAATTATAATAAAACTTTTGGTAGTCACAGTATTGAGGCGTTGATTGGTCATGAAAACTATAACGCTACGGATAATAACTTAACAGGTTCTCGTTCTCAACAAATTTTGGACGGGAATTATGAGTTGGTAAATTTCACAACCACAACCAACCTAAATTCAGTCTATAATATACGTCGTGTAGAGGGTTTTTTCTCACGTTTAAATTATGACTACAACGAAAAGTATTTCCTTTCGTTCTCGGCCCGCCGAGATGGATCCAGCAAGTTTTACAAAGATACACGCTGGGGTACCTTCTACTCAGTAAGTGGAGCATGGCGTATTGATCAGGAGAGTTTTATGAAAACAATTCCTTCGGTAAACATGCTTAAACTAAGGGGATCTTATGGACAAACAGGTAATGATGGAGGTATTAGCAATTATGCTTGGCAACCACTTTATGCGTTAGGTTGGAACAACGCTACAGAAGCTGGTATTCTTCAATCCAGCTTAGGTAATACTCAATTAGAGTGGGAATCAAGCAATGCTTTTGACGTAGCTTTGGAGTTTGGTCTTTTAAAAAATCGTATTTCAGGTACGGTAGAATACTTCAACCGGCAATCTTCTAACTTAATTTTTGATGTTCCTTTGCCCCTTTCGTCGGGAATTACAACCGTAACAAAAAATATCGGTACAATGTATAACAAAGGCATCGAAATTGAATTGAGTCTTGAGCCCGTCAGAACCAAAGATTTCACTTGGCGCATTGATTTAAACGCGACCAAATTGAAAAATAGAATCACTAAAATGCCCGCTGAAAGCCCAGAAATTATTGATGGTACCAAGAAGCTGAAAGAGGGTAGTTCTATCTACGATTACTGGTTGAGAGAATACATGGGGGTAAATCCTGCCACAGGCGAAGCGCAATATAGAGCCGTAACTTACAACCCAGCCAACTCAAGAATCACTGAGACAGGCGATACGTTGACCAGTCTAATTAGTAATGCGCGTTATCACTATAACGGAACGGCTATTCCTAATTTAACGGGTGGATTTACCAACACCCTAAAGTACAAGGGACTTTCTTTGTCAGCTTTGATGATTTATCAAATAGGCGGTAAAATCTATGACGGTGCTTATGCCAGTTTAATGGGCGCTGGGTATCACAATGCCAAACACGTGGATATTCTAAAAAGATGGCAGAACCCTGGCGATATTACTGATGTACCTAGAATGGACGCAGGTCGTACTGCTGACTTCGATGCTGCCTCAGACAGATGGCTTATTGATGGAAGTTATTTCAATATTCGTACTGTTACGCTCGCCTATGTTATTCCTAAGTCAATCGCGCAAAAAATAAACTTGGAGAACGCCCAAGTCTATGTAAGTGGTGAAAATTTCTTTATAAAATCGAAAAGAAGTGGCATGAACGTTCAACAAAACTTTGCTGGGACTACAGGTAACGTGTATAGTGCGGCAAAGTCTTTGGTTATGGGTATTTCATTTTCACTCTAACATCAACAAAAACATGAAAAATAAAATAATAATATTATTCGTCGCTCTTTTTAGCATGATTGGTACTTCATGCGAAAACACTTATTTGGATACTGCTCCTACCGCCAGTGTGGATGCTGCCTCCGCTTATGCTACCACTAAAAATGCAGCTGCAGCTGTCAATGGTATTTATCGTGCCCTCATTGTTAGGTACCTTAGTTCTCAAGGTCATTCAGGGCACCCTGCTTTGATGATTATTTTAGACCATATGGGTGAAGACTTAATCATTGGTACAACAGCCGCTTCTTGGCATGTAGGCGAAACAAGATGGACAGCACACCGTTCTGACTTGAATACGATGGCACGTTTCCCTTACGAAATGTACTATAGAATTATTGGCAATGCCAATATCGCTATTGCGAACATTGATAATGCCGTAGGGCTTCAATCAGAAAGAGAACAACTCAAAGGAGAGGCTTTAGCACTACGTGGCTGGGCGTACTTCAATTTAGTACAATTGTATGGTAAGCGTTATGATGCAACGGCCAAACCAAATGCACAATTGGGAGTACCATTAGTTTTGACTCCTACGACTGAAGGGCTTCCCAGAAATACAGTAGAAGAGGTATATGCACAAATAAACAAAGACCTAACCGAAGCAGCAAGCTTGTTGAAATCAACAAGAACCTTTAAATCGCATATCAATCTTGAAGTTACTAAAGGTATTTTAGCCAGGGTAGCTCTTACACAACAAAACTGGGCTGATGCCGCTAAATATGCCGAAGAAGCCAGAAAAGGATATGCACCTATGTCGGAAACCCAATATCAAGACGGTTTTCAAGATATTAGCAATCCTGAGTGGATGTGGGGATTTGACCACTTAGAAGATCAGTCCGAGTTTTTTGGAGGGTATCATTCCTATATTTCTTGCAATTTCAATTCAACTGTTATCAGAACCTATCCTAAGGTGATTAACAGTGTATTATATAATCAAATCCCGACTACCGATGTTCGTTCAAAAATGTGGGTAAAAGCACCTACGGCAGCCAACTCAGTAGTTCCTCCTGGTGGTGTAAGAGTTCCTTATCTTAATCAGAAATTTAGACTCCCAGGCACACCTTCTACCAGTACGATGGGCGATGTACCCTATATGCGTGCTGCCGAAATGTATTTGATTGAAGCAGAAGCAAAAGCAAAATTAGGTCAGGATGCAAATGCGGCTAAAGTTCTTTTTGATCTAATCAGTAAAAGAGACCCTGCCTATAAACTTTCAACCAGCACCGGCACTAAGTTGTTGGATGAAATCTATTTCCACAGAAGAGTTGAATTGTGGGGTGAAGGTTTCAGATTCTTAGATTTGAAGCGATTGAATCAACCTTTGAATAGAAATGGCACCAATGCCATTGCCTCTGTAACCGTATTGTTTGATGTACCAGCAGGCGATAACGCAGTAAAATTTTAATCCCAAGAAGAGAAATGGATGCCAATAAAGCGATAGTGCAGAACCCGCTTTAGTCCGACGATTTTCCAGCAAAAACCACTTCAAGCTTTTTGAAGTGGTTTTTGTTTTATACATCTATACTATTTTCCCTTTTAGTTCAGGCCGTTTATCCTTGGTTCTCGACATTCGATTGATACTATTATCAAAACGAATGGTAATACTTCCTCCTTCAAATTGGCAAATCATAAAATCAGTGTGTGTGGACTCATAATAACGCATCGTTATTTCAAAAGTATCGCTCGTTTTCCAAGTACCGCTTACGGCTATCTTTCTCGGTGGACGTTTTTATTCTTGACGATACTACCAAGTTGGGGCGTGCTAAATCTGTTTGGCCCAACACCCAGCGTTCTATGCCACCATTAATCACATGTATGCCCATGGCATCTTTCCTTTGAACCTGAAACCCGCCTTTTTTGTCAAACAGCAGCCTAATACTCTCGACTTTTGAATCATTGGACTCCATTTGATATACCTTGTTAGCAATCGCCAAATGGTTAGTGATTCCCCCCGCTGCTGGCGGCAAAGTCAAGGTGTTCATTCGTTGTTTTAAAGCATTACTAAGTGCCATGTTGGTTGGTAAGGATTCAGTCTTCATAGCAGGCAGTAAATGTGTCCATATCAAATCTAAGATTCCTTGCATATTAGATGTTTCGCTCGTGATGGCTATCACCGCCTCTTGGTCGGGCATCACAATAGTGTATTGGCCAAAAGCCCCGTCGCCTCGATAGGCGTTGTGTCGGCATCGCCAAAACTGATAGCAGTAGCCCTGCAGCCAGTCGTTTTGAGCATTAGGGCGTGTAGGCTTGGCAGGCGACGGTTGCTGGATTTTGAAAGAAGTAGCTTCTTCTACCCACGCTTTAGGCAGGATTTGTTGGCCATTCCAAACACCTTTTTGAAGGTATAGCTGCCCAAATTTAGCCAAATCTTCGGTACGAACCCGCAAGCCCCAACCACCCGTATTGATACCGCTGCCGTCTTCTTCCCAATCAGCATCTTCAATCCCCAACGGCACAAACAACCGAGGCGTTAGATAATCTATGAGTTTTTGACCTGATACCCGCTGCACAATAGCCGAACACATATAAGTAGCCATGCTGTTATACAAAAAGGTAGTACCAGGGATATTCTTGATAGGCCAAGCCAAAAATGCCTTTACCCAGTTGTTCTCGTTTCTGATAGATGGCTCGGTTTCATGTCCTACGGCCATACTCAACAAATCTTTGATAGTCAACGATGCTAAGTTTTCGCTGACATTATCGGGTAGTTCTTCAGGGAAGAAAGACACTACTTTATCGCTCACCTTCAGTTTTTTCTCTGCTACCAAAAAACCAATAGCCGTAGAAGTAAAACTTTTGCTCATCGAGTAAAGTGTGTGTTTTATGTTGGCCCCATAAGGCGACCACCAGCCCTCCGCCACTACTTTTCCATGTCTAACAATCATCAGACTATGAAACTCATGGTTACTTTGAGCAATGGCATCTAAAAAGTTTACAATCCCCGCCGAATCCATTCCTTGTGATTCGGGAGTACTTCGTGGCAAGCTTAGCTTTGGCTTAGCCAATAAATCGGCAGAGAAAGGGGACAGTAGCATGCTTCCAACACCTGCCCAAGCAAGTTGTTGAAGAAATATACGACGAGTAGTTGGCATGATTTTAGGTGTTTTTTAGAACAAACAATAACAAATAACCATAAGCAAGAACAAACAACCACAAAAAGGATTTTTGATATACCTTTTTACTTCACAGATGTTTTTCTACTTTCGTATAAGTATAATTCTTTTCTAACAATGCGCCTGTTTATTACCAACTATTTTTACCTATTGGTCATGGTTGCTTTTGCCTTTTTGGTTTCATGTACCAAAAACACAGAAAGTACTGCCGAACAAGAATCACAAAAAGACACTATCATTACGCTCAAAGAATCCGTCGTTAGTACCAATCAATCGGAGTTGTTAAGACTGATTATCAACCCGCAAGGAAGCGATTTCGGGGATTGAGTCTGGTGACAATCTCAATAAAATCAAAGCTCAAGAGAAATTTGAGTTATTTGAAGATAGTACCGACCATGTAGGGTTTACTTATGAAACCGAAAATTTTGAAGCTATTGACATCCTTTATTTTTTAGACAAAAACCAAGTATTGAGTAGTATTAGCGTTGAGGTTTACCTCAATGATGCCAATGCCGTACGCAACCTTTCAGAGCAATTTAAAACGTATTTTTCGGGGAAATATACCAGCCAAGATAGCCAAGACAACAAGACCTTTTGGCGAAGCACCAAAGGGATCTCTATTTTTTTAGAGGATGTCAGTAAAGACAAAGACTATGGCCTAAGGCTGGGCATAGGCCCCAAAGGAAGTAAGGCAATGGTTTTATAAAGCGTCCAATTTTTTATGCACGTCGTTATTGTAGGAAATGGAATTGCAGGAATTACGGCAGCCCGGCAGCTACGCAAACAAAGCGACTGTCGCATCACAATCATTTCAAAAGAAACCGACTATTTCTTTTCTCGTACGGCATTGATGTACGTCTATATGGGACATCTCAAGTTTGAACATACTCAACCTTACGAAAATTGGTTTTGGCAAAAAAATCGCATCGAGCTTATACGTGGAACGGTGCAAAACATTGATTTTGAACAAAAAATCTTGCAGCTCTCTACCAATAGCCAAACGGTTTTATACAAACCTACTTTGCTCGAACGCCTCACCAAGGTTGCCAAGAAACAAACGTCTATACCGACCAATCTTTCAACACTATCTTATGACAAGTTAATTTTAGCAACTGGCTCATCGCCACGCATTGGCGATTGGCCTGGCAAAGAACTCACAGGTGTTCAAGGACTATACAGCTACCAAGATTTACAGTCGTTGGAAAAGCTTTCGGCTAACTTAACACATGCTGTTATAGTAGGCGGTGGGTTGATTGGGGTGGAGTTAGCCGAAATGCTCTGTTCTCGGGGCAAAAAGTAACCCTATTAGTTCGTGAAGAAAGCTATTGGAATACGGTCTTGCCACCAGAGGAATCAATGATGGTGACAAAACATATACAAAAACATGGGATTGATCTACGTTTGGGTGTAGAATTAAAAGAAATACTTGGTCAAACAAAAGTAGAAGCCATCATCACTAATCAGAACGAAACCATTGATTGTCAATTGGTAGGACTGACCATTGGTGTGGTAGCTAATATTGATTTCCTAAAAAATACGGGTCTGGACATATACCGAGGGATTTTGGTCAATGAATATCTCGAAACCAACCAAGAAGATGTATATGCCATTGGCGACTGCGTTCAGCACCGCCAACCGCTTGAAGGCCGCAAGGCCATAGAACAGATTTGGTACACAGGGCGCATCATGGGCGAAACAGTGGCCCAAACCATTGCCAACAAACGTACTGCTTATCAACCTGGCCTATTTTTCAACTCTGCCAAATTTTTCGACATCGAATATCAGACCTACGGTGATGTTCCAGCCCAATGCCCTGAAGGTATTCAAACTTTTTATTGGCAGCACCCTACTAAAGAAATTACACTTCGAATCAATTATCGGTCTGACAATAAGGCTGTAACAGGATTCAATGCACTTGGTATGAGGCTGCGCCATGCTGTATGTGATGCCTGGATTCGGGAGCGGCAAACCTTCGATTATGTGTTGGAACATATCCGAGAAGCTAACTTCGACCCTGAGTTTTTTGAGATGCCCGTTTTTATAAGTTAATCATACGACTACCTCGCCAGTACTTCTTGACCAATGGAAGTATTTTTTGGTTTATCACCTCTATTTCTTCTTTTGCGGGCTTAAACACCCATACCGTAGCTTTCCCGAATCCATATTTTTTTATTTTAAAAAATAAGCTGTTGATAGCATAAACTACCAACAGCTTTGAGGAAAACCCAAAAATTACAAGGTTAAACTCCAACCTTCGCGGTACTCACGTTTTACAAACTGATTGGCCAAGTCATAATTAGTGATTTTCATATTAGGTGCATCATAATATAGTTTTTTACGGCCATTGTACCTGTCAACACTTCTTTTGGCCGTCGGATTATCGCGCAGCATCCAACTACGCAAGGCCAAGTTACCAATCAAAATACTTTCGGTAAACGGTGCTGCATACTCAAATGGCGAACTCGTCACTCCTTTGCCGTAGCCATCTATACAAGCATTGACCCATTGAAGATAGTGGTTTTCGTCGGGTACGCGAGCGATGGTTTCGGGAATATTGATAAATTCGTTGTCTTTCAAAGGCAGCAATCGAGGCTTAGCACCATAGCAATCGGCCATCAATTTACCTTTTGACCCTATGAACAGTACACCTCCATCTGAGTTACCAAAACTCTCACCAGGAAGCAGTTCTTCGGGTAGTTCGGGTAAAATTCCACCATCATACCAGCTTACTTTGATATTCCCCTTACCGTCTTTACGTGGATAATCCAAATGAATAGACGAAGAGAAAGGTGTCCAATCTGGGTTATCATCTTGGGGGCGCAGGGTAAATGTCCACGTACCTGCCAAACTACATTCAACCGAAGTAGGATAATCAATGGGTAAAATACGAAATACGGGGTCCATGATGTGGCAAGCCATATCGCCCAAGGCACCTGTACCAAACGGCCACCAACCACGCCAATTCCAGGGGAGATATGCCTCATTATAAGGCGTTTTTTTTGCAGGGCCCAACCACAAATCATAATCCAATTCTTTTGGAATATCAAAGGTTTTGTCGGTGGGTATAGCTTGCGGCCATACAGGCCGATTAGTCCAAGTCAAGACTTTGTGTACTTCGCCAATGATGCCTGAATCATAGATTTCTTTCATACGACGAACGCCATTACCCGATCCTCCTTGATTGCCCATTTGGGTAATTACTTTGTATTTCTTAGCCGCTTGGCCTAAGATACGCGCCTCATAGATATCATGAGTAAGGGGTTTTTGAGTGTAAACATGTTTGCCCAGCTGCATCGCTGCCAAAGTAGCTACGGCGTGGGTATTGTCGGGCGTAGAAATAGAGCATGCATCAATGTTTTTTCTTTCCTTAGAGAGCATTTCTCTAAAATCTTTGTAATAAGTGGCTTTCGGAAATTTGGTCCGAGAATCCACAGCTTGGCGGTCGTCCACGTCGCAAAGGGCTACAATATTGACATTGGGGCTTGCCGCAAACGAAGACAAATCGCTTTTCCCTTTTCCCCCTACTCCTATGCCCGCAATATTGAGTTTGTCGCTGGGGGCAATATAACCTTTGCCTAATACATGCCTTGGTACAATAAAAAGAAGTAGCCGCCAACGAAGATGCCTTCAAAAGTCTACGACGACTATTAGGTTTTACTACTATTTTCTTTTCTTCCATGATAAAATTGGGTTTAGGAATGTTTAACAATGATAATAATATCAATAGCTTAATACAAGCATCGACAGTTTCTGTATTACTGATTTATAAAGTAATTGTACCCATTTTTTAGAAGTAAAAGTTTAGACAGCCTCAATCTTTTCTCAAAATGCTTTCACCACTACATCATCTATATAAAATACCGCAGGCGTTACGGTCTCATCTGCCCCAACGAGCGGTGGGTGTGGATCTTCATTGAGCGTTTTGCGGTTGGGCAAATCGCGGTAAGTACCCGTGCGTAAAGATAGTCGCTCCACCGTCTTGACGGCTTCTGCCAAAGCAGCACCCTCTATCACTTTTTTACCATTAATTTCTACTTCAAAACTCCCATTCAAATGTGCATTTACCCTCAATTTGATAGCATACCATTGCGTAGGTAAGTAAGGTTGAATGATTTTTTCTATGCCTCCATCAGTAACGACAATATTCCCTTTTGCATCAAATTTGAGCCGTACAGGGCGATTGCCATAACAGTCGGTCAAATCTATCTCTAATCTCCCTGTTTGGTTTTGAGCAGGTTGTACTTTCAATGAACATTCGATGGTTGTCCCCTCTTCAAATACCCGAATTGCGCGGGCATAATCGTATGGGTCTTCGTCCAACAACTCTATGCACTTTCCTGGTGCTTGAGGGGTATTCACTACCGTGACAGGTGCCCACTTAGGAGCATATACGTTCCAATCGGGTATGCTACCCAGGAGCGTTAACGCATCGAACGTATCGTTTACGTTCCCCTTTACTACATATCGAACAGGTGTGGGAATACGGCTTATCCAAATATCTTCTTTATTCATGCTATACGACAACCACATGTCATTGCCAGGAGGGTTGCCATTGCCCTCCATAATGCCGCGCATATAGCATGGACCAAAGTCTTTCCATCGGCCAAAGAATCGGCGCGGCGGTACTTCCCCTTGCACAAGCAACATATTATCGAAAATAACACCGTCGTCGCTGGTGACGATTGTTAATGGAAAACGGTGTTCATCCATTTCTATGGGATTGTAGCACAACGCATAGCGACCATCGTCGGTACGCTGCCCCCATTGCTTACCACCTGCCATAGTAAGTGTTGGTAGTTTGACAGGTGTAGAAAATGTAGTGCCTTCATCAGACGATAAAGCTGCCTTAGAACGTTTCCATAATGCTACCAATTGGCCATCTTTGCGATGAAAATACGATAATGCCTGAATATCCAGCGATTTATCTAAATTATTTTTATAAAAGCCATCTAAGCCCAAATCTTCTTCACGCCATTGTAGAGTCATGAGTTTATCGGTCAAAAGGGAATTGCATGCATCCATAAAGCCTTTGTCAGCAGATTTTTGGTAAAAAGGATAACTGGTGTTTTTTTCATTCCAAACTGTACCGTTGGTAGCTGGGTGACTACTATATCGGATAAAATAAATAGGGCCAAATGACCCATCTTTATACACTTCCCGCACTACACGCCCAATCCCCCCTTCTCTGAATGGGTCTTCAGCATGGGCATAAAAAGCTAAAGTCAACAGTCTTCCATTGGGGGCTACATAAAAACCCATGCGTTGGTGCATCATATAGCCAGTTGACCCTTTTGGGATTTTCACGCCTTTGGGTGCGCTATAAGGTGGAAAAATCACTTGTGGCTTGCCCCATACACGCCCGTCTTTAGACGTAACAATGAGTGTTTGCCCTGGGGCAATATGTTCATCTACTGGGTTGCTAAGGTATTGCTGATAAAGAAAGTATCATTCCAGTAGCATAACGTTGAAGCATGATTATAAGTCCAACCAAAACCATCGGCAAGTTCAGGGTGTGTGCGATTCACACGCACGGTTTGACGACTTTCTACTCCTATGGCATAACGTAGCCTTCCTTCATGTACTTGTGGATCTACGCTCTCGCCCCCCACATAGCGTAGAGGTTCGTGTATGCTACCTGTTTGAGCACACAATACACCGCTGCCCAAAAACAACCCTAACCCGTACCAATATACTTTGTTTATCATCTGGTCAATACTATTTTAATGAAAACAATACGCTTAAAAATGAGATTTGGGCTATTGAGTGTTGATTTTGGCGCTATTTGGCAATATACTAACTTATCAATTTTTTGGAAAAAGCTGATAGTTACCTATACAGCGTAGTCGCTATAATTGTCGGCATATATGTAAAAGTCACCTCATTTTAACCAGTAAGAATCTTCATTTAAAATCATTAAAAAGAAAATTGATGTGGATCCTTTCTGAGAAATCAAATCTTATATTACTCCACTTTTAAAAAAAATCTCACTTTCATTGACAATATTTAACCTTTGGCGTAGGTTTTGTATATATTTGAAACAAAAAATAATCTTAGTAAAAAAGAGTACTGTGAATATGAAAAGGTTTTATACATTTTTTGGGGCAGTAGCAGTGGGTATTGTTTTGATGTCGGGTTGCAAGCCCAAAGCCAAACCGTTGAGTGAAATAATTGGAAGAGTATGGTCGGCCAATATCGTAAATCATGCTTCTACTACCGTTTATACCAAAGGAGGAGCCAACAATGCTGTACCAGGATATAGTAGCTATCGCTTAGATTTAAGCAGCCCAGCTTCTGTTACCTACAAAGAATATGACGGCAATACATTTACAGGCAAATGGGAATTGCAAGAATTAGCCACAGGAAATACCTTGACATTGAAGGACTTAACTCCTCAGCCTACTGGAACTTCTGGAACAATTCAGTTCACAATAAATTCGGCCTCTGAAACGGAATTAATTATTACACGAACAACGGCAAGCCAAAAAACAGGGGGTTCTATCAACAAATACACTTTGGTATCCCCTTAGTTATTTTTGAATATAATTCAATATAATTCAAGTCGTTTTCCACTAAGAGAACGGCTTTTTTTGTTCACTTCATCAAATCTTCTTATTATGTCAAAACATTTTTTACTCTTAGCTCTTTTATCAACGGCTGCATCTGCTCAAATGACCTACCCCAACACAAAAAAAATCGACCATCTAGATGAATACCACGGCACCAAAATCTCTGACCCGTATCGTTGGCTCGAAGACGACCGTTCTGCCGAAACAGGGGCGTGGGTCAAGGCCCAAAACGAAGTTACCTTCGCTTACTTAAACAAAATACCTTTTAAACATAAGATATTCAACGACTTAGAGCGAGCCTACAATTACCCCAAGTATTCAGCCCCACGAAAAAAAGGCGATTATTTTTATTTTTCTAAAAACGATGGCTTACAAAATCAATCGGTTTTGATGCGCCAAAAAGGGTTGGACGGTACACCTGAGGTAGTACTCGACCCCAACAAACTCTCCACCGAGGGCACCACACGCCTAACAGCTTTCAGTCTCTCCAAAAGTGGCGACTATGCCGTTTGTGGTTTTTCGCAAGGGGGGTCTGATTGGCAAGAATACCAAATTATGGACATGAAAACCCTCAAAATGCTACCCGATAAAATCGAATGGGTGAAAGTATCGGGTGCTGCTTGGCAAGGCGACGGCTTCTATTACAGCCGTTATCCCAAACCTGAAGGAAGCGCGTTGGCCGCCAAAAACGAAAACCACCAAGTGTTTTATCACAAAGTAGGCACAGCGCAGTCGGTAGATGAATTGGTGTATGAAGACAAGGCCAATCTACAACGTTTTCATGGCGTATATGTAAGCGAAGACGAGCAATTTTCATTTTTGAACATCTCCGACCGTGGCAAAGGCAAAGATGGCAACGCGCTATTTTACAGAAAAAAAGGAGAGAAGGAATTTACGCCCATTGTGAGCGAGATTACTAATTTTTCTTATGGTATTGTAGATAATATAGCAGATGGTTTTTTAATAGAAACCAATGAAAATGCACCTAACCAAAAGATTGTTTTTTATGATACCAAAGCCAAAAACTGGAAACCCTTTTTAGCCGAAAAATCCGAACCCCTTACCAGTGCAAGTACAGCAGGTGGCAAGTTATTTGTGGCTTATTCCAAAGATGTAACTACCCGCGTATATGTGTATAACCTCAAGGGGAAACTCGAAAATGAGGTCAATCTTCCTGGATTGGGTTCGGCAGGGGGTTTTGGAGGTGAAAACGAAGACAAGTTTGTATTTTATACCTACACCTCGTTCAACTACCCACCCACGATTTTTCGCTACGATATTGCTACTCAAAAAAGCAGTGTATTTCGTGAACCTGAAGTAAATTTCAAGCCCACTGACTACGACACTAAGCAAGTATTTTACACTAGCAAAGACGGCACCAAAGTACCGATGTTTATTACCTTCAAAAAGGACTCAAACTCGATGGCAGTAATCCGACGATTTTGTACGGCTACGGAGGGTTTAACATCAGCCTTACCCCATCGTTTAGTCCCACAAGGATTCCATTTTTAGAGCAAGGGGGTATTTTTGCGCAAGCCAACTTACGTGGAGGGAGTGAATACGGAGAAAAATGGCACGAACAAGGCATGAAACTCAAAAAGCAAAATGTGTTTGATGATTTTATTGCTGCCGCTGAGTATCTAATCAAAGAAAAATATACCTCTTCTGCACGCTTGGCCTTGCAAGGAGGTTCCAACGGCGGGCTGCTTGTAGGAGCCGTAGTCAATCAGCGACCCGAACTTTGTAAAGTAGCTTTTCCTGCCGTAGGCGTAATGGATATGCTTCGTTTTCATAAATTTACGATTGGCTGGAACTGGATAGCTGACTACGGTAGTAGCGACAATGCCGAAGAATTTAAAGCGTTATATGCATATTCACCTTTGCACAACATTAAATCAGGCGTTAATTATCCCGCTACGCTTATCACCACTGCCGACCACGACGACCGCGTTGTACCAGCACATTCTTTCAAATATGCTGCCGAATTGCAAGCCAAAGCAGGGCAGAGTTCAACAAACCCACTTCTCATTAGAATTGATGTAAACAGCGGTCACGGTGCGAGCAATACAAAAAAAGCCCTTGAAACTACTGCCGATATATATGCGTTTATGTTTCAGAACATGGGACTCACTTGGAAATAACCCCTTAATTCAAATCCTTCCTACGTCAAGGGAACAAGAACTCGAAACTAAAAACTTATAACTAACAATGGCAACAGGATTTTTTAATATACCAACTCCTCAAAACGAACCCGTCAAGTCTTATGCGCCACATTCACCCGAACGGGCTGCACTCAAGGCCGCTTTGGCCGAAGCTCGAAACAAGCAAATAGCAATTCCGATGTATATCGGGAGCGAGGAGGTAATTACCGCCGATTTACACCCCATTACCCCCCCCCACGACCACCAGCACGTCTTGGGCTATTATTCAATGGGCGACGCTTCGCATGTAAAAAAAGCGATTGAAACAGCGCTGGCAGCACGCGAACAATGGGCTAACCTAAGTTGGGAACACCGCGCCAGCATTTTTTTGAAAGCCGCCGACTTACTGGCAGGCCCCTACCGTGCCGAAATCAATGCGGCTACGATGCTCGGCCAGTCTAAAAATGCATATCAAGCAGAAATAGATGCTGCTTGCGAAATGATTGACTTTCTGCGCTTTAACGTACACTATGCGGCACAAATCTACAAAGAACAACCTCAATCATCTGAGGGTATCTGGAATCGCTTAGAACATCGTCCACTTGAAGGATTTGTGTTTGCTCTTACACCATTCAACTTTACGGCGATTGCAGGTAATTTACCTACTTCTGCTGCCTTAATGGGCAATGTATGTGTGTGGAAGCCTGCTCTTACACAGGTCTATGCAGCCAATGTACTCATGAAAGTTTTTAAGGAAGCAGGCGTACCTGATGGTGTAATCAACCTCATTTATGTAGATGGCCCTGTTGCAGGCGATATTATTTTAAAACATCCTGATTTTGCAGGCATTCACTTTACAGGAAGCACCCAAGTATTTCGACATATCTGGAAAACCATTGGCGACAACCTTGCGCTTTATAAATCTTTCCCTCGCATTGTAGGCGAAACCGGTGGAAAAGATTTTGTGATAGCTCATACGTCGGCAAATGCCAAGGCTTTGGCGGTCGCATTAGTGCGTGGTGCATTTGAGTACCAAGGGCAAAAATGTTCTGCCGCTTCGCGGGCTTATATTCCTGCCAATTTGTGGGAAGAGGTAAAAACTTATATGATAGCCGACTTGGCCACGATGAAAATGGGAGATACAGAAGACTTTTCTAATTTTATCAATGCCGTGATCGATGAAAAATCATTTGATAAAATTGCTAACTATATCGTCCATGCCAAAAGAGACCCGCGTGTGACAGTAGTGGCTGGTGGGAATTTTGATAAATCGAAAGGATATTTTATCGAACCAACAGTGCTACTCACCACCGACCCTCTTTACACCACCATGTGCGAAGAAATCTTCGGCCCCGTACTGACAGTTTATGTATATGAACCCGAAAAATTTGAAGAAACCCTCGAATTGGTAGATACTACCTCCCCGTATGCACTCACAGGCTCTATTTTTGCGCAAGACCGCTACGTCATTGAAATGGCCAGTAAAAAATTGGTCAATGCCGCAGGCAATTTTTACATCAACGACAAGCCCACAGGCGCAGTAGTAGGGCAACAACCCTTTGGTGGTGCCAGGGCTTCAGGAACCAACGACAAGGCAGGGTCTATGCTCAACCTACTTCGCTGGGTATCGCCACGTACTATTAAAGAAACTTTTGTTTCTCCCAAGGACTATCGCTATCCGTTTTTGGGCGAAGAGTAATCAAAAAGCGAGGGTCGGGTTTGGAACCCGACCCTCGCTTTTTATTGGTTAATCGATATGTATTAGTGCTTAAAATGCCGTACGCCTGTCGTTACCATGGCAAGGCCGTTGGCGTTGCAGTAATCAACGGAATCTTGATCGCGGATAGAGCCGCCTGGCTGCACTACGGCAGTAATGCCCGCCAAATGCGCAATTTCTACACAGTCGGCAAAGGGGAAGAATGCATCTGAGGCCATCACAGTGCCTTGCAATCCAAACCCAAATGCTTTGGCTTTCTCAATGGCTTGGCGTAGCGCGTCCACACGTGAGGTTTGGCCTGTGCCACTGGCAATCAATTGGTTTTCATTGGCCAATACAATAGTATTCGATTTGGTATGTTTGCACACTTTCAAGGCAAATTCCAACGCTCTCACTTCTGCTTCGGCAGGTGCTTTGACGGTTACGGTTTTGAACTGTGCTGCCGTTTCTACCACCAAATCTTTGTCTTGCTCCAACACACCATTCAAAATGGTTTTAAACATCTTATTGGGCAATTCTATGCTTTTACGCTCCAACAAAATACGGTTTTTCTTCGACTGCAACAATGCCAATGCGTCGGCCTCATACCCAGGTGCAATCAAGATCTCCATAAACAGTTTGTTGAGCTCTTCGGCAGTGGCCAAATCAACCTTAATGTTAGTAATGACTACGCCACCAAAAGCCGAGACGGGGTCGCAAGCCAACGCGTTGAGATAAGCGGCTTTGGCCGTAGCTGCCGTGGCTACTCCACAGGCATTGGTATGTTTGATAATGGCAAAAGTAGGAGCCGTGCCAAACTCATCAATCAAAGCTACACAAGCATCTACATCCACCAAGTTGTTGTAAGACAACTCCTTGCCGTGTAGCTTATCAAACATGGCATCTAAATCGCCATAATAAGTTGCGGCTTGATGCGGGTTTTCGCCATAGCGCAAGGTTTGTTGTTTGCAATTGGCCGTTTCTAAAGTAGGTGCAGCAAAATCTACCTGTCCCGCAAACCACGCATTGATAGCTGTATCGTAATGACTCGTAGTGGCAAAAGCCTCTTGGGCATAGCGACGACGGTCTGAAAGCTCGGTAGCGCAACCTTTCTCTGTCAAAATACTTAGGATATCGGCATATTGATTGCGCGACGAAACAATGAGCGAATCTTGAAAGTTTTTTGCTCCTGCCCGAATCAACGAAATACCGCCAATGTCTATTTTTTCGATAATATCTTCTTCGCTGGCACCAGAAGCCACCGTTTCTTCAAAAGGATATAAATCAACGATGACCAAATCAATGGCAGGAATATTAAATTGAGCTGCTTGTGCCAAATCTCCCGCATCGTCGCGGCGGTATAAAATCCCACCAAAAACGGCGGGATGTAACGTCTTGACCCGCCCACCAAAAATAGAAGGATAACCCGTAAGGTCTTCGACTGCCGTGACAGGAATTCCCATCTTTTCGATAAATGTTTGGGTACCTCCTGTTGAGTAGAGTTTTACGCCATTTTGGTGAAGCAACTCAACTATAGGAGCTAAACCATCCTTGTAATAGACTGAAAGTAATGCTGATTGAATTTTTTTCATTAAAAAAGTGCCAGTGCACTGTTAAAATTTACCTCCCCAAAAAATGAAGCCGCAAAATTACGGCTTTTAAGTTGAGTTTCAATTGTTGGAATAGAATTGGCTAAAAAACTATGATTTTTTCTTCAAAGAAACCACCTCGCTATAGGCTTCATTGAGGGCAGTCACCATTTTATTCCACTCTGAAAAAGTACTTTTTTTGACCAACAGTGTATTCAAGGTCAGATAAGTGTGGGCTATCACTTGTCCATTTTTTTGTTCATAGTTCATTTTAAAACCAAAATCTGGGTGCGAAAATGATACGTTTTCTGGTAGATAGGTTACTTCATAACCCAAAGGAATTTTTAGAATACTCACTGTTTCTTCGGCATGGGCGTACTCGTGTTTCCAATCATTTTTGCGGGTATCTTCTTGGCGTTTGTCTGCCCATGTCCGCGTAAGATGTGGATTCACAAACAGTTCTCCAGCGGCTTCTTGCACATAGTCAGGAACACTAAAATCATAATCAAATACCACAGGAACTTCGCGCTGCTGGATACCCGATACAGCGGTTTTGTCTAAGGTACATTTGTTAGAACCTCGGCCCAAAAGCGATTTGTAGTATTCATTGCGTTGTGATTCGGAACGATACTGAACTGCGGATTTCATTGAGGCTTTCCACAATCCTTCAAAAGATAATTGCCCTTGTCCCTTTAAAGTCTTTCCATCAAGGGCTAAAACAATAGAATCTCGCTTAAAATTGGCCTTAGCAGGCACAATGGGTACAGGCACAATCTCATATTTATCTTCGGAGGTCATCACCAGTGCTTCTTTACCCTGAATGTGAGAGGTAGGTAGGCCAAAATCGATACGATCGTCAGTAGCATCCAAAAACTCCCACTTCCCTTTATATTTTATGGCTGCAATCATATGGTTATCTACACTCATAGAAGGATTTTCTTGGTAACGATACGGAATATCGCGCGTGCCAATCCAGACCAAATACGCAGGGATACCCGCTAAATTGAGCATGGTTGAGGTAAGGCTGGCCATGTCTTTGCAATCACCATAGCGTTTTTGACATACCTCTGCTGCTTGGCGCGGTACAAACCCTCCCAAGCCTTCTTCAAAAGCAATGTATTTGATATGGTCTTGCACCCAATAATACACCGAACGGATTTTTTCCATTTCTGTTTTACCATTAGTAAGCGAGTCAGTCAGTGCTTTTAGGGTAGGGTTGGGGGTTTTATTGAGGTCTTTGACCAAACTTTTATAATAATTAAATAGCTTTGGCACATTCCCAAGTACTTCTGTAGTTTTACCATTGGCAGTATAACTTTCTATGAATAAAAATACCTGCGGTGCATAATGCCTTAGAGAAGGCGATTCCGTCTCAAGCGGCAAGGAAGACAAATCTTGGGCTTTCCAACTATAAGTAGTTTGGCCATTTTTAGTCGTTTGACTAAAAACAATCCCCTTCATGTCGTTGTAGGTTTTATACGAAACCTTCACAGTACTCGGGAAAGTCACCGAAAATTCGCTTTTGACGATGGGATAATAATTGCCAAAGATAAATCCTGTCAGCATGTATGGGTTTTTGAGGTGTTCATGGTACGAAACCGTGCCAATTCCTCCTTTTTGCACCAGGAAAAGTGAACTTTTTGACTTGCATATCGTCAAAAAATATACCACCTCCTGGACTTGGACGTTCTGTTTTAAAATCCGATACAGGCATTTTCTTATAACTATTTCCCTCTGGAATATAAGAAACAGCTGCCAAATCCTTAATATCTTGAAAGGCATCAGAAAAATAAATACGTTCGTCAGCAAAGACACTGGCGCGTTCATCTAAGAAAATACGGTCTTCTTCGTGGAAAATATCAATAGCCAACGCCCCTTCCACTAAAGTAATGTTTACCTTTTCTGAACGATTCAGATAAGCCATTTCATCGTTGGGGAATTTGGTCTTCAACTGGGCTACATTTGCTCTGGGCTGTGCATAAAGAAAGGTGAAATGCAAAGTAAAAATGAGAAGAAAAGGTATTTTTGAGGAACTTATATACATAAAGTATTGATTTTGTGGATTAATCTTGACTTGAAATCTATTTTCAATCTAACTAAATCCATTTAAAATGGTGAATAATTAACGGAAGGTAATCGATAAAAGTTTTATTTTGTTGTATCAATCATCTGAAAGATAAAATGATTCATTCAAAAAATACGTTACAAAAGTCGTCTGAAGCCTTAGCACAATATTTTCAAGTACCCGACTTGATGCGCGACTTACTGCATCAGTTGTCCAAAGACTTTAATACAGCACAAATACCCCTTTCCTTAATTTCGGACCGACAGTATGCTTTTGATGAATTGTGCGAGACCATGGAACAAGCCATTGAAAAGCATCTCAAAGTAGGAGGGACGCTTAAAAATTTATTAATTCGTGTGGATTTAACCGAAAAACAAATAAAAAAAAATCTTCCTAAAGCACTTTATTCCAATCTCAGACTCTTATCAGAGTTGATTATAAAACGTGAACTGCAAAAGGTAGTGATTCGGCATTGGTACCGCCAAACTTCTCAATAATCAATATAAATTACTTTTTTCACTACTATTTATAAACCTTCTTAATCTTTTATGTGTTTGACTGACACAATGAACCTGTGAAGAATGAGTAATCATTATGCGTCTTTATCGCTCGAATTAATTACTGCTATTGATGATGAGCGTCCTGTCTTTGTTGCTGGAAATTTCTGCGAGTGGTTTCCCGACGTTGATCGCTTTCAAATGAAGCAATTAGAAAAGGGGAAGTATCATTTTCAATTTCCGCCCGATTTTTCTTTTACTGGCCCTATTGAATACAAATACACTCGTGGCGGCTGGGATCAGGTAGAATTGAATGCTTTTGGGGAACCTCCCAAAAATAGAAAAATCAATACAAAAAATGTTGTTGTACGCGATTTTGTCCCCTATTGGCGTAAAAATGGCCGTGCCTACGACGAACTATTTATACCTATCATTGAAACTGTCGATAATGAGTTTGAGATTCCGCAGTTAAATCGTAAACGAAGGGTACGTATTTTGCTCCCTTACGATTATTATACTTCTACCAAAACCTACCCTGTATTGTACCTTCAAGATGGTCAGAATCTTTTCGGGGAAGGGTCTGTGTTTGGGAATTGGGAAATTGATAAAAAGATGGCCATTTTGGCAGCTCAAGGCAAAGGCGACCTGATTATAGTGGCCATTGATCATGCTGCTGAAGGCCGTTTGCATGAGTTTGCGCCTTATACTAATCCAAAATTTGGCAAAGGAGCAGGTAAAAAATATGCTAACTTCATTGTTAGAACCCTCAAACCCTATATTGACAAAAACTACCGTACTCGCCCTGAGCGGCAGTTTACGGGTATTGGGGGGAGCTCGAGGGGGGGACTTATGAGTATTTATGCAGGACTAATGTATCCCGAAACGCTTGGAAGATTAATGATTTTCTCTCCTTCTTTGTGGGTATCCGACAAAATTTATTTTGATTCTATTGAATTTTTCAACCCCTTAGAAACAAAAATATATGTGTATGCGGGAGGAAAAGAAGGCCGATATATGATTCCGAGCGTAGAACGTCTCAAAGAATCAGTAGAACGACAAGGTTGGTCGCCTGAAAGGCTTCAGTTCAAACTCTCATTGGATCCTAAAGGCGAACACACCGAGCTTAGGTGGAGCAAAGAGTTTCCACAGGCTGTAGAATGGCTTTTTAATAACCTTTCGTCTTAATATTTGGCACTTTTTTTGTGGTGCGATAGTCGCTTGTTTTTTTCTAATTTAGAAGAAGCAAGCGATTTGTTTTTTACCCCCCAAAACGCACCGTCTGTGGAGAAACTTTATCTCAAAAATTTTACCATCCTATGCACCGTACTTTTGATAGGGCTGTTTGGAAGTGTACAAGCGCAAATGCCTTTGCTACTCAAAGACATCAATACACAAGTCGATGCTTCTTCAACTACCTCCGAAACCTTAGGTAGCGACCCTCGGTTTTTGACAAGCCACGGTGGATTATTGTATTTTACAGCCAAACAAAACGGTACAACTACCTCCTTGTGGAAATCAGCAGGAAAGCCTAACAATACACTCAAAATCACTGATTTATCTGGTACAGCTTACGGTTTAATAAGTGCAGGCAATTGGCTCTACTTCGTAGCAGATACCCCAGGATTTGGCTTTGAGTTGTGGCGATCAGACGGCACAAGTGCTGGTACCCAACGCCTAAAAGACATAGAAGTAGGTAGCATTGGAAGTATGCCCGATGGCCTTATCAATGTCAATGGTACGCTTTATTTCGTGGCCACTACCCTTGCCAATGGTAGTGAATTGTGGAAGTCAGATGGAACAGAAGCAGGAACAATGTTAGTAAAAGACATTATTGTAGGCAATACGGGGGGCAATCCAAATAACTTAACCAACATAAATGGCGTACTCTATTTTGTGGCTGACAATGGCATAAATGGCTATGAACTTTGGAAAACCAATGGTACTAACGCTGGTACTGTCATGGTCAAAGACATCTATCCTGGGGCAGCGAGTAGTTCGCCACAATCGCTTACCAATGTCAATGGAGTGCTATACTTCACTGCCAACAATGGGACCAACGGCTTTGAACTCTGGCGATCTGATGGAACTGCAAGTGGTACCACACTGGTCAAAGATATTTGGGAAGGTAATCCCAATGCAATGCCTCATTTTTTGACCAATATGAACGGTACACTCTACTTCTCGGCCAACGATGGTCAGCGAGGTATCGAGCTTTGGAAATCAAATGGCACATCTAATGGCACAACAATCGTAGCGGATATTCAAGCTGGAAGCGCGGGAAGCGAACCGCGTCATTTAAAAAATATACAGGGCATGTTATATTTTTCTGCTAATGATGGTATAACAGGCCAAGAACCTTGGAAATCAGATGGTACGGCAGCAGGAACCACTACGATAAAAAACATTCGTGCTGGGGGTGAAGGATCTCACAGTGCCCCTTTAGGATTTAATGAAATAAAAGGAATTGTCTATTTCACTGCCAACGACGGCAGTAGTGGCCGTGAATTGTGGCAATCCAATGGCACCGAAACAGGTACAGCTGCTGTTCTGGACTTAAAAATTGGAGAAAGTGGAAGCGGTATCAGTAATATAATTCCATTGGCAGATACCCTTTATTTTACTGCCGACGACGGAAAAAAAGGAAGTGAAATTTGGAAATTAGAGTCTTGTTTATCTTTAAAGGTAACGACAAAAGATACTACTATCTGCCATAATGGACCTTTTTCTCTTACTCGGATGATTACCAATTATAGTAGTTTCACTAATCATGTTTGGAGAAAAGGTTCGTTTGATGGCCCGATTGTATCCAATCCTAATGCCGTAATACTGGACTCGACCAAGAATGATTTTTTTTTGGTTGCGCAAATGGCCAAGGGAAGTTGTATGAGTTCGGCACAGTTAATTATTAGAACACGCCCTATTTCTGATGATATTGGATCTGTTCGGGTATGGCTGGAAGGACCTTACAAAACGGGTACAGGAACGATGACCACCCGACTAAACGAACAGGGGCTTCTACCTGGACAAACTCCTAAAAATCCATTAGCCGTTAAAACTTCTACCAAACAGCCCTATACGGGTTTTCCGTGGTATTATGATGGTAACGAAATCACGAGTAGTTATACTACAAATGCTACCGACTGGATATTGGTTTCTCTCCGTACAGAACAAGACAATCCAGCGACTACAGTCTTTAAGGCAGCGGCTATTCTTCAAAATGACGGATTGGCTCGTATCAAGGGATGCCCAGGTGGCTTAGCAGACTATACTCCTTATTATGTAGCCATAGAGCATCGGAATCATATCGGAATTGTGTCTTCTTCTACTACTTTTTTAATCAATGGAAGTTTCTTTTACGACCTCTCCAACCAGCAATCTTATATTCCACCTAATAGACCTGGGATTGGCCAAAAACAAGCAGATGGCCGATTTATGATGTACGCTGGAGATTTACAAAAGTCGAGTAACAGTAACGAAATCAATGCCAGCGACATCAGTATCTGGCAAAGAGATAATGGGTTATTTGGTCGTTATTTACCAAGTGATGCCAATTTAGATGGCGAAATTAATGCGCTTGACCGAGTGTTATGGGGTATAAACAATGGGTTATTTTCGGGTATAAAACTCTGAGGTAATGAAAAACAAACCTTTTATTTTTTTAATCATTCAGTTATTTGCAGGGGTTTTATACGGACAAGGAATTCCTCATGAGGTAGTTTATGAACCTGATGAGGGTGGCTATCCACAAGGATATACACCCACGACCAAGTTAGGTACTTTTGACTTGTCGAGTACAGCTTCTAACGAGCCTTTTCGGCATTTACTCAAACTCTTTGAAACACAAAAAGTAGTTTGGGACAACATAACGGATTTTCGAGATTTCGGCTTTAAAGCATTCTTTGGAGATACTGGCGAAGGAAAACCAAAAGAAAATCGGTATTCAGACATCAATGAGGGGGCCTTCAGAGATGCCTTTACAGTAGATGGAGAGTCGTTTGGGAAAACCCCATTTATCTACCAGACCCTAATCGAACTTTATCGGCTCAAGGACAACGCTTCAAGTGTTTTAATGCCCCTTTTTTATATGTAACCATTGACAATGTAGATGAGGCAGGTAAATGGAATCCTTTTTTGCTTACAGCGTATGAGTTAGACCGCCGTGGAAAATATGCAGGCGATGCCCGTATGGGTTTCTTACGCTGGGATATTGAAACTTTCTCTAATGCCGAATGGATTGCTATTCTCCGGGGCAGACAGGTATGGGAAAATGGAAAATACCGACATGCTTTGAATGGAGGCACCAACGCTGCCTTCAACAACTTAGACGATGCCCAGTTTTTCGATTACGTTCAACATCGTTGGAGCTATGTATTCACAGAGCTTTTCTATAAGACCAAGCTCTACAGCAAAGGTGCAAAACTATGGCAATACGGGGCGGGGCCTATCAATCAACTGGATCCTTTTATTTTCCCCCAATTTGATGATAATGGCAATATCAATAGCAGTTGGTCCACTCCTAACAATCCTATTTGGAAACTTAGAAACAACATCAATAATCGAGCTGTCAATGAAGAGCTCAACTACATGGAAAGTTGGGATTTTGTACAACAATTTGCGATGTGGGCTATTTTACAGTACGACTCTCAAAACAACTACTGGGGAAATACAGACATTATTAGGCTCAAAACTACGCCTAAAACCAACGTAACCGCGGGTGTTCCGACAAGGTACCATGTTACAGATATCGGTACCGATGCAGCCACCGGTAATCGGCGAGCACGTATTTCGCTCCATGCCCAAGATGGCAGCCTTCGAGTAGCAAATCAAGAATATCGCGTTACTTTTCAGCATTGGAGGGGTTTTACAGAAGTAAATATCCCCGTAGGAGCGCATACCGTTGATATTACAACCACTTCGCCTGAGTTAGTGTGGCAAACAGATGATCATTTTCTTTTGCTGATTTGGAGTACTATCTATTGTGCTCGCTACCAAGAACCTACCAAGCTGGGTTTTATTAACTGGGAGCCAACTCCCCGTACCTATAATTTCAGCCCTTACTCGCTCGCTACTACTGATATTTTTGAGCAAAGAATCTATGATGCGGTAGTAGGGTTTACTAATTTACAAAACTATGGGGTGGTCAATTGGGAAGCCAATACCATCGGAAAAGTAAATCCTATGGTACGTGAAAGTATTATTTTAGCACAAAAGAAGATTACTCCCTATAAGACGCACATCGAAAATCAAACCCTCGTTTTTACAGATATAAGTACTGATGGTGGGCAAACTTGGATAACAGGAGGCTACCCCAAAGCTCCTTTTGAAGCCCACTATAATGGTTGGTGGATGGGTGGTTTTTATCAAAACAATCAGCCCTATCCGATGGTATTTGGTTCCTATAATGCCCAACAGAAAACATTTTTATTTACACATTTGGCCGGAAAACTCCCCACAGGCACACTCAGTTATAAAGTCAGAGTGACCATACCCAACACCTCCACCACTTATACTTTTGATATGTCTTCTACCCGTAATTTGGGCTATTCTTTATTCAAAATTTAGCCGCTTATTTTAGTAAAACCCCATCAATGGCTCTCCAATCAATTTGCTTGACCAACTGGCGGGCAATGTCGAAGGGGGCTGTGATGGTTATCACCAAGTTTTCTACCAGACCTCCTCCTTTTCTAAAATGGGGTTGATAACGGGTGTCCTCTCCGCGTTTGACAGGCTTCTGTATTCCAGCCTCCCAATAAAACCACGGTTTCTTTGACCAACAGCCCCTTGAAGATCTGGCTTAAGACGAACTTCAAGTGCCAATGGGCTGCCTGATACTGAAATATTTTGTACACTTTCGACTATCCTCGCACTTTCTTTATCCTGAAGACGATAGTTTCCCAAGTTCATTTCTACACTTACGGTATAAGTGTCATTGGCTCGTTGGGCTACGGCATCGGGATTCTCACGATACATGGTATCACGCGGGACGTAGAGCGATGGCAACGTAGTAGTAGCAGGCGTTAGTGTATCTAATTCAGCTTTTCGGGCAGCGGCTATATCAGCTCTCTCCATGATAAGGTCATACCGGTCTGTACAGAGATGCACAAAACCGCCCCACTCCGAAGTTACTTCTAAGTTACCCATCGAATGATTTTCAGCAAATAATTTCCAATCACCGCTCGGTGTCTTAGCGGTGAATTGGCGTTGTAGCTCTTTGACTACCCGCTCGTAAGCTTGGTTTTCTTGAGCGGTAGCAGGGCGGCATTGGCTTTGTGCTACTGTGGCCATGCAAGCCGTTATATACAGCGTCAGTAGATATTTCATTTCGTTCATGAATTTTTGATTCAAATTACAACAAAAAATAGTCCAACGCTATTTTGGGGAATTATTTCCTCTATTTTGCGCTCTTCATATCCTTGCCAGTTTTACAGGATAGGTTTGCTTGGCATTCCATTGACAGATATAGATATTTTCGTCATTGTCTATACATACATCGTGGCAATGCATCAAAATGCCCTCAACTGTAGGCTTATCTTGTACCATCAATTGTAATTTTCCATCACGGTACTCGGGCTTAGTGCCACCCGGATTGGAAATTACTTTGTCGTTTTTGTCTAAGATAGTTACAAAACCAGAGTTGGGGGTTTGGTTCATGTACCGCAATCGCGACCAGCATACGCCTGCAAATAGATGGTTGCCATGAATGACTGGACGACAAACAAAAGCCCCCGGCAAGAAAATGGTTGTGAGGTATTTGCCGTCTAAGGTAAATCGTTTGAAGGAATTATGAACCCGTGAAGTAATAAGTAAAGTAGGCTTCATTTTGTCGCGATAGTCCACCGTAATGCCATGTGCAGTAGCAAACTGTCCATCTTCATCGCCAGGGCCTCCAAATTTACGGATAAACTCACCGTTGGAAGCATATTGTAGTATCCATTGTGAGCCATAGCCATCGGCCACATAAATATCTCCATTGGGGCCAATGGCCGTCTCAGTTGGGAGAAATTTATCTTCGGGCTTATAAGCCCCTACTTTAGAAGGATGCTCAATGGTCATTAAGACTTTACCAGCAATGTCTGTTTTAGTAACTTTTCCTGAATTAGGATCACAGATAAACAAAAACTCTTCTCCATTAGCGTTCCAAAGGGTAAGGCCATGCCCCCCTGGGTATTCGTGTCCCCAGCTATCAAGGAGCTTGCCCGATCTATCATAGACCAAAATATTGTTTTTGGTTTCATCAGTTACCATAATGAGCCTTCCTTTGCTATCCATCACCATTTCATGGCAGTTTTTAACAGGAAACTTCGAGGCATCTAATTTACCCCAATTGGCTTGAATTTTATAGCGGTGCGATCCATGCCCAACGATATCGCCATCACCCAAGGAGGAGGCTGTTTTGGTGAGTATGGAAGGCATCATCAAAGAAGTTGTTGCTGTTTTGACAAAATCTCGTCGTGAGGTAGTGAAAGCCATTGTTGTTAGAAGATTAGTTTTTTTTATAAGCATCCATGCTTGGTTTTTTACTTTTAATTGTGTTTATCTAAAATCTTAATGCTTCTCCGATACTCACCAATTGTATCTTTCTTTCTTCGATTACTTTTTTTACGGCCTTGCTCGTAAACGCCCGCGTTACGCCTTCGCGGTCGTAGGCCACGTTTTCATAACCTACATGACCCACTGTTTTCATGTCGCCACTATCATGGCCAGGATGCTCTACTAAGTAATGGGTACCAGGAGGTAGGCTGCTCAACACTTGGATTAGGTCATTTTCTTTCTGTTCAGGCGATTTATGAGCACCACTAAAGCCCTCTACCCTACTTGTTTTGATGGGCAATTCTATCGGTAATTTATATTCAGCTGACAGCTTCTTGACCAATGCCATAATCTCTTTGGTAGCATTACTACATCCCATGTGGGCCGACAAATGACTGACCTGATTAGGCAAATATTTCACAACTAACTCAATCTGTGCTCGAAATTCAGCTTCTACTTCTGCTAAATTAATTGTGTGTTTGAGCAAATAATCACTTTCAGGCAGGGTTTTATTTTGCCAGATAAATTGTGGAAAATAGCCATCTTTATCCACCAAACTGGGTGCGTAGGTAAGGGGTCGCCAACGTAGCTTTTCCCACTCGCTGGTTAGCACTAAATGCACTCCAACATCGTATTTAGGTTGCGTTTTTAGCATTTGAATGGCCTCCATCAACCAAGGCGCAGGAGCCATGATTTCGACCGATTGGCTGATGCCATTGGTAAAAACTTCCATACAAGCCTCGTTGGCCGTATGACAGAATCCAATGTCATCGGAACGAACAATGAGGCGAATAGCTTCGTGATTTTGGGCAAAAGTGATATTGATACAAAAAATTAAAACTAAAAAGACTTGAGTAAGGGTTTTCATGAGATGATACTTTATCGTAGCCATTGAGTTTGTTTCAAGCAAATATACCCCCAAAAAATTGATTTTTCTACCAAGGCGTTGCCTATCTCTGCCCAAGATACAGTACCTTTGTAGCTTATTTGAATGTCATTCCTTTTTATTCACAAAATCATACCCCCAATGGTTGCTACTACCACCGATCGTGACACCCAAATTTTTGATTTAATTACCAAAGAACAGCACCGACAAGAGTCTGGTATTGAACTAATTGCTTCTGAAAACTTCACCTCAAAGCAAGTCATGGAAGCACAAGGAAGCGTGCTCACCAACAAATATGCCGAAGGCTTGCCAGGCAAACGCTACTATGGAGGCCGTGAAGCGGTGGACGAAATTGAAACTATTGCCATTAATCGCCTCAAAGCACTATTTGGTGCTACTTGGGCCAACGTACAGCCTCACTCAGGCGCACAGGCCAATACAGCGGTGTTTTTGGCTTGCCTCAAGCCCGGCGATAAGATTTTAGGTTTTGATTTATCGCACGGAGGCCACCTTACGCACGGCTCAAGTGTCAATATTTCGGGTAAATACTTCGAGCCGCATTTTTATGGGGTAGAGCAAGAAACGGGTCTCATTGACTGGAACAAAGTAGAAGCCATGGCCCTCAAAGAACGCCCCAAAATGATTATCTGTGGTGCTTCGGCCTATAGCCGCGATTGGGACTATGTGCGCCTACGGGCCATTGCAGACGAAATTGGGTGCCGTGCTTTTGGCTGATATTTCGCACCCAGCAGGATTGATTGCTAAAGGTCTTCTCAACGACCCCCTCGAACATTGTCACATCGTAACCACCACTACCCACAAAACCCTACGTGGGCCACGTGGCGGGGTGATTATGCTACGCAATGACTTTGAAAATCCCTACGGCCTCAAAACTCCTAAAGGTGAACTGCGCATGATGTCGTCTTTGTTGGATTCTGGTGTATTTCCTGGTACACAAGGTGGCCCGTTGGAGCATGTCATTGCGGCCAAGGCGGTAGCTTTTGGTGAAGCCCTCACCGACGATACCACGACTATGCCGTGCAACTCCGTAAAAATGCCCGCCATGGCCAAATCGTTTGTAAGCAAAGGCTATAAAATCATTTCTGGCGGCACAGACAACCACTTAATGTTGATAGACTTACGCCCCAAAGGCTTGACAGGCAAACTGGCAGAAAACACGCTCATCAAAGCTGATATTACGGTCAATAAAAAACATGGTACCTTTCGATGACAAATCGCCCTTCGTTACATCGGTATGCGGGTAGGTACGCCTGCCATGACTACACGCGGCCTCAAAGAAGCCGATATGGAGCGTATTGTATCGGATAGACGAAGTACTGATGAACCACGACAACGACACAAAAATCGAAGCCGTAAAACAAGAAGTAAATACTTGGATGGCCGATGTGCCTCTTTATAAATAATTGTCGTACAGTGTACTAACAACGCGCTTAGTACGTCTTTGATAAAATGTAAGAAAACCTTCCAAATCTGAACCGCACTACGATTCGTCAATTTGGAAGGTTTTTTATAGTTACGAATTTTTCTCCAACAACTTCACCAACACGCCAAAATCTTTGGGATAAAGAGCTTCAATTTTGACAGGCTCGCCATTCAGCAGTTTAAATGAAAGCGAGTGTGCGTGCAATGCCACGCGCCGCATGATGGGCTGCTCTTCGGTTTCTTGTTTGAGGTTAAAGTTTTTTTTCAACTCCGACAAATACACGTCTTTGCCGCCGTAGGTAGGATCGCAAACGATGGGGGCTTTGAGGCATTGGAGGTGTACACGTATTTGATGCATTCGGCCTGTGATAGGGACACACTCCACCAAGGTATGTTTGCGAAAGGCTTTTAGTGTAAAAAAAATGGTTTCGGCAGCTTTTCCTTTTTGGCGGTCTATTCTGACAGCGGTACCGTCGTTGAGTGGTGCAATGGGCAAAAAAACTGATATGCTATCGAAATCATGCACCCCATTGACAACGGCATGGTAGCGCTTCGTTACTTCACGGTACTCAAATTGCATCGCCAAATGCCGATAAGCCGCAGGGTTCTTGGCCAGCGCCAATGCGCCCGAAGTTTCCTTGTCCAACCGATGTGCCGCTTGGGCATCAAAGCTGTATTCTTTGGCCATCCGTAAGATACTCACCGACTTATCGGCCGTGCGCTCATTGATACTCGGTACATGCGGCGGCTTGTTGATAACGATGTAATCTTCGTTCTCAAATAAAATAAGGTCTTTAAAATCGTAACGGAGCATAGTGGGTGCTGATGTTTTAGCCTACAAAACAACAACTTTTATAGCAGATATTTGCTAAAACTCTTCTTCGCGCAAGTCTGTTCGAGGCGTATCGGTCTTACCGATGTTGTCAATAGCACCTAATATTCCTGTTCCCTCGCGTCGTTCCACCAAATTATAATACTGAAAAGCAATAGCCACCAATACCAACGTACGCACCAATACCGAGCCTACCGTGGCAATAACTCCACCTACTGTACTCCAAATCTCGTTCATGCCATCACCTATTTGTAACACAGACGAAAGCGTAACAATCAAGGTGGGGATTTGAAAAATATAGACGATAATACCCGAGATAATTCCCGTGACAATCAAGAGGCCAAAAGTGGACCACCATTTGTCTTTGATTAAATAAAAACAACGACGAAAAGTATCCCCCAAATCGAGGTTTTCGCGCATCATTACCATATACATAAGGGAAAGTGCAATGGCCAAATACATGCCTGGAATAACAAAAAACAGAAAGCCTATCATCACCAAGAAAAACATAACTATCGAAAAGCCTATACTTTTAAGAATATAGTCTTTCATACGATTCCAAACCATTTCGGGTGTGATGTCGCGGTGGCCATCTTCATATTCGAGCATATAAGCATTAACAGCCAAAGTAGCTGCCAAACTCGCTATCCCCAAAAAAAGTGCTAAGAAACCCACAGAAGTAAATGTGGTAATCAATCCTTCCAATTGTGTTTCACTACTTTGTTTGACAATATCTAAAATACCCGACTGATACGAACCCATAAAAAAGCCGCCAATCAAGGCGGGTGGACCCGCGATATACAACACTGCCAACATCAATGGCTTAAAATTTTGAACAATAAAGTCGAAAGTAGCATTGATTTTTTGACCAAAATCGCGCTCTTGAAGTAAAACGATAGGAGGTTTCATGATTGATAGGGAGTTAATGGAGTTATTAGATATTTATGTAATAGCTTAATTTTTAATAACTTACAATGATTCACCAGCACGATATAACCTTTTTGGATAAACCACAAAATACCAAATGATAAAAACCGCTGAAGTCAGAATAATACCACCGCTCACCACGGCAGGGAGCGTAAGACGGGTGATGAAACTTTCTAAAAAGCCAGCCATGACAAAAATAGGCACAAGACCAATGACAATTTTCATTCCCTTTTTTGCCCCTTGCTTGAAGGACTCTAACCTACTAAAAGTACGCGGAAAAAGCAAGCTATGCCCCACCGTTAAGCCCGCTGCACCTGCAATGACGATGGCCGAAATTTCGAGTGTGCCGTGAATCCATATTTTTAGAATAGAAGTCATCAACAAGCCCCTCGCAAAAAAGAAATACTGAAATGCACCCAGCATTACCCCATTCTGAAATAATACTGCAATCGTCCCAAAAGATAATAATAAACCCATCACAAAAGCCACAAACGATACTTTGATGTTGTTGATAGTAATTTGTATGAACATATCGGCTTGCCCTGAAGTACCATAAATACCCAAGGGGTTGCCTTGTTTGATGTTTTCGAGGGTCTGATTGACATAACTATCACCCATGATGAGCCGTACAAAAGTATCGTCGTTGGCGCAGAAACCCAACCTAATACACACGCGCCAAAGAAAAAATAAAAGCATACAGTAATTTGAATCTTGCCTCATACATCAGCAAAGGGAGTTCAAATTGCCAAAATTGAGCAATACGCTCTATGGTCTTCTTACGATTAGAGAATAGTTTTTGATGGAACTGTGAAGTAAGGCCATTCAAGTACTGCACCGTGGCTTTAGGTAAAAAGTACGGGCATAAGAAAGGTCGTCGGTGAGTTCGATAAAAACGCTCCGTGAGTTGGTCGGGGTCATTGGTGGGTGTAGATTCATATTCGGCCCACTTCTCCGTATTTTTTTTGACGAAAACGGCTTCTTTCATCTTTTTTTGTAACTTTTCCGCAAAATATAAAATAGCACCATCAAAAGTATCCAATCATTCTTAAAATATGTCTTATCCTTTCGCATTCAAACCTCTCAAAATGTTGAATTAGAATACGAACCAGCCAGTGTTGGAGACCGTATTTTGGCCACTTTGCTCGATCGGCTTATCTATGTAGGTTGGTATTGCTATGGATCTTAATCTATTCAAGTTTTAAGCTAGAAGGCGACAAGAGTATTTTTATTGTCATGCTGACCGTGGTATTACCCATTTTACTTCATCCTATCTCAACCGAATATTTTTTGAATGGTCAAACCCTTGGCAAACGGGCTATGAATATCCGTGTAGTGTTATTGGATGGAAATCAACCTTCGTTGGGTGCATATATTTTACGGTGGTTGCTTATTTTGATTGATACCGAAATACTCACACCCTTAGTAGCTATTCTTACTATTTCGGTAGGTGGCAAAGGACAGCGTATAGGCGACGTAGCAGCAGGAACGACCGTCATTAAGACTACAAAACGAGTTAGTTTGAGTCAAGTAACCTACCAAGCACTACCAGACGATTACCAGATTACTTACTCGGAGGTAAATCAATTGAAAAGATGCCATAGAAACTATCAAAACAAGTATTATTGCGTCGAAATCCCGAACTTACCCAAAAGACAGCTGCTAAAGTAGCAGACACATTAGGCATACTTCCTCCGATAGACCCACGCACTTTTCTTTGAACATTATGAACGATTATGCTCACTTGGCCAGTAAAGGCTTGAATAATGAGAGAAATTGAAAAGATTTACAAACCTAGTGACTTCACAAACCATTTGTTATTTTCCACCAATGCTTTCGCACGTAGTTCAAAAATCGGCTTTATCGCCTGCTTGAGGAGCAACGGCTGCCCTTGGCATCTCGTAAAAATGCCCTTTGTGTCGAGCTCTTCGATGCCATAGAATACCGACAGGTCGCCAAAGTCTTCGATGGCCGATTTGTAAGTAAAGCCCAAGGCAGCGGCATTGGTGGCTTCATTGCGATTGAGCGCAACGTCCACCGTGATGGCTTGGCCATTTTATTGGTACGGGCATTTCTGATGATCAAGTCGAAATGATTGCGTTCATTCTGTGGAATTTTTTCGTATTCACTATGATTTTCGCGGGTATATGTGCCATCAGCAATCGAAACCAAGGAAGTCAGGATAGCGATAAAATTCATTTTACGCAGATACTGTTTTTCAGGGTCATTTTTATAACCTCCCGATTCAATCAGTACCAGGCTCGTTCCCCATTTGGCAATATTGTCGCCAAAGGCGCGGGGCTCAAACTCATCGCTATACCGCGCTACCTGATTAGGGAGCAAACTTTTGCAGCTCACGACCATGCCCACAATGAGTTGCATGGCTCGTTCACGTACAGAATTGATGGTGCGCTCGTGGTTGTAGGCTGTCGCTAAAAACGAAATAGCGGCTACTTCTTTGGTGTTGCCCACACTATAGCGAGGGCTTTGGTCGTGCAAATTAAACCCGACCAGCGGCTTGAGTGTCTGTTGGAGGTTTTTGAGGATTCTGGATTCGGGGCATTGCAGACGCAGCGCGTCGCGGTTCATATCAATCTGCAAGGTGGTGCGTCGTTGCCAGCGTTCCACCCCGTCGGGGTTGAGCATCTTGTACAAAATAGAGGGTGCTTTTTTCTTTGAGTTTTTGGCGCAAATCGTCGAACCCATCACCACTGGCGCTCAAGAAATTAAAAATATCAAGCATAGCCATGGTGGCGGTGGCTTCGTCGCCGTGCATCTGCGACCATAGCAATACGGGCGGCGCACCTGTACCATATTTTACTTGAAAAATCGAACGCCCCTCAAAAGATTTTCCTGCTTCGCTCACACTAAAACTGGTATTTACCTTGAGCTTTTCTATGAGCGGCACCAAATGGCGGTGCTTGAAAGTACGGCGTTCGGTAAAGGTCTTTTCTTTGTATAATTCGTGGGCATCAAATAGACGCTGCGATAGGTTGTTTTGGCTAAAAATGGTTTCAGACATACAAATAAGGGAAACCACCAACAAAAGGTGTTTCATATAGATTAGAGATTAATGAGAGAGTGTTCTTTCGGCCAGTTTTAGTAAGTCTTCTTTTTTGATGTTTGATTCTTCTGATTTATCAAACAAAGTTAAGAGATAAACATCCGAATCTTTTGATTTTTTGATAAACCACATAAGTAATAACTCGGAAGCCGCCACTTTTGCCTTTCCCTTTACTCCCACTTGCCAAACGTATTTTATATAAGCCACTCCCTAAATCAGCACCTTGCTTTGGATTTTGTTCGAGGCTTAAAATGAGGTTTTCTAAATCGTTAGGTAAAAGGGTAGAATTTTTTGGTAAGTTTCTTAAAAGCACGTTTAAAGTCTTCCGTCAGCTCTATATTCATAGCTCTTAGAGATTCTCTTTCATTTCGGCCAAAAACTCACGGGCAGATGTAGTTTTTAATTTGCACTGCTTTAGCAATTTTACTTGCCTGATACTTTCGTATAAGGCGGGAAGAGAAATTTCTACTATATCTTCTTCACTGTTAATCAATGCTTTCAATTCTTTTTTCAAAGGTTCAGGCAGAACTTTAAATTGCTCATATAATATTTGTGCTGTACTCATCCTATTTGTTTGTTAAGCATTTGTGTATAGTTTAGATTTCATTGTGCCTGATTCTTATACAAGAATAAGAAGCAGAGGTTACAATTTCAAACTTATCATCACTTAGATTTTCACCATCTTACCTGTCCGCTACCTACCACGACCCATTTCTCTGTTACGAGTTTTTCTAAAGCAAACGGCCCGCGGGCATGCAGTTTTTGGGTCGAAATGCCGATTTCGGCTCCCAACCCAAACACACCCCCATCGGTAAAACGTGTGGAAGCATTGGCATAAACGGCGGCGGCATCTACTTCGTTTAAATAGCGTTCAATCAATTCGGGGTTTTCCGAAACGATAGCTTCTGAATGGCGCGAAGAGTAATTTTGAATATGAGCCAGGGCTTCATCCAAGTCTGTAACGATTTTAACAGCTATTTTATAATCCAAAAACTCGCGGCCAAAATCTGCTGGTTGAGCCGCTTTCAGCATGGGATAGTCTATTGCTTCAAAAATGGGAAAGGAAATCTCGTCAGCAAAAACTTCGACCTTCCATCGGACAAAATCGTCTTTTAACATCGGCAGAAACGTAGCTGCAATGGCCTTGTCCACCAGCACGCAATCCATCGAATTACAAACCGAAGGGCGTGACACCCGCGCATTGACTACAATATCGCGGGCTTTTTCGAGGTTGGCCGTTTTCTCTACATAACCGTGGCACACACCTGCGCCCGTTTCGATAGTAGGAATCAGCGAGTTTTTACGCACAAACTGAATCAAAGACTCCGACCCACGCGGAATGATAATGTCCACATAGCGCGTGGCGGTGAGGAGTTCGGTTACAAACTGACGGTCGGTAGGCAGCAGCAGCACGGCTTCTTTAGCGATGCCGTTTTCTTCTAAAGCCTGATGAATCAGCCCAACCAAGCAACGATTGGAGAAATCGGCTTCTTTGCCCCCTTTCAATACACAGGCATTGCCCGAACGCAAGCAAAGCGCAGCCACATCCACAGTTACATTGGGTCGAGATTCAAACATTGCTCCCACTACACCCAGCGGAACAGCCATTTTTTTGAGTTTCAGTCCTTGCTCAATGTCTCTCTCCAGCAATACTTGCCCCGAGGGGTCAGGCAATAAGGCCACTTCGCGCAAGCTATCGGCCAGCCCTTGGATGCGTTTTCCGTTCAAAAACAATCGGTCTTTCTTAGGGTCGTCATCCGCCATGCGCTCCATATCTTTTTGATTTTCAGTCACAATATGATCTTGTTTTTCAATCAATAAGTCGGACAAACGATTGAGTAGTGCCGTTTTTGCGGCATCCGACAAGCATCTGACTTGGGTGGCAGCTGCCGGGTGGCTTGGAGTTGAGGAATGATGGTGTTGGTCATTTCCAAGAAAAATGACCACAAGGTCTTTAAAAAAAACGGTTGATTATCACAGAAAAACTTATCTAGCCGAAAAAATTTCGTATAAAACTTGGAAGTACGAATTGATTCGTATATTTGGCACAGAAACATTTGTAGATACCTCCTTCGTCGGTAGGACAAAATTGAGCCATTAGTATAACAAAACAAACACAACATGAAACCAACCGGAAGCTGAACTTGAATTTTGCAGGTACTGTGGCAAGAAGGGCCAAGTACGGTGCGGCAGGTCAATGAGCGACTGGCCGAAAAACAAAGATGTAGGCTATACCACCACGCTCAAATTGATGCAAATCATGCACGACAAAGGAATTTTAGCCCGTTTAGAAGAAGCCCGTTCGCATATATATGAAGCCAATGTGAGCGAAGAAGAAACCCAAGCCACGCTATTGGAGCGTTTTGTGGACACGGCCTTTCGGGGTTCGACCAGCAAATTGGTATTACAAGCCCTTGGCAACCATAAAGCTACGCCTGCTGAATTAGATGAAATTCGTAAACTTTTAGACCAAATCAAACAACAGCCATGACCACTTTCTCATTTCTTTCGCCCGCTATCACTACCGCCTTAGGCTGGACACTCTTACACGCACTTTGGCAAGGCTTTGCCTTGGTATTAATAGCTGCCACGGCCTTTTATTTATTACGGTATCGTTCCAGCTACGCACGTTATTGGGTAGGCATTGGCACTTTTTTGGCACAAGTTCTTGCTTCTGTGACCACTTTTGCTTTGTATTATCAGCCTTTTATTGCTTCCTCAAATGTCCTCACAGTTACTTTTCCAACGCCAGCGATGATTTCGGGTATGACCTATACGCCCGTAGCCTTGCCTTGGTACAAGCAGATGTTACTATTTTTGCAAATCCATCTGGATAGCATTGTACTGTTTTGGGGTATTGGAGCATCGGTACTATTGGTTCGGTTGGTAGGCAGTTGGGTGTATGTGCAGCAACTCAAAGCCGAAGGTATTCAGCTCACTGAACCACGTGTGCAAGCCCTTTTTCGCCGTATCATGGGTACTTTGGCTATTCGTCAAACGGTCCATTTGTTTGAGTCTGTACGTGTACATACGCCCATGGTCATTGGTTTTCTCAAACCTGTGGTATTGTTGCCTGTTGGGTTGGTTACGGGCCTAACTACCAAACAAATAGAGGCCATTTTAGCCCATGAATTGGCGCATGTAAAACGCTATGATTATCTGCTTAACCTTTTACAGTCGTTGGTGGAAGTTATTTATTTCTTTCACCCTGCGCTATGGTGGTTGTCGGGTCGTGTACGTCAGGAGCGCGAGCATTGCTGCGATGACATCGCCATCGGCATCTGTGGCGACAAACTGGCTTTTGCTCATGCCTTGGCAGCAGTAGCCTCCTATCAGCAAACCCCTGTGCTAGCCATGGCTTTTGCTTCTCAAAAAGGGGCATTACTCCATCGTGTTCGTCGTATTTTGGGTGTTTCATCAAAATCAACAACCAAAAATACCTCTTTCGATGGTGTATTGTTGGTAGTATTATTGACCTTGGGTGTTTCGGTATATGCCATTCAGCAAGAGGAAAAATCAAAACAGAAGAGTAATAATACAGTAAAAGCAGCCAAAAAGTCGCTAAGAAAACCACAAAAGGAATGGGCTGAAGTAGCACCCACTCAGTCTTTGGCCCCACTTGCTATTGTGGATGTCGAAAACGCTATTTCACCTGAGGCAGTGTTGGATGCCGAACCATGGGTTAATGATGTGTTTGAAGTAACCTTACGCGATTCGATTGACCAAAAAATCGCTTTTCACAGCCAGAAAATAGATAGCTTGACTCGTTTGATGGACCCACAGCATCGGAAAATAGACGCGCTTCATCGTGAGATGGAGCAGTATAACTTCAAAGTAGAAGAATTGGAGCGTAAAATGGAGGTGATAGACTGGAAGCGAAACAAGTTTTATGAAGATCGAGGTCAATTGATTGATAAAAGGAGCAAAAGTTTGCATCAAGAAGGCCAAAAAATAAAGAAGTCGGAAGTTGAAGTTGAGAAAGAATTGGCTCAGTTTGAGGAGCAAATCAAACAGCAAGAAGCTCAAATACAGCAATTTAATCAACAAGTAGCCGAACTACGGCAGCAACTCCAAACCGCTCGCCAGCCCATAGAAGAAATCGAAAAACAAATACAAAAATTGGAAAAAATCAATGAGCAATATTCAGAAGAAATGAATCGTCATTCGATGGAGTTGAGCCGGGCGTTTCCACCGCCGCCGCCAAGAGTTAGAGCCGTACGGCTACCTCGTGCACCCACCTCACCACGTGCACCTATGGCAGGGGCAGCCCCTAAGCCTGCAGCACCGAGTAAACCAACTCCTCCTGCACAGAAAAAATCTGCTCCTGTTGTACCCAAGCAAAAATAGACCCTTTTGGAGTGGTAAACGCCGTTAAAAATAACCTTTCGGAAAGCTTTGAGCTTTCCGAAAGCTAAAAACTACGCATGAAGTTTGGGCAGTTATGGAAAATGCGTTTATTTTGTTGCTTCATGTCGCTTAAACTCTGCTTGTGAAGAACCAGTCCACCCTTTTTAACCTCAAAGACCTCGTCGTTTACTTTCTAATAGCAGGTACAGGGGCAGCAGTACAATTCATATCTGGTAGTTTTTTTAGAAATTATACCGACTTCTACGTTTCCGTTTCTTTGGGGTATATTGTTTCTTTTTTTGTAGGGTTCACACTCACAAAATTATTTGCTTTTGATGCCCGTAATACCAACAAAACACGCCGCGAGATGGTGAAGTTTGGGATGGTTGCGTTCTTTTCTTTTGGAATTACCGTAGGTTTTGCTGCTTTGACACTACATCTTTTACATAGTTCAAACCCCAAAGATATTCTCTATCAATTGCCATTTGATTTCATTCCTATAGGCTCTCGCGAAGTTAATGTTACCGAAGCTTCCTCTACTTTGGTTGGTATGGGGCTTAGTTTTATTAGCAATTATATCCTGCACAAAACCTTTACCTTCAAAAGTACTGGGTTTTATGACCGAGCCAAAGCTGCCTTGAATTTGTAATAAGTTCCGAGTTATTAGCTCTGAGTGACGAGTTATTACAGTGCTCGGTACTCGGTACTTGTCACTCGATACTCGGCACTTACTACTCATTTCACCTCTTCTTGTGTCAATATTGCTATCCAAGTTTTGATGCCCTCCACATAGTTGCCAAGGCGTAGGTTTTCGTTGGCGGCGTGTTGATTATTGTCCATATTGACCATCGGTACATGAATGGCGGGGATATTCAGCTCACGCAAAAACGGGACAATCGGCACCGACCCACCCGTCATACGAATTTTAATGGGTTGTTTACCAAAAGTTCTAACCATCGCAGCAGTAAGCCAACGGTCGGGATAGATACCAAAATCGGTACGAAATGGCAACATCCGCGCTTCTCTTTCAAGTAGCGTTACGATTTTGGGGTGTTTGAGCCGCTCCCCGTCGGTGGGTGCCCGATTCAGAATGAGATACCCTTTGGCTTCGATGTGTTTTTTGATGAGGCCCACCAAATAATCGGGCGATGATTCGGGGACCAAACGCAAATCTATCTCGGCAGTGGCTTCGTCGGGTACAATGGTGTTAGCTTTGTCGCCGATGTTAGCACAAACCAGCCCCCGCACATTCAACGAGGGATATTGTAAGGCTTCTTGGTAATTGGCCCCTACTTTGTCGGGCTGGGCAAAAACCAATTTTTGTTGAATCATGGCGGGGTCGTCGGGTACAGCCGCTAAGATTTTGCGGGCATTTTCATCTATTTTTATTCCATCGTAGTAGCCTGGAATGGTCACACGTCCTTCTTCGTCTTTCATAGAGGCCAATAGTTGTGCCATACGCAAGGCGGGATTGGGCGCATAGTTGCCATAATGTCCACTATGCTGAGGTGTTTTAGGGCCATAAGTGGTGAGGGTAATGCTCGCAATACCACGGCAGCCGTAGGTCAGCGTGGGTTCATTGGACAAATGTCGCCCTCCATCCATGACCATCAAGAAATCAGCCGCCAGTCGGTCTTTGTATTTCTTGACGGTATTGGCCAAATGGGGTGCGCCTATTTCTTCTTCGCTATCCAAAATCACCTTGATATGGTAGGGCGATTTTAGATTTTCTTTTTTCATCATGTCTAATGCCGCCAATAGCATCAGAATCGGCCCTTTGTCGTCGGCCACAGCACGGGCAAAGATACGCCATTCGGGGTCATAACCAGTTTGTAAATTAGACCAATCCAAGGCCTCCCATTGCCCGTTGGTGTTTTTCTTTTTCAACACTGGCTTGTAAGGCGACTCTTGCTGCCATATTTCGGGCTCCACAGGCTGCCCGTCGAAGTGCATATAAAACAGCAATGTTTTGAGTGGACCTTTGGCGGGCGTAGCGGGTTTTTGTTCAGCCAAAAACACAGGATGACCCTCAGTAGGCAGAAATTCAGTGGTAAAACCGCGTTGCTCAAAGGTTTTTTTCAACCAATCTAAGTTGGGTTGAATATGGCTTTTAATGTGGGCATTGCTGGGCAAAGCCACAAAGTCGTACAAATCGCCATAGTAGTTTTTGACATGTTTTTGAACAGTGGTTTCTAAATTAACTTTGGTCTGGGCCTGCGTAATAACAGTGGTAATACTGAGAAGGAAAAGGTATAGTCTTTGATTCATAAACAATAGATTGAGAGATAATCAATAGGTAGGGATTATTTTACAGGTTCTTCGCCAAAAATCCATTTGCCAAACCAGTGCAAATTTTCTTCCATTACTTGTAGCATTTGTTTGGGTTTTGTAATTCCATGCCCAAAACCTTTGTAAACTACCATTTTGACAGGCACATTGTTGTCTTCCAACGCAAGGCGTAGTTCATACGCATTAGCAATAGGTACGCGCTTATCTAATTCACCATGTTGAATAAGGGTAGGTGTTTGGGCCGTTTTGATGTAGGAAATAGGAGAAGTTTTTTGATAAATCTCGGGGTCATTCCAGGGTGTACCCTTCAAATACTGACGAGTGAAAGGCGTTATGTCTGTGTTTTGATAATAAGTAGCCCAATTAGAAATGCCAGCCCCTACCGAAGTCGCCTTAAAACGATTACTGAAAGTGGTGATAAAAGCCGAAATATAACCGCCCTGGCTCCACCCCATCGCTCCCACTTTATCTTTGTTTACCCATCCTTTAGCGATTAGAAAATCTACCCCCGAAATCACATCGGCATAATCTCCTACACCTAAATTCCTGACATTCAATGCCCTAAATGCACTTCCATATCCTGCCGAACCTCGATAATTGGGTCGTAAAACAAGTGCCCCTTTATTGACAAATTGTTCGATAGGATAATAACGATCTGCACTAATGATTGGCAAGTCAATACCCGTAGGCCCTCCATGAATGATTACTAAAAGGGGTATTTTTTTGATGGGTCAAAATCCACTGGTTTTATCAGAATCCCTTCAATGGTAGTGCCATCTTCCGATTTCCAACTGACAACTTCCCGGTGGATGTTTTAAAAACTTTGAGTTGCTCACCCATTTGAGTTAAAATTTGGGGTGTAGCACCGATATTCCCCACCGCAATCTCAGCCATTTGATTGGGTTCGGCCTTTACAAAGGCGGTTTGTTTGAAATCTTTTGAAAATGAAAATTGCGACCCAATGAGCGTATTCGGCTGACTTATTTTGGTGATTTGTTGGCTATCAGGATTCAATAAGAACAAATGAGATGTGGTTTTTTGGAGGCCACTAAACCAAATGCCCTCTTTTGACCACTCTAATAAGCCTGCATTTTCATCGAATTTTTGGGTCAATAGGGTAGCGACTCCCCCCTCTGCTGCCACAGTTGCAATCATGCGGTTGGCATAAAAATAAAATTCATTTTCATTGGTAGTAACAAACGCGATTTGCTTGCCATCTGGCGACCAAACAGGGTTATTGTCTGGCCCTTTGAGCGAAACAATCTTTTTTACCGTTGTATCACTTAAACTAAGCACATAGATATCTGCCGTATGCCCATTAATCAAGTCTGGATTTTTGGTGGCATCAAACGCGATTTTTTTGCCATCGGGCGACAATGAAAAATTATTAACCGAGAAGTCTGTCCCTTTGGTAAGGGATTTAGGTTCAGAAGATTTATTATCCAAACCTGCTATCGGCACCACATAAAGGTGTGTCATTTTGTAATCTTCATGCACAACCTCATAGTCGCCGTATTTTTCTTTGCGAGATTTATCGGCTTTGGTATCTGGCACTGTAGCACTAAAAACAACAGATTGACCATCAGGAGTAAATTTGAAGGTATTGACACCCGTCTCAAATTTGGTAAGTGCCTTGGCTTCGCCTCCGTGTGGGTTGATGAGATAAATTTGGCTTTTATCATCTCGTGTTGAGAGAAATGCCAGCATTTTACCATCAGGAGACCATGTTGGGCTGCTATTTGATTTTTTTGAGTTGGTAAGTTGAAATTTTTCGCCTGTGGTAGTTCGGGCTAACCAAATTTCGGTTTCGTAGGCATTTTCTTCCCAGTTGGTTTCAGCAACTACATAGGCAACCCACTGGCCATCGGGCGATAGTTGTGGGCTGCCAACGCTCTTCATTGACAACGATTGTTGAATACTCGGCACTTGAGCCAAAGCCGTGATGCACAAAAATGCAAAAAACAAGAATAGAAATGCTTTCATTGGATGAAGAGTCGTATTTTGCTTAAAGATAAATTATTTACCTATGATGCCAATACCACTTTCTCCATCCATGTTAAAAAAGTTGTGAAATACTAAAAAACAGGCGCTATTTCACTAAATGAGTCACTATCTGCCGCATGGCTTCTGTAGGGATAATGTAGTTGAAGTTACCCCACATTATTTCGTCATATTTAGGGACTTTTTGTTGTGAAAAACTTTCAGTATCAATCAAAACATCTGTTTCAGGAATACGATTGCCATTGCTTTTTTGAATATCGGTTGTTACAAACTGCAATTTTATGCTACCCAGCAACTGACTACTTTTTTGTTCAAACTGTGTATCCAACCACATCCTATAATCTTGCAAATACCATTTTCCAGCAAAAGGCTTGTAATTGATGCAGGTATAAAGTCGTTTGGGTTCGCGTTTGGTTTTGCCAAAGAGTTTGTCAGAGGTGCTCGTTTTCAGGACATCTTTTACCCCTTCTTGGGTAAAGTCATATTCGATTTGTACGATGGCCGTATCGGCAGCACTAATACTAATAACCCCATTTCGCGCAGCTTTAATACCTGCATTGACAGGGCGAAACAAAATACGATATACCTGTTTTTCTAAATAATAAGTGATTGTGTCGTCCAGTTCATAGACATAATCATAGAGATTTTTACCATCCAAATACTCTGGCACTGCTACATCAATCGTATGGGTTACTATCGTTGCACCATTAGGAAAAGCATAACCTTCCATGACCTTTGAACGGTTTTCGCTTACAAATGTGCGTCCACGTATGGCTTTTACTTTTTGTGGAACAAGGATTTTTGGGCGAGGGTCTTTCTCCGTTTGCAAAAGGGCCTCTCTGATTTCTGCATATTCTCCATTTTGCTGGAGCGATTCTGCATAAAATCCATTCAACAAATAGGGAGTTTGTGGGTTATTTTTTTTGATTTTAGCGAGTGCTTCCGCTATCAAATTACGCGCTTCAAAAGTCTTAATATAAGCACTATCCACCAATCGAGGCTGTGTGGGTAGTAGTTCAATCACTACCTCTTTTTGATTGAACGTATAGGAAGAGGCTTTTTGATGAAAAGGTTGATAGCCCATCACGGCCACTACGACCAAAGAATCGTTGGCAATGCGTGGAAAGCGGTAGAAAAACTGCCCATCTTCATTGGTGAGTGTTCCTGTTCCCTTGCTCATCATACCAATATAAGCGTATGGAACAGGCTTTTGTGTGGTTTTATCTATGATTTTTCCCGAAAGAGAAAGATACCCTCCTTGTGCCAAGATAGAAAGGGGAAGCAATAAGCCACAAGAATAAATAAAGAGCCGGCGTATTATACGGGATGTTTTCATACCCAGCTGCGTACAACAATCACGCCAATTCTCCCAAATGATAGCACCTTCTACAACGGGCCTCGTATGAATCGGTTTCGCCGAGTAAAATTTTATCTTGAGAGGTTACTTTTCGGTATGAATATTGTGCTACATCTCCACAAACGATACAGATGGCATGTACTTTGGTAACATATTCTGCCACAGACATCAAATAGGGCATAGGGCCAAACGGTTTTCCTGAAAAATCCATATCCAGCCCTGCCACTATGACCCGTTTGCCTCTACTGGCAAGGTTGTTGCAAACCTCTACCAAGTTATTATCTAAAAATTGTGCTTCGTCTATGCCCACTACGTCGCAGTCGCCTGCAAAGAGTAAAATTTCTTCAGCGGTATTGACGGGCGTTGAACGAATCGAATTTTCATTGTGCGAAACAATGTCCTCGGCATGGTAACGTTTATCAATAGCAGGTTTAAAGATTTCCACCTTTTGGCGGGCTATTTTGGCGCGGTTAAGACGACGAATAAGTTCTTCTGTTTTACCCGAAAACATAGAACCACAAACTACCTCAATCCAACCACCATGAGATTGTTCTTTTTTTGAATGATGATTTGGTTCAATAAACATATATTTTTGTTTTAAAAAAATCAGCCCATTACCTTTACAAAACAAACAAATTTTAGGATGCTCCACAAGTTTAATGTTACCACACTCAATGAGTACAGCGAACGATTTGCACAAAAAGTTTGCGACGATTTCTTTGTTCATAATACAGCGGCTTCAGGCCAGCATATTTTAAATTTAACCAAAATTCCGCAAATTAACCTGTTTGTCATCAGCAGCTTATATGACAAATGGAAAGTTGATGCAGAGGCATTTCGGAGTCCTTATTTTGACTTCACTCATGTCGAAGTGAGCGAAGCATTAAAACAGTTTATGAATGTGGTATCACGTAATATTTTAGTAAAACGAGAAGCATTAGAACCCCTCTTGGCCAATGCTACCAAAGATAGTTTGGTGTTGTTAATTGACCCAAGCGGCTATTTCAACGAAATTTTTCGTAGTCAAACTGATTTTACGGTTACTGCCGAGGTGATTCAACAATTACGAAAGTATATACGCCTTAATAAATTTATTCCCCAAGCCATTGCAGAAGCCATGAATGAACGTTCTTTTGTGTATGTCAATCAGGCCATAGATTGGACAGAGCAAGCCATTACTAATCGTGCTTCTGAATTAGAAAACATTGGGCAATGGATAGCACTATTTTCAGAAAAAGTGCCCTTAGAGGTAGGTGATTTACTAAAAAAGGTTCTTCGAACAGAGCCTACAGAAGTAGTCAAAACGTCAGAGATAGAGCCGAACAAATCATTTTTTGATGCTTTAGAACCTGAACCCACTGTTGTCAAAGCGAAGGAAGAGCCGCCAAAAGAGACTGAAGTAAAACCACCTATTCCAATAGTAGCGCCACCTAAGCCAAGCAATGTTTACGAAACGGTATTCGCCAACAGCAATGGCACAAAAGAATCTCTTAACGATAGTTTCCGCTCAGAAAAATCAAGCATTTCAGATGCTTTTCAGAAACAAGCTATCACGAGTATTACTCAAAGTATTTCACTCAATCAAAAAATCATGTTTATTCATGGTCTCTTTAATGGGAGCAATAGTGCCTATGAAGCAGCTATCAATGAACTGGAACAGGCCCAAGATTTTGGAGCAGCAAGGTCGCTCATTAGTTATAAATTAGCCTCCCAATACCAATGGGATATGACAAGCGATACTGTGGGAGATTTATTAGAGATAGTAAAACGCCGTTTTTCATAAAAAATAAGCCTTTAATTTCATTAGCAAATTTTGACATTGACAAATTGACTTATGATTGTTACTCAAAATCTCACTTTTTCTTATAATTCTCAAAAGCGGTTTTCTTTTCCTGATATTTCGTGTAAAGATGGTGAGGCATTGTTGATTTTGGGGCAATCTGGACGTGGAAAAACTACGTTTTTACATCTTTTGGCATTGTTACTACGGCCTGAAAGTGGTCAGATTTTAATCAATAATACTGATATAGCCCCCCTAAGTGTAGCTGGCGCTGCTGCTCTGCGTGCCAGTCAAATTGGGATAGTCTATCAACGTCCTCATTTCGTAAGCTCGCTTAACGTCATGGATAATGTACTACTACCCAACTATTTGGCTCAAAAACAACAAGATAAAAAACAAGCGGGTGTTTTAGCCGAGCAATTAGGATTTGCCGATCATCTTTCAAAAAAGACGCATCAGTTGAGCCAAGGCGAGCAACAGCGCGTGAGTATTGCGCGAGCTTTGATGAACAACCCCGCCGTTATTCTTGCCGACGAGCCTACCTCCAGTTTAGATGACGACAACTGCCAAAAGGTAGTAACATTACTCAAAAACCAATCAGAAAAAATAGGAGCGAGTTTGGTGGTAGTAACCCATGATCAAAGGCTCAAAGATGTATTTTCAAATCAGGTGGTTTTGTAACTGCCTAAAACTTAGGGCATGATAACTGCTTATCTTTTCTAATACGGCGAGCGCGAGTAGGGGGTTCGTAATCGAAAGTATAAGCCAGCGAGATTTCATGAGAACCCCCACTGGGTAGCCCCAAAGAAGAAATAGTAATATCATAACTATAACCAAATGAAAATTTATCTTGCCGATAGCCTACCAAAGCAATGAGCGACTCGCGGTTAGAGATATTACTCACATATTTTTTGATGGGCAAGCCGCGGTACCAGATTCCCAACACAATAGGCGAATAAGTAAGATACACGCCTAAATCTAATTGATCGTATTTGCCTTGGAATTTGTAATTGATAGCGGGCGAAATGGTTTTTTCTCGATCCCACTCATCGCCCAAACCCGTATAGCCGCCATAGGGAATTCTTAATCCGGCGTGTAAACTCCCTTTGAGGGGTAAACGGGTGCCATCTCCTACCTGAAAGAATCCCTGTTCGGGGCGATTGATATGATGTGCCGCCACTCCCACCCAATATTTGTCTGAATAAAGCAACAATCCTGTCGAAAAACTCATGTATCCAATAGAAGGCGTACCATTGGTAGCAAGCGGGTCGGCGGTAGCATTGCCCGTAAAACCTCGGTTATTATACTGATCGCCAAAAGTCAAATCTCTGAGATCAGCCCGGCGGTTGGCATATGTACCTTGCAGCCCCATACGAAGTGCTGTAGTTTCATTCAATTTTAGTTGATAAGCATACTGACCCGAAATCTCTGAAGTGCGCAAGCTGCCTGTTCCTTGCGAATCGTTGGTTACCAACAATCCCACCCCACTATTTACATTAGAAAAATAATGGTCAACTCCAAAAGAAGTAGTCACATAGTTGGCAGCCAAGCCTGGCCACTGATTACGATAATTCATCATTACCCTCGGTGCTAAGGCACCGCCAGCAAAAGCAGGATTAAGATAAAGGGGGTTCGCATAAAATTGCGAAAATTGAGGGTCTTGGGCGTGTGCCATTCCTACTGCCAGCCCCAAAAACAAAGTAAAAATGAATTTCTTTATCATACACCTAATGCTACCACAAACATTTTGCCAAAGTAATTACTAATTCCTTGTGAATTTAACGGTTTTTTCAAATAAATGTTATTCATAATCAAAAATCAATCGTATTAATGATTTTTGACAATTCAGGAAAGTACTCAAAAGTCAATCTAGTTATGGTCAAAAAAAACCTGAGCTTACCTACAAAAGATATTAAATTCCAATAACTAAGCAAAATTGCACACTGATTGAGTAGAAACTTCCAAAAAAAACTCCCTTTTCTATGGTTATAATCGTCTCAATTCCCCATATACATGTGATGGAATCTTTATTGAAATTTAAAAGATGTAGAATACAAACAAAATTTATTTCAACGGATATTTTCTATGAATAAAGCGACAAAGCACCGTAGATCAAACAAAGGTTTTATACCCTCTAAGATATTTTTGTTAAGTTAATATTTTGATTGATATTGAAGGTTTTACATTCATAGCAAGAGAAGAAAATGATTTATTCAAAAAAATATTAAAAAAATAACATTCTGAAGGTTAGGTTTAACTTTTTAATGTCTCATATCATCAAAGGCCGAATGTACAGTCAATGAAACCCCGACCCAAAGAAGAAGATAGTCAAAAACTGTGGCAAGATTACCGCACTGGCGATAGCATCGCCTTGGCTCAATTAATGCAAGTACATTATACAGACTTGTTTCATTGGGGTGTACGTCTTTGTCCAGACAGAGAGTTAGTCAAAGATTGTATTCAAGAGCTTTTTCTAAGTCTTTGGCAAATCCATTCTACTATCAATGAAGTTGAAAATGTACGTGCTTATTTGTTAAAATCTCTGAAAACTAAAATTTTGAGAGAGTTATCGAAAAAACATCACCATTTTTTGGATATCTCCGATGAGTATGATTTTGAAGTGGCATTTTCTGCCGATATGCGTATGATAGAGGATGAGCATGAAGTATATCAGCTCAAACAATTGGAGAAAGTCTTAGGAGAGTTACCACAACGTCAAAAAGAGCTCATTTATCTGCGTTTTTATCAAAACCTTAGTTATGACCAAATTGCCGATACAATGCAGATTGGGAGACAATCTTTATATAATCTACTTCAAAAAGCACTCAATAGTCTTCGAAAAGATTGGCAGTGGGGATTTACTATTTTATTTTTAATGACTTGGATTAGCTAATCTAAAAGACCCAACGTTTTTGAAAACAATCAATGAAAAATTACGAAAAATATACCATCCTTGATTTTGTAAAAGACGACTCATTCAGAGATTGGGTACGTGGAATAGAACAACAAGAAGGTTTTTGGGTCCATTTTTTAGAACAGTTTCCACATAAAAACAATGATATTCGACAGGCAGAGTTATTAGTTCGTGCTATGGATGTAGCTCCTGAGTATCTATCCGAAAAGGAAATTCGTAGTGAGGTAAATCAATTTTTAGAGAATGTTCACCTTAACACTAAAAAGAATGCAGACTTATCAAGAACAAAATTGCGCTGGTGGCAACGACCCAGCTCTCAAATAGCGGCCGCAGTAGCAGCCCTCTTATTAGTATATGGGGGATGGTCAGGGGTAAAAATATTAGACAAAAGGAGTGTTGTTGAAGAAAAAGTTACCCAGCAAGAAGTCTTACTGGCAGAAACCGTCAACGATACTAATAAACCCCTACAAATCACTCTCGAAGATGGTTCTTTGGTTACACTAAGTCCATATAGCAGGTTGCGGTATGCTCCCAAATTTTCAGGTAATGTAAGAGAGGTATTTTTAGTGGGTGAAGCCTCATTTGAAGTAGTAAAAAAAATACAGCCTTTTTTGGTGCAGACAGGCAATGTCACTACCAAAGTCCTCGGTACCAGTTTTGTAGTAAGTGCTTATGAAAAAGACCATCGTGTCACCGTGCAGGTGCGCTCAGGAAAAGTATCTGTTTTCACCAATACCTCTATTAAGAAAGCTTCAGGGGCAACTTCCAAAGGGCTGATTCTGATTGCCAATCAAGCAGCGGTTTTTGAGGAAGTAGAGAAGCAATTGAGTAAAACACTGGTTGGGCATCCTATTTTATTGCGCCCAGAGGTGATTACAAATCACTTTTCCTACGACGAAACCCCGCTTTCCATTGTGTTGCGTCAATTAGAACAAGCTTATAGTATCCATTTCCAATTTGATGATGAAATACTTAAAAATTGTAAAATAACGGCAGTATTATCCAATGAATCGCTCTATGAAAAGCTCAACTTGCTTTGTAAAATCACGGGGACAACCTATGAAATCGTAGATGGACAAATCGTTATTGACGCGCATGGCTGTCAATAAAAAGAACGGTGGTGCTGGTACCACCACCGATTCAGGTTTAATCCCTTTCTTAACGTGTGTGTACGCTATCTAAAAAAGGATAGTTATTTAAAATGAGTATTTAAAACCCATTTATTCAAACCCAACAAATCTATGAAAAACCCTTTTACAAGTCAATTCTGGCTTCGAATTATGAGGTTTACTTTGACACAACTTGTCGTCGCTATCCTGTTTTTAGGCATTTCACATGCCCACAAAATGCACGCCCAGGATTTTATGAACCAAAGGCTAACACTCAACTTTCAAGGCACTGAAATAAAAAAGGTGCTTCAGCAAATTGAAAGTCCACCCAAGTGCAGTTTATGTACAGTTCCAATGTGTTACAAAATAGCAAAAAAGTAACGCTGAATGTCAACAATGAGCGTCTTTCTGATGTCTTAGAGACTTTACTTACGCCTCTTAAAGTTTCGTATGAAGTAGAAGGAAATCGTATTTTATTGAAGCGAGGCAAAGCAGAAAAAACATCCTCCGCTCCTCCCAACGTTTTCTTTTTAGAACCTACTCTCCTATCTGAACAGCAAATATCAGGAAAGGTATTGGATGAAAACGGTATAGGACTGCCCGGAGTAAGTGTAGTGGCTAAAGGGACAACCAAAGGGACATCTACCGATGCTTCGGGGACTTACAGCCTCACTGTGCCGGATGGTGTTACCACTCTAATTTATAGTTTTGTCGGATATGTTCCACAAGAGATTGTATTGGGGAATCGGACAAGAGTTGATGTTACACTTAAAGTAGATGTGAAAGCACTCAGTGAAGTAGTAGTTGTAGGTTATGGTACTCAAAATCGAAAAGATGTAACAGGTTCTATTGCCTCGATTAATACCCAAGACATCAAAGATATGCCTGTGACTAATATTGCCGAAGGTATGGCAGGCAAGTTACCCGGGGTACTCATTCAGCAAACAACAGGAGCGCCAGGCAACAGTCCTTCTATTAAAATTAGAGGTTTTGGTTCCATTAGTGCAGGCAATGGTCCACTGGTAGTTGTAGATGGCCAACCTCTTAACTCTGGAGATTTAAGAAATGGAAGTGGCCTTAATTTGATGAATCCCAATGACATAGAAAGTATTGATGTCTTAAAAGATGCTTCCGCTACTGCTATTTTTGGTTCAAGAGGGGCCAATGGAGTAATGATGATTACAACTAAACGTGGTAAAGCTGGCCGCAGTCGTATTAACTTTGATTACTATACAGGCACACAAGAAATCAGCAAAAAAATGGACATGCTCAATGCCCAACAGTTTGCTGAGTTTAGCAAAGAAGCCAGTAATAATGCTTACTTGGAGCGTGTCACAGGTGCTAAAATAACCGACCCAAACAATATAAGACCAGCAGGAGGGCGCTATCGGTATCCAAGAGGCGAATATCCTGGCATAGACTTTGATAATCCAACAGGGCTTACTTCTTACGATTACCAAAGCCTTATCTTTAGAAATGCCCCCATTAGCAATTATCAGTTGTCAGGTTCTGGTGGAACGGATAAGATACAATTCATGGTCTCCGGAAATTACCTCAAACAAGATGGGATAATCAATACTTCGGGTATAAAACGTTATACTTTTCGCTCTAATATTGATGCCCAACTTTCGCCCAAATTAAAAGTAGGCATGAGCATTAGCCCTTCTTACACCACCGAACGACGCGTAAATTCGGACGGACACTGGGCCAGTAATGGAGTAATCAACGCTGCTTTATCGGCAGTCCCTATCTTTTCTATTTATCAGCCCGATGGCGTTACCTATAACTCGCAAGCGTCTATTGCAGGGGCATACGATTGGGCAGGCGTGACAAACCCTGTAGCTAATATTACTGAGCTGGATAATACTGCTAGTACACTACGACTTATTGGGAATACTTATGCCGAATTAGTCATCTGGAAAACACTCAAATACCGGGGTAGTATAGGAGGAGATTTGACCTATTTCCGTCAAAACCAGTTTCAAACATCAGCCATTCCACTCAATCAGCTATTACCACCGAATGTCAGCACGGGGTCATCTGGGACCAATCAGAATATCAACTGGGTTACAAGCCATACCTTAGGTTACAATTTTGATTTAGCAGGAGGCCATCATATTGATGCTTTAGTAGGTTTTGAAGCACAAAAAAACGACTTTGAGTCCACTAGTGTCAATGCCAATAAATTCCCTAACGACATTGTACGTACTGTCAACGCAGGTACAATCATCGGAGGAAGTTCTTTCAAAGACCAATGGTCTTTGGCTTCTTACTTCGGCAGAATTGGCTACAATTATAAAGACAAGTACCTATTCAATGGTTCTATTCGGCGTGATGGTTCTTCTCGCTTCGGAGCCAACCAACGGTATGGTATATTTCCCTCAGCCTCATTTGGCTGGCGGATAAGCGAAGAGCGTTTTATGAAAGATATTGCTTTTATCTCTGATATGAAGCTCAAAGTAAGTTACGGATTGGCAGGCAACAATGCCTTTAGCAACTATGGCTCTATCGGAACATTGGCCGCCGATAATTATGTTTTTAGTAATGGCTTAGTCAATGGCTTAGCAACAAACAGCATCGGAAACGACAACTTGACTTGGGAAAAAAGTCGCCAAACCGATATAGGACTGGAAATGGGACTTCTAAAAAGCCGTATTTTCTTGACTGTTGATTATTACTCACGTATCACTACTGACTTGTTGCTTTCGGTACAAGTACCTACGCTTACTGGTTTTGCTACAGCAAGCCGTAATATTGGTAAGGTAGAAAACAAGGGAATGGAGTTTGGCCTTGTTACCCGTAATACAACTGGCGAGTTTAAATGGACTACTGACTACAATTTGTCCTTCAATCGCAACAAAGTTTTGGCACTTGGACCTACGGGTGATGCCATTCGAAGTGGCTCAGGTGTAGGTGAAACCAATATTACCGTTATCGGAAAACCGCTGGGTAATTTTTATGGTTATCAACAATTAGGCATCTTTAAAGATCAAGCCGATTTGGATAGTTACCCGCACGATGCCACTGCACGACCTGGAGATGTCAAGTTTGCAGATATTAATGGTGATGGGAAGTTTAATGCAGATGACAGAACCTTGATTGGCAACAATCAGCCCGATTTCATTTATGGAATGACCAATACCTTTTCTTTTAAAGGATTTGATTTGGGGATTGCTATTCAGGGAGTACAAGGAGGACAAATCCTAAATTTGAGTCGTCGCTTTATAGAAAACTTAGAAGGTAATCAAAACCAACTTACAACTGTCTTAAACCGTTGGCGTTCGCCCCAAGAACCTGGTAATGGAATTGTTCCAAGAGCCAATCAACGTACAACAGGAAATAGTAATGCTATCTCAAGTAGATGGGTAGAAGATGCCAGTTATTTTCGTATCCGTAATATCACACTGGGCTATAACCTTCCCAAATCAGTACTCGACCGCATCAAAATTCAGAGTCTTCGATTGTATGGAGGTATTCAAAATGCTTTCACTTCCACTAAATATTTAGGTTTTAATCCAGAGGTAAGTGGCTATGAAAATGCTTTGACAGGTGGTGTAGATTATGGCTCGTATCCTTTAGCACGTACTTATACTATTGGTTTAAATATTGGTTTTTAAGTCTAACCAATATTTAAACCAATAAAAAAAGTATTACTATTTTAATAAAACGTAAGGTACTAATAACCTATTATCAGGTAAGAGTTAATCAATGGTATAAAAAGGCAAAACAATGAAAAAAAGATATATAATTCTCGCCCTACTCACACTCTCTTTTACAAGTTGTAAGGATGAGTTTTTAAATTTAGCTCCCGTTTCTTCGGCCAGTACTGCGACTTTCTTTAAAACGAGTAGTGATATGATTAATGCTGTAAATGCTGCTTATGGAGCTTTACAATCTTCTGGGCAATACGGGAGCTATTATGTGGTAGCAGAAATCCCTTCTGACGACACCACTCCAGTACTATCTGGTTCAGTAACTGATCAGGATGAATTTGATAAATTTTATCTCCGGACAACCAATCCATTCTTAGCTACTCGTTGGGCTGATGGCTATCGCGGTATCTATCGTACCAATACCATTCTTGACCGAATAGATGCTGTACAGATGGATGAAACCCTCAAAAAACGTCTTATTGGAGAAACCAAGTTTTTGCGGGCGTTGATGTATTTCAATTTAGTGAGGGTATTTGGCGATGTACCTTTGATCCTCAAAGAGACCACCGACCCTGCCGAGGGCTACAATTATAGCCGTTCACCTGTAGTTGATGTTTATACTCAAATTATAAAAGATCTTAGTGAAGCGGAAAGTGGCCTACCCGACAAATACACCGCAGGTGATATTGGCAGAGTTACACGGGGTGCAGTCAAATCGCTTTTAGCAAAAGTATATTTGACCCGAAAACAATACAACGAAGCTGCGACCAAACTCAAAGAAGTAATAGATGGCGGCGTGTATGACTTACTTCCTAATTATGCTGATGTCTTTAAAGCAGCTAACAAAAACCACAAAGAATCTATTTTCGACATTCAGTACAAAAAAGGTTCTATTGGAGAGGGGAACGGCCTTCCCAATACCTATGCACCTGAAAACTCTGGTAATTCAGTAGTACAATTTGGCGGTGGAGGGAACAATCGCCCTACGCCAGATTTTGTAAGTGCCTACGAAAACGGAGATCTCCGTATGGCCGTTTCTATGGCAACAGGTTATACCAATGCCCAAGGTGTAAGGGTAGAGTACAATCACATCAGGAAATATTCAGATGCTCCTAACGTAAGTGGCGATTCTGAAGACAACTTTCCAGTATTGCGCTATGCTGATGTATTGCTTATGTATGCAGAAGCACTTAACGAAACTAACAAACCAGCTGAAGCACTTCCCTTTTTAAATCGCGTGCGTAAAAGAGCAGGTTTGGCCGATAAATCAAGTTTAAGTCAATCAGAAATGCGTTTAGCATTAGAGCAAGAACGACGGATGGAATTGGCTTTTGAAGGCCATCGTTGGTTTGATTTGGTTCGTACAGGAAGAGCTATTCCCGTTTTAACTGCCAAGGCTGCTGCCATTGGTATTAAAGCCAATTTAACTGAAAACAACCTAATTTTTGCGATTCCGCAAAGTCAAATTGATATAAATCCATCCAAGATTAAACAAAACACGGGTTATTAAATCTATCCTTCACCATTGTTAGTTTTATAAAAAGAAAGGACTTGATTGTAACAATCAAGTCCTTTCTTTTTATAAAAACCCAGTAAGTTTTTTAATGAAGAGTTTATCATTTCTTCATGGCTATAGACTCTTCATTTTTTCTAATTTGGGGAAACTATACCTCACTTGAGCCAGTCAGCTTACTGGAATGGAGTTTTTAGCCAATAGGTTATTACACCTGTAAACTAATAAACAGCTATGCCGCCTATTTCATCATTTTCTTTCCCATACATTGCCCGCTTGGCTTTTGCCCTTCTATCTATTACCATTTTGGTTTATTGGATGTATGTTTTAGGGGATATAGTTACTTTGCTCCTTTTTGCCATTTTACTTTCTATGGCCATTTACCCCTTGGTGTCTTGGCTTGAACGTAGAAAAATGAGCCGCCTGTTATCTATTACCCTTAGTATTGTGGTTTTCACGCTCATTGCTGCTTGTATATTGCTACTACTTTGTTATCAAGTCTCCGATCTTATCAATATTTTACCTCAATTAACCAAAAAACTATCACAGGCTTTAAATAATGTTCAGCAATGGGGATATGAGCACTTTAAAATCCCTCCCAGTAAGCAGGTGAATGAACTACAAAAATATTCTCAAAATTTTACGGAAGAAGGAGGGGCTGTAGTAGGAACTGCCGTTTCTACCACGACCAATTTACTTGTTAACCTCTCTATTTTACCTGTTTATATGTTCTTTTTATTGTACTATCGAGACATGTTCCGAGCGTTTTTTTTCAAGGTATTTAAAAATGTTAAAAGAGCGAAAATAAACGGGGTCTTAAGTAAAATCTATGATGTAATTCATAATTACTTATCAGGATTGGTAATTGTCACGCTCATAGTCGGCACCCTTAATACTGTCGGACTATGGACAATGGGCATCCCATCCGCTATTTTCTTCGGTTTTTTAGCAGCCTTGCTCCTTATTATCCCCTACATAGGCATTTTAGTAGGTTCGCTCTTACCTATCATAGTGGCTTTAGTCACCAAAGACTCTCCAATGTATGCTGTGGGGGTAGCTGGATTGTTCTTTATTCAGATGCTCGAGGGTAATTTCATTACCCCTACATTGTAGGTTCCAAAATAAGTGTCAATCCATTGGCAGCTATTTTAGGCTATTTTTAGGGGGTACGCTTTGGGGGATTGCAGGAATGGCTCTGGCCCTTCCTCTTACGGCTATTTTAAAAGTGATTTTTGATGCCATAGACCCTCTTAAACCATATGGTTTTTTGTTGGGAGAGCCCGAAGCTACTAAAGAACGAGTTACTAAAAATCAGGCAATGAAAAAAATTGAAAAAGAGGTAACAGATACTATTATTGAAACCACGAACGAGGTTTCCTCTATGTTCAGAAAAAAAGAACTTCAAAGTCGGTTGCTTTAAAAGCCCTCTTCCCATTCATTGTTATTTTTCAATAATAACATAAAGAGTCAAGATCTCTATGGTATATCATCAAGAGGTCTCCGTTACACACCTTGCCAAAGTTCGTTGGTACTATTTTTAGTCGACCATAAAACATCCCGTTTTTCGATGTATTTACTATTATGCCATTGTATGATAGCCCCGACTGACAAGCTTGACCGCGCATGTCTATGTATTTAATCACTATAAAACTAAGTGGTTCTCTCTCTCAGCATAACCATAAAATACACAAAAAATGAGTACTAATTTCCCCATCCTTTGGTAAGAAAAACAAATAAACCACAAAAGATGAGTGGAATAACATTTTTATTCATCTCATTACAATTAAAATCTATTTACAATCAATGGAAGCATCAACTATTGAATACACCAAAAGCAAAGTGAAAGGAATGGGGAGCATTGCCCACGCATCTGGTGTATCCTTCAGGCTTTGGCACCCAATGCCCACGAGGTTTTTGTGATGGGCGAATTCAACGAGTGGCAAGAAGATGTTACCCCTCTTTTCATAGAAGAAAATGGTTACTGGTCGGTAGATGTACCTGAAGCTCAAGTAGGCAATCAATACAAATATGTAATAAAAGCTTCCAATGGCAATTTTGTGCGCAACGACCCCTACGCACGCCAGCTCACCAACTCTGTAGGCAATAGCATTGTGCATGACCATACATTTGACTGGACATCTGATAACTTTCAAATGCCCAATTTCAATGAAATGGTAATTTATGAGTTGCACGTCGGTACCTTCAATTCCAAAGAAGAAAACAAGGTAGGTGATTTTTATGGTGTCATAGAGCGGCTTGATTTTCTTAAAGCGTTGGGGGTAAATGTCATTGAGCTAATGCCTATAGCCGAGTTCCCAGGAGGCTATTCATGGGGATATAATCCAGCTCATCCGTTTGCTGTAGAAGAAGAATACGGAGGCCCCAACGGGCTAAAAGCACTCGTAAAAGCAGCCCACAGCAAAGGAATTGCCGTCATACTGGATGTGGTTTATAATCACTTTGGGCCTTCCGACATGGATTTGTGGCAGTTTGACGGCTGGCATGAGAACGACTTAGGTGGCATTTATTTTTATAATGATTGGCGCGCCGAAACACCTTGGGGCAACACAAGACCTGATTATGGTAGGCCAGAAGTACGTCAATATATACGCGATAATGCCATGATGTGGTTGGAAGAATATCATATCGACGGATTGAGAATGGACATGATTCCTTATATGCGCAATGTAAATGCTGATGGAAACCCCGACAACGATTTACAAGAGGGCTATTCGTTAATACAATGGATCAATGCTGAAATCAAAGAAAAATTCCCTCACAAATTTACGGTAGCCGAAGATCTGCATAGCCTTCATGCCATTACATCGCCTGTAGAACAAGGCGGACTGGGTTATAGTAGTCAGTGGGATGCCAAGTTTGTGCACCCTATCCGACAGGCGATTATTGCCATGAACGATGAGGAGCGCGATATGAACCAAGTGGCAGCCTCTATATTACATCGTTATAATGACGATGCTTTTCAGCGTGTAGTTTATACAGAATCTCACGACGAAGTAGCCAACGGCAAAGCCCGTGTGGTGCAAGAAATCGCAAGCCAAGAAAATATAGATACTTGGTATGCCAAAAAACGCTCCACACTTGGTGCAGCTTTAATGATGACCGCCCCTGGAATTCCCATGATCTTTCAAGGACAAACCATCATGGAAGACCGCTGGTTTGACGATACCGACCCTGTAGATTGGGAGCGTTTCACTGCCTATAAAGGCATTACCAAATTATACCGAGATTTAATTCATCTACGTCTCAATCGCAATGAAACAACTCGCGGACTGACTGGGCAACACGTCGAAGTATTACATTTGGACAATGACCAAAAAATAATCGCTTATAAGCGTTGGATGGATGGGGGAAACCGCGATACCACCATCATAATCATGAATTTTTCGCACCAACCAGTGCAGGATTACACCGTCAACTTTCCATCTGATGGCATTTGGAAAATACGTTTCAATAGCGACTGGAAGGGGTATGATACCGAATTTAGCAATCACTTTAGTGATGATACGGAAGCTATTGCTTCAAGAAGCGAGGGAAATTATTCGGCTCAAATCTCTTTAGGCGCTTATAGTGCTATTATTTATTCACAAGATTAAACAATTTATTCAACCATAAATCGAAGACCATGAAAAAGACAAGCAAATTAGTGGCTACCATGTTGGCCTTAGGAGTTTTTGCACTCGTAAGTTGTAGTAGCGAAGAGAAACATAATGCTGCTGACAACCTGCAAGATGCCCAAGACAAGGTAGAAAATACAGCAGATAACGTAGCCCAAGACATCCAAGAAGCCACCGAGGCCACCGCGGATGAAATTGAGGCGGCTCGCAAAGAACTGTCGTCCAAAATTGAAACAAAAAAAGAGCGTTTAAAAGATGAAATGGACGATATTAACAAGAAAATCAAGTCTGCCACTGCCCAAGAAAAGGCGAAGTGGGAAGCACGCCGTGAAGAGTTGAAAGATGATATAGATGAGCTCGACAGCGAACTGGCCGAAGTAAAAAAAGATGTAAAACGCGATTGGAGACAATTTAAAGATGACTTGAATAAGAAAATTGATAAAATTCAAGAAGATATCTAAAATCCATTTACAGCGGTACTAAATAAGGCGTAGAGCGTTTTTCATTTGATGAACAAAGTTCTACGCCTTTTTATCACCTACTAAACGACAATGTGAGTCATGGAAATTACGTGTGATTGGGTAAAAGGCCCGTTTAGGAAATTATGGTCTCTCTATTTGTGCAGGATGCAAATTTGCAAACGACTGGAAACGCAGGCGACCTCTGAAGAAAAGCAATCTTTTATAAAGCATTTACGTGAAGAAACACGCATTTTTTTAAGAGATGCTACACAGTTTGATTGGCTGCGGGGGCAAAATTGCCTACCTATTGCATCCAACTTTAAGAATTTACATGAAATTGATAAGCAGTTGATAGAGACATACGATATGTTTCAACAAGATACTGAATGGGAAGTTGAACATCCCGAATTAGCAAAATTTCTAATGCGCAATTTAGTACGTATTAGATTTTCTTTACCTTTAATTAATTCCCTGTATTTCCTGCCCAATTACTCTATATTCTCCCCTTAAAGTAGATCGTAATGATTATACGTACAAATCTTAGGTGTGAGCAACAAAAGCCAAGGCAATGCCAGTAATTGCTCATAATTACCTTTGGTCTTCAACCTTCTTTGATAAATTTTAGCATTTACGTTTTTGGGGCTAAACTAATTCATGCCCAAAACTGTATTGCCATTAAACACTTACTATGAATCCACACTCACTTTTCTACGGAAAAACCACCTTCAAATACCAAGTAAATGTTCCCACACCTGTGCAGATGCTATTAAGACCACGCCGCCAGGAGGGGCAATCTATTGTAAAAGAGGAATTTAGTATCGAGCCGGCTGTTGTTTTCACAGAGTACAGCGACTACTACGGCAACCAATGCCAACGAGCCATTTTACCCAGTGGAGAGGTTACAATCACAACAGAGGTAGAGGCATTGGTAGAATCTATGCCTTTTTCTGCTGATTCAGCTGGTTTTGTTCCAGTAGAAAAGCTTCCAGACGATACCATGCTTTATCTTTTGCCAAGTCGTTATTGCCCATCCGATTTGTATGAAATCAATCAATTAGCGTGGCAAATTGTGGGAAATCTTCCGCCTGGCTATGCTCAAGTCGAAGCCATTAGAAGTTGGATTTATGCTAATATTCGCTATGAATACGGCACAACTAACTCTACCACTACTGCCCTCGATATTGCACGACAGTGGGTGGGTGTATGCCGCGACTTTGCTCATTTGTCTATCGCCTTATGCCGTACTTTGTCTATTCCTACCCGCATGGTGGTAGGCTATCTTGACAAACTCCAATATACCGATTTACATGCCTGGTTTGAGGCTTATTTAGGAGATAAATGGTACACTTTCGACGCTGTTCAGGCACAAACAGAAGGATATAGAGTGGTATTAGGCTATGGAAGAGATGCTGCCGATGTCGCCATGATTACACAGTTTGGTAATATGATTTTGCTATCAATGGAGGTCGAAACAAGGCTTTTAGAAGAAAATCACTCGGCCTAAAAATAAAAGATTAGTAAACGAAGAGAGGAAATGTCTGTCAGATACCTCCTCTCTTTCTTTATTTTCAATTTAACCCATTCTTTCCAGCGTTTCCTGCTCCGCTCTATTAGATTTCATACGTATATTAACACTTTCAATAATTTTGAGTGAACTTTGAAGATTAGCGCATTGTCGTAGCAAAACGCCCTGAAGTTCTGTATGGTGTTGTATAGCATCCAGATTCATCGCCGTTTGATATGCTTCAATAGCTGCCTTATCGCCAAACTCACAAGAATTTAAAATCGCCTCACGGTCATGGCCCAAAAGTGCTGATTTAAAATTCAGCCATGCTTGATGGACATTCCCCCCTATTGTCCCTTCTTGAGTAGCTTCACCACCTAATTCTTGCACATATCCCGCCAGATTTTCTGCGAAATTGACACTTTCATTGAGCATACCCGAAAATAGTATTTTCAAGTCCTCGTCTTTAGTTTCCTTTGAAGCTTTCTGATAACCCGAAATTCGATCATTGTTAATCCTAATCAGGCCATTCAAAGCATCCATCAATCCTACATTCTGTGTATTTTCCATGACTTAATATGTTTAGTGTAATCTCTATTTTCATACAAAATCAAGTCCTATTGGTTTTTGAACTGAAATGGGAAATTTGTCCTAACTATTGGGGTTTATTTTCCTCAAAATAGGTTATATAAACAACTGGCATCTATTTTTCTACTCTTAGACATATAATTTTAATGATATATAAACTTACAAGACATGAACGATTTAGAAAAAGAAAGCATCAAAGACGAAACCCAATCTCGTCGTATATCGGCTTCGACCTTGTTAATGTGGGTATTGGGGATTGGGATCGTTCTAATGATTGTAGCCTATATAGGCGGTTATATAACCACAGGAGGGCCTGATGAAAAACACCGCTTAGGTGCTGTAGATAAAAACGATACCGCCATTGTTACGCAAAGTGACACTATTATCGGAAAATAATTTTTTCACCTATAAATATATAACTCGATGGAAACTATAAAAGAAAAATTAAAGGAAGAGGCTGCACGCCATAAGGTAGAAACAGCAGAAAAAAAGGCAGAGTTAGCCAAAGCTGAAATTCAAGAGAAAGTAGATGAGGCTAAAATAGGGGCTATAGAGTTAGTCGAAAAAGTCGAAAAAAAATGGGACGACTTAAAAGACAAAGCCGAAGACAAATGGGAAGAAGCCAAAGATACTGCGGAGGCTATCAGCGACAAGATTGTTGAGAAGGCAAAAGAAACCAAAGAAAAAATAAAGCAGAAAGTAAGTTAATTCTTACCCCAGCCTATTTTATCTAATAGGCTGTTTTTTTTATGAGCAAGGGTTAAAAAAAATGCACAGAACACCGTGGGACTACTCCCTCATCGTTCTGTGCATTTTGAATTTTAAACCCTCTTACTGCTTCATTTTTTAGTGTTCTATTTCAGTACGCTTATGGATTAGGCTTTCTATTTTTTGTAAATCCAAAGGTTTTTCTACAAAACCATCTGCTCCCGACTGCATCGCAGTACCATATAAATGTGTCATGGCTGTTATCATAAAGAGCTTAGAAGCAGGGGCTGCCTGACGAAAATCCTCTATTTGGTCAATACCCGTCCCATCTGGTAAGTTATTGTCTAAAAAAATCCATGTGGGTTGTTCTTCCTTCGTTTTTTGAAGCCCTTCGGCTAAGGTATGCGCTCGAAGCGGTACAATACCAAAACGTTTCAATACCATTCCTACCAAAAGACAAGTGTCAAGTTCGTCGTCTATGATAATAGCCTTTTGATGTGAATTTAAAAAGGCCCGATTACTCATTGCTATTATTGTTAAGTGATACTAAATGAATTTACTATAGAATGACAAGAACAAAAAATCATGCCAGCAATTATATTTATAAAAACAGCCTAAGAATATTTATGGCATATTGGGAAAAAACTTACCCATATCAATGTTTTTTTATCTATTGAATGACATGGAATAGTGTTTTTAGCTATCTCATTGTAAAACATTTCAGTTCATTTATAAATCCAAAATCGCCATGACAAGCAATTCAAAAGTAGTATTAGGGATAGTTACCGCAGCCGCAGCAGGTGCAGTAATCGGGATGTTGTTTGCCCCAGAAAAAGGAACAGACCTTCGTGAAAAAGTACGTGATACTGCCAACGACTTAGCTTCTGATTTACTTGATGCCATTCAGAAAGGTCGTCAGCAATTTGTGAAAACAGAAGAAGAGTTAGAAGAAAATGCCCAAGCGCTGAAAACGAAGGCCATCGGTAAAATTGCGGAAGCAAAAGAACGCATAGACGACGAAGTAGATGAAATCAAAGACAAAGCAAAAAAATATGCTTAATTCTTTTAACCTGCCAAAGCTTTGTTGGCTTGGGCAGGTTTTTTTTGTTTAAAACAAAATGTTCACATTTCAAGACCAAAAATAATTATGCAAGTAATAGATGCTGCTCATGAGATAAAAGATCGCGCCACGGGCTGGTTCGTTCATGCTACCAACTACTTTGAAGCCCGTTGGAACTTGGGGGTATTAGATGCTTCTGAAAAAGTGGCAGATGCCATTTCAAGCATGGCCTCAGCACTGGTGATAGGTACTGCTGGGGTACTGGCTTTACTTTTTGCCAGTTTGGGAGCAGCTTGGTTGATAGGAGATTACTACCAAAGCCCAGCTGCAGGGTATTTTAGCATTGCTTTATTTTATGTACTTGTTTGTGGGGTGTTATTCTTTGTCAAAGACACGCTCATCAAAGTACCGGTTATCAACGCTTTCATCAAAAAGTTTTATTATGAAAACTAAAATTGAAACCCTTCATGATTTAAGAGCTGAGCGTGCACGCCTAAAAAATCAATTAGAATTGTCTCAAATGCATATGCACCAAGAATTGACAGCTATCAAAACCGAAATCAACCCTGCCCGTCAGGCAGTAGGTGCGCTGAGGGATATATTGACAACTCCCCGAAAAGGCTTACTCAATGTAGGGGTGGGCATGGGTGTTGATGCCCTTATTCGTCGTGGTCTTTTGGCAAGGGCTGGCTGGCTACCACGCTTAGTAGTTCCCTTTATCGTTCGCAATGTAGCTGCCAATTATATTCAGAAAAACCGTACTTCTATCATAGAGAATATGCTGCTTTGGGTAAAGAACGCGACAGCTAAGCCCGTAGAAAAAGCACAATTCAAGGCCGAAAAAGAGCCTTCGGTAAAAAAAGCCTACTTAAATGGTTCTACCCCAGTGCTGGTCAAAGCTAACTAAAAACTAATTTTAGCAGATTGAGCAGCAATAACTGGGAGCTGAGATAATTCAATCCAAAATTTCACTAAAGTGGCGATTGTATCGTTAAACACACTATATGAGGCTGGTTTAACTACATAACAATTGGCACCAATTGCATAACATTCTTCTATATCCTGCGAAGCCCTGGAAGTTGTCAAAATTACGACTGGAATTTTTCTCAACTTTTCGTCTGATTTTAATGACCGCAAAACCTCTCTTCCATCCATACAAGGCATATTCAAATCCAAAAGTATTAATCCAACCATAGTCGCATCATTTTGCTTTAAGTAATCAAGTAAAGCACGGCCATCTTTCACAAAAATAGTAGGATTAGTAATGCCACATTCTTCCAAAGCCGACTGTACCAAAAAACAATCATCGTCATCGTCGTCTGCAATGAGAATAGAGGCTATTTTATTCATAGTATTAAGAAAATAGTAATTTGTTGAAAATATTAGGTAAAAAGTCACGGTTGTAAGCAATCGCTTAGACAACAATGATAGACTTATTTTGGCAAATAAACATGGAAAATAGACCCCGTTGTTTCAGTCCTTGGTTCGGCAAAAATATACCCTTGATGATTCGTCATAATACGGCGACATAAGGCTAAACCAATCCCTGTGCCCTGGTATTCGGTGCGGCCATGTAGCCTTTGGAAAATCACAAAGATTTTCTCAGCATACTGCGCATCAAAGCCAATTCCATTGTCAATAAACGAGATACAATGAAAAATATTTTCATGTTGTGATTCCCCCACCCCTTGAATATCCCTACCTTTTGCTTGAGAGTAGGTTATTTCAATCAAGGGCGATTCCTCTGTCTTACTGTATTTAAGTGCATTGGAAACTAAGTTAATAAACAATTGAACGAGTTGAAAATGTATGCCCTTGACTACTGGCAGCAAATCGCTTATTATTTCTGCCTTTTTTTCTAAAATTACCTCCGATAACTCCTCCCTTGTTTCTATTAATACTTCGTTAAGATCAATCTCTTCAAAAGCTCTATCGCGTAGGTTCGCTGTTCGTGAAAACACCAATAAGTCATCTATCAACTGCTGCATTCTCGCAGCAGATTCGCTAATTTTCAACAAGTTAGTTTTGCCTTCTTCATTTAGCTGTGTCCCTTGTCGCAGTCTCAATCTTTCTCCAAAAGCCTGAATTTTACGTAATGGTTCTTGCAAATCGTGTGAAGCCACGTAGGCAAATTGTTCTAATTCTATATTCGCATTTTCAAGTTCATTTAGTTTTTGTTCTAAAGTCGTTTGATATTTAATTCGTCGGTGGAGTTCTATGTACAATAATCTGAAAAACAAAAGTAAAAAGGCGGTAGAAATAATTGAAAGAAGCAATAGGTAAATAGTAGAGTTGCGGTCGGCCATTTTTTGAAGATTAGAGCGCTGTGTCAGCAAACGGCGCTCTTCATTGTCAAAACGTCGCGATATATTTCTAATTTCTTCCATGTAAGCGTGCCCTTCTTCTATCGCCAAAGTATCTATTGGCCTTCCTGCTTTCACCCTTGCTATGGCTGTTTCAACAACACTCAGTTTTTTATTAATCAATACATCGAGGGTATCAATACGTGCATTTTGAAAGACATTGTCTCGGGCTAATAGGCGCAGCGATCTTTGTACAGTTTTTAATTCGATACGGCTATCTGCATATGGTTTCAAAAAAGCTTCTTTGTTCATAATCAAATACCCTCGCTGCCCTGTTTCGATGTTGATAAGTGTATTGAGTAAATCTTTGTTTTTGAGCCTTACCCGATAAGTGTGATTGACCATTTCAGTTCTTCTCACCAGTCTCCTTCACTCGGTCGTTGGCAAGCCAACTCACAAAAACAAGCATTGAAATTGTTACTACCATTGAAAGATAAATCCCCCAAAATGTGTATTTTACGTTCATAATTCTAAAAGTACTGTGGTTATTATTCCACAAAAGGTGTAGATTTTCCCCATTTTGTAGAAAAAGTGGCTAATAAATCAAACTTAATGCAAAATTAGTTCGTTTATTATAAAAGATTTACTTATCACAATCAATTGACTATAAAATACTTAAAATAATTTTACTGTTTAAAAAACAATAAATAATTTAAAAAATACGTTGAGGCATCTGATTTGGTAGTGTACTATCAAAAAACGTTGTCCAACTGAAACGCCCCCATGTTAAATCTCGTACAGTCTCGAAGCAATCGTTAAAAATCTCGCCTGCGCAGATTCAATTGCTCAATTTCTTTCAGTTAAATACCCTTGAGCTGGAGCAACACCTCAAAAACGAGTTGGAAGATAACCCTCTACTTGAAGAAGGAGTTGAAGAACCAGCCAATGATTTTGATACTGCCGATGATAACCCACTCCATACTTCTGCTGAAGACCGCACACAAGACTATATGGATTGGGACGAATTCAGAGATGACGATGTACCCGATTATAAAACAAGGGTCAATAACTATTCCGACGATGATAGTTCTTGCGCCTGCTTTGGTAGGGGTAACCTCATGGCGACAAGAGTTGAAAGAACAGTTCCATTTATTGCCCCTCACCGAACGGCAACAAGCTTTAGCCGACTTTATCGTAGATTCTCTGACCGATGAGGGATATTTAACCTATACTGCCGAGGCTATTGCCGATGATGTTTCTTTGCGAGTGGGCTGTATGTAGAAGAAAATGAAGTAAAAAAATACTTCAAATGTTGCGCAAAATGGAAGTATATTGGATTGGGAGCGCAAGATTTAAAAGATTGTTTATTAATAATTAGAGCGTTGCGAAGACTTAAACGCGCCTATTGCTACCCAATTGATAAAAAATCATTTTTTGAAGATTTAGGGGCGCGCAATTTTACGAAAAACTCATGCGTATCAACCATCTTTCTTCTGATGAACTCAAAGAAATTTTATCGCTTATATTACCCACTCAACCCACAGCCCGTAGTAGGTCATCAAAGTGGTACTTTGATTGTGAAGGACAATATCGTTCCTGACTATATCGTGACTGTAGTTGGGGGAATTATCAGTAGAATTAAACAATTGGCGTATCCCTCCATGAAAATCAATAAATCTTATGCCAATGTTGTGGGGGAAGTCGTGCACAAAATCACCGTAAACTCCAAACTCAACGCTGCTAATTGGCTTATCAAGCCATCCAACAACGCGAAAATACAATGCTAAAACCATGCGTACCATCGTAAAACTCCAAGAAGACTATTTTAGAACGGGCGACATACGTGTCTTAAAACCTATGGTATTGCGCGATATTGCAGAGCGAATCAATATGGACGTTTCGACAATTTCGCGCGTTACGAGTGGAAAGTACGCACAAACACCTTTTGGAATTATTCATCTGAAAGACCTATTTACGGAAGGCGTAATGACCGATAGCGGAGAAGAGGTTTCTAATCGTCAAATTCAGCTATTACTGGCAGATATAGTCGCTAATGAAGACAAACAGACACCACTCAATGATTTTCAGTTGGCCGAGATGCTCGCCGAGCGAGGCTACCCCGTAGCACGACGTACCGTAGCCAAATACCGCGACCAACTCTCCATTCCTAACGCAACAATGCGACGGGTATTATAAACCTAAACTTTAACTTCAATATGTCACAGAGAATATTAGTTATCGACGATGATACAGATATATGTTTACTATTACGCCGTTTTTTGAGTAAAAATGGTTACGATATAGCTATTGCCCATAGTGGTACAGAAGGAGTTGCTACCTTGGAGGTATTTAAGCCCGATTTAGTGCTCACTGACTTTCGTCTTGGCGACATGGACGGCGTACAAATATTGTCGCATATCAAAGAAAAATTCTCTCATGTTCCTGTATTGATTATTACAGGCTACTCCGATATTAAAATTGCTATTGAAGTAATGAAGCAAGGAGCTTATGATTATATTACTAAGCCATTGTTTCCCGACGAAATTTTGTTGACCATTAAAAAAGCACTTAGCCAAGCTGAAGAAGAAGAAAATGCAACGACTGCAACCGAAAATCCAACGAATACCTCCAGCTCAACGCGCCGTAAAAATGGGCAAGCTCAATATATTTTTGGTACAGGACCTGCATCGCAATATTTAGTAAAACAAATAACCCTTGTTGCTCCAACCAATTATAGCGTATTGATTTATGGAGAAAGTGGCTCAGGGAAAGAAGCAGTTGCCCACGAAATACACAAGCAGAGCCAAAGATCTTCAGGCCCTTTTGTAGCCATGGACTGCGGAGCCATATCGCGCGACTTGGCTGCAAGCGAACTCTTTGGACATGAGAAAGGGGCCTTTACAGGAGCTTTGAGTCAAAAAATTGGCCATTTTGAAATGGCCAATGGCGGTACGCTTTTTTTGGATGAGATTGGCAACCTTCCTTACGATACGCAAGTAGCGTTGTTGCGAGTAGTACAAGAGAGAAGATTAAGGCGCATTGGAGGTAACAAGGAAATCGAAGTAGATGTGCGAATTGTAGTGGCATCTAACGAACGGCTAATGGATGCCGCACGCCGAGGTAAATTCCGAGAAGATTTATATTATCGCTTCAATGAGTTTAGTATTGACGTTCCGCCTCTCCGCGACCGAAAAGATGACTTAATGCTATTCGCACAGTTTTTTTTAGATAAAACTAATGCCGAACTGAACAAGAAAGTACGAGGTTTTGCCCCCGAAGTACAACGCGCTTTTGAGCAGTATCCTTGGCCTGGCAATTTACGCGAGATGCGCAATGTCATCAGGCGTTCTACGCTGCTATCAGAGGGCGATTGGATTGATGCTCGCACCTTACCTTTTGAATTGATTAATTACGAGAAATTATTGTTTTTAGAGCCTTCAAGTCCTACTACCTATTCCATCGAGCCCTATGTAGAAAAGCCCCAACAAACACCTGTATCGGTAAGTCGGCCTGCTCCTGTCAATACCAAAGCTGACTTGAAGTCGGCGGCATTAGAAGCCGAATATGAAATGATTTTGAGCGTACTAAAACAGGTAAATTTCAATAAAAGTAAAGCTGCAGAAGCATTGGGCATAGACCGAAAAACGCTTTACAACAAAATGAAAAACAGCAACTTAGTAAACTAATGCATATAATAGGCGATGAATATTTAGGTAATAAAACATTGGCACTTGACCTCACGGGAAGTCAAATAGAAAAACTATTTCAGACCTTACCTGATTTGGTCTATATTTTTGACTTAAAATCGCACAAATTAGCTTTTATCAACAACCGCGTGAGTAGTTTGCTGGGTTATACAGCTGACGATATTGAAAAAATGGAAACAATCTTTCCTTCATTGATTTTACATGAAGACCACGTGCTTTCTTACAAGAGATGGTAGTTCGGTATTCTCATTTAAAAGAAGATGAAAGCGAAGAGTTTCTCATCAATGTACGCCATAAAGACAACACAGAGCGTACTTTCAGAAATCGTATGACGGTTTTGCAACAAGATGAAGCAGGTAAAAATTACCTTATTTTAAATGTGGCAGAGGATATTACCCATGTAAAACGACATGAAGAAGAACTGGAACGGCAAGTAGAGGCACTTAACAAAAGTAACCGAGATTTAGAGCAGTTTGCCTATGTAGCCTCTCATGATTTGCAAGAACCATTACGCAAAATCATTGCTTTCGGTGAACGTCTGTCCAAAAAATACACAGACCTGTTGGGCAGTGAAGGTCAGTTTTTTGTAGAACGCATGACCAATGCCGCCAGCCGTATGCACGGACTTATTGAAGATTTATTAGTGTACTCACGTGCTTCAAGGCAAGGTGAAACCAACACCCCTATCTCACTCAATGATATAGTAAAAAGGGTATTAGAAGACTTAGAAATAAAAATAAAAGAAGCAAATGCCCATATTCATTTAGCAGATTTACCTACCTTGGAAGCACAGCCTACTCAAATGCACCAACTTTTTTGAATCTCATCGACAATGCTATCAAGTTTAGGAAACCTAACAACGAACCAACTATAAAAATAGAAGCGCATCCGACAACCCCAGCCGAGATTAAAATAAATAAAGCACTTCATCCACAACTCGCCTACTACCGAATTACAATCAGTGACAATGGCATTGGTTTTGCCCCCGAGTATGCCGAACGTATTTTTGCTATTTTTCAACGACTTCATGGGCGTTCAGAATACGAAGGAACAGGCTTAGGTTTGGCGATATGCCGTAAAATTGCGGAAAATCACGGCGGTAGTATAGAAGCGAAAGCACAAGAGGGCGAAGGGGCGCAGTTTGTTATTTATTTACCAACCCCCTCCTAAAGCTATGACTACAGACAATGAAGTAATTCCTAAAAGTGTCTTAATTTTAATTGCTGATGACGATGCGGACGACCAAATGTTTACCAAAGAGGCTTTTGAAGAAAATCATTTATTGAACGAAACACGTTTTGTAAATGATGGTGTAGAACTAATGGATTATTTACGACGACGCGGTAAATATGCTAACCCTGCCGACAGCCCACGCCCTGGCATTATTTTATTAGACTTAAATATGCCTAAAATGGATGGAAGAGAAGCTTTGCAAGAAATCAAATCCGATCCTACGCTTAGGTCTATCCCAGTTATTGTACTCACTACTTCCAAAGCCGAACGTGATGTATTAGAATCTTATGACTTAGGTGTCAATTGTTTCATTACCAAACCTGTCACATTCAGCGATTTTATCACTACTGCCCGCACCATTGGGCATTATTGGTTCGATATTGTACAACTTCCAAAATCAGAATAAATATGACCGCCATTCAAAATGAACCGATTCGTTTACTGATAGTGGACGTTGATGAGGATGATTTTTTCCTAACTTCCGAATATTTACATGAAATAGACCATAAAGTCTTTGCCATTACGTGGGCCAATTCCTACGAACAAGGTTTAGTTCAACTCAACCAAACAACTTTTGATCTTTGTTTCTTTGATTTCCTTCTCGGTGCAAAAACAGGCCTTGATTTACTAAAGACCGTCATCGTCAATGGAGTCATCTGCCCTATTGTTTTACTTACAGGCAAAGGCGACCAACAGGTCGTGGTAGAAGCCATGCGACTGGGAGCAGTAGATTATTTGGTAAAAAGCGAATTAGATGCTGAAAAATTAGACCGATGTATTAGGTATGCCCTCGAACGAGCCCAAGCTGCCCGCCACCTTCGCGAAAGCGAGCTACGACTCAGAGGAATATTTGGACAACTTAAAGAGGCTGTTTTGCTTAAGCGGCCACAAGGATTTGTTTTTTATTATAACGATGCTGCCTTGGACTTGTTTGGATATGAAGAAACCGAACTGCTCCAACTTCGCTCTCAACAATTTTTTGCACTTGAACATCAACATCAGATATATCATCGTACGGTACAAGAACGTGGTATAGTAGAAAATATGGAAGTATGGATGCTCCGTAAAAATGGTGAGCGAGTATTGTGCTCTCTCCATGCCAGCCGTCAAAATGACAGCAAAGGCCGCGAATACTATTTGATGGTCATTCAAGACATCACAGCCCGAAAAAGATTAGAACGTGAAACCATTCTCACTGAAAAATCAGCTTCTACTGCAAGATTAGTACGTACATTAGCCCACGAAGTCCGCAATCCATTGACCAATATCAACCTATCTTTGGATCAACTCGAGCCCGAAATTCAAGATGAAGAATTAAGGCTTTTTACCGACATTATTCGACGTAATAGTAAACGTATCAATGGTCTAATTACTGAACTCCTCAACTCCTTTAAGCCGCAACACACCATCTTAGAACAAACCTCGATTCATGACTTGCTCGATGCCACACTGGAAGATGCTACCGACCGCCTCAATCTTAAAAAAATAGCATTACAGAAAGTATATGGTGAAGAATGTTGGCTGCCTTTAGACAAGCCTAAGATGAAAATTGCTTTTCTCAATTTCATCCTCAACGCCATCGAAGCTATGGAAGAAGAAAAAGGTATTCTTACTATTTCGACACATATAGCAGACAAGGCCTGCTATGTCGAAATCAAAGACAATGGAAGTGGAATTGACCCAAAGGATTTGAATCGCCTTTTTGAGCCTTATTTCACTTCCAAACCCAATGGCTTAGGCTTGGGGCTTGCTGCTACACTTACTATCTTACAGTCGTATCGGCCAAAGTAGAGGTAGAGTCGGAACTTAATAAAGGTACCAGCTTTACAATTCAATTTCCATTGGGGCAGGTCTAAAAAAGATCTTTCTCAAAAATTAACTACTGTAGGCTTTGGGTTACTTTCTAATCCATCTTTTGTTTTGGCAGTGCGAAAAAGTGCCCTTGTTACTTCTATTATCTCTGCTATTATCACCAAAACAATAGCGAATACAGCACTCCATACAATGAATCGGTGATAAACGGGAGCATCCATACGAGCCAGTATCACCCCTATAAAAGCCCAAATGACAGATAGACCAATGTAGGCGTTGTTTAATTTGAGCAGGGCAATACTGCCAATCAATGCCCCTACCAAAACCATGACTACAGCCCAAAATACTTCGCCTTGGCCCCAGCTATTCCAGTTATAATTGACAAGGGCAGCGGTGATGTTGGCCACTGTGGCAATACAAATCCAACCCAAGTAAACACCAAATGAAGCTTTTAAAACAAATCTGGAGCTATTTGAAAAATAAGGGACTATTTTGGTCATGCTCCTATTGATACTGATGAGTTGCCACAACAGCAGCAGCATGATAAAGACAGAGGCAAGCACATACTCATAATGCCACGCCAATATCCAAGCGGTATTCAAAATACAAGTAAAGATAAACTTTAGACCACTGGTTTTAATGGTTTCGGCAGTAGCCTCATCTACATTTCGGCTTAGCAACGACTTACTTTGCTTGACGCAAAAAACCAACAAAAGGGTATAAATCACCCCCCAAATCGCAAAGGTAATGGGCGCAGGAACAAACAAATTAGGATATTGGTCGGAGAGCTCTCCAGTAGTCTTGTTATTGAAAGGTAAAGCATTGGCTAAATAGTTAGCCGCTATCATACATATAAAAAATACCCAGTTTAACACTTGAAGTACCTTCACTTGAGTGATGCTGACAAGAGGTTTCATAGTAATCAATATTTAGTTTGAGTTAATCTTATTTACACAACCTTTCCACCTAATAAATGTTGAGAATTTGGGCAATTTTCTCCCCATTTTTTCTCATCATATATAAATTTTCCCCCATGTTCTTCTCAATTTTCGGGTGGTACAAGAGTTTTTCCCTTTTAATCATCAAATCGTTTTTCACCTTTTAAACATTTAAAGCCATGCGTTCTCTTTTGTATATTATCGCTATTATCCTCATTATCGGATGGTTGATTGGTGCCTTTGCTTATAGTGCAGGCGGTCTGATTCATATCTTATTGGTACTGGCCGTCATCTCATTCTTAGTAGGAGTCATTCGTAGAGGTACTGTTTAATAACAACTAAATTATCAAAAATTATCATGGAAATCATGTTGTTAATGAGTATCACTGGGTTGGTGGGTTTGGCAGTATCTACAGCAATGATGTACGCTTCCTTTCAACCCCACCCCAACGATACGGAAAATTTTGACCGCCAAGGGCGCGACGATTTTTTTAGAAAAATAAAACTCAAAGCTAATCAGTTTAGATAAGCCATTTACTATTGTTTAATATCACCAGCCATGAAAACATACAAAATAACTTTCAAAAGCCTGTTGGTTTATCTATTGAGCGTTATTCTCATGCAAGGGCTTTCCGACTGTAAATCCACATCTTTAAAGTCGTCTGATAGAGGCGAAAACAATTCAAGTACTTCAAAAACAGGCATCAGTAAATCTAAAAGCCCTGCCGATTATGCCATTAAGGCATCGGCGGTGGGCGGTTTGGCTGGAAATTTCATTGAAAAATACATGGACAAACAAGCCACTCAATTAAGTCAAGACTTGGCTTTCTTGGCACAAGTTGAGCGAAAGGGAGAAGGGATAAAAGTGACACTCAATACGGGCATTTTGTTCAAAGACAATTCTTATAGTCTAATCCCAGATCCACAAGCAAGTCTGAAAAGATTATCTGAAACACTGAATATTTATAAGGATACAGAAATTTTAGTGGCTGGGCACACCAGTAATATAGGTGATGAAAAACAAAACCAAGCCCTTTCGGTAAAGCGAGCCGCGTCTTTTGCCGATTTTTTACAAGCACATGGCGTTTCTCCTCTCCGAATAGTGACCCAAGGGTTTGGTGAAAATACCCCGAAGGTATCAAATGGGAGTGAAGCTGGCCAACGCCAGAATAATAGAATTGAATTGGCAGTTATTGCAAACCCCACTCTTAAAGAGCAAGCCAAAACAGAGGCGGCTGCTTCAAGGGTAAGCAAAAAATAAGAAATATAAGATTTTTCATTTAGGTTAAGGGTTTAGGAATGGGTGAGAGTAGGGAGACTTTGTTTCTCTACTCTTTTTTTGATTTAAGGTCAAAGAAAAAACTTTTTATCTACTTTTATTGTAAAATCATAAACCACCTTCTCAATTATGTTTGTACACCACGTTTTATTTTACCTTAACAATCCCGACAGTGCCGCCGACCGAGAAGCACTCATTGCGGGTCTTCAAACCATGACTGCCCTCGAAGGCGTAAAACTCGCCCATATTGGCCAAGTAGCAGATACAAACCGAGAGGTCATCAAACGCGACTATTCCATTTCTTGGCTGTTGACTTTCGACGATAAAGCCGCTCAAGATGCTTATCAAGACGACCCTATCCACCATGAGTTCGTCAAAAACTGCGCCCATTTATGGAAAACGGTAGTAATTTATGACTCGGACGATGTCTGAAAAAGAAGCCTCTTCGATTCGTCAAGCCCACCTTCCAGCACCATTTGTTTATCGCAATATGCAGGAAATAGAAACAAGACGAAATCAAACGCCCGATTTACCCCATCGCCACGATTACTTTACTGTACTCGTGGTGATACAGGCAGAGGGAGTTCATCAAATAGATTTTATTCAATATCCACTCAGCGCAAACACCATTTATTTTGTATCGCCCGAGCAAATACACCACATCACCCTTACCCAATCAAATCCCGAGGGTCATGCTATTTTGTTTCGCCCCGACTTCCTACAAAATTTCAGTATTGCCCCTGCGCAATTAAACGACATGGAGTTGTTTTTTAATTGTGACGAAACACGCCCCCTCACACTTAGCAGTAATGAGATAAAAATTCTGTTGCCATTTATTAAGGGAATAGCTGAAGAATTTACCTCCGATAACCTTCAAAAATGGGAAGCTATTGGAGCATGGTTGAAGTTATTTTTGTTGCAATCCAATCGTTTCAAAACTGCTAAAAAAGTGGGTTCTAAAACCCACGACCACCGCCAAGCCGAAATTGTCAAACAGTTTAAAGATGATGTTGAACACTTTTTCAAAAATCAGCATAAAGTAACCGAATATGCCCATCGCCAAAACTTAACGGCCAATCATTTGAACGATGTAATAAAAAGCGAAACAGGCACATCGGCCAAAGAATTTATTCAAAACCGACTCCTACTCGAAGCTAAACGACTGGCACGGTATTCGGAGCTGAGCGCCAAAGAAATCGCCTATCAATTGGGGTACGACGACGTGGCGCACTTCAGTAAGTTCTTCAAAAAATGCGAAGGAATTACCTTTAGTATATTTCGTGAAAAAACCGTGTTGGGTTAAAGCAATAACTCCATTGCTACATCGGCACGGGCGTATGGAGAAACAAAGTCTTCGACAATCTTAAAACCTAATTTTCGATATAAATTCAGCGCAGGAAATAAACTTGAGTTTGTTTCCAGATAAAGTCGTTTTAAGCCCCTCTGACCTGCCGCTTCTATAATAGCTTGCTCCCAATAAATAGCCAATACCGAGTCCTTTGGCAACATCATCTACTCCCATTTTAGAGAGTTCCATACAATCCTCATTCATGTATTTGAGGGCGGCGGTATATAGCCTACAATCTTATTTGATAAATAGCCAATAAAATTAGCCCTCCTTTATCCAAATAAAATGTTTGTGGATTTTCGAGCGACTGCATATCGAGTGGTTCTACCTTGAAATAACGCGCTATCCACTCATAATTGATACGCTTAAATGCCTCAAGATGAGCCACATTTTGGGGGTCAAGTGGACCTATAGAAATAGCTGAATAAGTATTTGTAGCAAACATTTATCAAACGGTTTTTTTATCTTTCCATGATTTCGACAACACATTCCCTCTTTTTTGCATTGAACAGCACCGCTTATTGTATCACTTTTGCAAGGTCAATAAAAAGTCGCAAATCATCAAATCTATTATCATGAAAACGAACCTAATCACAGGCATCCACCACGTAACAGCTATTGCCGCTGACCCCCAACAAAACTTAGATTTTTATGTGGGCTTATTGGGATTACGGTTGGTCAAAAAAACCGTCAATTTTGATGCGCCTGATGTTTATCACCTTTACTATGGCGACGAAACGGGCAATGCGGGGAGTATCTTAACATTCTTCCCCTTCGGCAAAGGTATGGCCAAAGGTCGTCATGGCAAAGGTCAAGCTGCTACTACCTCTTTTTCTATCCCTACCACGGCCTTAGATTACTGGATGAAGCGATTTGATCAATATGGTATTTTGTACAAAGCCCCACAGCAACGGTTCAATGAGGCATTCATCTATTTTGAAGACCCCGACGGGCTTGGCTTGGAACTCGTGGCTAATGATACCGACTCCCGATCTGGCTTTACTTTGGGGCATATCCCACTCGAATATTCAATACGTGGTTTTTGGAATATTGAAATGTGGGAAAATACCTACGAACGTACCGAGGCACTATTGGCCAATTCACTCAACTATGAATTTGTGGCAGAAGCGGGGGTTCGCCGGCGATATGCACCCAAAAATGGGCGCGAAGGCCAGTATGTGGACATTGTGTGGGATAACAGCAATCCCCGTGCTCTCAATGGCGCAGGTACAGTGCACCATATCGCGTTTGATACACCCACCGACAACACGCAGTCAGAAGTGCGCGAGGTTGTTTTGTCTGCAGGTTTCATGCCTACCCATGTTCTCGACCGTCAATATTTTCATTCCATTTATTTTCGCGAGCCTGGCGGTGTTTTGTTTGAAGTAGCCACCACGCCTCCAGGGTTTTTATTGGATGAAGAAAAAGCCCATTTAGGAGAATCCCTCAAATTACCTCCTTGGCAAGAGCAAAACCGAACGCATATTGAGCAATTGTTACAACCTATTTCGTTGGAAACTGTTTATCAGAAATATAACATCATTTAAAGCAATGCACGATATAAAAAATACCATTTGGGCAGGCCAGCCGCTTGCCCAAGCCAAAAGAGTGCTTATCATGACCCACGGGCGTGGAGCAAATGCGCCAAGTATTTTAACCTTAGCTCAAGAGCTTGACGTGGCTGATTTTGCCTTGGTTGCTCCCCAAGCCACAGCAAATACTTGGTATCCTTATTCTTTTTTGGCCCCTGAAACTCAAAATGAGCCAGGGCTTTCCGCTGGATTGGCGTTACTGGAAACATTAGTAGCGCAAATCATGGATTTAGGCTTCAGTACCACTCAGATTTATCTTTTAGGTTTTTCGCAAGGAGCTTGTCTGACAGCAGAATTTGTAGCACGGAACGCACAGCCTTTCGGTGGTGTTTTTATCTTGAGTGGCGGGGTGATTGGCGAAACCATCCAAACCAGACGTTATCGCGGTAATTTCAAAAATACCCCTATTTTTTTGGGATGTTCAGACATAGATATGCATATTCCCAAGCATCGGGTAGAAGATAGTACCTCTATCTTTGAATATTTAGGCGCAAACGTAACCGAAAAGCTGTATCCCAATGCTCCTCATACTATTTTTCAAGATGAGATTAATCATATCAATCAAGTATTAAATCAGGCAAAATGAAAGTACAAAAAAGTATTTCCTACCTATTGAAAGGTCATCCACAGCAAGTGGGCGATGGTTTTATTGGCCAAAGTATGATTCCTTCGCAAAGGTTCAAAGATTTTAGCCCTTTTCTCCTCCTCGACCACCACGGCCCCATGCAAGTAAAGCCCTCTGCTGTTCCGAAAGGCGTAGATGAACACCCCCACCGAGGTATCGAAACCGTGACCGTCGTGTTTGAAGGCGCACTCCAACACCGCGATTCGGCAGGCAATAAGGGGACTATTTTTGCAGGTGATGTGCAGTGGATGTCGGCAGCGTCGGGGCTGGTACACGAGGAAAAACATGAGCTCAATTTCTCGCGCCAAGGAGGTACTTTAGATTTTGTACAGTTGTGGGTCAATTTGCCCGCAGCCCACAAAATGGAAAAGCCTCGTTACCAAGAATTAGCTGCTGCGCAAATCCCAGCTATACAACTCAATGACGCAACTCAACTAAAGGTCATTGCAGGTGAATTGGCAGGACTCAAAGGCCCTGCCTTGACTTACACGCCTATTCTTTTGGCAGAACTGATTATCTCCGCTGAAACTCAGTTTGAATTGGAGCTTCCTGAGGGCTTCAATGTAGCTATTCATGTAGCGCAAGGAGAAGTATTGCTCAACAATACTGAAAAGGCGATTGCCAAAAGTATTGCTAAGCTCAGTCAGCAAGGGCAATGGATAGCCATATCGGCCCGAAAAGGGACACGGTTATTGGTTCTCGGAGGCGAGCCTATCAATGAGCCTATTGCCAGCTATGGCCCTTTTGTGATGAACACCCAAGCCGAAATCATGCAGACCATTCAAGATTATCAGTCAGGGAAAATAGGTTTTTTAGAGCCTGTGGAGTACTAATTGCTTGAAAATATAACCCATTTAGGCAAAGATAAAGCATCAACTACTGACATAGGGTTGTCAGTAGTTGATGCTTTATTTGTAAAACAAAATGCGTAAATGAGTAGAAAAATAGTATTTTGTGCCATGGTTTCTTTCAAAGCACTTTTACAAAAGTTTGACAAAAAAGGTGAAAAAACGGGCTGGACGTATTTCCAAATTCCCGTTGATATTACCCATGAACTCAATCCTGATGTCCGTACTTCTTATCGGGTAAAAGGCAAAATAGATGATTTTGCTATCAAACTCACCGCGCTTATACCTATGGGTGATGGAAGTTTTATTATCCCTGTTAATGCTCAAATGCGACGTGGAATTCGCAAAAAAGAGGGAGCGATGGTTCAAGTTGAATTAGAGATTGATACCGATCCGCTACCCCAATCCTTTGATTTATTGGCTTGCTTAGAAGATGAACCCAAAGCATTGGCTTATTTCAATAAACTACCCACCAGTCATCAAAATTATTACAGCAAATGGATTGAGTCAGCCAAAACCATCGAAACCAAAACCAAGAGAATCAGCATGACCATCAAGGGAATGGCGATGGGATTAGACTATGGACAAACAATACGTTACTTTCGCGACCATGATTAAGTTATCGACTTTAGGCAAAAAAGTCTAAATTAAATTTGTTAAGAACGAGGCAATTTTTTCAAATGATTGATTTAGAATTAGCACACGAAATACTGGTTTCTATGCCTAATGCAACGGAAGAGCCCCATTTCGACAAACCTGCTTATAAAATAAAAGGTAAGATTTTTGCGACCTTCAACATCGAGCATAAATGGGTAACTCTAAAGTTGACCCCCGAACAACAAACTGTTTTTTGTGAAGATAATGCCTTCTGTGCTGTGCCTAACAAATGGGGGCAATTGGGGTGGACACATGTATATCTTGAAGTTGTCAAGAAATCAACTTTTATGGAAAGTGTCAGTACTGCCTACAATAATATTCTTTTACAAACAACGAAAAACAGAAAAAAATAAATTAGGAAACTCCTTCTATAAAACTTATCATTCTTAAACGACACATTATAACAATATGAGAAAAGTAGTTTTGGGGCTTGCTGTCAGTTTAGACGGCTATATCGAAGGGCCTAATGGCGAATACGACTGGTGTTTTACCGACCAAGACTATGGCATGACAGAGTTTTTCAAACGAATTGATGCTTTGTTTGTCGGTCGTAAAACTTATGAAATGGCCTTGGCTGACGATGGCCAAAAAGCATGGCTACCCAAGATGACAGAATATGTATTCTCTACTACACTCACTGGATTCAAATCTGACAGAAAACTCATCAGTGATGATATCGAAAGCCAAGTAAGAAAAATAAAAAGCCAACCTGGCAAAGATATATGGCTTTTTGGAGGGGCCGAACTCTCCAATACACTTATGAATATGGGGCTCATAGACGAAGTTTGGCTATCTATTCACCCTATTGTTTTGGGAGCAGGAAAGCCGTTGTTTAGTACACTCAAAGAAAGAAAATGGATGACTCTCGTTGATTCCAAAATTTATGAAACAGGTCTTGTATCGCTGCGGTATAGTTTGAATTGGGAATGAGCGAAACGTTCGCTACCAGCCACTTGGCTATCTATGACCATAGATTTACTGAGTTGTTTCCGATTGTTTTATTACTTCCATGGCAGCATCCAAAAAACTGTAAGTTTCGGGCTTAAAGAAAACCCCTTTTAGGTATGGTGACTCTTTGTGACCCAATCTTACCACCACGGCATTTTGTGAAGGAATAGCCCAAATCAACTGCCCCAACAACCCACGCATACTCACCGTGCGCTCACCTTTGTAATCTTGAATCCAAAATTGCAAACCATATACTTGTTGTGGTTGTTGGGTATGCCGGTCGAGAATATAAGTAGCGGGCTGCATGGCTTCTTTCATATAAGTTGTAGGTAGTACCTGCCTTCCATGCCAGTTGCCTTCCCACAGCATCAAATGCCCAAATCGTGCATAGTCACGGGCGGTGGGAGCAAAACAGCAAAACGCCTTTTCCCTCCCTTGAGGCTTGTCCAGCATCCAAAGTGCATTATCCTCACTTCCAATAAGTTGGAATATTTTTTCAGAAGCCAAATCGGCGATTTTTTTATTGTAAATTTTCTCTAAAATCAAGGCCAGTATTTGCGTATCGCCACTACGATATTCAAATTCCTTTCCGGCAGGCTTTTCCACTTTTAGGTCATTGATTACCTCCTGAATATCTTCCCCATAATACCCGTAGGCATTGTTGCTAAACACACCTCTATCGCTCTCGTGCCAGTCGAGTCCCGAACTCATAGTAAGACAATGGCGAATCGTTATTTTGCTTTTTTCTCCTTTCTCAAAAACACCCAGATAATGCCCTACGGGTTCGTCTATATTTTTGATTTTATTTTCGTTTAAGGCAATGCCTATCAGCATCGAAATGATACTTTTAGCTGCTGAAAACGATTGACTACGGGTGTTTTGATCAAATCCTTCCCAATATCTTTCATACAATAATTTCCCATCCTTAAACACCAAAAAAGCGGTAGTCCGGTATTTTTCTAAAGAATCAAGCAGGTTCTTTGAAATAATGGCCTTATTAAAATTGGTATCTAAAGGCCAAGGCTCTGGGCGTGTAGAAGCCAGCACTTGGCGTGTAGGATAATTTTTATAATCCAAAATACCTACTTCCCCACGCTGCACGTAGTTCCGAATATGTACAAAAGGAGGAGTGTAGGTCAAGCCTGTACCTAATAAAACAAACCCCACTATACCAAAAAGTGAATGACGAAATAGCCTTTTCATGCAAGCAAATAGTAAAAAAAGATAGAGACACCCAATAGCTGGGTAAAGTTTAAAAACATAACACTTTTGAAGAGCAAATATAACCCCTATTGTTCATGAAATATTTATTTTTAACCGCCTTGTTCTCTTTGTTCTCGTACGAAAACTACGCCCAAGACACCTATGCTGAAAAATTAGGATATCCCAAGGGTAAAAAGGTCATTATTTTCCACATTGACGATGCGGGCATGTCTTTCGAGGCCAATCAAGGTACCATAATAGCCATGGAAAAAGGGATAGCCAATTCTACAAGCGTCATGATGCCTTGCGGGTGGGTGCCTGCCTATATGAAATATCTACAACAACACCCTACCACCGACGCAGGCGTGCACCTTACTTTGACCTCAGAATGGAAAGGTTATCGCTGGTTTCCGATAGCAGGTCATGCCAGAGTCCCAGGCTTATTGGATAAAGAGGGGTCTATGTGGTCTAATGTACCTGATGTGGTCAAACATGCCACTGCCGATGAGGTAGAAACAGAAATTAGAGCTCAAATTGCCCGTTTTAGGTCTTTTGGAGTAGAGCCTTCTCACATAGATTCGCATATGGGGACCCTATTTGGTTCGCCTGCATTTACTGAACGATACGTTAGGGTGGGCATCCAAGAAAAAATTCCAGTAATGTTGCCAGGGGGTCATGCCACCCTAATTAGCAAAGAACGTAATAGCGCAGCGCAGGAAATTCAGCAGTTTCAGCAAGTAGGGAAAATGCTCTGGGATGCTGGCTTACCTGTTTTAGACGATTTATTTGCCGACACATATGGCTGGAAACTTCCCAAAGAAACGCCCAATACAGAAGAGAATCTACGCAAAATGAAAACCCAAAAATACATCGAACTACTCAAAGAGGCTAAACCTGGTATTACGATGGTCATTATGCACTGCGCTGCACCCAGCGACAACTTCAAAGAAATCACAGATTCGTGGCCAACACGTTATGGCGATTTTTGGGCCATGCTCGACCCTGCTCTAAAACAATTTATTGAAAAAGAAGGTATTATTTTAACTACTTGGCGTGAAATGCGCGAAAGACGTAGCAAAGTCAATTAATTCAAAATTTTCTTTGTTTTATCTATTAACAATCATTAACCATCTTTCTATAAACCTTTTGCTTTTCTGGCGTTCTAATAACAAAAAATAGAAATAGATTTTGTAATTAAAACCAATTAAACGCCATGAAAAAGATAATGATTGCTGCCGCCCTCACTTTAGTAACTTTTGTAGCTGCCAATGCCCAGTGGGGTAATAACAGCCCTAACCGCCGCCACGACGACAGATATGATAATCGGGGAGGTTATGACAATCGCTATGGTAGAGGTAACTTAGGCGACCGAATTGACGATTTTCAACGCGAAGCCCGTCGTCGGATAGCCGACGGCATTGCTCGAGGCTCACTTACCTCTCGCGAAGCCAAACACCTAATGCGCGATGTAGAACGCATTGAGCGCAAAGAGCAAATTTTTTGGCGCGACCGCGTGCTCGATGCCCGCGAACGCCGCATCTTAGTAGAAGATTTGGCCGCTTTAAATCGCGAAATTACCCACGAAAAACGAGATAATGAACGCTCAACCTACGACGATTATGGCCGTAATGACCAACGTTATGGAAGACGTTATTAGTAGAGGATGGTGATGATACGACAGCGGGCCGAAAATTTCGACCCGCTGTTTTTTTAGGGTATTTTCTACAACTCTCCTTTCAAAAACTTCCCAGTAAAGCTATCTTTTGATTTAGCGACTTTTTCGGGCGTGCCTTCGGCTACGATGCGCCCACCACCATTACCACCTTCAGGGCCAAGGTCTATCACGTGGTCGGCCACTTTGATAATATCCATGTTATGCTCAATAATGAGTACGGTGTTGCCCTTGTCCACGAGTTTATTTAAGACATCCAGCAAATGCTGAATATCCTTAAAATGTAGCCCTGTGGTAGGTTCATCTAAGATGTATAGCGTTTGGCCTGTATCTTTCTTGGAGAGTTCTTCGGCCAGCTTGACCCGCTGCGCTTCACCACCCGACAGCGTGGTGGCGTGCTGGCCAAGGGTAATGTAACCCAAGCCTACATCATTGAGAGTCTGCACTTTACGATTTATTTTGGGAATACTTTCAAAAAACTCCAAGGCTTGCTCTACGGTCATGTCCAACACATCGGCAATGGATTTTCTTGTAGCGCACCTCCAATGTCTCGCGGTTGAAACGCTTGCCTTTGCAGGTGTCGCAATCTACATACACATCGGGCAAAAACTCCATTTCTATTTTTTTCATGCCTGCCCCTTCGCAGTCTTCACAACGCCCTCCTTTGACATTGAAAGAAAATCGTCCGGGCTTATAGCCTCTAATTTTGGCCTCGGGTAGTTCAGAAAACAGCGCCCGAATCTCGGTAAAAAGATTGGTATAAGTGGCTGGATTGGAGCGCGGTGTGCGTCCAATGGGCGATTGATCCACCTCTATTACTTTGTCAATATGCTCCAGTCCTTCTACGGTTTTGTAGGCCAACGGTTCGCGTTTGGCATTGAAAAAATGCCGATTCAAAATCGGAAAAAGCGTTTCGTGAATCAATGAAGACTTACCGCTTCCACTCACGCCCGTTACGCACACCATTTTGCCGAGGGGTAAGTTAAGTGTTACGTTTTTGAGATTATGCCCTGTCGTTCCTCTCAAAACAATGGCTTTACTATTGCCTGCACGGCGTTGTTTGGGTGTTTCGATGGCTGTGCGGCCACTCAGATAGTCGGCGGTGAGGGAGCCATTCTGCAAGAACTCGCTGGGTGTACCTTTGCCCACGATTTGCCCCCCATGCCGCCCTGCGCCTGGGCCAATATCAAGGATATAGTCCGACTCGAGCATCATGTCTTTGTCGTGTTCTACCACCAACACTGTATTGCCCAAATCTCGGAGTTTTTTTAGGGAATCTATCAGGCGCACATTGTCACGCTGGTGCAGACCAATGCTCGGCTCGTCCATGATGTAGAGCACGCCAGTAAGCTGCGTCCCTATTTGGGTGGCCAGTCGTATGCGCTGGGCTTCCCCACCCGACAGGGTTTTGAGGGGGCGGTTGAGAGTCAAATAATCCAAGCCCACATCCAATAAAAACCCTACGCGCTTTCTAATTTCTTTCAATACCTCACGCCCAATCAACTGCTGACGTTCGGTGATTCGCTCTTCCAAGCCCTCCAACCAATGCCCCAGTTCACGAATACCCATTTCGGCCAACTCCGCGATGTTTCTGTCATCAATCTTAAACCAAAGGGCTTCTTTCTTGAGGCGTTGCCCAGCACACTCGGGGCAGGTGTTGATGGTCATAAAATCTTTGAGCCAATCTTGGATTTTTTCAGTTCCGTTTTCTTGCTGGCGGCGCAAAAACGGAATAATGCCCTCATACTTGGTGTTCCATTCGGTACCTTCGTATTTTTTAGAGGGTACAGGCACGGGCTCGTCGGTGCCATAGAGCATCATTTCGATTGCCTCGGCAGGAAACTTTTCGATGGGCGTGGTCAGATTGACTTTGAAAGGCTTGAGCAGCACTTCCAACTGCTTGAAAATCCACAAATCGCGGTACTCGCCAATGGGTGCAATCGCCCCACGGCTCAAACTTAGACTTTTATCTGGGATTACACTCTCTTCTGTAATCTCTTCGACTACCCCTAATCCCTGGCAAGTAGGACACCACCCATATGGCGAATTGAATGAAAAACTATTGGGAGCGGGGTCGTCGTAGCTGATGCCCGATTCGGGATCCATGAGGTTTTGGGAGAAATAATGCACCTCATTCTTGGCATCGAGCAGTCATTACCCCCTTGCCTTGCTTCAGTGGTAGTGCCCACCGACTGGCTCAGTCTGAATCTTTTCTTCGGTTTTGGGCAACAACCTATCTACAACGATTTCGATGTCGTGGATTTTGTAGCGGTCGAGCTGCATCTTGGGCACAATGTCTTGCACTTCACCATCCACACGCGCTTTGGTATAGCCCAACTTAGCAATTTGCACAAACAACTCCCGATAATGCCCTTGCGACCTTGACCACTGGCGCGAGCAAAGTAGCCTTTGGTTTTCAAACTGCCCCAAAATTTGATCAATGATTTGATCTTGCGACTGCTTCACCATCGGACGGCCTGTTAGGTAGCTGAAGGCATCGCCCGAGCGTGCATAGAGCAGCCGCAGGAAATCATAAATCTCCGTACGTACCCACCGTCGAGCGCGGTTGCGCGAGGTGGTTTTTTGCTCAATGCTAATCACAGGGCTTAATCCTTCGATTTTATCCACACGGGGCGTTCCATATTGCCCAAAAACCACGAGCGTAGGCCGAAAACTCTCCATGTAACGGCGTTGGCCTTCGGCATAAATGGTATCGAAAGCCAGCGACGACTTACCGCTGCCGCTGATGCCCGTCATCACCACCAGCTTATTGCGTGGATATTGACATCAATATTCTTGAGATTATGTTCGCGTGCACCAATGACCTCGATTTGGTCGTGGCCTGTCAATTCAACGTCGGTGAGGGTAGTTTTTGGTTTTCCATATAGAATCGATAACACAAAACAGGAGCGTAAAGTTACCAACTACTGGCAAAGGTTTTATGCTATTTGCCACGGTAATTCCGCTTTACAAAATCAACAATCCAACGCTGAATATCTTGGCGTTAGGGTCGGTAGCCCCAAAAAGCCGTGATTTACGTTTTCGAGGCTATGAAATTCTGTTTTGATGTTGAGTTGGCAAAGTTTTTCTACCAATAGCAACGATTGTTGAAAAGGTACAACGATATCTTCAGTACCATGAATGAGCAACACAGGCGGTGTTTTGCGGCTTACATAATTGAGGGGTGAATAGGTTCTCATAATGGCATTGGCCCGGGCGGTATCTTCTTTGGGATTAAATCCAAAAAGGTAATTGGCGAGGTTGAAGGTCTTGCCGATGGTTTCGGGGAGTTTGGTCAAGATAACATCCAAACTATCAGCTAATTTGCTATGATAAATACCTTCCAGTTGCGTAGGGCCATAGACATCCACTATATGGTTGAAGTTGGTTTTTTGAAAAGTTTCCGAAAATGAAACCGAATCGGGAAAGGCATTCATCAGTGCGATATGCCCCCTGCCGATTCTCCAAAAATACCAAGATTGAGGTCAAAATGATACGTTTTGGCTTGTTGTTTTGTCCAAGCTACGGCATCTGCTACATCATTGATACAAGCAGGAAAGGGGCTTTTGCCTCTTCGGCAAGGGTATATTCAGGACTAATAATGGCATAACCACTCGCGTAGTGCATTGATGGCTCCATTGAACCGATTGATGTTGATAGATTCTTTTCTGCCGCCAATCCACGCCCCACCATGAATAAAAAACACAACAGGGGTTTGGTCATAGACTTGCTGAGTAGGTTGGTAAATATCGAGTGTTAGCCCAGGTTTGTATTCAATATTATACAGCACTTCTCCTTTGGTAATGGGCGGGTCGCTGCTGATGAGGAAATAAGCAATCCAAACGACCAAAATCAATACAAAAGCCAGCAAGGCCATACTGCTTTTTTTTAGGAAACTTTTCAGGGTGATTTTTCTCATCGAAAATTGAATACGTTTACTTCCATCAATGACACAAAGGTAAGATTTAGTAGGCTATTTTTCAGCCAGTTCATTGATAGCCCTATTGTCCACGATACGGTTCTCGCAGAAGACTCCAAGGTGTTGATCATTGCCTGCCCCAGTTTTGTGGTCGTTGTAATATTTTTAGAGCGTCGCATCAGTGGAAACAGTGGCCTAAAAATGACATAGTAATTGGTACCAATTGGTGCGAGAGGTGATTCCTTTCAGGCAAATAATGCCTGGACGAAAAGCAAACGCTGTTTTAAAACCTTTACTAAAGACCAAATTTTCTGTTTTTCCCTTCACTCGCGCCCACATAGAGCGCCCCTTTTCACTACTGTCTGTACCTTGTCCAGATACATAGTTAAAGACCATGGCAGGATTCAACGCATACAACACCTCTATAAATGCCGCTACGGTACCGTAAGTTATGGCGGTGTAGTCGGCCTCACTCATGCTCAACGCCGAAACACCCATACAATAAAAACAAGCGTCGTAGCCTTCCAATTCACCCTTTATGGTAGCTACTTGGGTAAAATCTTTCAACAATACCTCCTTCAATTTGGGATGCTGTATATTGATTGGATGACGATTTACGACCAAGACTTTCTCTATCTTTTCACTCTCCAAACATTCCAACAAGACTCCTTTCCCCACCATGCCCGACGCACCCGTGATAATTACTTTCTTCTTCATTATTTTCCTTTAATTATTTGATTATCAACCAGTACCTGAAAAGCCTCCTCCATTGTTTTTCGTAAAGGAAGGAAGGTCATACCCAATTCTCGTTTGATTTTTGAGTTATCGGCTTTCCATTCAATGTTTACATTATTACGAATAAACTGGCGTGTAAATAACTTATTGGCCAACGGCCCAACTATCATCAGCAACCACTTGGGCAATGCCTTTTTAGGTAAGGGATATTTTTCGCCATATTTGGGCAAGAGTGCCTCGGCCATCTCTAAAAAGTCGGTATTGTGCGCCGATGTAATGTAGCGACCTTGTGCCGAAGGCGTAAAACCAGCCAAGAAGTGTGCATTGGCTACGTCGCGTACATCTACCATTCCTACTCCCATTTTGGGAACACCCATTTTCATCGTACCATCGCCAAGTTGTTTGAGAATACTGACACTTTCGGAGGTAGTTTCGGTGGGATTGAGTACTGGCCCCATGACAAGCGAGGGGTTGATCACTACCAAATCCCATTGCGATTGTTGCTTGACCATTTCCCAAGCGGCTTTTTCTGCTAAGGTTTTGGAGTAAGAATAAGGTTGATAGTCCAACGAAGCGGTCGTGTTCCATACTTCTTCGGTCAAAATGCCCTTGGGCGTATGCACAATATCTGTAGCATCGGTATAAATGGCCGCACAGCTACTTGTCAATACGACTCTTTTCACTGAAGGGGTTTGATTAGCGGTTTCCAACACATTTTTTGTACCCAATACAGCGGGGTCCATCAAGTCTTTTTGTGGGTCTTTGACATCTGAGATAAAAGGCGAAGCCGTATGAAAAACGAGCTCGCAGCCTTGCATGGCTTCGGTATAGGCCCCTTGTACTAATAAATCTGATTTGAAATACTTGATGGTGCTACCACTTTGAGCGGCAATCGCATCCAAATGAGCTACTTTCGCTTTATTGGCTGGATTTCTTACAGCGGCATGTACTGTGATGCCCTCTTCGAGGAGTTTTTTTACTAACCAGCCTGCCACATAGCCTGTGGCACCTGTTACCAATACGGGTTTTGTTTTGTCAATCATTTCATTCATATATTTAGTGAGTAATCACTTATTTTTTGGTAAAATTTTTTAGCGTTGATATTTCGATAAGAGAAAAGATTGATAGGTTGTTTTGTCTTTGATTTCGTTTCGTAAAAGACCTGCCGCCAAGGCGTCGAGTAGCTGATTTAATAATTGGGTTTCGTATTCGGGGTTTTCATAGCCCAATTGACTAAAGGCCCAAAAGATTTTTTCAGAAACGGGTTTCATTTTATTGGGATTGTAGTAGGCTGTTTGCCACTTCAACTGAAATTGCAGTTTCCAAAAATCATACTCACTTTCTTTGATCGAAAAAGGCAGTTTAATCGTTTTATCAATCACTTCTTGGGGGTCTTCTTCAAATAATATAGAGGTAAACATCACTTGAAGGCGGTTTTCTGCCTCTTGCATGATGGCATCGAGCAAGCCTTTCTTATTTTCAAAATGACGAAATATTAGCCCTTCCGACACCTTCGCCTGTTTGGCAATGGTACTGGTAGAAGTGGCGTTGTAGCCTTCATTGGCAAAAAGTTGTAACGCCGCCTCAAGAATATTTTCTTTTTTATCTGTCATTGATAAGTGAGTAATTACTCACAAAAATAGAACAAAAATTTTATACTACCAAATTTTTCTTGTTTTTACTGATAATCAAAACGCATCTTTTACAAGAAAGCCAACACAAAGCCAGCTTTCTTGTAAGAACCTCTGCAAAAAAGATGGGGCAATATATTTAGAACTTCAACCCCACACTTACCAAAAAATTTCGTCCTGTTTGTGGGTAATAGAAATTTTCGGTCGTGGTTTGGCCACCATAAATGTAGCTGTATGTATAACCATTGGATTCGTACAAAGTATTGAAAACATTGTTAGCCAATACACTTACGGTGATTTCGTTCATCCATTGAGGTTTGATATGATAAATTAGCCGAAGGTCGTTGGTAAAATAAGCGTTTAGCTGTCGGCTTGTATTGGAGGTATTATCTAAATACTGCTTTCCCACATACTTGGTGAGCAGGGCCAATTCCAACTTTTTGGTGGGTGTGTAGAGCAACTGACTGCCTACGATGAGATTAGGCGACAGGGCGATGTCGCTATTACCATGATTCATGGTTTTATAGCCTCCGTTTTCGTCGTCATAGTCAATTACGTACTCCGTAAAGTTGTTGATTTTGTTTTGACTAAAGGTGGCATTGGCGTTCCATTTCCATTGTTTGCTCAACTGTGCGCCTATTTCTATTTCGATACCTGCACGATAGCTTTGTGGCACATTGATTTTGATAGGGTTGCCCACGTCGTTCAATTGCCCCGAAACTACCAACTGGTTTTTGTAATTCATGTAGTAACCTCCCACAGAAGCCGCCAAACGCCCTCTTTGGAAACGATAGCCCACCTCTAAGTCGCGTAGCACTTCAGGCTGTGGCTGTATTTGGCGTGTGGACTCCGTAAAATCGTCGCGGTTGGGTTCACGATGCGCCAAGCTGAAAGAGGCAAAGGCGGTGCTGTTTTCTGAAACTTGGTAAGTTAAGCCTCCTTTAGGATTGAAAAAAGAGTAATTGACATCGTGCAACTGCTGTCGGCGCTGGTTATCATCGCCTTTGACAAAGTAGCCAATCTGTCGAAACTGGGCATCTGCAAAGACATTTAGCTTGTCGGAGAGTTGATAATACAGTTTACCATACAGGTTAAGGTCGGTTTTTAAGCCTACATTTTCATAATAGCGGTGTCGGATGCTACCGTTGCTGGCAAAGCGCGCCCATATCACTTCGCCAAAGTGATTGCCGTCGTATTGGTTCCAACCACCGCCAATATTGGCGGTAAGTTTGTTGAAATCATTGTAATCCAATGAAAATGTAGTACCATAAAACGCATTGTCTAACCAACGACGGCGAATCAAATCGCTTCGGCTAATGGTTTGATTGCCAGCTACCACATCAGACAATTTGTAGTTTTTTAGCTTGTCATTATCCCGAAACTGCTCATAATACCCGCGCCCTTTGACCAAGAAGCCGTTGAGGTTGAAGGCCCAGTTTTTGGAGAGATTGTGCGACGAAATAAGTTGGTAATGGTCTTGTTGATAATTGTCCACCTGATTGTCGTAGAGATATAAATTATAGGTACGACTATGGGCGTTCAACAGGTTTTGAGCATCGCGCTCGTTCAGTCCATTTCGGTCAATATAGGCCAATATTCCCTCTCTATCTCCTCGAAGGCGCGCCTCTGGGATTCCCTCCCAAGCCTGATAGGTGATTTCTTTGCCCGAAAACACGTTCATACGCACCATACTTTTTTTTCCAAAATACGCACCTGACACATAAAAAGACCCTAAATCAGATTTGGCACGGTCTATGAAGCCATCGGAAGTGATTTTAGAGAGGCGTGCATCTAAGGTAAATTTGTTTTTCAACAAGCCCGTTCCTGCCAACACTGTATGTTTTCGGGTCTTGAAAGAGCCGAAAGAATTATTGATTTCGGCATAGCCTTCTTTTCTAAACTCGTTGGTATTGATATTGACCGTTGCCCCAAATGCTGCCGCACCATTGGTAGAAGTACCTACGCCTCGTTGAATTTGTACGCTACTGACCGACGAACTGAAATCGGGCATATTGACCCAAAAGGTGCCTTGGCTTTCGGCATCATTGTAAGGTATTCCATTGATAGTTACGTTAATGCGCGTGGCATCCGTGCCGCGTATGCGCATACCCGTGTAGCCAATGCCTGCACCCGCATCAGAAGTAGTAACGAGCGAGGGGGTAAAATTGAGCAACATGGGCAAATCTTGCCCTAAGTTTTGCTTACTCAGTTCGAGTTTGCCCACGTTGGTAAAAGCTACTGCCGATTTCTGGGTGGCGCGGGTGGCGTTAATAACGACTTCGTCGGCATGAAAGGTGCTGGGCTGTAGCGCAACAACTTTATCAAAGTTTGAAACTTTGATAAAGTTAGACTCATAACCTATGAATGAAACCTCCAGTAATTCAATCTCTTTTGGTAAGTCTTTGAATACGAACTCTCCTTTACTGTTCGCGATTGTTCCGCGAAAACTGCCCGCTCGAATCGTTGCTCCTGGAAGTGGGCTTCCGTCTTGAGCGTCAATGATTTTGCCCGACACAGATAGTTGAGCAAACGTAGGCACATACAGCAACACTCCCGTTGCTACGGCCAAAAACCAAGATGTAGTCTTTTGCATTTCAAATTCCCTCCGCTGGCATTACCCAGATCAGGTTTGTAGGGTATAATCTCAGCCCGTTATGTTAGGGCACCCCGTTTACTAAAAATTCTGCGCGCCAGAATTGCCACAAAGGTAGCGCAAGAAATCCGAAAAATCCAAATATGTTATCACCTTCCGACAAAATCAGAGGTGATAATAGACCGTAAGAAACTGCTATCGTTTTAAGTAAAATAGAGCTTAGCTACAGCAATCAATAGTACGCAGGCTAAAATATAACGAAGCGTTGTCAAGTTAAACTTAAAACTTCCTTGATAGGCACCAATAAAACCCCCAATGAGTGCCGCTCCAAGCCAAGGCAACAACGCTGTATCTGGTCGAAAACCCTTGCTTATAAGTCCCGACAAACCGGACAACGAATTGACAAAAATAAATAAAGCCGACACTGCTGCTGTTTCTTTGACCCTACCCCAACCCAGCAATAAAATAACAGGGCTTAAAATAATGCCCCCACCAATGCCCAACATACCCGATAATAGCCCAATGCTTGCCCCGATGACCAAGCAAAGCCATAATATGACAGGCTTAGTTCCTTTTTTGTCCAGCGGTTGAAACAACATCCGTGCGATGGCAATAGCCAATGCCAATGCCAATAACTTTTTATAAAGGGAGTCAGTAATAGGCAAAGTAGCCCCTATAAATGACATAGGAATACTGGCAATAACAAAGGGCCAAAACAGGTTCCAACGAAAATGACCTGCTCGATAAAACTGCACAAATGCAATGAGCGACACAAACACATTGAGTATCAATGCCGATGACTTCATCAATGCGGGTGAAGTGCCAAAAAGAGCCATCAGAGCCAAATAACCACTTGCCCCACCATGCCCTACTGAGGCATATAAATAGGCCATAATGCCTATCATCATAGGTTGTAAGTATTCTTCCATCAGTTAATTTAGATTGAAGTATTTGGCAATAGGCTGATACAGTTTTCCAATTGACCTATTTTTAAATCTTCAAATGAGTCATCGTTTTTGCCGGATTTTAAAAAGTTTTACTAATGGTGTCACATAGTCTTCTTTGGCATCAATGGTTACGTAGTTTACATCGTTTTGTCGTGCAAACTGCTCTATTTTTTGACTTAATTCTGAAAAATCCTGGCGGATTCTACGACGAAACCAAGGGGACGAGGTATTTAGCCAAACAGTGCGATTTGTTTCAGGGTCGCGCGTGGGAATAATACCTAAGCGAGGCAAATTGGTTTCGCGCTGGTCTTGTAGGTGTATCATCACTAAGTCATGTTTTCGAGCCAAGGCACGCAAGTTGTGTTCGTAATTATTGTCAATAAAATCAGACACAAAAATCACTACACTCCGCCTTTTGACAACGTTAAGCGTAAATAATATCGCTTCAGCTAAGTTGGTCTTGGTGGACTGTGGTTTCAATTTATACAACTCCGTGATTAGTTCGTATCCATGTTTCATGCCATTGGAAGGGCGAATATACTTTTCTTTCTGGTCCGAAAAACACAACAAACCTACATGGCTTGCTTCTTGGATAGCCGATAATGCCAAGACTCCACAAATTTCTTTGGCTGTATCTAGTTTCGCTTGGGAGAGATTTCCCACCTGCTGCGACCCGCTTACATCTAACAGAAAGAAAACTGTTTGTTCTTTTTCTTCTTTGAAGATTTTTACAAAGGTGCCGTGTCCTTTGGCCGATACGTTCCAATCAATAGTACGCACGTCGTCTCCGTATTGATATTCTCGTAAATCGGTGAACTCCAAGCCAGATCCTTTGAAGACCGAACGAAAACTACCCTGCATATCGGCATTGACGGCCTTACGAATCCTGATTTCATACTGACGAATCTTGCTTATAAAATGCTGAATCATGCGTAAATTTGTGCGTAAATCCAAAAATACAACAATCAGCGATGAAACAGGTTTTATTTTATACTTTCTTATGGATTGGGCTACTCTTGAGTGCTTGCCAAGCTGAGCCCGAAATCCCAAAAGGGACTATTTCGGAAGCCAAAATGGCTCAAATACTGGCAGACATCCACTTGCTTGAAGCACGTATCGGAAGACTCAATCTCACTTCTTTGGATTCATCCACAATCGTAACTGAGCATCTCAAGCAGAAAATTTTCAAAAAGTACGCCACTGATTCTGCCACTTACAATCGCAGCTACCAGTTTTATTCGACCAATCCTCTTTTTCTGGAAAGAATTTATGCCGATGTGGTTAAGCAATTGGAAATACGTCAGAAAAAGAAAAATTATAAAGGAATATGACCAACGAACTTAAACAGGCCATTGTATTAATGCCCCAAAAAGAAAAGGATAAGCTGCTTTTGAGGCTCATTGGTAAAGATGAAAATTTAATGCAACGCCTTATATTTGAACTTATTGAGCAAGGCGACACCTTACAAATCCGCCGCGATGACATAAAAACACGCATTTTAAGAGTAGCCAAAATGACCCATGACACACCTGGCTGGATGATGATGGATATGCGGAGTTTCAGCGGAGATATCAGTCATCATCTTAAAATCACCAAAGACAAATACGGTGAAATTGAACTAATGCTCTATCTATTGCTTACTTTTTTGAACATCAGTCGGCACTACTGCTCGTTCATAACAGCAAAAGTGATTCCTGTGCAGAATACATTGCCAAGAAAACCGATGGTTTGTTGAAGAAATTAGAGAAATTTAATGCTGATTACTATGTTGATTTTGAACAAGATATGAACAAACTGCTTGGTTATGTGCACAGCCATTGTCCCAAAAACTACGCTCGCACAATGAACATTCCTAAACAATGGCCTGCATGATTATTTCTTTACAGCCATCACCATTTTAATGTCGAGTTTGGCTCCAATGGCCAGCACATCCACCAAATCTTGTACAGATACTGTCTGATCTACTTGAAGAATCACCGTCTTTTCTTCTACACCCGCAAAAATGCTTTGCAATTGGCCTTCGAGTTGCTCCTTGGCTACTGGTTCGCGATCAATAAAGTAGTTTTTCTCGGCATCTACGGCAATAGTCGTTTGTTTTTTCTGCATTTGCTGGGCGGCAGAGGCTTTGGGTAGCATCAACTTGATAACATTGGGATTGACCATCGTAGAGATAATCAAGAAAAACAACATCAAGAAAAACATGATATCGTTCAATGACTCGGTAAATACCTTAGGTGTAAATGCTTTTTTTCTACGGATTTTCATGCGCTTTTATCTTTTGTAGGCGCTGTATAGTCATAGCATACAACGCTAAGTTTTACTGCCCTAAACTTTAACGAGAAGTGATGGGTTTTTGCAAAATATCAATGAAGTCAAACGCTCCTGCTTGCAGTTTAAGCGCGAGGCGGTCTATTTTCATATTGAGCATATGATAACCCATGTAAGCAATCAAACCCACAATTAGACCCGCACCCGAAGTAACCATTTTCTCATACATACCGCTGGCAATAGTGCTGATATTGAAGTCGTTTGACTGCGAAATACTATAAAAGATATTGATAATCCCTGAAATAGTACCGACAAAACCCAACATAGGGGCAATACCTGCGATTACTCCCAAATAAGCGAGATTCCTTCTAAGCGAGCCAATTCGATTTGGCTGGCATTTTCGATGGTACTCTCAATATCTTTGATCGAATACCCGATACGCCCTACTGCCTTTTCAAAAATCCTGCCTGCTGCCGATCGTTGATTACGGCAGAGAGATTCTGCCGATTTGATGTTGCCCTGTTGGACAAAATCTTTCATATTGTCAATAAAACTGTTTTCAATTTTGCCGTTGGCACTGATAGCAAGCCAGCGTTCAATGATTAAAAATAGTGTTGCAAAAAACATGAGTAAGAGAGGAATCATTACCCATCCTCCTTTCATTACTAAATCAAATAAAGAAATACCTTGGGCAGAAGTAGCAGTGGCTACAGAATCAACGGCAGTTTGAGCTTGAAGAAAATCATTGATGGTTGGTTATTTTGCTGTGTCAAAAACGGCAGCTTTTAGTCGAATATTGTTTGTCGGCTTCAAATATATGAATTTCTTACCGATTATGTTTTTAGACAGCTACAGAAAGGCTTTACAAAAGCATCTTTTACAATGGTATTTTCCAAACAAAAGTGTCTTTTAAGTGTATTGGTTAATAATATAGATCAGCAATTATACATGGCCTATTCCATTTCAACACCCCATTATCATAAAAGCGAGGTTAGTTTACTTAATTCCGTAGATTGTGTAATCTTTGGGTTCTATGACTCCGAATTACATGTGTTATTACACAAATTTCCATATGAGCCTTTCAAAGGCTACTGGGCTTTGTTGGGTGGCTTTGTTCATCCCGAAGAAAGTGTAGATGATGCCGCCCGCAATACCGTAGAAAGACTCACGGGTTTGGACAATGTTTATATGGAGCAGGTTTACACTTTTGGAGATGTTTTTAGAGTGCCTACTGAGCGTGTTATTACCATTTGCTATTACGCGCTAATTGAGGTCGAACCTACCCTATCTCAACTTTCTACTGAATTTGGTGCTACCTGGTGGCCCATTTCAAAAGTACCAGATTTGAATTTAGTCTATGACCACTTCCAAATGTTTGAAAAATCGCTCGAACAGCTACGTCGCAAGGTACGCTACCAGCCTGTTGGGTTTGAGCTCCTACCCCCCAAATTTACAATGCTTGAACTACGGCATCTCTATGAGTCTATCTTAGGCCGCTCATTGGACAAACGAAACTTCAGCAAGAAAATCCTAACCATGAACCTGCTGGTTAAACTCAAAGAAAAACAAAAAGAAACTTCTCGCCGTGGGGCACATTATTTTTGCTTCGATGAAAAGCGTTACCAAGAACTGGTGGCCAAAGGGTTTTTATTTGAGATTTAACCGCTTTGTATTGGCAGCCATCGACTTGCCAAACAACAAAGACTTTTTTGTAAATTAGAGGCCAAAACACTTCTATCCTTTATTTATGAACAAAGTATCCTACCTTTTATTAGCTGTTACAATCAGCACGAATGTCCTTTGTCAAGAAGTAAAAGAAAACAAAGGCTTTTATCAATTTCTCACCGACGACCCCAACCAAAAGCCTTTTTATTCTGACCGCCAGGGAGTTATTGCCAACAATGGCATGGTAGCCTCTGCACATCCTGTAGCTTCGCAGGTGGGAGTTGATATTTTAAAAATGGGCGGTTCGGCTTCTGATGCCGCCGTGGCCGTGCAGTTTGCGTTGGCAGTAGTTCATCCTTCTGCTGGCAACATCGGCGGAGGAGGCTTTTTTGTATATCGTTCCAAAAAAGGCAAAAACTACACCCTCGATTTCCGTGAAAAAGCCCCATTGAAAGGCGACAAAGATATGTATCTCGATGCGCAAGGCAATGTCATTCAAGGATTGAGTCTAACGGGGCATTTGGCCAGCGGTGTGCCAGGGTCGGTAGATGGCATGGTGCAGGTGCACAAAAAATTCGGTAAATTGTCTTGGGCTTCGTTGCTGCAGCCCGCCATTGATTTGGCAGAAAAAGGCGTAGTACTGACTACCAAAGAGGCCTTGGGGCTCAACCGTATCAAAGCCGACCTCCAAAAACTCAATCCCGAAAACAACTATTTTCGTCGGACAGATAGCCGTGAATGGCAAGAAGGGGATACACTCGTTCAGTCAGACCTTGGCAAAACGCTCCGCCGGATTCAAGAACGCGGGCGGGCAGGTTTTTATGAAGGCGAAACCGCTGATTTGCTACTCAAGGAAATGTTACGCGGAAAAGGCATCATTTCTGCCTCAGATTTACAGCAATACCACGCTAAGTGGCGAAAGCCACTCATAGGCACTTATAAAGATTATAAAGTCATTACGATGCCACCTGTATCGAGTGGAGGCGTGGCTTTATTACAACTGATGAAACTCGTCGAACCTTATCCACTCAAGCGGTGGGGTTGGCACGCCGATTCTACTATACAAGTAATGATTGAAGCTGAACGCCGAGTGTATGCCGACCGCGCCAAGTTTTTGGGCGACCCTGATTTTGTCAAAATACCCATTAAACAACTAACCTCTACCGACTATCTCCAACAACGCTGGCAAGACTTTGATTTTAACAAGGCCACTGACAGCAAAGCTATCCAAGGAGGTAACATAGCTGGTTATGAAAGCACCGAAACTACGCATTTTTCTATTGTAGATAAAGACGGCAACGCCGTTTCGGTAACTACCACACTCAATGGTGGTTATGGAAGCCGCGTAGTGGTCAATGGGGCGGGCTTTTTTATGAACAACGAAATGGACGACTTCAGCATTAAGCCAGGCGTTCCCAACATGTTTGGCCTCATTGGCAACAAAGCCAACGCCATTGCACCCAGTAAAAGAATGTTGTCTTCTATGACCCCAACCATCTTAGAAAAAGACCAGAAACTATACATGGTGGTTGGTACGCCTGGAGGCTCTACCATCATTACGGCTGTATTTCAGACGATTCTCAATGTAGTTGAACACGGTATGGATATGCAGCAGGCGGTCAATGCCTTCAAGTTTCATCACCAATGGCTACCCGACCGAACGACCTACGAAACGGGGGCTTTTTCTGACAATGTAGTGCAACGTCTCAAAACCAAAGGCTATATCCTTGATATGCAACGTAATACCATTGGTCGAATGGATTGTATTTTGGTTCGACCTGATGGTAAACTCGAAGGTGGGTCAGACCCTCGTGGCGATGATACGAGTATTGGATACTAATGCAAAAGGGGGAAGCATCCAGTAGTTTTGACCTTAACAAGGTTATGATAGGCAATGGTCCCAAAATAATGCTCGCATTTCACGGCATTGGCCAAGACTATCGCTGTTTTTTGTCTTTGGTAGAGGTACTCAAAGAGCAATATACCTTTTATCTATTTGACTTGCCCTTTCATGGACAAAGTCCGCCTTTGCCCAACGAAAGACTAACGTTAGACAATTGGTGCTGTTTTTTGGAGATGTTTTTTGTGAAAAACAACATTGAAAAATGCAGCATCATGGGTTTTAGCATGGGCGGGAAGTTTGCTTTGGCTACCCTCCAACTCTTTTCTACAAGAATCGAATCTTGCTGGCTTATAGCCCCCGATGGTATCACCGAAAGCCCTTGGTATCGGCTTGCTACACGGTTTTGGTTAGGAAAAAACCTTTTTCGGTTTTTTGTAAGTAATGTCGCTTATTTCAAAAAATTAGGAAATATGTTGGTAAAAATGGGCTTGGTTAGCAAGAGCGCGGTAAAATTTGCCGAAACTACTCTTACTACTTCTATACAACGCCAACGTACCTATCGTTCTTGGATAGGATTTAGCCCTATCCGAGCCGATATGAAGTCGGTTGCCCGCATAGTCCAAGAAAATGATATTGATTTAAAAATCTTTTGGGAAAGTTCGATGCCTTACTGCCTATCCATTATGTATATCCACTTACCCAATATTTACCTCATGTAAAACCTATCATACTCCATACAGGCCACCATCGGCTGATTGAAAAAGTAGCAGATTGGTATAAGCAGAGCATCAATTAATAGGATACTATCATTATTTTTTCCAAAAAACCGTAACAAGCCTACGACCGACACCACAACCAAGCTAATAATCACCATTCTACCTATCATATTTTCATTTGGATTTTCTATCAACTGACCTATTTCTTTTGCTTCCGTTCCTATCCATACAGCCAAAGCTGTGCGGGGAATCATTCCCAAAAATCCACCTACCAGAATATTTCTTAGTCGCAGGCCCATCAATGCAAAAATCAAATTGGTCAAAGCAAAAGGCAATACAGGCGATAGCTTGGTAAAAAACACAAAACGAACCTGGTCGTCATGGGTTTTATCAAGAAATATAGCAACACGAGGGAATCGAGCAAGGGCTTGAAGCAAGTTCTTTTTGTTCATTTGATGCACGATGCTATAGACTAAGGTAATAGCGGCGAGATTGAGGGAAATCAAGGGAATAAATCCTCTCCAACCCCAAAAATAGCCAAAGCCAAAGGCCAATAAAGTAGGTGGTATCAAAGCTAAAGCACAGCCTACAACACAGCCCACGCATACTATCCCCCATTCTTTCCATCCAAAGTTTTTGAGTAGATTCTCATGTTGAATCATCCATATACCTATGACAGAACTCGTCAAAAAGGGGAGTATAGTCAAAAAAAATGCCGAGAGACTCGGCATTAGTAATTTTTTCATTTCTAAATACTAATTAAGCATATGTATTGAGCATCACAGGCATCACAAGCATCAGAATATCCTCCTCCTCTTCTTTGTCTAAAGGCAACACAATACCTGCGCGGTTGGGCGCAGAAAGCTCAAATGATAGCGTATTTGAATCAAGGTTATTGAGCATTTCAATCAAAAACTTAGCATTAAATCCAATTTCCATGTCGTCGCCATTATACTCACAAAGCAATCTTTCATTGGCTTCGTTGGAGTAATCCAAGTCTTCAGCAGAAATAACCAACGCATTGGGTGGCGATAATTTTAGGCGAATTTGATGCGTAGTACGGTTAGAATAAATAGAGATTCGACGCAATGAATTTAGAATATCTCCGCGGCTGATGGTGAGTACATTGGGATTATTGGTCGGAATCGCGTTTTCATAATCTGGGAAGCGCTCATCTATCAATCGACACACCATTTTAATGTTAGCAAAACTAAAGAAAGCATTGGCCTGACTAAACTCTGCTTTTACAGGCACGCTATCTGATGGCAAACAAGCCTTCAGTAGATTAAGAGCTTTACGTGGAATAATCATCGTTGTATCAACCGCCGATTTTACGTCATAACGGCGATAACGAATCAGACGATGACCATCGGTAGCAACAAACGTGGCATGTTCCGACCCAAGTTGTAAGAACACTCCTGTCATAGCAGGTCGAAGTTCGTCAGTGCTTGTAGCAAAAATAGTGTTGGCAATGGCGTGTGAAAGTGCGTTAGAGGACAATTCCACCGAAAAGGCCCGATTCACTGATGGGATTTTGGGGAAATCTATCGGATTTTCGCCCGAAAGTTTATAACGGCCATTATCTGACACAATCTCTATCCCAAATGTATCATTATCTACATTGAGTACAATCGGCTGTTCGGGTAGCCCTCGTAGGGTATCTAAAAGCAGTTTGGCAGGGATAGCAATGGCTCCTTTGTCAGAAGATTCTACCTGCAACTCTGTAATCATCACCGTTTGTAAATCAGAAGCAGTAACAGTAAGCTGATGGTTATCCAACTGAAATAGAAAATTCTCAAGAATAGGAACAATCGGGTTGGTAGAAACGACGCCGTTAATAGCCGATAATTGTTTGAGCAAAACCGACGACGATACAGAAAATTTCATAGCAAGAAGTATGTTTAATAACCTACAAATTTAGTAAAAACTATGCCTAATTCAAACTAATGTAGTCTAATCGTTTTATCTCTTAGATAGAAGTCTGCCAAGACCAAAGCAGCCATCGCTTCCACAATCGGAACGGCTCTTGGCAATACACAGGGGTCGTGTCGGCCTTTTCCCTGAACAACAATTCTTTCTCCTATTGCATTGATACTTTCTTGATCTTGCATAATGGTAGCCACAGGCTTAAATGCCACGCGAAAGAATATCTCTTCGCCATTGGAAATTCCGCCTTGTATTCCACCCGAATGATTGGTTCAGAAAGTGCGTACATGGCCCCTATCGTCTGTATAAAACGCATCATTGTGTTCCGATCCCGAGCGATACTCCCTCAAATCCACTTCCATATTCAAATCCTTTTACAGCATTGATACTGAGCATGGCCTTTCCTAGTTCTGCATGGAGTTTATCAAAAACAGGTTCTCCCCACCCTACTGGGGTTCCTTTTACAACACAACTGACGATTCCTCCAATAGAATCGCCTTGTTTACGAATATAATCGATATAGCTAAACATTTCCTGTGCCATATCAGGGTCAGGGCAACGTACTGCATTTGTATCTGTAAGCGACAAATCAAGTTCATGGTATTCTTTTTTTAATTTAAGATTTCCTACCTGAGATACATACGCCTGAACATCAACCCCCAAATCCTTCAGCAGGAGCTTTGCCAAAGCTCCTGCAGCTACACGAGCGGCTGTTTCTCGAGCAGAGCTTCGTCCTCCACCACGGTAATCCCGAACACCATATTTGGTCTGATAAGTATAATCTCATGTGATGGGCGGAATTGCTGCGCAATATGTGAATAATCTTTGCTACGTTGGTCTTCGTTCCAAATCATCATCGCAATAGGGGTACCTGTGGTTTTGTCTTCAAAAACCCCTGAAAGCACCTCTACCGTATCAGCCTCTTTGCGTTGTGTCGTAATCCTGGACTGTCCCGGTTTACGCCGATCTAATTCTTGTTGGATAAAGTCCAAATCAAAAACCATCCCAGCTGGACACCCCTCCACTACCACGCCAATGGCTGCACCATGTGACTCTCCAAATGTGGTTATTTTAAAAATTTTTCCGTAAGTACTACTCATTATTTTCTAAAAATAAAAACCATGCCTATCAGCATAACTATCAATAAAACATTGGCTATATTACGAATAATCGCCTGATAATCAACAACTAACTTAGTCGTATCCCAATTTTCTATTCCTGTATATACAGATGCAGCATCTGAAGATGCCAATTGAGTACTTTGTATATTTTCTCCCTTTATAGTCAATTTCATAGTCGAGTGGAGTGTATCATACATTTGTTTTTGCGGATTAAAATAGACCCAAAATATCAGGTTACTTAAATCGAATGTTCCATTTTGTTTTGGAATAACTTGAAATCGAAATGTTTTTTCTCCTGCAATTTGGCCTTTTTTTCTTATAATATTATTTTCTATGTCAGGCGGATATACATCAAACAAAGCATTATTAGTAAAAGTTGGCTCTCTAATAGCCTGAATATTCCCTTCTCCTATTATTTTAAAATCATACCGATAGCTATTCCCTGTTTGAAATGTATTACTATTCATCTTTTTCTTCCAAACGATAGTTTCCAACAATCACTTGATTTCTTAATGGATGAAGCGGAAGGTTAGCAATTGTTATTGTCAATGGCTTGAAGTGAATGTTTGAAATGTTACCACATCATTTTCTTTCTTCCGTTTTAGGCATTACTTCCATAGTCAATTTAACCGCTGGAATCTTTATGGATTGGGTATTTAAAGGGAAAAAAGAAGCTTGATAAATACGATACTCGGTAAATTTTTCTCCACCAATTACAACTGGAATAGCAGGAATTTCTTGAATGCCAAAGTTTTCCTCCCAGCAATTGGCTGGTTTAAGAGCTTTTAGGATTTTTTCCAATTGTTTTTCAACTTCATAGAAATTCATTTCGGTAGTGTTACTTTCCGACACCAGTAATGACAACCGTAAGTTAAAACCTTCTTGTACATATACCCGTTTTTTATTTACACTAACAGCTAAAAATGCTCCCTCTTTTGCTTGATTTGTTAGTTCAATTGATGGCTCATCTATCATATCTTCTTCTTGACTTCCATCTGTATCTTTCCTAACCACAACCGTTGTTCCTTCGGAACGTAATACCTGTTTATTTACTAAAATTTCTATAGGCCCTGTGGTAAAAGTTCCTGTTTTTATGGGATAATAGTTTTGGGATATAGTATATGTGACTACCGTAACTCCCGCTATTTTGCTTGTAAGATTTGAACGAGAACTTTCACGTTTTTGAAAGTTTTTGATATTGTCAGGGAAAGACATTAAAGGTACTTGCTCAAGTCCTGTCACTTTCACAGAAATAGTAAACGCTTCTTGAAGCATAATATCTGTACCACTAAAGGCCACAGTAAAGGGATTTTCTGGTACTTGAGCGCATATTTCAGTTATAGTACAAAAATAAATTAGAAAAAGTATATATGTATTATGCTTTGCCATCGTTATATTTAATGCAAAATTAACAGACTCTATATACATAACCCCTAACTGATGACGTTAATTTTAAAATAACTTCATCCTCTTTATTCGTTCTTTTAAATCCTTATAATCATTATGGCAACTATGTTAGATTTTATCAAGACTGTGCTTGTAAAAGTAAGTTTTGACCGAAAGCTATTTGAGAAAGAATTGCGCAAAGCGCTAAAGGTGTTGTTGCCCGAAGAAACCAAACAACTTAAAACGTGGTGCTATACGCACTTTAGCGACCGATACCACCACGTTTTAAACCTGTATTTTAGTAGGCAGCAGTTTTCCTTTTAGAAAAAAGTGTAATAAAAAAGCCTCTCGTGATTTTTACGAGAGGCTTTTTTATTAGTGATAATTAAAGCCTAAGATTTCTTTTTGACTGGGGTTTTGGCCGCTGGCTGTGCAGGGACTTCGGTTTTGGGATTTAAGTAATCATCTGCTACTTTATTCCCTGGGTCTATTTCCAATAATTTTGTAAACCACATTTTGGCTTTTTCTTCGTCTTTTAGTGTGATCACACTATAAGCACCTAATACTTGGTAGAATGTTTTTAAGTTGAACTTTTTACTTTCATCCATTGGTGCTTTGTCTTCTTCCGCCAGTTTAACATATTGTTCCATCAGCGGAATAGCTATTCCATTTTCCATTACTTCTTCTCTCGAGTAAGCATAGTAATTGGCTTTGGCTCTCTGGCCATAAGGGTACAAATAGTCTGGCTTTCTTTCAATCATTTGCTTATACAACTCATCGGCTTTCATAAAATATTCACGCTTTTTCTCACGCAATGCCACAGAGTCGGGTCCAGCTGGGAATATTCTATTGGCGATATTGTAATAGGGCAAAGAAGTGTTGATCAAATCCTGCAAAGAAACTTCTTTCTGATATGGCCACTTATTTGCTTTTTCATAGTATTCAATGGCTTTTTCATAGTCTTTGGCATTGTTGTACATGGAGGCAATCTCTTTATAACCATTCTCGACCGTATCCATCTCGGCTGCTTTCTCTAAGTTTCTGACAGCTGCAACAGTATCTACAGAAGGAAGGCGTAGGAGAGCATTGCCCAAAAAGCGATAGTCGCTATCGATGGCTTTTTGAGGCGACATTTTCAAGAATTTCCGAAGGTTTTCTACCGCTTTTTCATATTCATTCTCTTTAAAGGCCGCCCAACCCATCATACGGTAGAGGATATCTTTTGTTCCTCCCATTTTGATTACCAATGCAATTTTTTCATTGACTTTGCTAAAATCCTCAGCCACAAAATCAAATTGTGCACTCCGAAGTATATCTTCGTCGTCTGCACATTTACCTAATTTTTGTAAATAGGCATCCATATAGCGTGCAGCAGGTTTATATTGACGCACATAGAAATAAAGTTCTGCATATTCTCGATTAGCTGGACCATAGTCAGGATCTACCTCAATCGCTTTTTTGAAGTTGGTCTGAGCTAACTCATAGTTTCTTCCTCCCCAATAGATTTTGGCTACTTTGGCAAAGGCTTCCCCAAAGCTTGGGTTGGCATTAACTGCGTCTTCATAAGCTGAGACAGCTGGTCCTGCTTCTCCTTTGATATAAAAAGCATCACCTTTCGCCATATAGACTTCTTGGTTTTTCACACCACTCTTTAACATAAGCGCAATTGCTAAATCAGCCAACCGAACTGCCTCAGCAGGGTCAGTAGTTTTATAAATCGGCTTCATTGAATCAATCACTACATAGCCAGTATATGCCTCACTGATGCGTTGTAAGATGTCAATATTCTTATTTTTTGTAGATTTTAGTACTGCGGCAAATTCCGTTTGAGCAGTTGTTCGATCTCCTTTAGCGAGCGCCACGGCGCCTATTCCTACTTTATTGAGATTATCCTTACTTTTAGGATCGAGTTCTAATCCTTTTTCAAAAGCCGTTTTAGCTAAATCTGGTTGTTTTGTACGAAGGTAAAAATAACCCAAATAAAATTGATTTTCAGCAGATGGAGTTGCAGCTGCTAATTGTTCAAAAGTTTCCTTCGCCAAGCAGGCTTGGTTGTTATCTAATTGCTTTAATCCTGTGGCTATGTCCTGGGCGAATGCCTGACTGTAAACGAACGCACTTGCGGCAAACGCTACCAACCACGGTTTGATTCTGATGTTCATCTTTCAGTAGGTTGAAATTATAGGGTAAAAAAATTAAGTTACTCGAAAACGGGAAACAAAACTATGAAATTGTCTTCTAACCCAAAAATATTATATCTCTTTCTTTAAAATTACTTCTCTATTAAATGGTTTTGAAGGCCAAAGGCCACATTTTTCTATGATTAGACTTCCTACATCAGCGCATAATATAGTTAAGTAGCCCACTACCTAATCCTGCATGCATCTCACGATTAATCACATATACATCTCTTCGCAATGGATACGTTTTGTATCTTAAATCTTTTTGAAAAGGCTGATAATAAATTTCTTCTCCATTTGCTGCCTTCTCTGCCACACCCATTACACGCAAGCCTTCCGATAACTCAGCGGTAAGTGGTATATCTCCATCACTGATCCAATTAACGCCAATAAACCCCAACGCATTAGGAGTTTGGCGGACATACTCAATCACTTTTTTGTTAGAACCTGCCGAAAATATATTTAATCCTTTTACATCGCTCAGGCCAAATTTTCGCATAATAAAATTAAGATTGCTTGAATTGGCATTGTCAAATACCAGCACAATTTCACTTTCAATATTTCCTCCTTGAAGTTGCCCCCAAGTTTTGGATTTTCCCTTAAAAATTTTTGAAAGCTCGGTCAAGGTGATAAGGCTATCTGAATTAGCACGATTTATCAGTAAGGCCACTCCATCTGTTGCAATAAACTGTGGATTGTATTTTATTCCCTTTACTTTAAAAATATTTTGCTCATTGGCTGTTAATTCTCTCGTCACGAAAGCCAATCTAGCGCTATCCGACAACACATATTGGGCGGCCTGTTCTTCTGAACAGAATAAAACGTTAAAATCAGTATCGGGATGAATCCCTTTGTATGCTTGACATAGTTGCTCTACCATAGGTTGCAATGACTCATCAGCAGCAACCGTAATTTTACCATGATGAGTAGAATCTTCGGCTGGTTTACAAGAAATCATTCCTAAGATTAGGAACCAATGAAACACCCAATAGTAGGCTTTGGGTAAACCATCATTATTCTGCATGAGTTTTCACGGTTGCTTTAGCTGCTACAATTAAAATTATGGTAACGGATTATAGCTTATAATGTTTGTAGCCACGATAAAACCGATAGCCTCCATATAGAATAAGCATTATTCCAAACAAATACCTCACGATTCCAGAGGGTAATATCCCAAAAGTAGTGGAGGAGGCCACTAAAAAGAGGCCTCCTCCAAAATATGCCAGACCGATAGCCATCGAAAGGGAGGCTGATAATTGCTGGTGAAGTGGTTTACGCTTCATACCTCAATTTACTCCAATACGAAACTTACTGGCAAGTTGTATTTTACCCGAACGTTACGTCCTGATTGTTTTCCTGGTTTCCATTTTGGCATACCTTTTATAACGCGCATCGCTTCTTCGTCGCAGCCAAAGCCGAGGCCCTTCAGCACTGATACGTCTTGAATACTACCGTCAGTATTTACTACAAAGGTCAAAAACACCTTACCTGACACGTTAGCACGAGAAGCTGCTGCTGGGTATTTGATATTCTTACCAAGATACTGCCCCAAAGCACCCAATCCACCTGGAAATTCGGGGTTTTGCTCCACCACTTGAAAGATTTGTTCTTCTACAGGTGCGGCTTCTACTACCTTTACTTCTTGTTTAACAGGAGCGGTCTCTTCAGGAGCAATAATGGCTTCTTGTGCGTTCAAATCCCCTTCTTGGGTTTTATCAGCTACTACCGCTTTTTCGAGTTCTTCAACTACTGGCGGTGGTGATTCTTCTGGTACTTCTTCATCTTTCTTCACTTCAGGTGGAAGGAATTTGATGGTCGCTACCTTTGGAATTTCAATGGGCGGCGGCGGCGGCGGCGGCGGCTCATTAGGATCAATTGGCGGCGGCGGCGGCAGATTCATCAAATCCATCTCCTTCATAAACTGGTCGTCTTCCTGTTGCGGAATCAGACTAATAAGAGCTGGAGAGAGCATCGCCAATAGAAACAACGCACCACCTATCAGCATAGATTTGGTGAGGGTTGGGCGATACACTTTTCTCAAATCATACGCCCCATACGCCTTATTGCGGTTCTCGAATACTATGTCGTCGAGTGTCATCGCGGAAGCTTTAGTTTCAGCCATTGCGTTTGGTTAGTTTAAATTACTTAGTTTGCTTTGTCTCCTAAAAGGTCCTTTTCACTTGGAGTGAGCACATCTACAAGTGCATAGCGTTTGCTTTTCGTTACAGCCATCTCATCAAGTACGTCCACCATGTTTTTGTAGGTACTACTCTTTAGCGGTTTCAAGACGCATACAAACTGGCTTAACCCTTTATCATCTTTACCATGCTCACGATCTACCTGTGCCTTGGGATTGAAAATAAAAGTACGAAGCTCTGGACCGTAGGAAAGTTTTTTCAACTCATCTTTGGCTTTTCATCGTCTGCAGCAATACGATCTAATGCCCAAATTGTGTTGTCTTTTCCATAAACAAGGTCAAAACTTTTGAAGCCTTTAAGGGTTCTGTTTCTTGAGGTTGGTCTTGATTCTGCTTGTCAGGCAATGTCAAACGACATAGACGAGGCTTGCTAAGCGTAGTGGCCAAGATGAAGAACGTGTGAGCAAGAAGCCCAAGTCCACCATCGGGGTCATGTCCACGCGTGTAGAGGCTTTTTACTTGCGGACTTTATCACCATGTCCGCCACCACCACCTTAGGCTATTTCTGCCATTTTTTTAAATTTTAAAGTGATTAATCTTGCTTTCCAGCCTGCAGGTGGAAGCTTCAGTCCCTGTTATCAAGTTAAACTTATTGATGTTTTGAGCCTGTAAAGACCCCATTACATCTTTAAATACAGGAAACTTAGATACATTATCACCTTTGATAGCAATACGAAGTTGAGGATTTGAGCGGCGTGCCGCATAAATCCATTTAGCCAACTCGTTTTGTGCGGTAGAATCCACTGGGATTCCTGGTTGAACGATTTCCTTCATTTTATCAGGTTTCATACTCAACCATTGGGGCAAAGCACGGATTGGAAAACCAAAGTTTGATTGGATAGAGAATTCTTTTTTTTGCTTCTCATTAAATGCTACTCCTTCTGTACTCGACATGTTTTCAAGCATGGCAAGGCGTGTCTGAGGGGTATCCACTCCAAAATAAACTTTGCCGTCTTTCCCGATACTTATAATCATAATATCCTTATCTGGAACTTTGATAGATGAGATAGACGAGGGGGTCTCGATAGTTGCAGCATCTTGTGCCTTAAACTGAGCTGTCAAAATAAAAAAGGTCAGTAGTAAGAACGCAACATCGCACATCGCCGTCGTATCCATCATCGGATAGTTCCGTTTGGGTTTTACAGCAGGCATAATACGTTATGGTTTAAATTGACATTACAAATGTAATACATTAACAAATACAAAGCAAATATTTATATATAATTTTTTTATATATAAATATATTTGACCAGCCCAATTAGTTATGAGCCGAAAAGTTTTGTTGGATGCTCAAACCAATTTCGTCAATTTTAAGCCCATCAATGCGGCTGGTAAAGTAGCTATACATCACCGTAGCAATGGCCGCAGTACCGATACCAAGGGCTGTATTTACAAGGGCTTCAGAGATACCTGTTGCGAGCGCACCTGTATCTGGCGCACCTGTATTACCCATCGCTGCGAAAGCACGAATCATACCTAATACTGTTCCTAAAAGAGCAGTCAGAGTAGAAACAGATGCCAAAGTAGCAATAATGGTCAAGTTTTTCTCAAGCATAGGTAACTCAAGGCTGGTCGCTTCTTCGATTTCTTTTTGAAGAGCCGCCAATTTTTGATCTTTGCTCAATTCAGTTTCAGTACGAAGTTCAACAAATTTGTGAAGAGCTGTTTTTACAACATTGCCCACAGAGCCTTTTTGTTTATCACACTCTTTAACAGCACCTTCAACATCATTTTTGTCAAGAAGGCTTTTTACCTTACGTACAAATTCATCAATTGAGCCTGAGCCATTTGCTCGTCCTAAGATAAAGAAACGCTCAATTGAAAAAACTAATACAGTTAAAAAACAGGTAAACAATAACGGTACGATAGGTCCCCCTTCATAAACGATACCGAAATAATCACCAGATTTTGGCCCCTTTTCATGGTTTCCATCTACAAAGTGGCTTGCATCGCCGCAGATGTACTCATACGCTAAGATACCAATAACTAATAAAATAGGAATTACCAGAATGGGGTTAAGACCACCAGCTGATTTTTTGGGTGCGGCCGCCTTGGCCGGCGCGGGAGATGTAGCCTTCTTTTCCATCAGACTTACTTTTTAGGGTTTAATTGAAAAATAGTTTAAGTGTTTACGCTGTAAAGAAAACGAAAATTTTAAATGGTTAATGAATTAACCGAGAAAATTTTTGTTGGCATTTTCAAAAAATAGGTTCAGAAAATACGGTGCAAAGCTATAAGAATTCATAAATAAAACTTTCAAATCTTCCGTTAGTTTTTTTTAAAAATTTAAAAAAAACACCAGTATAGAAGCTTTTTTTTAAATAAAGGACTCACTTAGGCAATGATTAAATTGGATCAACCAAGATTTATCTTTTATGTTATCAGCCTGTAAATTACCCCACTAACAGTAAGCCTTACAGTATCTAACAATAAGCTCGGCAACCTTTTATTGAAGCTATTTTTTAAAGCAAACACCGATCTAATTTTACTCCATTAGCTTTCTCTCTTTTTGACTATGAGAAAGCTATTGAGAACTTTCTACCTTACTTCTTTTTCAAAAACTCTAAGTTTATAAGTAATCAAAAATAAAACTTATTCTTTATTTTTCTCTTGTAATTATGACTCATTGCCAAAGAGTCTTCAATGAACACTATAGAATTATACTGAAGATTTAGAATTAAAATATCCCCTCCATTGAATTGGCACGATTTATGATAAAAAATAAATCAATTCCTTTTTATTCAGTAAATGAAAATACTACTACTATCTATTTATTGGTCTATAGCATTACCATTCTGTAGTGGTTTGTGGGCAAATATCCCCCAAGACTGCGACGAACTGGTCGCGCCCCTGATTAGTAGTGAAAAAATAGTTAGTTGTGTTGGACAACCTATTGTTCTGAAAGCAATGAATTGTGTTGGCACAGTGGTCTGGTCTAATCAAAAAAAAGGGAACACACTTACAGTTTATCCTGAAAAAACAACTACCTATCAAGCGCATTGTATAAAAGATTCTTGCAAAAGCAAGGCATCTAATGAAGTCACGGTGACTATCAACATACCTTCTTCACCCCTCATAAAAGCCTCTCAAACAAAAGTTTGTTTTGGGGAATCTGTTGTCTTAACAGCAACAGGCTGCGCTGGAGAGGTAATTTGGTCGAATGGCTTGACAGGACAGGAAATGACTATTCAGCCTATTTACAGCACCAAATATACAGCTACCTGCCGCAACGAAGGATGTGTAAGTTGCTTTGCAGATGACATTATCATCACTGTTGTGGGAGGAGAACCACTCTCATTAACCGCCAACAAAACAATTCTTTGTAAAGGAGAGAGTAGTATTTTGTCTGCCAAGGGCAACTGTGCTGGCCAAATAAGATGGTCGAATGGCGCAATAGCCAAAACGATAACTGTACAACCCGAACATACAACGTATTATTGGGCAATGTGCGAAAATACGAACTGCGAACCTGTAAAAGTAGTATCACCCTTCAAGTAACCCCTCCTCTTGCCCCACTTTTAAAAGTAGACAAGCAAACTATCTGTAATGGCGAACGCGTTACCCTCACGGCCGAGGGCTGCAATGGCATACTGCAATGGAGCAATGGTATGCAAGGGCGCACTCTCCAAATACAACCAAGCGTATCTGCCCAATATACGGCCGTTTGTTTACGAGGGGATTGTAGCAGTACACCCTCTCTTCCCATTTCTATTACAGTGCATGAGAATGTACTTTCCTCCCCACAAATCACAAAGGAGTTAAAAAATACTTGTCCATTCATTACTGTAGATTTGTCGGCAGTGTTGAGTCAAAAGCCCCCAAAAGGTATCTATTATGAAGCTCATCTGGGTAGTTCCTATCTATCTCCTTTAGTAACAGACATAAGTGCAGTTTCGGAAAACCGCAGCTATTATATTTTTGCCCGAAATAAATATAATTGTTATAGTTTACCTACTGAAGTAAAGGTGAGCATTAGTCCTTGTGATAAGCCCCTCCCCATTTGCACCAACAACCCTGCCACTGCCCTCTTTGAAAAATCCGAGCGTACAGCCGTTGGCAATTACTACCTACAAGGAAAAGTGGGAGGAGCCGCCAGCAGCGGTCATTGGAGTACAAATGGCACTGGTACATTCAATACAAACAATGGACTTTCTACGATTTATTCGCCCTCTGCTGAAGATCGACAAGCAGGAAAAGTGATGATTCAATTCTCAAGCGACGACCCCGACGGGCAAGGTCCTTGTAAAGCAGGGGCTGTTTGGTATGAACTAAAAGTAGATACTCATACAGATAAGCCCAAAGAAGTAATAGGCATCAATAAATTCGTAAAAGGATGGAAAAAATTAAAAAATCATCTATTTGAAATTGAATATGTTATTCAGGTAGTCAATATGGGTGCTAATGATTTAGTGGAAATAAGCATTATAGACAGTTTAGACCGAGTTTTCAAAAATGGCGCAGTTATTGTTGATAAACCTATCATAACTGCCATTGACCCCGCCACCAATTCAGAAATTAAATGGGGAATTGATGAAAGTTATAGTGGTAAGAATGGGTTTTATAATTTATTGTTACCTGAAAAATGTTCATTATTGGCAGGGCAAGCAAGAGTGATAATGATACGATCGAAAATAGACTTTGCCAATGCCAAAGATAGCATGTATTATAATTCCGCTTGGGTTTCGGCTTTAGATATCAATGGAAATCGTTGTCTCGACAAGTCGGTAAACGGGAATTGGCCTGATATAAACCAAAATGAAGACCCTACAGACGACACGGAATCAACACCGTTGGCACTCAATAGTTTATTAGGCAATGAGGAAGACATTTTTATCCCCGAAGGGTTTTCTCCCAACTCAGATGGCGTCAATGACTTTTTCATGGTTAGAAAACCCACCCATTTAAAAGCCTCATTAGAAATTTATAATCGTTGGGGTGGATTAATCTATCAAACGGAGGATTACAAAAATGACTGGAATGGAGGAGCAAATACGCAAGCTAATGCCCCTTCAGGAACCTATTTTTACGTATTAAAACTAAGCGACGGGCGAGAATTCTCGCGGTTTTTAACAATAAGCCGTTAAGCTCCGCTCGTTAAGAATAACAATAGCCTCTTAAGGCAAAAATGCACTTGACAAATGATTAAACTAAAGCACCTCTGTTTAGCAACCCTCCTTTCAGTAACTGCACTGGCCCAAACGCCCGTTCGTGAAACGTTGTGGCAACAAGCAGAAAGGCAGTTTGATTCTCAATCTTATGCCAAAGCTGTTTCGACCTATCAGGAAGCATTCGACCAGGGTTTACTGTCGGTAGAACAGCAACGAATAGCACAACTTAACATGGCGTATGCTTTTTTTCGATTAGGAGATAACCCAAAATCGGAAGAGTTCTATCAACAAGCAATCTCTGTCGAACCACTTTCTGGGTCATTGACTAATCACTACCTACATTACGCTAAAGTACTGGCCAACAACGGCAAGATGCAAGAATCACAACGTTTATTTGAACGTTTTCAAAATATAAAACTCAGCGACGAGCATCAGGGACAAAGTATAATAAACTTCACAAAACGTAAAATCACTTACCGCCTCGATTATCTCTCTATCAATACTCCCAATGCTGAATTTAGTCCGATGTTCTATAAAGAGGGCTTGGTGTATGTGTCTGGGAAAACGGCTGTTTCGTCCGAATCACCCGAAAAAGGGTATTTAGACTTATTTTATGTTAGCAATGCAGATGAAATAAGGGGAATAGACGATAAAGAAACCCAAACAAGATCTAAAAATAGTGCGCTGTCAGTCAATGGCAGAAGGTTAGGTAGCGATGCTTACACACGAATCACGTCTAACGATTCGCGTACTGTGGGTCATTATAATGGCTATGGCCTCCAAGAAACCCCCAACTCCACTACTGGAAAAATAGCCAAACCAGGCAAACCTGCCCCTTTTAGTAAAGAACTCAATACTCGCTTTCACGAAGGCCCCGTCACTTTTAGTGCAGATGGCTCTCGTATTGTTTTTACACGAAATAATTTCAACGAAGGCAAAAAAAGAATGAGCGACGATAACAACATCAAACTCAAACTTTATACAGCGCAATGGGGACAAGAAGATTGGACAAATGTACAAGAACTTCCTTTCAACAGTGATGAATATTCTACCGCTCACCCCTCTTTGAGCAAAGATGGCACACTTCTTTACTTTGTATCCGATATGCCTAAAGGCCAAGGAGGCAAAGATATATACGTTTCTCGCTTTGAAAATGGCCAGTGGGGAACTCCCATCAGTATGGGAAAAGACCTGAATACTCGCCAAGATGAAGTATTCCCTTTTGTGGATGAACGTGGGAATCTTTATTTCTCTACGGCTGGTCGCAAAGGCGGGCTTGGTGGACTTGATTTATACTATGCCATTTTGAGTAAAGACGGCACAAAAGTAATTGAGGTCATTCATTTAGATGCCCCTATCAACTCCAACGCCGATGATTTTGGCCTCATCACAGATGCTGACCGTACCACAGGATATTTTAGTAGTAATCGTCAAGATGATAATGACGACATTTATCGCTTCACACGTGAGAGTTCTCTCTATGAATGTCGTGAATTGTTATTGAGGGTATTTGATAATCAGAATAAGCAACATATAGATAGTGCAACAATTACCATTCGTTCAAAAATAGGGGGTGATGAAACCAACAAAACCCTTCAAACAGATGCCGAGGGCTGGGCACACTTGTGTTTAGCTTCTGACAATGATTTTATTTTTACGATTTCTAAAGATGGCTTTTGGGACAATACCGTTGGTTTCTCAACTCGATACCTCACAGACGATAAGCCCACCAGATTAGAGATGGGCTTAGCTAAGCCCGCTATCGTTACCGAGGTTGTTGCAAAGGCAGTAACCTCCGAAAAAAAAAAAACTAATCCAAGTGATTCCAAACAAGAACTTAAACATTCGCGGGTACGGGGAATTGTTCGTACCGAAACTGACCGTCGGCCTATTGAAGGTGTTTTAGTAAAACTTCGAAACGAATGTGACAAAAAAATATACGAATCTATGACTGGCCCCGACGGGCGGTATGATTTTGAAATCACGGAAGGATGCGACTATACCTTAATTTATTCAAAAGACACCTACGGTACGAACACAGTAAAAATTAGAAAAGTGCCGCAAAAAACAGAGCCTAAGGTACTCTCTGAAGATGTAGGTTTACTAAAGAAAGGGGATGTTGTGCAGTTGGACAATATATATCATGACCAAGGTAAACAGGGAATTCGTCCCGATGCTGCCCGTGAATTAGACAAGTTGGTAGCGACCATGAAACGCTATCCCTCCCTCCAAGCAGAGATACTCTCGCACACCGACAGCCGAGGCGATGCTGCTTTCAATAAATCTCTTTCTCAAAAACGAGCACAGGCTGTGGTAAATTATATGGCAGCGAAGGGAGTTGCCCGCAACCGCCTCAAAGCTACTGGCATGGGCGAAAGTATGCCTGTGAATGGTTGTGTAGATGGGGTTATATGTACCGAGGCAGAATATCAACGTAATAGAAGAACCGAATTCAAAGTCTTAGAAATTAGATAAATTCCAAAATTTATTGGCATAAGAGGCAAAACAGCTATTTTTGGCATTATCAAAAATTTATCTGTTATAAATAATTTCTCTCCTCATGGGCTTTCGCTCCCTGCTTAGTAAACCGTTGGCGCAATATGTGGTAGGCCAGCAGCAAAATTGGATGTATAATGCCCCTACCTATCAACATCAGTGGCGGCAAAAACTGGTACAGCAAGCCAAAAATACAGCTTTCGGTCAAGATCATTTTTTTAAAGATATTTATTCTTACGATGATTTCAAACAAGCCATTCCTGTACGCGACTATGAAGATTTGAAAGGCTATGTACAGCAAATCATTGACGGGCAAGATGATGTTCTTTGGCCAGGAAAGCCTTTATATTTTGCCAAAACATCCGGGACTACTTCGGGTACTAAATATATTCCTATCAGTAAAGATTCTATTTCAAACCACATCAATTCGGCCAAAGATGCCCTACTAAACTATATCCATGAAACAAAAAACGGTGCTTTTTTGGATAAAAAACTCATTTTCTTATCGGGTAGCCCTGTATTAGATACCAAAGGAAGCATACCCACTGGGCGGCTTTCGGGTATTTCCAACCACCATGTGCCAGCTTATCTACGCTCCAACCAACTCCCCAGCTACGAAACCAACTGTATTGAAGAATGGGAGGAAAAATTAGAGCGTATCATTGACGAAACTATTACCCAGCCCATGTCGTTGATTTCTGGCATACCTCCTTGGGTTCAGATGTATTTTGATCGTATCATTGCCCGCACAGGCAAGCCTATCAAAGATGTTTTTTCCGATTTTCAAGTATTTGTTTACGGTGGTGTCAATTTTGAGCCCTATCGTGCCAAACTCTTTGATTCTATCGGTAAAAAAATTGACTCAATTGAACTCTATCCTGCTTCAGAGGGCTTTATTGCTTACCAAGATTCGCAGCAGCAAGAAGGGATGCTACTACTGGCCAACACAGGGATTTTTTATGAGTTTATCCCAACAGAAGAGTTTTTCGATGACAATCCTACGCGTTTATCATTGGTTGAAGTAGAAATAGGCAAAAATTACGCGCTCATCATCAACAACAACGCGGGACTTTGGGGCTATTCGATTGGCGATACGGTCAAGTTTGTTTCTAAAAATCCTTATCGCCTACTCGTAACAGGCCGCATCAAGCATTTTATTTCGGCTTTTGGAGAGCATGTCATTGGGGCGGAAGTAGAAAAAGCCCTTAAATATGCCATGCAACGCCACCCCGAAACCGAAGTGGTGGAGTTTACCGTTGCGCCCATGGTAACCCCCAAAGAAGGACTCCCTTACCACGAGTGGCTCATTGCCTTTGCTACCCAACCCAATGATTTGGAGCATTTTGCCCAAGATATAGACCAGCGACTGACAGAACTCAACGCTTATTACGACGATCTCATTTCAGGTAGTATTTTATGTCCACTCAAGATTACACCTTTACCCCAAGATGCCTTTATCAACTATATGCGCTCTCAGGGAAAATTAGGAGGACAAAACAAGGTGCCACGTTTATCTAATGATCGTAAAATTGCCGATGTACTCAAAAATGCCATGGATAGATAAACCCATTTTACTCTATTCCTCATCCTTATAAACCTACTTCATCAATGAAACACAACTACCTCTTTTTTTGCCTTGTAATTTTGGTCGTGACCTCTTTTGCTCAAAAGAAAAAAGCCAAACCTACTTTAATCAACGCCATTACTCAAAATACACTTGCTACCTCGGCCAACGACCGCATGGCAGGTTACGCATTACGCAAAAAAGCCACGGCCACTTCATTATTGAACAATGTAAAATTTCGCAACATCGGCCCTAATAACATGAGCGGCCGCGTAGTGGACTTAGACGTAAACGAGGCCAATCCCACGCAGTTTTTTGTGGCCTACGCCTCAGGAGGGCTGTGGAAAACCGAAAACAATGGCATGAGCTTTACACCTTTGTTTGATAATGAAGCGGCTATGACCATCGGTGATATTGCCGTAGATTGGAAAACCAATGGCCAAACCGTTTGGGTAGGCACAGGCGAAGACAACGCCAGCCGCTCTACCTATGCAGGAACGGGAGTGTATAAAACTACCGATGGCGGCAAAACTTGGCAGCACCTTGGCTTAGAAGATACCCATCACATCGGCAACATAACCCTACATCTTACCGACCCCAACACCGCTTGGGTAGCGGCTGTGGGGCATTTATACTCGCCCAATACCGAACGTGGCGTTTATAAAACGACCGATGGCGGCAAAACTTGGCGAAAAACCCTATACATAGACGACAAAACAGGGGCAATTGACCTTGATATTGACCCCACCAACCTGCCACTTTATACGCCGCTATGTGGTACAAAGAGCGTAGCGCCTGGAATTTTGTCGAGGGCGGCAAAACCTCTGGCATCTATAAATCTACCGATGGAGGCGAAAATTGGCGGCTTCTTTCCACAGAAAAAAGTGGCTTCCCAACAGGCGAAACCAATGGACGCATTGGATTGAGTATTTACCCTAAAAACCCGAATTTAATCTATGCTTTCATTGATAACCAAGCGCGTAGAAAAGAAAACTCTAGTCGCCACAGCCCAACTGGAATTACCACGCGCACGCTGAGAGGAATGAGCAAAGAAGACTTTAAAGTTTTCGGATGCCGACATTAACGAGTTTTTGGATGCAGCCAATTTTCCCGAAAAATACACCGCAAAAAAAATTAGAGCGCAAATCAATACCGATAAATTGACGGTCAAAAATCTCTATGAATACGTAACGGGTGGCCAACGACGACGTAATCAGCGCGGCTGTTTTAGGGGCAGAGGTATATAAAAGCGAAGATGGGGGCAAACTTGGAAGCGTACTCACAGCGAACCTATTGATGCGGTATCTTCATACGGTTACTATTTTGGTAAAGTATTTGTCAGTGGTAATAATCCCGACCGTATTGTAATCTATGGCGTTCCGATTTTGCAATCCATGGATGGGGTAAATCTTGGAAAAGTTTGGATGCCTCCAATGTTCATTCTGACCACCATGCTTTATGGTTCAATCCCAATAATGCCGACCATATACTCATCGGCAATGATGGTGGTTTAAACCTGACCTACGACGGTGGCAAAAACTGGTCGCACCTCAACCCGATTCCCGTGGGTCAGTTTTATGCTGTTGCTGTTGATATGGCCACCCCCTACAATGTCTATGGCGGCTTACAAGACAATGGCGTATGGTGGGGTACCTCCCAGCCTGGCGACGAACTACGGCCTTGAAGTCGGTTATGGGGGCGATGGGATGCAAGTGCAGGTAGATTGGCGCGACAATGCCACTGTTTATACAGGTTTTCAGTTTGGCAATTATTTTAGGGTCAATAAAAACACCTACCCAGTAGGCATGAAACGCCTCCAAATGCCTACCAACGACATCGGCGAGCCTAAGCTACGCTTCAACTGGCAATCGCCCATTATTCTAAGTAGGCACAACCAAGACATCGTTTATTTTGGATCCAATAAATTTCACCGCAGCTTAGACAAAGGCGAAAACTTTCAAACCCTTTCAGATGATTTAACCAAAGGAGCAAAAGAAGGTGATGTACCCTTTGGTACTTTGACTACGATAGACGAATCACCCAAAAAATTTGGTCTTCTCTATGCTGGCAGCGACGATGGATTGGTACATATCTCCAAAGATGGCGGCTATACATGGGCAAAAATTTCGGACGGTCTTCCCCAAAATCTATGGGTAAGCCGTGTTATTGCTTCTACCCACGATGAAGCTGTTGTGTATGTATCGCTCAATGGCTATCGCGACGACCATTTCAAAGCCTATCTTTATACTTCAAACGATTATGGGCAAGGCTGGCAACCATTGGGAGCAGATTTGCCCCTCGAACCCATCAATGTGGTAAAAGAAGACCCCAAAAACGGCCAAATTCTGTATATCGGTACCGATCACGGCGTATATATTTCTTTGAATAAAGGAAAAAGCTTTATGCGTATGAGCGATATGCCTGCCGTAGCTGTCCATGATTTGGTGGTTCACCCACGCGACAATGAGCTCGTTGTAGGCACACATGGACGTTCTATCTATGTGGCCGATGTCAGTTTAGTACAGCAGTTGGATGACAGCCTATTGGTCAAAGACTTGCATGTTTTTGCACTGAAATCGCTCAATTACTCGCCCAACTGGGGCCGAATGTTCGATAAATACAGCGAACCACGGGTACAGAAATATGAAATCCCTTTCTATGCCAAAGTGGCTGATAAAAACACTGTTACCATTCAAACTGACAAAGGGTTGGTACTACGGACATTGACTGATGAAAGTGAAGCAGGTCTCAATTTTGTTTCATTTGATTTGGCCATTGACACTACTACCAAAGTTGAATATGAAAAATACCTGAACGCCGTCAAGAAAAAAGACGAGAAAGAAATCAAAGTCGAGAAAGCGGATGATGGCAAGATGTACCTTCGTGCAGGGAAATACAAAATAGTAGTAGAAACAAGTTCAGGTACAAAAGTTCAGCAAAATTTTGAGATTAAAGCCTCAGAACGCCGCCCATCGCGCAGGTCAAATGCCATTCCTATCGCTATTTCTACGCCAGGAGAGTTGGAAGAATGGTTGGAAGAAATGGGCTTGGAAGAAAAGAAATAACTATACGCATAAATTATAAGAAAGCCGCCTTAATAGGCGGCTTTCTTATTCATGAATTGACCATTGAATCATTGGAGAAACAGCTATTCGACAAAATCTTTATTTTAAGGATAATTATAACACAAAATTTTTTCTACTTAAAATACTATTTTATAATAAATTATAGACATGTATTTTGTAACTACTTGATAATCTTATCATAAATTATTACTTAAATTGTATAATTTTTGACTAACTTTGCGTTAACATAGTGTTATTCAGCTATGGAAAAGTGACAGGTATTTCTCTATATTAGAAGCTATGTCGCAATGTTTCACTAACCAAAATTAGTTTTGAAAAGAAAACAATGTTTCATCCTATCAACGCTCTTGTTGTCAAGTGTAAGTGTTAAAGCCAAGGGTTTTAACGAGTCATCTTGCATCCGTTTTTGTAACGAGCCACTGCCTGTTTACGAAAACCATGTCGTCAATTATTTCCAAACTGCCCTGCGTCATACGGCAAGCATGCCACTTCACCAAATTGTACCGCGTGCAGAGAAATTTTTCGAGGTCATAGATCCCATTCTCAAACAGTATCAAGTACCCGATGATTTTAAGTATTTGTGTGTCATAGAAAGCGCACTCAATGCCAAAGCGATGTCGCACAAAGGGGCGTATGGCTACTGGCAATTTATGCCTCATACAGCCCGCGCCATGGGGCTGGTAGTAGATGCTACCACCGATGAGCGCGAAGATTTGGTAAAATCCACCCATGCTGCTTGTAAGTATTTTTTAAGGCTTCACAACCGCCTCGGCACTTGGTCGCTGGCGGCTGCAGCCTACAATGCAGGCCCTACCAAGGTCCAAAATTACCTCAAAAGGCATGGCAAAACGAGTTATTACAATCTTCGAATCAGCGCCGAAAATCGTCGTTATCTGTACCGTGTTTTGGCAGCCAAAGAACTTTTTACAAGGCCAGAGATGTATGCCTCGGTGATTGCCGAAGAGATTACGCTCAGTAAATTTCTCCAATTGTATGGCATTACCAAAGGGCTGATAGCTCCACCAAAAGTGAAGAAAAAGTCAAAAGTAGAGAATGAGGAAGATGAGGCTGAAATTTCACTCACAGAAAGCACCTTAGATAGAGCCCTCTTAACAGGTTTTGATGATTTGATTTCCCTGTCATTTAAGCGAAAGGGGGCCTTTAGAGTGGCTTCTAATCAAACAGAGGCTGCCCTAAAATTAGCTCAAAATACCGAAAGAGAAAAAAAGCTATTTTGGTGGCGAGGTGTTCGAGTCAATCAACGCCGACGCAACGACCTCAAAGCACTAATAGCCGAAGCACGAGCAAGCCAAGTCAAAAAGCAATCAACAAGAGGCTTGGCATAACTTAATAAGAAAAGTAAAAACAAACGCCGCACTATCTATAGCGCGGCGTTTGTTTGTTTCATAGCTGTGTTGTTTTGTTACCCTTGCTTTGCCACCTGAACGTTTAGGTGCAGTTTTACTTCATCGCTTACGACCACCCCTCCCGCTTCGGTTACGGCACTCCAATTCAATCCAAAATCTTTGCGATTTACTTTACCCGTAATTTCAAAACCTACTTTGGTATTGCCATAAAAATCAACCATTTGACCTCCATAAACGGCTGTCAATACGACTGATTTAGTAACACCCCTCATAGTCAAATCTCCTACCAACGTATAGGTGTCTTCATCTTTTTGTGTAAATGAAGTAGAAACAAAAGTAAGCTGGGGGAAATTTTCTGCATCAAAAAAATCGGCACTCTTTAGGTGCGCATCACGCTGCGGCATATTGGTATCAATGCTATCAATGGCTGCGCTAAATTGGATGGCTGCATCTGCAAAATCATCACCTTCGGTTTCAAGTGTTCCTTCAAAAGTTTTGAAGCTGCCAGTTACCGTTGAAATAACCAGGTGTTTTACTTTGAACTGTACTTCTGAATGGGTGGGGTCTATGGCCCAAGTGGTTTTTGTTAAAGTTTCCATTGTTTTATTGCGTTTAAAAGATGGTATTAAAATTGACAGCACAAATATATATGTATATACATATAATGTCAAGACATTTTTTATTTTTTTATTTTTGGGGCAAAACAAAGGCCACTATTCAAGTAAATGAATAGTGGCCTTTAAGTATTGACTATGAGCTTATTAAACCATTTTTGTTACCTGTAAAAGTGGTATTTGCTTAGGTTCATTGTGTCTAATGTAAGTTTTGAAGAAACTTCTAATTTTCAAAAATAGCACACCCAGCACTGCCTCTTTGAAGATTTTTGTGGACATTTTAGAAACGCCTTTGGTACGGTCGGTAAAAATGATAGGTACTTCTGTGATTTTATATCCATACTTCCAAGTATTGAATTTCATTTCGATTTGAAAAGCATAGCCTACAAACTGGATGGTGTCTAATCCGATGCCTTGCAGCACTTCACGTTTGTAGCAAATAAAGCCTGCTGTGGGGTCCATGATGTTCATGCCTGTGATGAATCGAACATACACCCCAGCAAAATATGACATGAGTACCCTACCCATCGGCCAATTGACTACATTGACTCCTTTGATGTACCTCGAACCCACCGCCACATCGTTCCCTTCTTGTGCACAAGCTGCATACAATCGCTCTAAATCAACAGGATTATGCGAAAAATCGGCATCCATTTCAAACATATAGCGATAGCCTTCTTTTATTGCCCACTTGAAGCCATGAATATAGGCAGTTCCTAAGCCTTGTTTGCCCTTCCGTTCTAAAATATGAAGCCGCAACGCAAACTCTGACTGTAGTTCTTTGACCTTTGAGGCTGTTCCATCGGGCGAGCCATCATCTACAATCAATACATCAAAAGGATGAGCAAGACCAAATACTCGGCGAATGATTGCCTCGATGTTTTCTATCTCATTGTAAGTCGGAATAATCACCACACAGTCTTTCATAGTTGCTCATCTGATTTGTAACAATAACTACCTCATTACAAAAACGATTCCAATTTGTGCTAAGTATGTGGTAAATCTGTTAAAAAATTTTAATTTTTCGTCAAAAGGCCGAAAATTCCTTTACAGCATCGATAAAGCAACGAACTTTGTCGGGGTCGGTATCGGGATACACCCCATGGCCGAGGTTGGCGATGTAATTTTGTGTACCAAAAGTACTTATCATTTTGCGGGTTTCTTTCCTGATTTGATCATAAGAAGCATACAACACGCAGGGGTCTAGGTTTCCCTGCAAGGTTTTGTCAGGAATCAGTTGCCGCGACTCGGCAGCATCCATGTTCCAATCTAATCCTACTACGGCGCACTTGAGCTGTCCTATTTCTTGACGGGCAAAAAACGCTCCTTTGGCAAAGACCGTAACGGGTGCTTCGGAGATGGCATCACAGATTTGTTTAATGTAAGGCAGCGAATACTGTCGGTATTGGTCGGGCGACAAAATACCCGCCCAAGAATCAAAAATTTGTACCAAATTGGCTCCCGCTGCAATTTGTGCCTTTAGGTAAGCGATAGTGCTATCTGTGATTTTCTGCAAGAGTTTGTGTGAAAACGCAGGGTCGGTATAGAGTGCTTTTTTAGCCACCGAAAAAGTTTTAGAGCCTTTGCCTTCTACCATATAGCAAAAAATAGTGAAAGGTGCACCCGCAAAACCGATAAGTGGCACACGACCATTGAGTTCTTTTTTCACGATTTTGATGGCATCGAGTACGTAGCCCAAATCAGCCTCCGGCTCGGCTATATGCAGCGCGTCAATATCAGCAGTGGTTTGAATAACTTTGGGAAAAACAGGGCCGCGCTTTTCTTCCATTTCGTAAGGCAAGCCCATCGCCTCAGGCACAACGAGAATATCAGAAAAAATAATGGCCGCATCCACGCCTAAGATATCTACGGGCTGAATGGTTACTTCGGCTGCCAGCTCAGGATGGGTGGCCAGCTGAATAAAACTGCCTGCTTTTTGGCGGACAGCGCGATACTCAGCCAAGATGCGCCCTGCTTGGCGCATCATCCATACAGGTACACGCTCGGTTTTTTCGCCACGTGCAGCTCTCAAAAAAAGATCATTTTGTAGTAATTCCATGTTGCAAATGTACGAAGAAGCGGGGAGTTGGGATGTCGGAAGTCAGAAAATACTATTTTACCAACAGATTTTTGGCCACTTCATGACTGACAAACAAAGGATGTTGGTTGTCAATCAAAACACAAATAGACTGGTCGAACGTATTGATTTCTTCTACCTTCAACGAGCAGCCGAGGGTCAAGCCCGATTTATCGAGGTGTTGTAAAAAAGCGGGCGAATGTTCACAAACACCCATCATCAGAACCGTTTTCCCTGTCATTACCTCCGACAATTTACGGTAACTCAGTTCGGGCATTTGACCCTTGGCGTTGGGAATGGGGTCGCCGTGGGGGTCAAATTGGGGATAGCCCAGAAAAGCATCCAATTTTTCGATCAAACGTTCGGAACGAATGTGTTCCAATTCTTCGGCAATGACGTGTACTTCATCCCAGCCAAATTGAAGTTTTTCAGCCAAAAAAACCTCCCAAAGGCGGTGCTTTCGAATCACCAGCAAGGCCAATCGCTCTCCTTCGTCTGTCAAACGTACGCCACGGTACTTTTGGTAATTGATGAGTTCTTTTTCAGCCAAACGCTTCAGCATATCCGAAACCGATGCCGCACGGGTATTGGTACTTTCTGCCAAAGCATTGGTTGAAACCCACTGGTCTGTGCCGATTGAAAGAAAAAAGATGGTTTTTAAGTAGTTTTCTTCGGTGAAAGTCTGCATTTCAACCTTTTTAGTTTTACCACAAAAATAAAGTATATCATTTTAAATAAAAAATTTAGACTAATCTAAAAATATTATTTGGAAATACCTATATTTGTATCGAATCTTTCAAATATCAATAATCTTCTGGAAGATTTTAACATTGTTCAACGATTGAATTTTAAGATGAAGTTACATAATCACTTATCACTTTCGGAAGTCAATGCTTCTGTAAGCGTACCTTCCAATAAAAGTTTTTGGAAAAATATGGGGGCATACATCGGCCCAGGGCTGATGGTAGCCGTCGGCTATGTAGATCCAGGCAATTGGGCTACTGATATTGCTGGTGGGGCTCGCTTCGGATACACCCTACTTTCAGTCATTTTGATTTCCAATCTTTTTGCCATGTTGCTCCAGCATCTGGCGCTCAAATTGGGCATTGCTACGGGCATGGACTTGGCGCAGGCTTGCAAGGCGTATTTTCCTAAGCCTATTGCCATGATCTTATGGGTTTTGGCCGAAGTAGCCATTGCTGCCTGCGATTTGGCCGAAGTGATTGGGTCGGCCATCGCGCTCAATTTACTCTTTGGCATACCGCTGGCAGTGGGCGTGGTAATCACTACTTTAGATGTACTCCTGATTTTATATTTCCAAAACAAAGGTTTTCGTATCATTGAGAGCATTGTGGGTGGGTTGATGGCCGTAGTTTTGTTATGTTTTATCTATGAGGTAATCGTTTCTAATCCTTCCTTGATAGCCTTGGCTGGAGGATTGATTCCACAAAAACAAATCATCACCGACCCCGGTATGTTGTATATCGGCATTGGTATTTTGGGGGCGACGGTCATGCCACACAACCTTTATCTGCACTCAAGCATTGTGCAGACACGTGCTTATCCACGCACTGAAGCAGGCCGTCGATCAGCCATTCATTATGCTACCATTGACTCTACAGCCTCGCTGGGCATCGCTTTTTTTATCAACGCCGCTATTCTGATTTTGGCTGCTGCTACGTTTCATTATTCGGGAAACCAGCAAGTAGCCGACATTACCGATGCTCATCAATTGTTAGATCCGCTTCTTGGTAGTAAATGGGCCAGTGTACTTTTTGCCGTAGCGCTGCTCGCCGCAGGACAAAACGCCACCATCACTGGCACTTTGGCAGGGCAGATTGTGATGGAAGGGTTCTTAGATATACAACTCAGGCCGTGGCTTCGCCAACTTATTACGCGGCTCATTGCCATTGTTCCTGCTTTATTTGTCGCTATTTATTATGGCGAACATGGCTCCAGTGAATTGTTGGTATTGAGCCAAGTGGTGCTATCGGCGCAGTTGAGTTTTGCCGTGATTCCACTCATTGTATTTACCAGCAAAAAAGATTGGATGGGTCGTTTTGTCAATTCGTGGGGTTTGTCGGTTCTCAGTTGGGTCATTGCCACAGTGATAGTGGTGTTGAATATTTACTTGTTGGTCGATACGTTGAAATAACTATTTTTCTATCTTTAGCAACACCTATTCACTAAGTGTTTGTTGTCGTAGCACCAGGCGAATGGCTGCCTTTACAAAATGGCAAATGCAAACCTCAGAAAGCGATCGAAAAACTGGGTGGACTCATTTAGTCTCGATTGACGTTTTTTTTCAAATTCCTCACTTGCCACAAGCCCTATTTGGTGCAAACGCTCAACAATACAAAAAATAGAACCGCATGGACGACCCCGAAAACTTGCGTATATTTACGAGTTGGCTGCTATATGTTCGACCATTATGCTAAATCAATCATTTTCAAAAAGACACGGACTTAATTCTCAAGAAAAAGAGATTACAGTTAGACAAGATGCCCCTCAAGGACTTCGAGAATATGTTATTCAGACCATAGAATCTCTTGGTTATGGACCAGCACATTCAAGACAAATAATTTGCCGTGTTTTACGCAAAGTACCAGACAGAAATAATTGGACTGCTTATCCCAATATTTATAATGAGGTTGTGGACTTAATTTCTGAATGTGAATGGTTTTATGTTTACGATGTTATTGAAGGACTTTATCATTCACTCAAAGAAAAAGACAAACTGACTTTTGAAAATGAGATAAATGACTTTTTTATTCTTAATGGTATTGGTTGGAAAATAGCCAATGGAATTATTGAAATTAGAGGTGACGAGAATTTTGAAATAGAATTAAGTGCTGCAGTTACGACACTTGATAAAGTTAAACTTGACACAGCAAAAACAGAAATTAGAGAAGCTTTAATTGACCTTTCAAGACGACCTGAACCTGATATAACAGGAGCAATACAACACTCATTAGCTTGTTTAGAATGTGTTGCAAGACACGTTGTAGGAAATTCAAAGATGACACTTGGAGAATTGATTAAAAAGCATCCTGACATTGTTCCAAAACCACTTGACGAAGCTATTTCAAAAGTGTGGGGCTTTACATCAGAACAAGGCAGACATTTACGAGAAGGTGGACAACCGACATATGAAGAAGCAGAATTAGTAGTAGGTTTATCGGCAGTGCTGACAACTTATTTAGGCAAAAAATTCAAACCAGCGACAGACGAAGAAGACCTACCATTCTAACTCATACAGCAGGCAACAAGGGGTTTGCTGCAATTTGGGCAGACGGAATAAGCCTCAACATTTTTATTACTATTTAGCTTCAGTTCCAGCTTGACATTATAAATTTGGCTTATGAACAAAACATCAGCAATATTGCAATTATCAACTTCAGTTACGGGCAGACGGATTTCAAATGCCCAAACTGCAGCAAGCCCTGTTCGTTGGACAAGAGAACTTCGCTTCGTTCCCGTCGTCCAACAGCGTGGCGGTTTGCCGCTGCGATTGCGCGATTTCTCCACGCCTTCCACTACGTGGGGCGTTCCGAAACCGCGCAAACACGCGCGCCGTTATGGGCTATATTAGCACGACAATACAATGAAAGAGCTTATTCCGACAATAAATGAAATTGTTAAATATGGACTTCCACCAAACTTGACAGTAATTGACAAAGAAAAATTGTTGGAACGACACCTTTAACACGGATTTTACATCAGGCGGGCTGACTTGTAAACTTGAAGCATTGTGCTTCTAATGAACTTTAGTAAGAAATTGAACCTTTGTACTTTTAATTTTACCCTCCGCCAATACCTAAACCTTTCTATGAAATCTCTACTAAAACCTATCGTTTTGCTGTGGTTGGCAGGTCCAATCACCTTTGCCCAAAAACCTACCCTCGAACAGTTTCTGAACTATTCCTTCCCTACTGAACTTACGCCAGCACCTGTAGGAAATAAAGTGGCGTGGGTACAAAACGACAAAGGTGTTAGAAATATATTCATAGCACAATCTCCTGATTTTCAGGGAAAGGCATTGACAAACTACCTCCAAGATGATGGGCAAGAACTGAGCCAGCTCGTATGGTCGCCTGATGGGAGTACATTGCTCTATGTGCGAGGTGGCACACCCAATCGCGTAGGCGAATACCCCAACCCAACGAGCGACATAAACGGGGCCGAGCAAGCTGTATGGAAGATTTCGAGCACAGGAGGTACTGCTACGCGCATTGGGTTAGGTACAGCACCCTCCATTTCGCCCAAGGGCGATAGCTTGGTGTATTTGTATCGCGGACAAGTACAAATAGCCTCATTATCAACAGGAAAAGGCAAATCATTATTCCAGTCGAGAGGGGGAAATAATGCGCTTAGGTGGTCGCCGGATGGCATGAAATTGGCCTTTGTAAGCAATAGAGGCGATCATAGCTTTATAGGCGTTTTTGATTTCAAAACACGCAAAATCCGATTTCTATCGCCCAGTACTGACTTTGACTTACAGCCCGTATGGAGTCCTGATGGAGATAAGATTGCCTTTTTGCGCGAACCTGCTGCCGAGCCTGTCATTTTCGTACCCGTGCGCGAAGCCGAGCCATGGAGTATCATGGTTGCCGACATAAATACAGGAAAAGCCCAACCTATCTGGAAAGCAGACAAAGGCATGGGCAGTGCTTTTCACGAAATCGTAGCCGAAAACCAACTTTTTTGGTTAGAGAGCAATCAAATCATTTTTCCTTGGGAAAAAACGGGTTGGAATCATTTGTATAGCGTGCCTACAGCGGGAGGAACAGCCACGGCTTTGACCAAAGGCAATTTTGAAGTCGAGTACGTTACGGCATCTCCTGACAATAAATCGCTGATTATCAACTCCAATCAAGAGGACATAGACCGAAGACACCTATGGGAGATATCGCCCACGGGAAAAGCCCCTAATTTGCTTACAGCAGGGAAAAATATCGAGTGGGATGGTGCTTATTTATCAGATGGGAAAACGCTGGTCTGCCTACAATCAGGGGCAAAAAGCCCTGCTCATGCCGTGGTTATAAGCAATGGAAAAACACAAAATCTTTTACCCCAAACCTTAGACTTTAAGGCCGAAGACTTAGTAGAGCCCCAAGCCGTGATGATTACGGCTGCAGATGGGATGCAGATTCCTGTCAGTTGTTTTTACCCAAAGACCTTAAAAAAGGCGAAAAACGCCCCGCTACTATTTTCTTTCATGGGGGTTCGCGCAGGCAGATGTTGCTGGGCTACAACTATGGTTTGTATTATCACCACGCCTACGCCCTCAACCAGTACATGGCAAGCCAGGGGTATGTGGTGTTGTCGGTCAATTACCGCAGTGGTATTGGCTATGGCATGGAGTTTAGAGAAGCCATTCACTATGGGGCCGATGGCGTAAGCGAGTACAACGACGTATTAGGAGCGGGGCTTTACCTTCGCAACCGCCCCGATGTTGATAGCAGTAAAATCGGCCTTTGGGGTGGTTCTTACGGAGGTTATCTCACGGCTTTTGGGTTGGCACGCGCTTCCCATTTATTTGCTGCTGGCGTAGATATTCACGGGGTGCATGATAAAAACCAAAGCCTCAAAAATTTTATTCCAAGCTACAACTATTTGGAGCATCCTACCTCTGCTGCCATTGCCGAGCTATCATCGCCGATGCACTATATTGACACTTGGAAGTCGCCTGTGTTGGTTATTCATGGCGACGACGACCGCAATGTCAATTTTTACCAAACCATCATGCTCATCCGAGAGTTGCGCAAACGCCATGTAGAAACTGAGCAATTGGTTTTCCCCGACGAAGTGCATAGTTTCCTAACTCACCAACACTGGGTAGATGCCTATAAAGCAACCATTGATTTTTTTGGGCGAAAATTGGGACAATAGCTTAGTTGAAATAAAAGCTAATACCCAAAGAGAATTTGAGGGTGCGGACATCGGGGCGGTCTTCGATGCCTGTGCCGCTGATTTGGAAGCTATTGAATTTGCCAAAGGTCCCATTGGCAGCGGCTTGGATAGCCAACCTCGGCGTTGCAAAATAATTGACCCCTCCACCCAAGGCCAAGGCAGGGCCTTTGAGGCGGTATTCAAACAGATTGCCGTTGAATAAAACAGGATCAATAAGCAACCCTACGCTGCTATATCCTACTTCTAAATAAGGGCGGGTTCGTTGGAGTGTACCGCCAAAATTCACCCGCAAGCCTGCTCCTACATTGGTAATTTGATACGTATCCCATTCGTTTTTGAGAATAAAATGATGATAGTCATAGCGTGCAAACAACTCAAAACGTTGGTTGAATCCATAGCCTATTCTTACCCCCGCCCCCACGCCCAGTGGCTCTGCCTCGTCTAAGTTTTGAAAATAACTTGACGACCAGTTTCCTACGCCACCGCCTACCGAAATATTGATTCCTTCGGTATTGGAGCGAATGTCTTGGGCCAGGGTAAGGCTACTTGCCAACAGAAGGCCGCACAAAACAAATAATTTAAAAATTGAAAAATGGGATACGTTTTTGTGTAACATGGTTTTAGGTTTTTAAAGTGTAACAGTGAGTTGGGTTCGTGTGGTGCGGACATTATTGACACGCCGACCCGCCTGAAAAACCACCTGGCTACTGGCCTTATCAGAGTACTCAGGGTATTTGAGTGGCACCCATTCGCCATTGGCCGCCTGAACAGCCTCAAATCGTATGGCTAAAAATGCCCTTTTGGAGTCGCTGCCACTTCGAGCATCCGTAATGCGCCCCCGCACCTTTGCTCCCTGAGGAATGACTACATGCCCTTCTACGGTAACTGCCGAAATGGTTTGCAGTAGTACCATTTTACCCACGGCATCGTCGGAAGAAATGGTTTCCATGAACTGAATAGCGAGGGCTTCGCTCCCGAGCGTAACGGTTGCCTTACGAACGGGCTTAGGCTCTTCTTTGAGTTTTTCCTCTTTGGGCTTTTCTTCTTTTGGTTTTTCTTCTTCCTTTGGAGGCGCAGGCGGCTCATCTTTGGGCTTCTCAGGCTGGGTATTAATGGGCTTGTTTTGAACAGGTTGACGTTGTTTGACAGGTGTTGGGTTGATGGGGTTCAATCGTATCGGCTCTTGCTCGGCAGGTATCTCTTGCTTTTTATTTTCTGCTATCAAATTGTTGGTGGGTGTTTGAGCAAGGGTATCTATTTGAGCCAGGTGTGTGAGGGGCTGAATGGTTGTACTATCCTTAGTCCCTATCTCTTTTTGGGGTGATGGGGCCATCCAAAATAGCCAAATAGCCACAATAGCGGCAGCTATCAGTAATGCCCCCGTCAAAATGAAACCTTCGAGGCTCATCAGTGCTGCTAAAAATTGGCGTGGTGCCTTTTCCTTCTTTTCATCGGGTGTTTGCTTTACCAAAACCGTCGGGCCAGTGATTGGTTTTTGGTAGCAGGCTCGGCCAATTTTGTAAGAGGAATCACCGATTTTTTGGTACCAAAAAGCTGCGTATTGATGGGCGTAGCAGGTACGATGGCAGCCAATGCTTGCTTTAGCTCTAAAGCTGTACTGTATCTTTTTTCAGGTTTTTTCTGAAACAACTTATCCAACACAGCCTCCAAGGGTTTGGGTAAATCGCTAATACGGCTTTTTAATGCAATAGGCGGTTTGGTTAAAATTTGGTTGATGAGTGTAGAGTCTGTGGTGGCCTCAAAAGGCATTTTTCCTGAAAGCAACTCATACAACAATACACCCATGGCATACAAATCTGACTGTACGGAAGGCTCAATTCTATCTAATAATTCTGGAGCCATGTATTCGAGTGTGCCTACCACGCGGTCGGCGCGGGTAAGGCGTTGGCTTCCTACCAAACGGGCAATACCAAAATCCATCAATTTGACATCGCCTTCTTGGGTAAGCATCAAATTGGCGGGTTTGATATCGCGGTGCAGGATTCCCTTTCGATGGGCGTGGTGTAGCCCGTCGAGTGCTTGCATTACCATTTTAACGGCATTTTCTACCGTAAGGCTACCGTGCTTCTTCACCAAGGCATCAAGCGTAGTTCCGTTGACATACTCCATCACCATGAGATTGTCGGAACGGTCGCTTAGTAGGTTATAAAGCACAGCTACGTTAGGGTGATTAAGTTGGGCCGACAAGACCGCTTCATTCTTAAACCGCTCCATAAAGGTAGCATCTCTTAACAAATGAGGGTGCAGCATTTTAATGGCCACAGAGCGTTGCAGCAAGGTGTCGGTAGCGCGATAGACCGTTCCCATGCCTCCTTCTCCGAGGAGCTCTTCGATGCGATAATTTTGTATGATGCGGCCTATCATTTTATTCGATGGTTTCGGTGGGTTTGGCCGACTGAAAGGTATCGGCTGGTACTTTTTCAATGATCAATACCGTAATATTGTCATGGCCTCCTCGCTGCTTGGCCGACTCTACCAATTGCTGCGCGGCCTCACTTAGATTAGGGTGGAGTAATAATTGTGCCATTTCTTCATTGTTTAAGTAGTCGTATAACCCATCTGTGCAAAGAAGCAGTCGATCGTTTTCTTCAAAAGTATAATTCAAGTGGGTTATATCTATTTCTACCTTCTGATGCGTTCCCATGGCGCGGGTCAGCACGTTTCTCTCGGGGTGTTTTTCAGCTTCTGCAGGCGTAATTACCCCTTGCTCTACGAGTGTCTGGACGTAGGTATGGTCGGTCGAAACCTGAAAAAACTGCCCTTTTTGAAATAGATAAGCACGGCTATCGCCCACGTGTGCCAAATACAACTGATTTTCTGACAATGCCAAGGTAGTACAAGTAGTGCCCATACCGCGCTGTCGGCTATTTTTATTGGCCGAAAGCCAAATTTCTCGATTGGCTTTGGTGAAGGCCAAAAACAAACTTTCTTCGGGCGACTCTTCGCGTTGGTAATAGGTCTTGGCAATGGTTTCTACAGCCAATTGGGCAGCTATTTCACCTGCAGCGTGTCCACCCATGCCATCGGCCACAATGGCTAAGTAGCCTTTTTGAAGACGTAGCGCCGAGTTGGATGGTCGTACAAAACGGGCAGCATCTTCATTGTTGGTACGCACACAGCCTACATCTGACACCACCACAGCGCGAATATCGCCACTGTTGTTTTCAAGCGGAATTTCAGCCGTCGGCTTTTCGGTAGGTAGCCATTTTTTCCAAAACATTGTCTTCATCATTTTAGATTAAACCATCGCTTAAACGGTATTTTTTCAACCAAATCAATCATATCATCCAGCAGTCCATTGACCGAAAAATTTCCTTCAAAAGTGGGATTTTGGAGTTCATTGAGCAGTTCCATTGCTGTCATTCGTTGACTTGGGTTGTTGCACAACAATTTACTAATCAGCCGTTTGCTTTTTTTTGAAATCGTCGGAATCAGCAAGTCGGGAGCGGTGTATTGCCCGCGCTCTATGCGAATCCGTATTTCTGTTTCGGTACGGCCATCAAAGGGCAGTGTGCCTGTCAGCATTTCGTACATCAATACACCCAATGCCCAGCAATCGGAGGCAATGCTTACCTGGGCGTTGAATTGCTCGGGAGCCATGTAATGCGCTGTACCAACGATATAGCCCTCTGCAGTAAGTTTGGGGGTGTAAGCGGCTTTTGCAATACCAAAATCGAGCAATTTGACCCGGCTATCGCGGTTTACTTTGATGTTGTCGGCCTTCAAATCTCGATGAATAATCTCTTTTTGATGCAGATGCACTACGGCCGAAGTGATTTGCTGCATTACTTTCCAAACAAACGCCTCGGGAAGAACGCCTTGTCTCTTGATAAGTTTTTCGAGTGTGATACCCTCCACGTATTCCATGATAAGGCAAGGGATGCCATTTTCGACCGAAAACTCATACAATGTAGCGATGTGCGGATGTTTGACTGACGATTGAATATAGGCTTCGTTTTTAAACCGCGCCACTTGGTCGTTGCGATGCAGAATTTTCACGGCGGCTTGCTGACGGGTGGTGGGGTGCTGTGCCATATAGACCTCCCCCATTCCACCCGACCCGAGCCATTGTGTCAGTTCGTATCCTCGTATGTATTGACCCAGTTGCATTATTAAATGGATTTTATCGTCTTTAGTGGTATTTCTTAGATAATCTGGTTGATGGGTTTAGAAGAATATACTTCCTCCTAAACCCACATCAATCCTTTCTACTACTTCCCGCCTGGTTTGAGCAGTTCGAGGCCATATTTGATAGGCACTGCAAAAGAAGTGATACCCTGATTGGCATTGCCTCCACCTGCGTAATAAATCCCGATGACATTGCCCTTGGCATCAAACATAGGGCCACCACTATTGCCCCCGCCGGTGGCATTGATGTCGAGCTGGTAGCTATCCCCAAAGCCCGATTGCTGGGTATTAAACTCTGTCGAACTCGGTACGACTTGCTGAATATGTCCTGGCGAAGTTACTGGCGAAGCCATCTCATATGCCTCTGCGTTGGGCTTGAAAGGGTCGTTTGACTTGCGAATTACACGCGGCTGTGGCGCACCTCCAGGATAACCCATCACAATCACATCTTGCCCTGATTTTACTTGGTTATAATTATCAAGCATAGACACGGGGGTCAGACCTGTTACATCCACCTTGATAAGCGATACATCGTGTGTTTGTGAGGGGGTAATCAAGCGCGCTTCATACGGCTGGGTACTTCCAGCAAAAACCACGCGCAGGTATTTGTTGCGGCCTTGCACACGGGCGGGGCGTAGATTGACCATAGTGGCCTCAGAAGGCACCCAACCGAAGGCTTCATTGGCCGAAACGACAGGTTCTTTGCTCAATACAGGCTGGCCTGTTTTGGGGTCGGTACCTGTTACGAGATAACCTGGAAAATTATCCCAAGAAAAGCCACTATAACGTGTCATCCAAGCGGCTCCTACATGGCGGTTAGTCAGGATTTGTCCATCAGAGGTAGCCACAAAACCCGACCCTGTTCCTGAAGAGCCTACAGGCAAACCTGCTACCGAACGATTTTTGGTAACAAGATAAGGCTCTAAGCCATTTTGGGTTTGCACAAAAAGCGGATGAAAAACACCTTGCGCGTCGGGGCGGTATTCGTGATAAATCTCTTCGTTGGTGGTAGGTTCATACAGTTCCCACGAAATATAAACTTTGACTACCTTGTCTTTGTTGGCATCGGCAATGGTAGAGGCTGGGATGGGCTTACCTGCTTCCAGTTCTTGGGTTAAGCTGGCCATAGAGGCTTTGGCTATTTCCTGTTGCTTTTGAAGTTCGCTGGTCAGCTTGTTAGTTACCTCTTCGGTTTCTTGCTTTTGTTGTTGCCAAGCTACAAAGCCGATAGCGCCCAAAATCACTACGGCTGCGGCAAGGCTCGTCCAAAGGCTACGCTGCGATTTTTTGCGCTCATGCGTAATCACCCGCTCAAAGGTTTGTTTGCCAATACCCGTTTTTTCGGGGGTGGTTGCGGCTACTTCGGCAGGAATAAATTCGGAAGTAGGTTTGGTGAGTTCTACAAAACGGGTGGCGGGCATCAGCTCGGCAGGGCGTGGGTCTATGTCGAATACAAACATTGGGCCATTGTTGCCGAGTTGAACCTCGTCGCCTGGATGTAAAGTTGCGCTGCCATTGACACGGTTTTTATTAATAAAAATACCATTGCGACTGCCATTGTCTATGAGCGAAAAGGCAAGAGAATTTGTGGTATCTTTGACAATTTTTCCATGCTCACGACTTACTACGGTGTCTATTTCTGGGTCGAATTGCACATCGCAATCGGCCGCACGACCCAAAGTGAGTTCGCGGTGGCCGTCGAAATCAAATTCTTCTATTTGGTTGGCTTTGGCACCTACTAAATGGCGAATGACGAAATTTTTTACTGAAGGGTTCATGTTTTTGAATGTTTTGTAAATTTTTGATTTGAATATTTTTGATTTGTAGAAATGCTTTTTCTTTGACATTTCGGATGATACAAAGGTCTTACAAAAACCAAGGCGTGTAAATCCACAAACACCTACATTTTGGGTATAGGAAAACCTATATTTTAAAGGTTAGAAGAAGATATACCCAAAGATAAATGGCAAAACGCTTTGGTAATTTTTTCTAAAAAATCATACTATCTCTCTATTATTGAGATAGTTAGCGAACAGCAAAAAACAAATAGTAAGAAAAAAAGCATTTTGTTGCCCATTCCATTTTTGAGATTGCCACATCAAGAACCATTCACCACCTATCGATACAAACGCCACAAACCATAAGATAACACCACAGATGAAACCACTTTTTGATTTTACTTTAGCTTTTTCAAAAGTTATACTGTCAGCGTTAATATTTTTAATCATTTGAAGTGTTCCGACAGCAAGCAAAAGCAGTATAAGTGTTTCCCAAAGAATAATAAAAACATACATAAGATGATGAAACACAGGCAACTGTATTGCTCTCCAAGCATTGGCACGTCTATCAAAAATCTCACTCATAGAAGCAATATGATTGATGAATTGATAGTTGGAGTCGTAATCAAACAAATTGTTAAAAACTACAAAAAACATATAGACCGAAGCCGAAAAGCTAAGTCCAATCTTTAATAATCTGTCCATTTTTTTGGTTGATTTTTAATGATAATAAAATCAAAGTCTTACAGTAGCCGCCAAGCGCCCAATATTTAAGCTACGGGCATTAGAATCTATGATTTGCCGATACAACCCTCCTTGGGCATAAAGCGACTCATGCGTGCCGTTGGCTATGATTTCACCCTCTTGCATCACATAGATTTGGTCGGCATCCATGATTTGACTGATATTGTGAGAGATAATCAAAACCGTTCGGCCTTTTTTGATGGCATCAATGCTGTCCTTGATTTGCTCGGTGGTGATAGCATCTAAGCTGGCTGTAGGTTCGTCTAAGAAAATAATGGGTGGGTTTTTGAGAAATAGCCGCGCTATGGCAATGCGCTGCTGCTGGCCACCCGAAAGCGCTTTGGCTTCCGATTGGTAGCCATGGGGCATTTGTAGAATTTGGTCGTGTAAGCTGGCTTTTTGGGCGGCTTCGACGACTTCCTCAAAGGAAGCATCGAGCTTGCCATAGCGGATATTCTGTTCGATGGTTCCCGAAAAAATATGGTTTTTTTGCATGACCAAGCCTACGTTTTCGCGTACCCAATGGGGGTCATAAGCTGATAAAGGGGTATCGTCTAAAAGCAATGTGCCACTGGTAGGGGCATAAAATCCTGCCAAAAGATTCATGGCGGAGCTTTTGCCCGCGCCCGAAAGCCCCACCAACGCGGTGGTTTTGTTGGGTTGCAGCTTCAGGCTTACTTTTTTGAGCGCCTGCTTTCCATTTGGATAGACAAAATCCACGGATTGCATCTCAAAATAGCCTTTGATTTGGTCGGCATTTACCCCCTGCGTAGCTACTGTTTCTAAATAGTCATTGTTTTCAATCATATCAAAAAAACCTTCGGCATACACCAATGCCTCACTGTATTCATCATAAATTCGATGAAGATGCCGCACAGGGGCCGATACATTGTTGAAGAGCATCAAATGAAGCAGAATAGCACCCACGGTCATTTGTTGGTTGAGTACAAAATAAATCGTTACGACAAACACCATGATGATGCCTAACTGCTCGGCAATACTTTTTAGGCCATCAAATAGGTAATTGGTTCGGTGATGTTTGACTTCGCTATTGGCCAACCGCTCGGCTAACACTTGCTGTCTATCTGACTCATAACTTTCTCTTACAAAAGACTTTACGACAAAAATAGATTCAATCAGGCTAAACAAAGTATTGGCTTTTTCTTCTCGGAACTGCTGAATATTCCGCCTGATTTGCTTTTGTCTTTTAGATTGCTCGCGACTAATGAGCGCGTAAAGCGGCATCACCAGTGTAGCACACACTCCCACCCAGATATTTTTTTTGTACATTAAAGCCAAAGCCAAGGCAGCGTTGGCAAACATAGGCACAATATCCACAAACAAGTTTTTGACTGTTTTGGTGAGGCTTTCGATGCCTTTGTCTATGCGTTTTTCGAGTTTTCCGATGGCATTTTGGGGCAATGCAAAAAATGACAAATGATAGGCCACCATACGCCGAATGGTGTAGTTGTTCAAATCAGCGGCCAATCGAAATCGGAGGCGGTCGCTCAAAAATTTTTGCCCCAACGTAATCAGCAAGGCTACTACTTCCTTTCCTATCAAAATGAGAATGAGCCATCCTACTACTGTCCAAGCCTCACTACCCTGTACGCCTTCTTTGAGTATTTTCTGGACGGTATTAACCGAATACTCCATGACTAAGGGAGTTACTTGCGCAAGCAAGGCACCCGCCCCTGTCAATAAGAAAGCCAATAGGAGTGTTTGGCGGTATTTACGCACAAATGGCCAAAGTTTTTTGATAAGCGTTGTCGTGGACATGATGGTGGTAGTGAGTGATGAGTCGTCAAGATGAGAAAAAGCTCAAGACTAAATTTTACGTATAAACTCTCGGGTATTGAGAGCTACATCGGTTTCATAATCGTAAAATAACTCTACCATTGACGACACAATATGCGGGTCGTCGGTCAAGAAAGCGGTAAGTTTGGAAGCACGCCCACTGGAGTTGGAGCCACTCCCCAAGATACACACACAGAGGGTTTTATGAATCCCTGGTTTGTTTTCGCGGGGCGTACTGATAAAAAGCTGAATAGGCAAAGTCTTGTTTACTTTGGTCATTTTTACACCTAAATCCTGCATCTCTTGGATGGCTTGGCTGTGTTCGGTGTATAGCTGGCGAATCAAATCGGCTTGAGGGTCAGCGGTTTCTGCTGCTACAGTTGGGGTCAGAAAGCGATTGTGATGTGGGACATTTTCGGTATGCGGCAGCGGTGCGTTGCTACTACTACGATATGTTTCTACAATGATGTGTTCATTGAAAATCTTACCGAGGTATTTTAAGAAGGCATGGCTTGCACCTTCGTTTTGGTCATTGAGGGTTACAAATTCTACCTGAGCATCGCTATTGGTGTTTTTAAGATAAATGGCCGTTTCTTTAAGTTTGTTTTCTACATCTATACAATCTCGTTGGAGCAATTCTGCTTTTCGGGCATAATCAAACTGCGTAGCGTGGCGCATTTCGTGGGGTTTTAGATCGGCGTGCTTGGCCACCAAATCCATCCGATAGGGTGAAATGGCCTCGATTCTTGCGGTATTTGACAATATCAAAATACTATTCCTTGGGATTTTGACAGCTCTATCACTTTTTCAATCCCTTCGAGTACTTCTTTGGTACCTTCCATAAGTTGCACTTTTTCATTTACTTTGCCACTCACTTCCATCATAATCGCGTTGAGCGATTTGGTAGCTTGCACCAACAATCCCGTTTGGGTTTTGATACCATCCATTTCTTGTTGATTTTGGCGGTCTTTTTGGCGATTGATTTTCTCGGTCGTGACCGTCAGGTACAACCCAATAAAAATACCGACAATTCCCCCACCAAACCTGCAATGTCCAGTTCGCGGATGTACTTGTCCATGGCAGGGCCAAAATAAGATTTAGAGTCGGACCACTTGCCGCCCAACACCTGAAAATCAGTAAGATAGTGCGTAGTATCATTGAACAAATAAAACCATTTGTACCACAATGAAATCAATAAAATGACAAAGGGAATGAGGAAAAACGACGTAAAAAGAATGGGATGCTTTTTGGTGATGTCGAGCAAAACGCTAAAAAAACCTTCGTCTTTTTCAGTCTTGTCTTGCAAAGAGGAGTGAGATTCGGGCAGATTGGGTGTATTCGATTTCATAATGATCAATGTTTCTATTTGAATGAGACAAAGGTCTTGTAAAAACGAAAGCATGTAAATCCACAAACACCTACATTTTGGGTATAGGAAAACCTATATATTTAAAAATAGCTACTTCAGAAAGTGATTTTTATACCCATTGTTCCCAGCCCGCAACAAAACTTAGGGTATTAGCAACAGATGCTACCAAAAGCTTCTTTTCCACGAAGCTGGCCATAATTGCTTCACCCACAAGAATTCTGCCGTTGTCCTAAGCATTTCGAGCAATAGGATATTGCCTCCATACTGATAATAATAGTAGGTAATGAATGGCCAAGTAGATAAATTGATGAGCAGCCCTATCCCTATAATACGTAAGGAATTATCATATAAACGCAGCAACCACCAAAAGATAGGCAGTTCAATCAAGCATGTTTTTATGAAATCAATCCACATGTTATTCTTTCTTACGCCTACGGCGATAACGAACAAACAATAAGGCCGCAATAGCCAAAATACCAACAATCAAAAATTGATTTTGATAAGGGATTGGAATATCTTCAAAAGGTTCCCTTACTACGTCTGCCAATGATAGCAAAGGGGTAAGTACAAGGAGAAGGAGAAGTTTAAGGTTTTTCATGAGATTTTAGGAAGGGTTTTGAACACTTTAAAAGCATAAAAATAGAGCCACAAAGAAAACAAGCCAAGAATGATTATCAGCGAAAAAAGGAAGGGATAAAGCCCATGGGGAGTCATTATTTCAACCAACCCTCCCAATGAAATAGCCAAGCCAAAGGCCATACCACTTGCAGTAAAAGGGTGCTTCGGAAATGCTTTAGCCATCAAAACGGCACTCACGGGAATGATAGATTGTAGTAATCCCACACCCAACATAAGCCAAAACAATTTACGATAGCCCCATGAAAGGGCCGGTATGGCCATAGCCAATGCCCCAATAGTATATCTCTGCCATCCTATTTTATCGGATACCCAGCCCCCTAATAGCTTCCCTATAAATGCGGCTAAAGCCATATAGAGAAGCCAATCATATTTTTCGGTATAAAGTAATTGCACAAAATTCCAAATAGCAGAGCGAAGCGCAATGGCTATGAGCAACAAAATCATCAAATAGTCGTGGGGGTCAAGTGTGATTGTTTCTTGCCCCAACAATTCCTTTTTTAGTAAAGAAGGGAATTTTGTTTCAGAAACAAGGATTAAAATAATCACTAAACCTGCTATAAGTAGGTACTGTGCCCAAGTCCAGTGCATTGTGGCTGACAGCCCCCCAAAAGCCAATCCTATTATTCCAAAACTGGAAAATACTCCCATACAACTTGCCCTATTGGGCTGACTCAACAAACTTATTCCTCCAGCTGCCACATGAAAAAAGGCGGAGCTAATTCCTGATAGTATGGTAAAAAGCCAAATATTTTCACTGACTAATCTCAAAGCTACTATCATTCCAAGTGTAGAAAGTAACACTGCATCTTTGGAGTTTTTCATTCTATCCAGCCAAATTCCTACGGGGAGTTGCCCTCCAAAGGCCAATAAGTTATACAGCAATATAGCTTCTCCCGTTTGGGCAAAATCGGTCCGATATGCCAAACTACCCATTAAATAGCCTGCCACAGCATCTGAAAATCCATGCCCAACACCTAACACCAATACCAATTTTTTGTATTGAGATTGGGCGTTGGGTTGAGAGAAAACAGGTACTTGTTTGGGTATTGCCATACTTTCCTTTATTTTTTCAAGAATTTGAAGAGTACTTTTGAGTGAGGAGCCAATTCAAGATATACTTTATTGCCAGTGTCTATTTGTTTAAATAGCTGGTATTCATCTATTGTGATTTCCTCTGCGGCCAATGGCTTACACCACTTGAAAGACACTAAATAGGAATTAGAGCCATCGCTATCGTAGATGTATTGCTTATCTGTTATTACCGCAATACCCACCTGTTTTGTAGAAGACTTTAAGTCTTGATTGTAGTTTCTTAGCCAAACAACAATCATCCAAGAAAGCAACAAGAAGAGGGCAGTAAAAACCACCAATAATAACCCCTTCTGAAAATCAATAGCTAAAGAAAAGAAGTGCGCTAACCTTGGCATTTCAGAATAAACGATAAGTGTCGTCCATAAAACGCCCGCTATTATTCCCCATTTTAGTCCTTTTAATTCCTTCTTTAATTCTTTTTGGTCTTTTTCAGACAAAGGTATTTCTTGAGGTGAGTTGATTAAGAATGTGGCTGTATTCATTTTTTTAAGTGTTTAATTAGCTTTTTGAACAATACAAAGTTCCCCTAAAAACCAACGCCCGTAAATCCACAAACACCTACATTTTGGGTATAGGAAAACCTATATATTTAGTCTTTCAGCTTGCAACAGAATCTGTTTTGTAGTTATTTCACCGACCCATGTAACCGATTATCCCAATTTTGGAGTTTTTCTCTGCCCAAACTACAGATGAATAAATGGCTTTTTTGTATTTGGGGGCTTTCTTTGACAGCATCTGCCCAAAAAACCGAGATAGTAAGAAAGAGTATAGAAAATATGCCACTTGATACTCACCGTGTGAGTACGCTCTTTGAATTAGGGCGAACTTACTGGCTTGAGGGCAACGACTCTTTGGCGCAACTCTATTGCAAGGAATCTGTTCGTTTGGCAAAGCAATTAAAATTTCCTGTGGGAGAGGCAAAAGCCCGATTACAATTAGTGAGAATGGAACTGGATTATCTAACAGACCTTCAAACTGCTTATAATCACTTGGATACAACACTTAGTATCGTCAAAAAAATACCTAATAAATCGCTTGAAGGGCAAGTATATTTTCGTCGAGCACAGTTGTATGAAAGCTTTTTTGAAAAACAGAAGGAAGTAACACCTTTACTAAACAAAGCCCTACAGCTTTTTATAGAGGCCAAAGATGATATTTGGCAAGGAACTGTTTATGGTGAAATGGCTGTCCTTCTTACTAATGAAGGGAAATATGCCGAAGCCGTTGATTTGATGCTCAAAGCTCGGCGGCTTCAGGAAAAAAGTAATAATTTGATGGCACTGCGCTCAACAATTCCCAATTTGGGTAGTTTTTATGTTGCACTGGGACGTTTTCAAGAGGCGCTTCAGTGCTTCCAAGAAGCCGAAAAAATTGCCCAAAAACTCGATGACCAGCGTCTTAAAGCGTATATCGTCAGTCAGCAAGCGGAGATATTTGAGAAACAAGGAAAATATAAAGAAGCACTTGGTCATTTTCTACAAGCGGCCAAAATTCATGAAATTTCGCAAGCTACCCAATGGCTACCACGCATTTATGCCCGTATTGGGGGGGTATATTTGTCTTTGAAAGAATACGACAAAGCTCTCCAGTACACACAGACCGCCGACAGCCTCTACAAAAGCCAGGTTGATTCCAAAGAGGCTTTAGAGCATGTGAGCCAAATTAATTTTGGCAAATTATTTTTAATCCAAAAAAAATATAAACAGGTCATTAGCTATGCCAGCAAAGGGTTAGAATGGGCCAATGAGGCCGAGCCTCCCCTACGAAGAGAAGCAGCAGAATACCACCGACAACTGTCGAAGCTTATGAAAAGCTGGGAAAACCACACAGGCATTGTTTCATTATAAGCAGCACAAAGCCGACTCCGATAGTATTCTCAACAATGAGGTATTACAGAAAACAATGGTCTCTACCATGACTTACACATTTGAAAAACAACAACAGGCCAATAAACTCCGTATCCAAACCCTCGAAAACGATCAACTTACTCAAACCCGAAATCTGCTTATTGGCCTTTTTATATTGGGCATTTTAATTTTAGGGTTTGTGTTATGGTCAAACAGGCAATTAAACCGTAAAAATCGGGAGTTAGTCCAGAAAAATCGAGAAATAGAAGAAGCTCTATTCAAAGGACAAAACATAGAACGCAAACGAGTCGCTTCCGAACTACACGATAACCTCAATACTAAACTGGCGGCGATTAGATGGCATTTGGAAGCTATGCAAACAGATACCATGCCCGCTTCTAATCAAAAAATCCACACACGCCTTTTAGAAATGGCTAACGACGTATATGCCGATGTCCGCCTGATTTCTCACAATATGCTTCCTGCCGAACTTGAAACCCACGGCCTGATAGTTGCCTTGCAAAAGCTGGTCGATAAACTCAATATCAATACAAAAACCTCCTTTCATTTTGTCGGAGGAGAATCTCAAAGCCGACCTCCTTCATCTATAGAACACCAACTCTACAACATCGCGCTCGAATTGGTCAACAATGTTCTCAAACATGCCCAAGCCTCAGAAGTATGGATCAGTCTTAGTCAAACAGACCACCAAATGACCCTGACTGTCAGCGACAATGGCGTGGGGATGCCCTCAGAAGTACAATCTGAGGGCATAGGAATGAGAAATTTACGAAACCGTGTAGAGGGTTTGTCAGGTGAGTTGAAGATAGAAAGTAGGCCATCAGAAGGCACAAAAGTCAGTATCGAAATCGCTTTAGAAGTCTAAACAATGAAAAAAATCACATTCACTTTTTTATTTTATCTGACTACTTTGTGCTTAACACAAGCTCAAAATCCACTCTTGGATAGTCTAATCCATGAAATTGACACATGGCAGCTGAAGCCAGCATCTCTCCAACGCGATACTAATATTGTTCTAAGTCTTAGTCTATTGACTGAGCGTTCGTTTAACTCAAATGATACTCGGAAAGATTTTTTTTTAGATTCATTAAAACGTTTCACCCAAAAAGTAAACTGGCCCAAAGGGCATGGCCTCTATGAGCGTGCCTTGGGCAAAAAAAACGATGTGCAGGGAAATCACACCCAAGCCCTCAAACATTATGACAAGGCTATTCAACTACTCAAAAAAGCAGGCGGCGACCCTTATGAACTCAGTTATGGATATGTATTAGCAGCTTTTGTACTTAACAACAACGGACTGACCAACAAGTGTTTGGAATATCTCAACCAAGCACTTCCTTATGCCAAAGCAGCCAAAAACAAAAATAATCTGTGCTGGATTTATGACTTCTTAGGCGACTATAATTACTACGATTTTTTCGGTATAAGAAATTATCCAAAAGCTCTCTACTATTATAAAGAAGTAGAAAAAAATATGCCTTTTACGACAAGCCCATCGCTCAAGGCCGATAATCCACACGGACTGGCCAATGTTTACATGAAACTTGGCGACGAAAAACGAGCCAATCAATACCGCGACAAAGCCTTAAAAATAGCCAAAGCCCTCAATAATCGGGTCGTGATTTTTGCCACATATGCCGATTTGGCCGATGTGTATGAGCAAAAACAAGCATACGCCAAAGCCATTGAATACCGAAAAGCCAGCCTCGATTATGCCCGCCAATCGGGCTGGAAAGAAATGGAATCTCGTGCAGAAAATTACATAGCTACTACTTATAAGTTGGCAGGGGATTATAAAAATGCTTTGAAGTATTTTGAAGCACACAAAGCCCACGAAGACAGTCTCGGACGCTTCTCGGTACAAAAAGCATACAATGAACTTCAAGTAAAATATGAAGCCGAAAAAAAAGAATCACAAATTCAAGCCCTACAAAACGAAAGTCTGACCAAAACACGCAATTTTTTATTGGGTATTTCTTTATTGGGCATATTATTGACGGCGTACATATTTTGGTCGAATCGAAGCCTAAAATCAAAAAATGAAGAATTGAACCGAAAAAACAAAGAAATTGAGGAAGCACTGCTAAAGGGGCAGACCATCGAGCGCAAACGAGTAGCCTCAGAATTGCACGACAATCTCAACACCAAAATTGCAGCGTTGCGCTGGCGTTTAGAGGCGATGAATACTGCCGTTTATCCCGAAGCAGACCAGAAAATACATACGAGTGTCCTCCAAACCCTCGAAGATGTATATGCCGACATACGTTTGATTTCTCACAATCTGCTTCCTGCTGAACTTGAAACGCATGGCATGGCAATCGCTTTACAAAAATTGACCGAGAAATTAAATGCCAACACCAAAACACAGTTTCATTTAGTAACCAAGAATTTGACCCAGCGTTTAGATCCAAAAATAGAATATCAGCTATACAGCATTGCCCTCGAATTGGTCAATAATGTCCTCAAGCATGCCCAAGCCCAGCAGGTGTGGCTGAGCCTTTCGCAAACAGAAGGAAATGTTACACTGACGGTAAGTGATGATGGCGTTGGCTTTCAAAAAGGGGTTAATTCAACGGGCGTTGGTTTACGCAACATTAGCTCGCGTGTAGAATCGCTACGTGGGCATTGGCACACCGACAGTAAGCCCAACGCTGGCACCAAAGTAACCATAGAGGTACCAGTAGAGGGTATGTAAGCAAAGCAGCACTCCTTCAAATAAAATACCCTATTCATTCTTTAAATATTCCGTTGGATTTGCCACAAATGCCTTATAAAGATGCCATAATACACTCAAAATAGTCATCAATACAAGTCCAATGAATGTTAATATAAGTGGTGAGAATACCACCTGAGATTCGGGCGTTACTTGCACAAAAATAGCTTTAGTAAGTAGATAAGATATAGGAACACCTATCAAGAAAGCAACTCCAATGGCAAATAAAAATTCCTTGATAATCTGATAACCAATGCTCCCAATACCTGCGCCAAGCACTTTTCTGACCGAAATCTCTTTCATTTTCTTGGCCAAAATCAACAATGCCAGCCCAAAAATGCCCGTGATAGAAACAATAATCATAATAAAGGAAGCCGCCGAAAGTATGTCTATCACTTGGCTAAAACCTCTAAAATGATTATCAAAAACCGACGTTTGGTAGTAATAATCATAAGGCACATCAGGAAAAATCTTTTTCCAAACGCGCTCAGTCAGTGTATGGGCTTTGGTCAATAGGTTGTTTTCTATCTTGATATATGCATATTTTACTTCTTCTGGCTTACAACCCATGATCAATAGGGGTTCTATTAGGTGTTCAAAACTTTCAAAATGAAAATCTTCCATTATCCCCACAATCAGGTATTTCTTATCTTCGTATTCAATGGTTTTTCCTACGCCTGTTGGCCAATTCAGGTACTTCAAAAATGCTTGATTTACCAATACAGCACTCGTTTTGTCGGTTTGATATGCCTCGTTCAAATCGCGTCCATCTACTATTTTGATACCCATTTGGCTTGCAAAACTGGGCAAAGCCTTGATACTTTTAATCGTTTGCTCCTTTCCTTCTGTTTTGATGGCCAATTGCTTTTCCCATCTACCCAGTGGCTGAACAGATCCTGTAACCGATTGAACTTTATTGTTGTCTTGGAGCTCAGTTCGCAGCAAATCATAGCTATTGTGGCTATCTAATTTTAGGACGATATTATTCTCTGGCTCGTAGCCCCAAGGTCTTGCCCTTGAGGTTTTATTTTCCTGCACAAACGCCAACGCCATCGAAATTCCAAGAAATGTGAGAAAAAACTGAAACCCCAAAAGTACTTTTCTGAAGCGATTTTTGCTACCCAAAGCCATTTTCCCCTTTACAATACTGATAGGTTTGAGCGAAGAAATATAGAAAGAAGGATAAGCTGCACCTCCCAAAACCGTCAGGAAAACTAATAAAACGAGGACCAGCCAAACATGAGTATTAGTAAAAAGTTTTTCGGTTAAATCAAGACCTGCAATCTGCGAAAACCAAGGTAAAAACAGTACTTTTGACAGCAATAAGCCTAAGCCTACTCCAATGATACAGAGAATGAGATTCTCTGAAATAAATTGCAAAATGATTTGTTTTCTATTGCTACCTATTACTTTTCTCACCCCGATTTCTTTCAAACGATTGGAGGCTGAAGCTACAGCAATGTTCATAAAATTGAAACACACCAAAAGCAAAATGGCAACCGCAATCGAAATGAGCATAATAAGCCCAATGATATGTGTATTGGTAAATCGCGTATAATTCAATTGATAAGAATGTAAGTTCATGCTTGCCAAAGGCTGAAAATGATAGGCCACGATTTTGCTATCTTTATTGGCTGCGTTATAGAGATCAATATATTTTCTACTTTGGGTGGTATTGGGCAAAAGGGAGTTTTCCGACTCGGTTTCTATGAAAGTTATTTCTACATTTTCTGACCAATCATCGGTGATATTTTTACCCAAAGAGGCCATCTTTTTGAAGGGAATCAGTGCTAAAAAATAAAAGGATGTTTCATATGGCCGTTTTTGAAAAACACCTTTCACCACAAAATGCTCGATTACTTCTTTGCCATTGGACTTGTTTAGTTGGAATTAGTATTAATTTTGCAAAAAGCTACTATGAACAAACTACCAGTTTACATTTCAGAGAATGATTTTGGCGAATATATTTTACCTCATTTGAGCCATAAGCTTAACCATAATCGTCTAAAAGTCAGTTATCATTTTATTTTCAATACGATTTTATACGTTCTCAAATCAGGTTGTTCTTGGCGCACATTAAAGCCAGATAATCAATTAGTTACATGGCAAAACATCTATTATCACTACGCTAAATGGTCATCAGATGGAAGTTTTGAAAAACTATTTTCGAGTACGCATCAAATAATGAAAGCCAGTTTAGCCTTAGAATGTATCCAATTAGACGGTAGCCACACACCGTCAAAAAAGGGGACAAAAAGTTAAATACCAAAAACGCAAAAAGTGCAAAACGACCAATAATTTAGTTATTTGTGATAATAATCATCACATTTTAGCAATTTCGGATTGTATAAGTGGCAATCACAATGATAGTTTTGAGTTAATTGAAAATATTGATATACTTATCGAAGCACTTAAAAAAGCCCAAATTAACATACAAAACTCTCATCTAAATGCCGATGCTGGATTTGACACCAACAGTTTCATCGAAACGATTGAAACAAAATACCAAATGATTGCCAATATTCCCAAAAACAAACGAAATTCTAAAAAAATAGAACAAGAATATAGGTATTTGGGCGAATATATTTACAGCTTTCGCAAAAAAATAGAGACCGTTTTTGCGTGGCTGGACACCTACAAACGAATTTTAATCCGTTTTGATTATAAGGCCCACAATTTCAAATCATGGCTTTATTTAGCATCAAGTTTGATTAATTTAAGAACAAAATTCAACTAAACAAGTCCATTGATATTGAACCTCAGATTTAGATGCTTACCCAAAGAGTTTTCATTTCCATAAAGTACTTTAGAGAGCTCCTCCGTAAGCACAATGCCATTTGACTCTGTAAAAGTGCTTTTATTTCCCCATTTCACAGGAAAATCGAGCATTTCATAAAATGAATCATCTACAAAACTGACGGTTTCTCTAAAAACATTATCGCCTTCTTTGATCACTGTTTCCACAAAGTTTACTCGTGCTGAGTTCTTTATTTGTGGAAATACAGCCTTTAGCATTTGTCCCATTGGCAGAGGCGAATCGCCCTCAAAAACCTGCTTCCCTTCTTTAGTAGCTATTTTCTCAACAACAAAAAGCCGATGGAGTTTTGAATGAAAAGTATCTTGAAAAAAAGACCAATCTAAAAAAACAAAAACGACCAAACAACAACCTACTGCCAAGCCAAGCCCACAAATATTGATAATAGAAGATACCCTGTTTTTGAGAAGGTTACGGAGTCCTATTTTAAAATAATTTTTGAGCATAATTTTATTTTTTTAATGTAGATAGAGCCATAATGTAGTACCGTTCCACAGAATTTTATTCGGATTTTAAGGACTTCACAGGATTTACCAAAGCTGCTTTAAGTGATTGATGAACAATCGTCAAAGTCGCCACTGCGAGTGTAATCAAAATCGTTAATCCAAACACCCATGCGTCTATTTCGATAGGAAATTTAAAATCTTGTAGCCAAGTATTCATCAACCACCAGGCAATAGGTGCAGCAAGGATAAAAGCTACCGAAATCAGTCGTACAAACTCTTTTCCAAAAATCCACAGAATCTGCCCAACTGTACTTCCCAATACTTTACGAATCCCAATTTCCTTGGTTTTTTGACTTGCCATAAAAGAAACCAATCCATATAACCCCAAGCACCCAATAAAAATGGCGATAAGCGAAAATGCTTGAATGAGTTTCAACATCAACGCTTCTGTTTCATAAAACAAGGCAATGTGATCGTCCAAAAACTCATAGTGATATACTTGGTCAGGGTTCATTTTACCCCATGTTTTCTCGATGGCTGCCATAGTGGTAGCTACATTGCCAAGGTTAATTTTAACCCCATAGGTTGAATACAAATCAGGCGAGGTAAAAACGCAGACAGGGCTAATATCTTGGTGAAATGATTGGTCGTGAAAATCTTTAATAATACCTACAATCGGCCCTGACATGTTGCCGTTGATTTTTAGATTTTTACCTAATAATTCTAAAGGAGAGGCCAGATTCAACTTTTTAGCAAATGTTTCATTCACTAAAAACTCCTTGACAGTATCGGCAGGAAATAGGTTGCGGCCTGCCAAGAGTTTCAATCCAAAAGTTTTGAGATAATCTTCATCTCCTGCTTTTACCGAAACTCGAAACACTTCTTCTTCAATATTATTATTGTATCTCGGGGTAGTATTCCAACTACTGCCAGAGGCTGGAGCGGCAAAACAAAGGGCTACATTCTCAACTCCAGCAATTTGGAGAAGTTGGTTTTTGAGGGTTTTTGCTACTTGTAAAGACGAAGGCTGAGGAAGTAGGACAATCGCTTCTCTATCAAAGCCTAAATCCGATTGTTTAGAATAATTGATTTGTTTAGCAATAACAATCATCCCAATAATTAACACTTGCGAAATGGCAAACTGGGTAATAATCAATACCCGACGGGTATTAAAACCGCCAATATTTTGCTGAGACAACTTACCTTTTAAGGCTAAAACAGGCTGGAAACCAGCTAAAATAAGGCCAGGATAAAACCCTGCCAGAAAAGTAACAACAATAACCAAGAAAGGGATAAAGAGCATTAATTGCCCATCTGAAATTATATTAAAGGTCATTTGGGTAGTAAACCATTGATTGACAGAAGGCAACACTAAGACTGACAAAAACAAAGCGAGTAGGGCTGCCATCAAAGTAATAAGCCCTGTTTGTGCAATAAATTGCCAAAAAAAGCTGCCCACGAAGTCCTCCCAATGCCTTTCTTACACCCACCTCTTTGGAGCGATTGAGTGCTTGGGCTGTAGCAAGATTGATAAAATTGACACAAGCCGTGACGATAAGAAAAAGGCCAATCAAAGTTAGAATCCAAAGGTTCTTTTTTTCCATCGAACCACCATATTGAGCATTGAAATGTACATCTGCCAAGGGTTGAAGTTTATAATGATGCACATTTTTGCTTGTCGGGCGAAACTTAGTTACATAAGCTGGGAAAACTTTTCAACTTGCGCTACTGAAATGGTTGGACGAAGCCGAATAAAACAATGCATAGCACTCTGAATTCCGCCCCAAGCATCATCGCTTGCAAGCCACTCATTGTAGGCTTTTAGCGTAGGATAAGAGATAAAAATTTCCGTTTTTTGATCCGTATTTTTAGGTAAATCTTTTAAGACTCCGTAATCTTGAGGTCAATTTTGTTATCGAATCGAATCACCCGATTGATTGGACTACTATTGCCAAAATACTTCAGAGCTATTCGCTCGGTCACAATAGCCGTGTTTGGCTCGTTCAATACCGTTTTTTTATTGCCTTCAATTAACGGGAAGTTGAAAATATCGAAGTATTCCGTCTCAGTAAATGCGACCCCCTCTTTTTCTTTGAATTTCTTAATTTCTTGGGTAGTTTTTATCGAAATCAGCTGATCGTCGAAAGTAGCAATACGGGCTACTTTTTCACTAAAAGTGTAGTCGTTTCTAAGGGCTTTTCCCAGAGGACTTGGTACGCCTGAAGTGTAAGTAATATTGTCGCGATGTTGTTCTGTCACAATCCGATAAATTCTATCGGAATCAGCATGAAAGTCATCGAAGCTGAGGTGATATTTTACCAAAACAAAAATGAGTAGCCCACAAGCCATGCCAAGAGCCAAACCCAATACATTGATTAAGCTATAGGTTTTGTGGCGAGCAATGCTACGCCAGGCAGTTTTAAAATAGTTGCTAAACATAAGGAGTATAGGAAGTTGTTACACAAAGTGTTGCAATACTTATGCCATGCTACTATATAGCTGACTACAAGCAGATTACTAAAAAAACAACCACTAAAATGTCCGTAAATGGACGTTATTTAGTTCATTTACGGACAGGTTTCAAGAAGCAAAAACCTCTATTAAGTCCCTAATTAAAAAAGGCCAGGGTACATTTTTTGCTCACAGGTAGGTACAGGAATGTTAACACTTTAATTTGTATGACCTTTGTTTTGCCTTCATAAAAATACAAACACCTCTTTTAACCTATGAAATCAGCTAATCTTTTTGCTATTACTTTTCTTGGTTTGGGCTTAACAACAACAACAACGCTATTGGCCCAACGTAATGTCGTCAATGCCAACGACTCCAACACCCCTCTACATCTGCTCAAACCCGATTATCCTGTGCCATATGGAATGCCAAAAATGGAGGAAATAAAAAGTGTTTTAGACAGAATTCATACCTATCTTAATGCTGTTACCCCCTATAGTTTTGTCAATGATAAAACAGGAGAAGCCGTAACAGATTTGTCAAAAATAGATGAAAATACTGCCTTACAAAAGGGTGATTATCGCATCGTTAGCTATGAATGGGGGGTTACTTACGGGGCCATGCTGCTGGCAAGCCAAGTAACGGGCGATATGCGCTACAAAGAATATACCGACAAACGATTGGCGTTTATCGCCCATGCCTCACCTTACTTCAAAAAAACAACCGAAGCACATGCCGATTGGGGCACAAAAGGACCCTTACGAGGGCTAATTACGCCGCATGCTTTGGATGACTGCGGTGCTATGTGTGCTGCCATGATAAAAGCTACGCGCGAAGGCAATCCCTCAAATCTACGCGATATGATTGATAGCCATATTCAGTACATTATGACCAAAGAGCATCGTTTGAAAGATGGCACATTGGCGCGTAACCGCCCCCAACCCAATACACTTTGGTTGGATGATTTGTTCATGGGTGTACCTGCCCTCGCCCAAATGGGCAAGCTTACAGGCGAGAAAAAATACTATGATGAAGCCGCCAAGCAAATCCTGTTGTTTTCAAAACGGATGTTCAACAAAGAAAAGGGTGTGTATATGCACGGTTGGGTAGAAGGCATGACCACACATCCGCAGTTTCATTGGGCAAGAGCCAATGGCTGGGCTGTTCTGACCAAGGTAGAAGTGTTGGATGTTTTGCCAGAAAACCACCCCGCACGGCCCGAGATTTTGGCCTTGCTAAAGGCACACGTCAAAGGCTTGGCTTCCTACCAGTCGGGGGCAGGGTTTTGGCATCAATTGCTCGATCGCGAAGACTCCTATTTAGAAACCTCCGCCACAGCCATCTATACGTATGCCATTGCTCACGCCATCAACAAAGGTTGGATAGATGGCCTTGCATATGCTCCTATGTCCTTACTGGGTTGGAATGCAGTAGCGACCAAGATCAATGCAAAAGGGCAAGTAGAGGGTACTTGTGTAGGTACAGGCATGGGCTTCGACCCTGCTTTCTACTATCATCGCCCCATCAGCCCGTTTGCAGCACACGGCTACGGCCCTGTTATATTGGCAGGGGCAGAAATAATTAACCTACTGAAAAATAAACAGTTTGAAATCAACGACAGCTCGGTGCAGTTGCTGCAGAAGAAATAGTAACTCTGAAAAGACACTTATAAAAACTGAACATTATATAGCGTTTGTTCTGCCATCCTTGCAATCATCTCTGTAAATTAAGAATTAGGATGTCCAATTACAAGAATTAAATTATTCTTACCTTAAATCATTAAAAATCAAGCCTATTATGCGAAGCTTTACGGTTATGTTTTGTCTATATGTCTTCACATCTCTTGCTTTTGCCCAAAAACTCCCTCCCAAAAAAGCGCTTTTGAAAACAATGACCTCCGCCAATGCCTATTTTATGCAAAAATGGCCTGATGTGGGCAAGCCTATTGTAGGCAAAGATCGCACACGCCCCAGCAATATTTGGACACGGGGCGTATATTACGAAGGCCTCATGGCATTGTACCAAATAGACCCGCAAAAGAGTTATTTAGACTACGCCGTTTCGTGGGGTGAGGCGCATCAATGGGGGCTACGCAACGGCACCACTACACGCAATGGCGACGACCAATGTTGCGGACAAACCTACATTGACCTTTATCTGATGGATAAAAAAGAAGAGCGCATACGCGACATTAAAGCCTGTATGGATAACATGGTCAATAGCAACAAAAAGGATGATTGGTCGTGGGTAGATGCCTTGCAAATGGCCATGCCTGTATTTGCTAAGTTGGGGGTGATTTATAACGACCAACGCTACTACGAAAAAATGTACGAGATGTATTCATTCACCAAAAATCAGCATGGCGACAAAGGGCTGTATAACCCCACTGAAGGGCTTTGGTGGCGCGACAAAGACTTTGACCCACCCTACAAAACTCCTACTGGCCAAAATTGCTACTGGTCGCGCGGGAATGGCTGGGTGGTAGCGGCACTGGTACGCGTACTCGACATCATGCCTAAAGACGCACCCCACCGTGACGAATACCAAAAAACCTACCTCGAAATGATGCAGGCACTTGCTCCGCTTCAACGTACCGATGGATTTTGGAATGTGAGCCTCACAGATGAAACCGATTTTGGTGGCAAAGAACTCACAGGCACGGCTTTGTTTGTTTATGGTATGGCCTGGGGCATCCGCACTGGTTTGTTAGACAAGAAAACCTATCAACCCGTGGTGGTTAAGGCTATGAAAGCCATGCTCAAAGACTGCGTACATCCCAATGGCTTTTTGGGTTGGGTGCAAGGCACAGGCAAAGAACCCAAAGACGGACAACCATTAAGCTATACCAAAGAGCCTGATTATGAGGACTTCGGGTTGGGCTGTTTTTTGTTGGCAAGCGCAGCCGTTTACAAATTAAAGTAGTGCCGCAAAATTTTGCGACACTACGGTCGGATTTATTCCGTTTTCAACGATTTTGCAGGGTTCATCAGTGCGACCTTAATAGCTTGTAAGCCAATGGTCAGCAGAGCAATAGTCAATATACCCATACCCGAAACGACAAAAATCCACCATTCAATAGCGATGCGATAGGCATAGTCTTCGAGCCATTTGCTCGTAACATAAAAGGCAAATGGGAAAGCGATGCAGTTGGCCACAAGTACCAATTTGATAAAATCTTTGGATAATAACGTGGTAACGTTCATCACCGATGCGCCTAATACTTTACGAATGCCTATTTCTTTGGTGCGCTGTTCGGTAGTAAATGTAGCCAATCCAAATAAGCCCAAACAAGCAATGAGTATGGCCAATATTGAAAACCAACCCAGAAGCTGCCCTGTTTTTTGTTCATTTGTATATTGAGAGGCCAAATCTTGTGCTACAAATCCGTAGCTGATTGGGTTGTTGTTATCAAATTGTTTATAGATTTTAGCAACATCAGCCAATGCCTGTTGTGTTTGTGAGGGCTGTGTTTTGATCAAAAGATCAAAGTAAGATTCTTTGGGTCGAAAGCGGACAATAAATGGTTCGATATGGGTATCTAAAGGGCGAAAGTGAAAATCACGCAATACCCCTACAATCGTACCTTCTGCTCCCCAAAACTTCACTTTCTTGCCAAGGGCTTGTGCTGCCCTCCAACCCAAGCGGTGAGCCGCAGTTTCATTGATAAGATAGGCCCCGTATTGATCAGAGGTATCTGCCGCAATGGCCATAGAAAAATTACGCCCTGCTACCACGCTCATGCCCGTAGTGCGTACAAAATCAGCATCCGCATTTATTTGAGTGATAAGAAACTTATCTTCGGGTGCTTGTCCCGTCCACTCAAGATAAGAAGAGTTCATGACATCAACCAATGTATTGGTGGTAGCAGATACAGAAGCAATACTGGCTTGTTTGGCCAAAGATTCTTTAAAAATCGCTGCTTTATCGCGCAAATCCCCTTTGAGTCGAACATACAAAAGTTGTTCTTTTTCAAAGCCCAATTTCTTATTTTGTATGAATTCTAACTGCCGATATAACACGAAAGTACTGATAATCAACACCCCTGACATCACAAATTGGGTTACCACCAGTAGCTGTCGAAAACTACTTTTTGATTTTACTCCCAAAGTCCCCTTTAGCACAAGAGCAGGGCGAAAAGAAGAAAGATAAAAAAGCAGGATAAAGCCCAGCCAAAAGACTAATGATAATCAAAAGAACGACCGAAGACCCCCAAAATAAAGGGCTATAGAGGGGAGTAATGATTGTTTTTTGGGATAATTCATTCATAAAAGGAAGAAGTAGTTCGAGAAAAACCAACCCCAACCCAAAAGCCAAAGAAACCATCAAAAGTGCTTCGCCCAAAAATTGTACAACAAGGCTCGAACGCATCGCTCCTGCACTTTTACGAATACCCACCTCCTGGGCCCGTTGAGTAGCTCGGGCAGTAGCAAGATTAATGAAGTTGAACAAGGCAATCAACAATACAATCAAGCCTACAACTATAAAAATGCGAAGGGTTGCTATATCGCTATGCGTTTGCCAATCGCTACCAAAATCAAACTTAGAATGTAAATGAATATCGCCCAAAGGCTGCAAAAAAAGCGGGGTTTCATTACCCTTGTCGTATTTTTTTAACACCCCCACTATTTTTTGGCTAAACAAAGAAACATCCGCATCAGGCCTAATTTTTAGATAAGTATGGTAGTTGTTGCTATTCCACCGATTGCTCCAGGGGTCGTTCAATTCAAGATATTTGAAAGGGAGCAATACATCGAACGACAAATGAGAGCGCCGAGGCGTATTCTCTACCACCCCTACCAACCGTAGTGTTAGCTTTTGATCCAACCTGAAGGGTTGCCCCAAAATAGGTTTTCTTTTCCAGTCATTACCAAAAAAATGAGCCGCTACGGCTTCACTAATAACGACTTCGTCGGGTGCTTGAAAGGCTGTTTTTGGGTTGCCCACCAAGAGTTTAAATCCAAAGAAGGAGAAAAAAGAAGGGTCAACAATACGCATGGCTTTGGATTCAAAGGCCGTTTGTTGGTATTGAAGTAGTCCATACCAAGCACCCACGCGCACGATTTGCGTAATTTCGGGAAAATTACTTTTGAGTACTGGTGCCAGTGGCCCTGGCGTAACAGCCACATTGTAAAGGCCATCGGCTTGTTTTTGCTTTTCGGTTATTCGATAAGTGTGCTCAAATTGTGGCACAGCGCGGTCGTATTGATACTCATCCCAAACATACAATCCAATCGCCATCACACAGGCGAGGCCCAATGCCAAACCCCCAATGTTGATAAAAGCATACACCTTGTTTTTGAGCAGATTCCGAAGCGCGATTTTGAGGTAGTTTCTTAGCATCTGATTTGTTTTTGTTTATTTTTGTAAAAAATCAATGTTGATATGGCTGTCTTACTTGAAGAACCTGAAACCGTACTTTCGGCCTACGAAATAGAACGCGGAAAGCCTATGCCAAACCTTACTCATGGTGCCATCCAAATGAATTTGGGTGTTGAACTAAAAATTAATTTCGGAAACCAATTTCGCATTGCAAGCGAAGTAGCCTTAGCCACCCTTCCAGAGGGTACTACGCCCGATATTGTGGTTTATCCAAAACGTGAACTCAACTTTATCAATGAAGTAGCCAAGCAAACCGAGGCCCCTCTACTTACCATAGAAATCCAATCTCCCTCTCAAAGCAACGACCTGATGATTGACAAAGCCCATCAATATTTTGAATTTGGGGTCAAGTCGAGTTGGATTGTCTTTCCTGCCATGAAAGGCATTGCTGTTTACTCTGCTCCCAACCGCTACGCGTTTTTTCATGATGATGACCAATTGACAGACCCCAACTTGAATATTACTTTAGATCTAAAAAAAATCTTTGCCTAATCTCACTCCGTTTTTAAACTCTTTACAGGATTCATCAAAGCGGCTCTATAAGATATAAATATTACCAAAACTGCCACAATACCAAACACTGCAAGACTGATTGGTAGCACTGCTAAGTACTGAATATCAGACCTGTAAGCAAAACCAGCAAGCCATTGATTGATTAACAAATAAATAATTGGGAAACTTATGACTAATGCAAAAACAATTAAAGGGACATACTCTTTGAGTGATAACGTAGTAATAGAGAAAGATGAGGCTCCTAAAATTTTACGTATTCCGATTTCTTTGGTACGAATACTGGTTAAAAATAAAGTTACTCCGATAATGCCAAGAGAGGCCAAAAAAATCGAAATGAAATTGAAATACCTGAAAAGTGTATTCAGTTTATTTTCTTGTTCATACAATTTGTTGATATTTTGCTCCAAATAAGCTATTTCTAATGGAAATGGCTCATTGAGGTCTTTATAAACGGCTTGGATTTTATTGATAGCCGCATTTGAATTGTACGATACGATGCTTCGGCCATCCATTCTAACCGAATTAGAAAGAGTAATGAAATAGGGTTCGATTTTTTCTCTTAAAGAAAATAAATGGATGTCCTCAAAAATACCGTCAATCACAAACGGAATACCCACTTGCCCATTTTCGGGATTGATGTATTCGGGTTCTGTAATGATGTTTTTCCCAACCAATTGTTCAATGGGTACATTTATAGAAGCAGCCAATTTCTGAGCTGCGGTTCGATTGATGATTGTCTTCCGAGCAGAATTTTTATCAAAACTCACATCGGTTTTGATACCGTAAGCCTTCAGTGCGCCATAATCAAGATAGAGTTGACTAGCGTCGTTAAAAACAATCTCTTGATTTTCTAACTTATAGGTCATTTGGTTAAATGGAATAATACCAAAATCAGAGCCATTTCCCACCTGATTTATTTCGGGTATTTGCCTTAATTTTTGTTGGAATAGCTCTTGTTTTTCAGGAGATGTATAAGCAAAAAGTATCTGATTTTTTTGAAAACCTAAGTCTTTTTGGTTGATAAAATCCAATTGTTTTGAAGTAAAATAAGCTATTGAAGCAATCGAAATCAAGAAAATGAATTGAGCAGTAATTAGATATTTTCTAATAACCAAACCTTGAAAATTGCTTTTTTGAAGTCCATTTTTAAACAAATGAATGGTGTTTTTTCGAGCCATAAGCAATGTAGGTGTTACGCTCGCAATTACACCGATAAGGATAGCCAAACCAATAAGCAACAGAAACCATGGGTAGTTTTCTATAAAATTAATACTAATTTCAACACCCATCAACTCATTAAAAATAGGTGTAGTAAACGAAATCAAGGCAGTAGCCAAAGGAATGGCAAGTAATGATAAAAGTATAGCTTCAAGTATGAACTCTGTGGCGATGTTTTCGCTTTTTGCTCCTAAAGTTTTCAACACTCCAACCGACTTGTGTTGCTTAGACTTGATGGCGAGTGTAAGATTAGCATAGTTAAAAACAGAGATTGAAACCGTGAAAATGGCAAAAAGAGCAATCAAAACAATGTATGTATAGCTACCTGGCTGTTTGGATTCATAAAGGATATTAGATTGGAAGTGAATATCTCTGATAGGCTGTAAATAATGACCTTTGTAAAGTGGGTCTTTTGCCAATCTTGGACTGTAATTGGCAATATTTTGATTCAGTTGTCTTGTCAGATTTTGTATCGAAATATTAGGTTTTAATTCGAGATAAACTCGGCTTCCCCAATAATCAATTTTAGGTGAATTGAGGGCTATTGAAAAATCAAAATGGCTATTTTTAGGAATATCTTTTACAATACCTTCAATTAGATAGTTTTGCCCCCAAATTTTTATGGTCTTGTTGACCAAATCGCCCAACAACTGCTCTTTGCTCGATAATTGATTAGCGATAGATTCGGTCAAAAGCACTTTATTAGTGCCATCATAAAAATTTTGTAAACTGCCTTCTCGAATTTGCCAATCAAATATTTTGACAAATGATTGAGCGGTATTGGTCGTAAGAACCCCATCGGTTTCGATACGTTTTTGGTTTAATTCGATGAATTCTTTGCTTGGCGAAATCATAAATTGCGTAGCATCAATGACACCTTCGGTATTTTTTAGGGAATTAATCCAATTTTGTTGTTCATTTCTATCCGAACTCGACCAATTCGGAAAACCGACAACGCTATAATCTTGATTTCGGTAGGTTCGAGCCAAACGGAAAATAGTAGCTGATTTTTGATGAAAAGCATCATATTTGAACTCAAAATAAAGGTAGTTTACTGCAAAATAACTCATAGTGAGTCCGATAACGATACCAATAAAATTTATGAAAGTATAAACCTTATTTGCCAAAAACCCTCTAAGGATTCGCTTCAGAAAAATATTGAACATAAGTTGATTATTTTTAAAGTCTATAACATTTTATTCAGTCTTCAAACTCTCTACAGGATTCATCAAAGCAGCTTTTAATGCTTGAAACCCTACGGTCAGAAAAGCAATCAGTATTGCACTTACGCCTGCCATAGCAAACATCCACCACTCTATATCTATGCGATAGGCGAAGTCATTAAGCCAGTTGTCCATAAAATACCATGTCATAGGGGCAGCAATGACAAAAGCCAAGAGTACCAGTTTTAAAAACTGAGCCGAAAGCATCGCTACAATCCCTGAAATATTGGCTCCCAATACTTTACGAATACCAATTTCTTTGGTACGTGTTTCGGCGGTAAAAGAGGCCAACGCCAATAGGCCAAGGCAACCAATAAACAAAGCTAAGCCTGTGAAGATGCTCAATATAGTACTCATTTTAGCTTCCGACCGATACAAACGAGCGAATGAAGCATCCAGAAAATCATATTCAAAGGGTACGTTAGGAACTACTTTAGACCATAGACTGCTTACTTTGGCAATAGCCTGCTGCTCGGTACCCGCTTGCAAACGTACAGCCATATAAGAACCCCAAGTTTGATAGGTTTTAGATGATTCATGAAATAACGCAATGGGTTCGATGGGATTTCTGACAGAAGCGTCATGAAAATCGCGCATGATACCTACTACCTGAAAACGCTGATTGGCATTGCCTGGGTAGCGGAGCCATTTTCCAATAGGATTTTTCCAGCCAATGGCCTTCGCTGCCGTTTCATTGAGAATCACCGCACATGAGTCACTTGAAGAATGGCTATAAAAGTTACGTCCTTTTATCATCTCAATACCTAAAGTAGGCACAAAGTATTCGTCGGTCAAATAAGAACTAATGGGCAGATTTTGTACTATTGGGCGGTTTTCATCGCCTTGTTCGGGTTCATAAAAATCGCCAAAACTTCCCAAAGAAGGTAGAAACGTGGCATGAGAAACTGCCTTTGCTTCGGGCATCTTTGATAATTGCTGCCGAAAGGCTTCTTGGGCCGAAAGGCTGGAAAAATTGTCGGACATTGTCTATCACCAATATAGGCTCGCGCTCTAAGCCTGGAGAAACGTTTTGGGCAAATTTCAATTGTTTAAAAACCACAAAAGACCCCAACATAAGGACAATAGAAACGGTAAATTGAAATACCACCAAGCCGCTTCTAAGTGTAACATGGCCTCCTCCCAAGCGCCCACTCGATGGCTTAAACATTTCAATGGCTTTAAAACTCGACAAGTAAAAGGCTGGATATAGCCCTCCAAGTAAGCCTGTAACAAAGGGTAGTAACACCAAAAAAACCAGCATTGAACCAGAATATAGGTCAGTAAATGTTTGCTCTAACCCAGTCAGTTGATTATAAAAAGGAAGAACAATACTTACCAGCATAGCCGCAATCAGCATGGCAATTATGCTATTGACCAGCGACTCTGTCAAAAACTGACCTATTAATGCGCCCTTTTGCGAACCAAGTGCTTTGCGTACGCCCACTTCTCTTGAGCGTCGCATGGACCTGGCTGTAGAAAGATTCATAAAATTAACACAGGCCAATAGCAATATCAATAGACCAATAATACTAAACATCTGCACTTGATGCCCATCTCCAAGCGTTGACAACCTTGAAAATAGCTCCTGATACCCCAAATGAAGTTTTTTTAGGGGTAATAGTTTAATTTCATACCGATCGCCTCTTTTAAGTTGGTCTTCAAAATTTTGTCCTATACGCTCATAAGCCGCAGGAGCATATTTGCGAACCATTGCGGGAAATTTTTTCTCAAGATTGACTACTATTGGGTCTGAAACAGGCGTGCGCAGCCGTATCCAAGTGTCCATTTGTAGCCAAATCCAACTCCAGGAAAAGTTATTTACTACCCTAAAATCACTCATTGGCAATAGAAAACCAAACTGTAAAGTAGAATGAGTGGGTAAATCCTTCACTACACCTGTTATTTTAAATAGTCGCTCGTTTAATTCAATAGATTCTCCAAGGGCATGGATTGTTCCAAAATACTTTAAAGCCATTTGTTCGGTTAAAACAATACTTCCAGGGCTGTCAAGTGCTGCAAAAGCATCTCCCTCTACCATCTGTACTCCAAAAAGTTCCAAAAAAGCAGTATCAACTGCCATGGCTGTATTTTCATGAAATACCTTAGGCGCATTGCCCAATTTATTTTTCTTCACAAGCACATTGCCCAAATCGAAAGTACGAGCCATGAGTTCTATTTCGGGAAAGTCTTCTTTGAGCCGTATGCCGAGAGGCGGGGGGGTATTAGTAGTAGTACCTTCTTGTTCCCCCATTTTCAAATCAATGGCTACGGCACATACGGTCGGTATGAGGAAGAAAAGCATCAAAACTGTTTTCATGTAGTACATACAAGGCAATAAGCCAGCAGGCCGCTAAACCTACAGCAAGCCCTGTCACGTTTACCAATGAAAAGAAGGCTTGTCGCTGAAAATTTCGAAAGGCAATTTTGAGGTAATTATATATCATAATGAAAATAGGTAGAATGAGATACCTAAACCTTACCCAAATACCATACCCAACCAACAATCACCTGTTAATCAATTAATTAAGCTTTATATATAAGAAAAATGTCCGCAAACGGACAAAGCTAAGTTCGTTTGCGGACAGGAATCTTTGAATCGTGTTAGTTAGCCTCTTCGGGAGGGGTTTCGGCCAAATTTCTTTGATTGTTGATACGCTATCAAACGCTGACGCGCACTCGGAGTTCAATTACCGGATCATATCTCATGTTGTTTTTCTTGTTCCAAACGCTGAGTGTCTCGATAACTCAAGCGTCTGTTTTTCATCAAACGGTCATAGCGATTTTCTATTTTTTCAATTCATGTTCCTGCTTGTGCGTTAGACCAACAATATTGTCCAGTTTATTGATTTGAAAATTCTCTATTGCATTGTCAAGTCGATGGTTTTCTACTTGAGGAGTAGGTGCAGAACTCTTGCTGGGATAATGACCACGTTGGGCGTTGGCATTTGCAATGGTCAAAATAGCTAATGCGGCGATGGTTAAGATGGCTTTTTTCATGGTTGTTATGTGTTTAAATTGTTTGTAAATAATTGGTTTACGATGGTTAGAGTAGTTCCATCACCTCATGTTTAAACACAACAACAGCATAATCTACCAATTGTATATTCTAATAGATAGACTAAAAAAACATACCGATTAATGTCCTGAATATCCTTTCAATACCTTTTCTTTTTAAGCTGTAAATAATCCAAAAAGTAAATAACTTTCAAAGATATATTGTTATTTTGATCGGTTTGAAGTGTATTTTGAAGATTCTCAAAATAATGGTTATCACGCTATTGGAACTGTGAAAAGTTGCATTTTTCCAGACAGCATTCAAAAAGCTTCCAGGAGCAAAACTGCCAAGTATATACCATATCAATATTAAAATAATTGACATTCCTATTCAGGTTTTCGGACAACTTGGCATATGGGGTCAAAGAACTGTCGGTAGCAAGAGAGAAAAATGTTATTAACCACGCTGGCATAGTGCCTGGCCTTTAAAAAGTCAATCCCATTTATTAGTAAAACTGTATTTTAGGTTGAGTACATTATCAATTGTATTTACTTTACGAAGTGCAAAAATAATGCTATTGTCAGCCAATGTAGTGGTGTAGCCGATACCCTGAGGGCGAGGTTCAAAGCCAACTCTATGATTGATAGAAATCTTGCTATTAAAGCGATATGTTTGACCAAGGTACAGATCAAGCCCGTTGGCGTTATAAAAATTTAAGAACATGCGCTCAAAAGCTTCTACGCTCACAGAGTATTTTTTTCGCTGCATTACTTTCATCCATCCACCAATGGCTCCATACACTCTTTCCCCGTTTATACATATATCCCAACTTACGCGGCTCATAAAAATCATGCTCTTCAGGGCGATAGTTCAACAATAAACCAAACCAAGCCAATTTTTTTGTTTGAGCATTTATATTCATCTGAATTCGAGATTGTTAGCATTTGCTTGTAATACTACCAATGGGCGAAAAAAGAGAACTTACGCTGGAGTTTAGATTAAGAAATAGTCTGTTGTACCAACCTTTGGGTTCGGTATAACGATAGCCTATATAGAAGCGATGATTAATAAAATTATTATTGGTAAAATACCCCAAATCATTGCTATTGAATTTGGTATCCGTAAGTTCTTGGGCCACATTAAAAGTAAATCGTCCACTTGTTTTTCCAAAGCTAAGTGTATGGCTATACCCTACGGTATGTTGATTGGCAGGTTCTTTATATCTTATATGACTAATGGCTGCGCTTCCTGCAATATTATACGTATTTTTCTTATCAAAAAAACTAAATAAGCCAGCGCTCACATTGGCATTATAATTATTACTTCCTCTGATTACACTTGTATTCACAAAGCTAACACTGGAATTGTATTTCAATGTTTGGTCAAGTACTACAATGCTATAATTAGTGGTCGGATCAGTCTCAAAGCGTCTTCTTACCGTTTTCTATGTTCTCAATAATAGCATATTGCGGCCTTGTAATAGCATTTAAAATACCAATACCAAGTCCATTTTTAGTTCGTCCAGAGATTTTTGAGGCATTGATTAATTTAGACTCTGTTGGGTTTTTTATAATTTTCTCCTTAGAATCTAATCCGCTATTAGCATTTCCTAAATGAATGGGTGTCCCCCTTGATTCGTCGCGAATAAAATAAATTTCCTTTTTATTGAAAAGTTCTGTTCCTTCTGTAAAAAAAGTCCTATTTTCATTGAATTTTACCTCAAAAGGCGTGAGATTTAATACTTTGTTATCACTCTGAACTTGTCCAAAATCAGGGATGAGGGTAGCATCCAACGTAAAAGCCTGATTAAGCCCCAATTTTAAATCAAGACCGCCAGAAATTTGATTAGACCAGTTTTTTCTGTTGTTTCGTTCGTTAAATGATTAGCATACACCGAGAAGTAGGGTTGGTAAATTGTAGTCTGAGCGGAGGTTTAATATCTGTAATACCTTTCCCATATACTCTCTTAAGTTAAGAAGCCATTGACATTAGGGTTAATGGCATTCCACGTATATTGTTGTTCGGTCTTTCTAGTGACGACGCGTAATATTTAACCCCCAATTTTGCACCTTATCTTTACTAAAACGAATAGCCGAATAAGGTAGAAATATTTCAAATGACCATCCTTTGTCGTGAATAACGATTTGCACTTTTCCAAACAGCATTCCAACTAAAATCTTCTCCGCCATTGTCGCTGTTTGTATTAGAAGTCATTTTGGCATCCCATTGTTCCCCGAGGGGGTGTCGCTAAAATACTAAACCCATTTAGTTTATCATTATAGGTATCGAAAATTAGTCCGATATAGTCATTCATACCAAAGCCGTCGCGGCCTTTGAGCTCTTTTGAGATGCTATCTAAGTTGCGTTCATAGCATGTTCCTCCAAAATAAATACCGTCGTTGTCATACATTAAAAAAGTTTCGGTATGATTTCCATGTTCTTCCTTACGACCAATGACTGGACGAAATTCTGTATAATCATCTGCTTTGGCAGCATCTTTCCAAGCCAAATCGGTTAGTTTTCCATCAATGAGTACAGGAAGTGTTGTACGCTGAGCAGGGAGTGTTTTAGATGTTGTTTGACCAAACGATGGGTATGAAACAGAAACAACAAATACAATAAATAAAGGCAGTAAAATACTGTTTTTCATGGCTGTAGAGAATGGCTGTATAAGATTTTAAATCTTGCACAAAGTTATTTTAAATTTCTGTCAACAGGCTCTTAAATAATGTTAAACGGCAAATCTCAGCAATCGAAAAGCATATTGACAATCTATTGAAGGTTTTTCTTTAAGTTGGGGATATAAATCTTGCAACTATTCTATTGGACTTTTATCATTCGCTTTTCAGGCTCTTTACAGGGTTCATCAAGGCCGCTTTGATAGCTTGATAGCTGACTGTGAGCAGAGCAATAGCTACCGCCGCAATCATTGCTATCACAAAATACCACCATTCCATCTCGATGCGGTAAGCATATTTTTCAAGCCAATTTTTCAGAAAATACCAGGCGATTGGAAAAGCCAAAATGGAGGATAATAGAACCAAAATGATAAAATCTTTGGAAAGCATGCCAACCAAGGTGGAAACACTCGCCCCTAATACTTTACGAATTCCAATTTCTTTAGTACGCTGCTCGGCAGTGAAAGTAGCCAAACCAAAGAGTCCTAAGCAAGAAATAAAAATAGCAAGGAAAGCAAAGTAGTTGGATAAACTCCCAATGGTATTTTCGGCCTTATAGTTCTTTGTAAATTCTTCGTCAGTAAATTGATAATGAAATGGGAAATTAGGATTGAACTGCTTATGTATTTTTTCTATGTTGGCGATCGCTTGTTTGGTTTGTCCTGCACGTGTTCTTACTAATACCCACCCCCAGTAATTATCTTTAGGAAATAGACGTACAATCAATGGCTCAATAGCCTGATGTAAAGTAGCATAGTGATAATCTTTCATAAGCCCCACAATCCTACCTTTGTTATTCCAGAAAGTAATTTCCTTGTCGATAGGGTCTTTGTAACCCATCTTTTTGGCAGCAGCTTCATTGACAAGATAACTCGCGGAGTCAGTGCCATAATTGGGACTAAAATCTCGACCACTCAGCAGTTGAATACCCATAGTTTTGATATAATCATATGAAACGGGATTTTGAGCAAAAAGCATGAGTTGGGTGGTATCTTTGCCTGGCCATGAAACTCCTTGAGTAGAACTTCCTACCTCCAGTGGATCGGCTTGCGAACAAGTGATTTGCACAATACCCGCCTCATTTTGCAAAGCTTGTTTAAAAGAAGCAAAGTTTTTTGTTAAATCACCTTCCAGTGGTATATAAACCAGATTTTCGCGCTCGTAACCTAAGTTTTTGTGCTGAATAAAATTGATTTGACGATAAATAACAATCATGCCAATAATCAGCATAATAGATAATCCAAACTGGAAGACAACCAATCCTTTGCGGAAATAAGTGGCACTTGGCTTGAATTTTAAGGCACCTTTCAACACCACAATAGGGCTCAGGGACGACATAAATAAGGCAGGGTAAGATCCTGAAAGAAGACCCGTAAATAAGGTTAACCCAAACAGAATCAACCAAAAAGAGGGATGGGTAAAATTCAGTATAAGCTGTTTGTCTGTCAGAGAATTAAAACTTGGAAGTAGTAAATAGACCATCAGCACAGCAACAATCAGCGAAAAGAAGGCTAATAGGATAGATTCACCGATAAACTGCCCCATCAAAGCCCTTTTTACTGCTCCCACTACTTTTCGTATGCCTATTTCTTTTCCTCTTTTGACCGACCGAGCCGTCGCCAAATTCATAAAGTTAATGCAAGCAATAAACAAGATGAAAATAGCCACCAACGAAAAAATTCTCACATACTCTATTCTTCCCCCATCTTGCACGCCTGAGTCCCAATTTGAATAGAGGTAAGATTCGCCATAATTTTGTAAAAATAGCTCGACGTTGCTATTTTTATTCTTGGTCTTAATGTATCCTTTGATTTTAGCATTTACCTTGGCTATATTGGCATTGGGGGCAAGCAGTATGTAGCAGCGGGGGCCGTTATTCCCCCATTCCTTGGCCCATTCGTTGGTTTTGAGCCAATGGTCGTAGCTCATCAAAAAATCAAATTGGATAGATGAGCTTGCGGGAATATCTTTCAAAATGCCCGTAACCATCATGTTTTCGGTATTATTAATTTTTATGCTTTTACCTATAGGATCTTGTCCTTTGAAATATTTTTGGGCTAATTTTTTTGAAATTACCACTCCATCTGGGCGTTTAAGCGCTGTGTTAGGATTGCCTTTTTCGAGGTCAAAGGAGAACATCCGTAAAAAATCTCCCTGAACATATCGCCCCTTTTCTTTCTCAAAAATAGTCCCTACGGTAAAAAGAGGCTGTTCTTCCCACAAAAACTGGCTCGCCATTTGGATTTCGGGAATATCTTTGACGATATTCTCTGCCAAGATACCTGGCGTGGAAGGGTACGTATTTATCTGGCCTGAATAATACTGATTTTCCATTACTCTATACAAACGAGCATCATTTTTATGGAATCTATCCATACTAAGCTCGCTTTGTACCCAAAGCATAATCAGCAAACTACAGGCCATACCAAGCGAAAGACCAAGGACATTAAGAAAAGAAAATGTCTTATTTTTCCAAATATTCCGCCAAGCGATTTTTAAATAGTTTTGGAGCATATAGTTTTGGAGTAATGGGTTACTCCAAATAAAGCGCATATTTTATGCCAGTACTACAACTAACTAAAAATCAAAAACTTATCTTTTTATAAAATCAAAAAACTGTCCATAAACGTACACCTTTGTACATCTTCGGACAGTTTTTTGATTTTCGAAAATGGGTGTATAACTTTATTCTGTTTTCAAGCTCTTGGCAGGATTCATCAGTGCAGCTTTGATAGCTTGAAAACTGATGGTTGCCAAAGCGACTACGATTGTAATGAGAGCAGTCAATACAAAATCAATCATGGAAATTTCGATTCTGTAAGGGTAGTTTTGAAGCCATTCAGCGACCGAATAGTAGGCTGTTGGAAACGAAACAATGAAAGAAAGAGCCACTAACTTGATGAAGTCTTTAGACAAAAGTGCAGCAATGCTTACGCCCGAAGCCCCTACTACTTTACGAATTCCTACTTCTTTGGTGCGTTGTTCGGTCGAAAGAGTTGCCAACCCAAAAAGGCCAATACAAGAAATAAAAATGGTTAAAAATGCCCCCAACAAAAAAATCTGCTTCCATTTTTCTTCAGATTCATATTTTCTTTGGTTTTCTACATCTTTAAATTTGTAGGCAAAGGCATTTATCGGAAAAAGCTTTTTAAAGGTCTTTTCGATGTGGGCAAGTGCCTTGGTTTCAGTATTGGGCCTAATTTTGACATTTAGCACCCCAAAACCTGTGCTTTGCATCACAAATAACTGCGGATTGATTTTATTATTAAGTGCCTGATAATGGTAATCTTTTACTACACCTACTACCTTCAATTTTTGCCCCTCGTTGAAAGGATAGCTTATTACTTGCCCAAGGGGATGTTTCCAGTTGGCTGTCTTTACGAATGTCTCATTTACGATTACTGATTGAGCAGAATCCGCAGGAAAATCTTTTGAAAAATTTCGCCCCTCGACCAGCGGAATTTTATATAATGGCAAAAAATCTTCATCAATAATGCCTAAACCGAATTGGATTTTTTGTTCGCCATTTATCTTGCCAATATCTTCCCAATGTTCGCCATTTTTAGGTGCAACTTGCAGAATATTCGGATTTTTGAGGAGTTCTTCTTTTAAAATCTCAGCGGTTCTTTTGGTCAAATCCCATTTTTCGACCACAATAGTGTGGCTATCATCATAACCTAAATCCTTGCTAATAAGAAAATTGAATTGAGCGTAAAAGCTAAATGTGACAAGAATGAGAAACGAAGCCAAACCAAATTGCACCATTACCAGTGACCTCTGTAGGTAGTTCTTGCCCGAAAAAGTCATTTGCTTATATAATGTCTTAAGAGGGTTGTACCCCGACAGAATCATAGCTGGATAAAATCCTGATAAGGTGGAAGTTATAACAAAAATTAGTACATACCCCAGTAAAAGTTGGGTATCAAAAAGATAGGAAATTGATAGCGATTTATTGGTAAAAAAGTTGAACGTTGGCAGCATAAACTGAACCAACAAAAGCGCAACTATGAAAGCTATAAAACTAAGCAAAAAAGATTCTCCCAAAAACTGCCATACTAATTGGTGACGACTACTTCCTACTACTTTTCTAATACCAATTTCCTTAGCCCTTTTGAGAGACCGAGCCACCGTAAGGTTAACAAAATTGATACAAGCAATGAGCAAAATAAACAGAGCAATCGCTGATAAAATATAACCATAAGTATAGTTACCGGCATCTACAAGGCCATATTGAGCAGGCAGGCTGGTACTGAGATGTATGTCTTGTAAGGTTGTAAATTGAAGACTAATTTTTCCTTGGTTTTGTATTTGTCAACAAAATTTTGTTGGCCTTAACCGCATCCGTTTCATTAATCTGCTTCATTTTACGCACCACACTTTCTATATTTGCGTTTGGGCTCAATAAAACAAACGTGTGAAAAGAGAAATTGAGCCACCATTCACTCCCACTGTCTCTTCGGGGTTTACAAATTTGGGTAGTAAAAAATCAAATTTTATCGAACTGTTTTGAGGGCATTTTTTGGTAACGCCCGTTATTTGATAGTGACTAAATTGGCTGTTATTGCTAATTTCCAGCGTTTTACCAACAACTTCGGTTGAATTAAAAAAGTAAGCGCCATTTCTTCTGAAATCACCACAGAATTGGGCTTTGTCAGAGACGTTTTTGGATTCCCCATGAGCATAGGAAAATCAAAAACAGAGAAAAAGTTACTATCAGTGTACATGATCTCAAAGCTTTTCACCTCCCCCTTTGCTCTAATGTCTCGAAATACACTTGAATACCGTACAAACTCCTCAATTTCAGGTATTTTCTCTTTAAATGCTGGCCTTGCAAATTGCTGGAAAGGCCATCTCTGTGCCCAAGAGAACCATCAGGATGATACCAATCACTTACTACCCGATAAATATTCGGATTTTTGCTATGAAACCTATCATAACTTAAATCGTCTTTGACATAGAGCAACATCAGTATAGCCACCGCCAAACCAATAGCTAAACCCATGATATTTACAATAGAATAAGTCTTGTTTTTCAACAAGTTACGAAAAGCGATTTTAAGATAATTGCGTACCATAGTTTTGGTTATTTATGGAAAAGGATGAACGGAGAAAGGAACAAGGAGAAAAATATGTTTTCCGTTCTCCATTTCTCCATTCTCCAATTATTCCGTTTTTAAAGATTTTACGGGATTCATCAGTGCGGCTTTGATAGCTTGGTAAGATACCGTAAAAAGTGCAATGGCAATAGTTATGCTACCCGTGGCTACAAATACCCAAAGTTCTATATCGGTACGATACGGATAATTGGTGAGCCATTCTTGCGCGACATAGTAAGCTACGGGAAAAGAAAAAAGGAATGAAAGACTAACCAATTTTAAGAAATCAACAGAAAGCATCCCAACAACACTGGCAATAGATGCTCCCAATACTTTGCGAATACCAATCTCTTTGGTTCGTTTTTCGGCAGAGAGGGTGACCAATCCAAACAACCCAAAACAAGAGATAAAAATGGTCAGTATAGCTCCAAAAGCATAATTTGTTTCCACTTTTCTTCCGATTCATAGTTTTTAGCGTTTTCTACATCCTTAAATTTATAAGAATACGGAACTATCGGAAACAAGCTTTTAAAGGTTTTGGCGATATGAGCTAAACTCGCCGTTGCCGAATGAGGTCTGATTTTGATGTTTACCATGCCAAAACTATTGCTGGGTTTCATGGTAAACAGCTGCGGCTTGATTTCTTGATTGAGCGCCTCAAAATGATGGTCTTTTACGACACCTATCACAGTATATTTTTCATTGTCGTTATACCAAAAATCTACCATTTGCCCAATCGGCTTTTTCCATCCTGCCTTCTTTACAAAGGCTTCATTGACCACTACCGACTGCGTAGAATCTGACGGAAATTCTTTAGAAAACGTTCGTCCTTCTAAAACGGGGATTTTAAACATCGAAATAAAGTCTTCATCCACAGTTTCGTATGCAAAATCCAATTGTGTTTCGCCATTTACCTTCGCTACTGTGCCCCAGCTTCCTCCATTCTTGGGAGCAACAGCCACAATATTGGTATTGGTCATGAGTTGTTCTTTGAATAATTGCGCCTTTGCTCGGTTTATTCTTCTTGTATCGAGCATGATGATATTTTCATCATCATATCCTAAATCTTTGTTTATCAAATAATTAAATTGAGAAAAAACAATAAGTGTAGCAATGATAAGAAAAGAAGCTAAACTAAACTGCAATACGACCAAGCTTTTCTGAAGGTAGTTTTTACCCGAAAGATTGAAACGGCTGTAAAGTGTTTGTACAGGGCTAAAACCCGACATAATAAGAGCTGGATAAAAGCCTGCCAACAAACTCGTCAGCACAAAAACTGCCATAAAACTCAGGCTAAGTGGGAGGTCGAACAAATAAGAAAGCGAAAGGGCTTTGTTAGCCAGTTGATTGAAAGTAGGCAGCACGAGCTGAAGCAGTACAAATGCCAGCACAAAAGCCAAAAAACTAAGCAGAAAAGACTCGCCCAAAAACTGCCAAACCAGCTGCTTTCGGTTACTTCCTACTACTTTTCTCACGCCTATTTCTTTGGCCCGTTTCAACGAACGCGCTACCGTCAGATTTACAAAATTGATACAGGCAATGATCAAAATAAACAATGCAATACCCGTCAAGATAAACGAATAGGTAAAAAGGCTGGCATCTTTTAGCCCGTTGTTGGCCGCAAATTCTTTGCTGAGGTGTATTTCAGTAAAAGGTTGAAGTAGATAAACTGCTTTCTCTTTCACATCAAATTTTTCCGCCATCGTTTTGATAGACTCCTTGGCATCTGCTTCATAGACTTGCTTCATTTTTGCCTCAACCTTTCTAAAATCTGCCTTGGGATGGAGCAGCACAAAGGTATTTTGGAAGAAGTTGAACCAGTTGTCGTTATTGGCATACTCTTCTTTATCGATTTGCAAGGGCAATAAGAAATCAAATTTTATCGTCGAATTTTGCGGGCATTTATGGGTTACCCCTGTAATTTGATAAGGCACAAAAGCATCGCCCTCTTTGAGTTCCAAGGTTTTGCCAACGACTTGGGTTGTTTTGAAAAACTTTTCGGCCATTTCTTCCGAAATGACCATTGAGTGGGGCTTTTGTAATGCCGTGGCAGGGTTGCCACCCAAAAAAGGAAAACTAAAAACAGAGAAAAAATTAGCATCTACACTAAACATTTCATAGCCTTTGATATCTCCTTGCGTTCTAACATCCCGAAAATCTGCCTTATAGCGCACAAAATCGGTTATTTCAGGAATTTTTTCTTTGAATTTTGGCCCTTGAAAATTTCCTGTATTTCCATCAGAATTTTGAATGCTTCCATCGGGTTTCATCCATCGGGCCGTAATTCGATAGATATTGGGATTGTTAGTATGAAAACGGTCGTAGCTCACTTCGTCTTTGGTATAAAGCAAAATGAGTATCGTGGCAGTCAGGCCAATAGCCAAGCCTGCTATATTGATAAAAGCGAAAATCTTGTTTCGGGCAAGATTTCTAAAGGCGATTTTGAAATAGTTGCGAATCATTTTTTACTTGCCTTATTTTAAGTAGTTGAGCTAATTTAGCTTATATCATTTCGGTTTGACCCCATCGGGTCAGATGTTAATAGAAGTCAACAATTCTACAAATACGCGCCCCCGACGGGGTCGAATGATATAATGTATTTTTGTTTTGGTACTTAGAGTGGTTTTCCTTCTTCTAACGTTTTTACGGCTTTTTCCAAAAACTTTTTAATCTGCTCGTTGGGTGCTTGGGCAAGGGCAAGCTTGGCATGCTCGAGTGCTTTTTTTAGGTTTCCTACCGCCGAATAGCCATTCATCATACCCGCATTTGTAGGCCAAGCTCCTTTATGTTTTTGGTAGTTTTTTTCATATACAGCCATTGCTTCAGTGATTTTCTTTTCCATGAGAAGCTGCCTGCCATAGCTATTGAGTTCTAAAGCCGAGGCATTTTCGATAGCTGTTTGTATGATAGTAGTTGCCTCCTCTTTTCGGCCTACCTTATCCAATAGTTTAGATTTAATAGACAACGTTCTGAAGTTTTTAAGGCCTCCTAATGCTGGATCTGAAGCAGAGTTTATCCAATTAAGTGCTTCTTCATAGTTGGTTTCATGGCTAAGGCACCATGCCGCGGCAGCCTCTAAGCTGGCAGGGTCGAAGCCAATCGCTCCACTCATTTCGCGTTGGAGATAGGCTAAAGTTGTCTTTTTTAAATCTACTTCAATCTTAAAGGGGATACTCCATCGTTCCCAATCCAAACTAACATCAATCGAGTTTTCAGTTTGATTGCTATACTGATAAGTCAATCTTTCTATCAAATTGGGTTGATTCTTTTTTTGGCGTGTACTTACCCTCATTACATCCAAATCTTTCCTATAAAAATAGCTTCCCCATGCAGCCGTATTTTTATTGAAGATTAAGGTAGTTGAATCTTCAGTGAGCAGCATAAAAAGCGCGTATTTCCCCGCAGGCAAGGTTTTGCCATTGATTTTCACATCGGTAGAAACCGATATCGTTGTACATTCATCAGCTCCAGCCCGCCAGGGCGATTCAACATTAGAGCCATAACCCAACACTGCATAGCCAAAATACGCCACATCTGTTCCCCATATTTTGCCTTCTCTCCCTTTCACTCCTGGTGCATTCCATTTTATTTCAATATCAGTTACACCAATTTTTCTTCCTGAAGAACAAACGAAATTGTTGTTTTCTGGCAGCCTAAGTGCCTGACCATAAACCGTGCTGCTAAAAAATAACGTTAGAAGAACGAAACTAAGCGATAATTGATAATACTTTCTCATTATTTACTCAGATCTTAAAGATTTGACAGGATTCATTAAAGCGGCTTTGATGGCCTGAAAGCTAACAGTTAGTAAAGTGATTAGCAATGCTCCGAGTGCTGCTACTACAAATACCCACCACGAAATTTCGATGTGGTAATCATAGCCTTGGAGCCAATCACTTAAATAATAATAAGCGATAGGTGCAGCGATAAGACAGGCAATCAAAACCAAGGCAACAAAATCTTTAGAGAGTAACTGCCAAAGACTCACGACACTTGCCCCTAATACTTTTCTGACCCCAATTTCTTTGGTGCGTTGTTCAGCTACAAAGCTCGCCATACCGAAAAGACCAAGGCACGAAATAAAGATAGCAAGTACAGCAAAATAAGAAGATAATGTACCGATTCTCTCCTCTGATTTAAACTTACTGCCGTACTTTTGATCCACGAATTCGTAGCTAAAAGGTACATTAGGCACATACTTTTTCCATACCTTTTCGACCAATGCCACCGACTGGCTGGCACTTTTTGAAGCATTGAGTTTGAGCACCATATTGTAAACCTCCTCCCCTAAATGATATAAAGAAGGGCGAACGGGGTTAAAAGGTGACTCGGCCATAATGTCGCCCACCACTGCAATGATGGTAAAGGGTTCGCCGTTCCATTTCAAGGTTTTACCTATGGGTTCTTTAAAACCCAAGAATTTTTCCATGGCTTCGTTGATAATAAACGCCGAGGAATCAGTAGCAAAATCTGGAGAGAAGTCTCGTCCTTTTTTTATTTTCCAACCTACCGTTTTGCCCCAGTCCATTGTAACCCGGCTATTGGGAAAATCTACGGCCAGATTAGGGTCTTTGCCTTCCCAATCAAAGCCTCCATTGGTATTCCATACGCCTGTCAGGGGGCTATTAGAAGCCGCTATTTCTTCAATAGCTCCCACCGATTTGAGTTCAGCACTGAATGCCTCAAAATGCTCCTGAATTTCTTTATCTACCCCCATGTTTATCAGCCCGTTTCGCTCATAACCAATGGGGCGGTCTTTGGCGTGTTGAATTTGTTGATATACAATGATGGTTCCGATAATTAAAATCACCGAAACCGTAAATTGAATCACAACCAATGTTTTGCGTGGAATAGCCGCCCATTTTCCTACCCTAAAAGTACCTTTAAGTACTTTTAAAGGCTGAAAAGAAGATAAATAAAAGGCTGGATAAAGCCCTGACAATAGCCCTGTAATAGCAATAAATGCTAAATTGATGAGCCAAAAAGGGAGGGTTGCCCAAGGGAGTTCGATTTTTTTATCAGCCACTTCGTTGAAAATCGGCAGTAGCAACAAGACGAATAAAATAGCTAAGATAAATGCAAAAAATACGACCAAATAGGATTCGGTAAAAAATTGATTGACCAATTGCGTTCGTTCAGAACCTATTGCTTTGCGAATACCTACTTCCTTGGCTCTTTTTTCACTCCGAGCCGTGGCCAAATTCATGAAGTTAATACAAGCCAAAATCAATACAAAAATACCAATGATGCCAAACATCCAAACGTATTTAATTTGGCCTCCTGTGTTTACCCCATTCTTAAATTCCTGATAAAGTTGCCATTTACTCATAGGATGCAAAAACACCTCCCATTTATATTTAGTCTCTTCCTTCCCTACATTGTCAAGCTTTACATTTTTTATCCTCTTAGAAGCATCTTCGATGGACACTTTATCAGCCACTTGGACAAACGTCTGGCTAAAGTTACTTCCCCATGGGTCTGTCATAGTTTTTGCCCACGGGTTGTCAATAAGCCACAAAGACCAAGGCATGATGACTTTCAACTCCCGAAATGAGGTATTATAAGGCAAATCTTCATAAACACCCGTTATTTTTACATCAAATCGTCTATTGACTTTTATGGTTTGATCCAAAGGGTTTTTATCCCCAAAAAGGCTTTTGGCCACTGATTCCGAAAGCATGATAGAATAGGGGTCTTTCAAGCCCTGATAAGTACCTTTGAGCATTTTCAGACTCAACATAGCTGGAGCATCTGGCTCAAAAAACATACCCTCTTCTGATATAAAGTTATCGCCTAATGCCAGTACATAGGTACCTTGCCAAGACGATTGCACCACATATTTAAAGTTACTTCCATATTTTTCTCTGATTTCAGGACCCATCAATGCTGGATTAGAAATTTGTGATTCTACTTTGCCATTATAATTGGCATTCTGCATGACTTGGGCAATTTTATCATAGTTTTTATGATAGGTATCAAAACTCAATTCATCATAAATCCAAAGCCCAATAAGCATCGCCACGGCCATACCTACGGCAAGTCCGCCAATATTGATGAAAGAATATACCTTGTTTTTGGCAAGGTTTCTAAAGGCGATTTTGAGATAATTTTGTAACATTTTTTTGAAGGTTATATGATGGCTCAAATTAATGCACATTTTCTATGCCACACCACAAATCAACTCATAGACAATGATTTAACATTATTAAGAATAAAAAAACTGTCCAAAAACGTACACTTTTGTACATCTTCGGACAGTTAAGTTTCCTATAACAATAGGCTTTTCTTCTATTCTATTTTCAAACTCTTTACAGGATTCATCAGAGCTGCCTTGATAGCTTGAAAACTGACAGTCAATAGGGTGATTGCCAAGGCTCCAACACTCGAAACGGCAAATATCCACCAAGAAATATCGGTGCGATAGGTATATTTTTGAATCCAATTATTCATAAAGTAATAAGCAATAGGTGATGCTATAAGGCAAGCAATAAACACCAAAACTACAAAGTCTTTGGAGAGCATTTGCCAAAGATTGGTTACCGAGGCACCCAGCACTTTTCGGATGCCGATTTCTTTGGTACGCTGCTCGGCTACGAAACTTGCTAAACCAAATAAACCGAGACAAGAAATAAAAATAGCAAGAATGGCAAAAATCAATGCTAACTTACCTACGCGCTGCTCTGCACTGAATTTTTTACCATATTCTTCCTCTACAAAATGGTATTGAAATGACGCTGATGGTACTATTTTTTTCTGAATTTCTTCAATTTTCGATAAAGCCGAATGGATAGATAGGTTCGGATTAATTTTCAGCTGTAATTGACTTAGGTTATCTAAGTTCTTTTCTAACCAGTAAAAACCAATTTTTACTGGTTCATAAGGCGAATCAGCAACGAAATCATCCACTACACCAATAATTTGCCATTTTTTACTTCCATCTTCTTTAGAGATATATTCGCCTATAGGGTCTTTCAAGCCAATATATTTAGCCGCCGATTCATTGATAATGACTGCTGTTGAATCCGTAGCAAAATCTTTTGAAAAATTACGCCCTTGTTTCAATTTCCATCCAGTAGTTTTTCCAAAGTCTTCACTTACCCAACTTACTGAAAAAGAAGACTCCGATTCTGGATTTTTTCCTTTCCATCGAAATCCTCCCCAATTTTCCCAAACAGCCGTAATAGGCATACTCGAAAAAGCCACATCGGTGACTGCCCCTGAAGTCAATAATTCATTTTGGAGTACCTCCTTCTTATTGATAAAATTGGGGTCACTCATCGAAATCCGTACCAGCCTTGTGCTATCATAACCCACAGGTCTATTTTGGGCATGTTTGATTTGTTGGAATACGACAATGGTACCAACAATCAGAAGGATTGAAACTGTAAATTGGACAACTACCAAAATCTTACGGGGAAGTGAGGCGTATTTCCCCAATCTGATAGTGCCTTTCAACACCTTCATAGGTTGAAAAGAAGATAGGTAAAAAGATGGGTATATACCTGACAAAAAAGCTGTTACAACCAAGAAAATAATATTTATAAGCCAAAAGTAAATATTATTAATAGGCAGTCTGATATTTTTATCGGCCAGTTGATTAAAGGGGGAAAGTAAAATCCCAAGAAGTAAAAAGGCGAGAATAAAAGATAAGAAAACCACCAGAAAGGATTCGCTCATAAACTGATTGACCAAAGCACTTTTGTGCGAACCAATAGCTTTACGAATACCCACTTCTTTGGCTCGCTTTTCTGAGCGAGCGGTAGTTAAGTTGATAAAATTGATGCACGCCAAAAGCAGCACAAAAATACCTACTACCCCAAAAAGCCAAACAAACTGGATACGGCCACCCGTAGCATAGCCGTTGGTAAACTCTGAATAAAGATACCACTGTTTCATAGGATATAACCACAACTCAGCTTTGTACTTTTTGATTTCTTCTTTATAATCAATAGGAGCATCATTGAGGTATAAGTCATGGATAGCTGCATTAGCTTGCTCCAACGACACCTTATCTTCTAATTGTACCAAAAGTCTAAGGGAAGAGTTATCCCAATTATCTGCATTGACCTTATAGCCTTCATTATGGGCTCTCAGGTTTTCGAAGTTACCTATAAAATCTATATTACCCAATGTACAGTTTTGGGGTAAATTGGCATATACTCCTGTAATCTTCCCATCAATTTTATTATTAAGCTTTATAATTTGGTTGATAGGATTTTTATTGCCAAAAAGTGCATCTGCAGTCGATTCTGAAACTATAATAGATTGGATATCGTTCAGACTTTCTTTGCTGCCTTTCAGCATTTTCAACGAAAACATATCAATCGCTCCATTTTCAAGAAATTGTCCCGTTTTTGAGATTACTTTTTCACCTACTTTAATAGAGTACCCATCTGCCCATGGCAATAGCGACACGTGTTTAAATAGGTGTACATATTTGGTTTTTAGGATAGTAGCTATAGGTTGGGGCAAGCTATTACTACTTTTGGTTTTCTGTAAAAGAGGTTCAGTAAAACGATTACGAACCATCGCAATTTTGTCATAATTGTTAAAATTTTTATCGTAAATCAGTTCATCATAAATCCACAGACCAATAAGCATAGCCACAGCCATCCCTACGGCAAGTCCACCAATATTGACAAATGAATATGCCTTGTTTTTAGAGAGGTTTCTTAGCGCAATTTTGAGATAGTTTTGTAACATTTTTTGAAGGTTATATGATGGCTCAAATTAATGCACATTTCTATGCCACACCACAAATCAACTCATAGACAATGGTTTAACATTATTAAGAATAAAAAAACTGTCCAAAAACGTACACTTTGGTACATCTTCGGACAGTTGCGAATTACATCATTATGCGTCTTCTCTACTCTGTCTTCAAACTCTTCACAGGGTTCATCAACGCCGTTTTGATAGCTTGAAAACTCACCGTCAATAAGGTGATGATTAATGCGCCAGTACCCGATAACACAAATATCCACCACGAAATTTCGGTGCGATATTCGTATTTGTTCAACCAGTCACTGAGGAAATACCACGTAATCGGTGCAGAAATAAGACAGGAAATGATGACCAACAGCACAAAATCCTTTGACAACAACCCCCAAATACTGGGAACGGTAGCCCCCAACACTTTGCGAATACCGATTTCTTTGGTTCGTTGCTCGGCCACGAAAGATGCCAAACCGAATAAACCAAGACAGGAAATAAAAATGGCCAATGCTGCAAAAATGCTCGCCAGTTGACCAATACGCTCTTCGGCAGCAAACTTGCGTTCATATTCCTGGTCAGTAAATTTATAGTCGAAAGGACTCCCTGGATTAAATTTTTGAAATACTGCTTCTATCTTTTTCAGAGATTCGCTGGCACTCAACTTGGGGTTTAGTTTGATATTAATAACACCTGCCCAACCGTAGTTCATCATAAAAACGGTCTGATAAACAGGCTCAAAAGGTGAACCCATAAGCATGTCTTTTACAACGCCCACCACTTGAAACGGTTTACCATTCCATTTAACGATTTTTCCAACGGGGGTTTTTATTCCCATGTATCTGGCTGCTGTTTCATTGATGATCATGCCTGACGAGTCAGTGGAAAATTTGCGGGAAAAATCCCTCCCTTGTACAAATTGCCAACCGACGGTTTTACCAAAATCGTGAGTAACAGCAACAGTCCCGAATTGTTCTTTAAAATTAGGGTCTTTACCCTCCCAGTCGAAGCCGACATTCTGCGAATTCAACTTCGTCGCTGGTGTAGAGGAAGTTGACATTTCTATAGCTCCGTCGCTTGCCAAAAGGGCATCTCTGAGTGTATTATAATTTCCGTATAGTTCGGGTGTATTCATCGTAACTGTAATCAGCCCGTTGCGGTCATAGCCAATCGGACGATTTTTAGCGTGTTGAATTTGACGGAAAACGATGATTGTTCCGATAATGAGGGTCACCGAAACTGTAAACTGCACAACGACCAACGCTTTTCGAGGAACCGACGCAAAACGGCCCACACGAAATGTGCCTTTCAATACTTTTACGGGTTGGAAAGACGATAGATAAAGTGCCGGATAGCTGCCCGCAATCAAACCAGTAAGCAGACTAAAGCCAATTCCTAACAACCAAAAAATAGGTTGTTCCCACAGCAAAGACAGTTTTTTGTCGGCTATTTCGTTGAAAAGGGGCAGCATAAGCACCACTAAAAGCAACGACAAAACAAAAGCGAATGCCACCACCAACAATGATTCACTGAAAAACTGGCTGATTAGTTGGGAGCGAATAGAGCCTACCGCTTTGCGAATACCCACCTCTTTGGCGCGTTTTTCCGAGCGGGCGGTGGAGAGATTCATGAAGTTAATGCAGGCGAGCAGTAGTACAAAAACGCCAATAATAGCAAACAACCAAACATATTGAATGCGCCCGTCTGGTTCACCCGTTTTCTTCCAACCCGTGTATAAATGCCATTGGCTCATGGGGTGGAGAAATATTTCATTTTTAAAGACGGCTACTTCTGGAACATGTTTTATTTTTATGTTTTTTATTTTTTCACTAATTGTCTTAAAATTGGTATTTGGCGCGATCTGGGCCAGCATTTGCCAAGAATTATTGTTCCATTCTGCATTGTCCTGCGCCCGTTTCACCCATGATTCCGACGACACGTACAACTCCCAAGGCGCAATGAAGGTCATGTCTCTAAAATCCGTGTTGTAAGGCAAATCTTCGTATACACCCGTTACTTTGACATTCAGTTTATTATCGATTTTCATGATTTTGCCGATGGGATCGGTATCGTCGAAAAGTGCCAACGACACAGATTCAGACAATAAAACAGAATAAGGGTCTTTTAAGCCTGTTCGCTCGCCTTTGAGCATTTTTAGCGAAAACATCTCGGGCGCTTCGGGACTTAGATAATTCCCCTTTTTGGTGAATTTCTTATCGCCATACGCCAGAATGTGTTCATTAGTCCAGGAAGACATGACCACACGCGTAAAATCAGTACCGTAAACCGTACGCAGTTCGTTCCCTGAGGAAGCGGCATGTGTCCTCCCACCCCAAACTCTCCGTTAAACGTTCCTTTCTGCATCACTTTGGCAATACGGTCGTAATTGTTGTGGTATTTGTCATAAGATAATTCATCCCAAACCCATAATCCAATGAGCATCGCCACTGCCATGCCCGTCGCCAAACCGAAGATATTGATAAACGAGTAACCTTTGTATTTCAACAGGTTACGAAAAGCGATTTTAAAATAGTTGCGTAGCATAGTGGGGCTGTATGTGTAAGAGGGTGAATACTTAGTATCGGCGCGAAAACGGCGTTTCAGAAAATATGGGCGACAAAAACGAATGACTTCAAAGAAATAGAGCCGACGCGCTTTTTGCGCTCCAAACTCCTCGATTTGAAATGCAAACTGCTCGTGCAAATCCCCCAAAAGTTCTTCGTAAAGCTCTGAAGGGAGAAATTGTTTAACCAGGGCATCAAGCCAAGCGGGTGGTTGGTTTTGCATTGTTACTCTGATTTTAAACTCTTTACGGGGTTCATCAACGCCGCTTTGATGGTCTGAAAACTCACCGTAAGTAAAGTGATTATCAAAGCTCCCACACCCGCCGCTACAAAAATCCACCAGTTTATTTCTGTACGATAACTATATTTTTGCAACCAGTTATTCATAAAATAATAAGCAATGGGTGCAGCGATTAGGCAAGAAACAATGACCAATACCGCAAAATCTTTTAAGATTAAAGTCCAGATATTGGCTACTGTAGCGCCTAATACTTTACGGATTCCAATTTCTTTGGTGCGTTGCTCCGTAACAAACATTACCAAACCGAGTAGCCCCAAACAGGAAATGGTAATGGCAAGGATGGCAAAAATTATAGATAGACTCTTTACCAAAGACTCCGTTTTGTACAAATTTTCGAACTCAGCCTCTACAAATTTATAGGTGAACGGAAAATCGGGGTTTAGTTTTTTGTGAATAGTTTCGATTCCATTCAATGCCTCATGGGTGCGCTCCCCGTCTATTCGTACTAGGCAATATCCGTAAGGTATTTTATCTATATGTCTGATAATCATGGGTTCGATAGGCATGAGCATCGAATTGAAATGAAAATCTTTCACCACGCCTACTATTCGCCCTTCCTTGCCCCACTGGGTTAATGGCATACCAAGGGGTGACTTGTAGCCAATAATTTTCAGCGCGGCTTCATTGATTATGTAACTTGTAGAATCTGCAAATTCTCTCGAAAAATCACGCCCTTGAAGCAGGGTGGCTTTCATAGTACTTACAAAATTGTATTCTACCGCTATTGGATTAAAATTGGGCTTTGAATTTGGGTTTTTTCCCTGCCATTCTATACTTCCGGTGGTGTTGTCGTTACTTATAAATTGGTTTGAAATCTTACTCAAACTCTCTACTCCATCAATCTTCTTCAGTTCATTTTCAAAAACTTCAAACTGTTTGCTGAGCGTGCCAGTAACAGGTAAATAAATTAGGTTTTGTTTTTCATACCCAATGTTTTTCGAATGGATAAAATTGATTTGTTTTGAAATTATCAAAGTGCCTATTATAAACACTGTAGATAAGGTAAATTGAAATATAACGAGGCCTTTTCTAAGGGAAATGGAGTTTGGGCTCACTTTTAGATTATTTTTCAAAACCAGAATGGGTCGAAAGTTGGCCAAAAAGAGTGAAGGATATAAGCCTGATACCAACACTACTAAGAGCAATAACCCCAAAATAAATAATCGGAAAAATGGCTCTGTGAAAGGCAAAGCAATTTGCTTGTTAGTAAAACTATTAAAACTGGGCAGAATAAGACCAGTGGCAAGCAAAGCCAATAAAATGGCAATTAATGAAAACATAAAAGCCTCACCCATAAACTGACCAATCAAAGATGATTTTTCTGCTCCGATTGCCTTTCTTACGCCTATTTCTTTGGCTCTTTTGAGGGATTGAGCTATGCTCAAATTCATGAAATTGATACAGGCAATGAACAAAATAATGATAGCAACAGCAGCAAATAGTTTTACATAGTCAAGTCTACCGCCTGCAGTCTCTCCATTTTCAAATCTTGAATTAAGGTAAGTTTCTTCAAATGGCTGAATGCCAAGCTCTAAGTGATTGTTTTCTGTTTTATAACCTTTTGAGAACTTGCCAATGAAATGCTTGAGTTTGGCATTTACCTTGGCTTCATCCGCATTTTTCTTTAATAACACAAAAGCTCCAGGGCCTGAATTATCCCAATCGTAAACCCAAGGCTCACGTTCTTTGAATAATTCCCAGCTTATCAAATAATCCAGCTTTAAAGATGAGCTTTCGGGCATGTTTTTATACACCGCTTTGATAGTAAGATCTTTATAATTGTCAAATTTGATAGATTGATTGATGGCTTTTTCAGCGCTGCCAAAAAACGCCTTGGCCATTTTTTCAGAAATAGAAATCGATTCACGAGTTTTAAGCGACTCGTTTACAGTGCCTTGTAAGAAAGGATAAGAGAAAATTTTAAAAAATCTTCACCACTATATCCACCGATAAATTTTAGTTTTTGTCTTTTACTGCAAAAGTCCGTGCCTCATCTCCGCTCCAATTGCAGGATAGTTCTACCTCCGGCATGGTTCTTTTTAGCTCCTCGCCCAGTAGCCCTGGCGTATCGTAATAGCCGGTTGCTTTTCCATCAATAAATTCTTTACTTGTTACGGTATAAATCCTATCCCCTCTTTCATGAAATGTGTCAATTTGCAGTTCATCTTTTACCCACAAATAAATCAGCAAACTACAAGTTAGTCCTATCGACAAACCTGTAATGTTTATAACGCTAAATGCCTTGTTTTTGAGGAGATTTCTCCAAGCGATTTTAAAATAGTTACGTATCATAGCGGGGCTGTATGGGTAAGAGGTTGAATACTTTGCATCGGCACTAAAACGGCGTTTTAGAAAATACGGGCGACAAAAACGGATGACTTCAAAGAAATATAGCCAACGGGCTTTCTGCGCTCCAATCTCTTCGATTTGAAACGCAAACTGCTCGTGTAAATCCCCCAACATTTCTTCGTAAAGCTCTGAAGGGAGAAACCATTTGACCAAGGCATCGAGCCAAGCGGGTGGTTTGTTTTGCATAGGACTTGCCTTTTACTTGCTTGCCTTTTAAAAATTACTCTGATTTTAAACTCTTTACGGGATTCACCAACGACGCTTTAATCGCTTGAAAACTGACCGTCAACAGGGTAATTAACAATGCTCCTACACCCGCCACCACAAAAATCCACCATGAAATATCAGTATGGTAACTGTATTTTTGAATCCAGTTATTCATAAAGTAATACGCAACTGGCGACGCAATAAAAAGCGAAATGAAGACCAACAGCACAAATTCTTTCGACAATAACCCCCACAGATTGGTTATACTGGCTCCTAACACTTTTCTTATTCCAATTTCTTTGGTACGCTGCTCAGCAATAAAGGAAGCCAAGCCAAATAAACCTAAGCAGGAAATCGTAATGGCTAAAATGGCAAAAAGGAACGCTAATTTGCCTATGCGTTGTTCGGCCGTAAACTTTTTACTGTATTCTTCATCCACAAAAAAATAGCGAAAAGGGGCAGAAGGAACAAGTTTTTCCTGAGTAGCCTCAATTTTGGCAAGTGCCTCTGACATAGGCAAGTTAGGACTTATTTTTATTTGCATTTGTCCCAAAGCACGAGCATTTCGTTGGAGCATGTACAGAGCCATTTTCACAGGCTCGTAGGGCGATTCAGCCACTAAATCCTCGATGATACCGATGATTTGCCAGCGGCGCTTGCCGTCGCCTGTCGAAGTGATATACTCACCTATTGGGTTTCTCAAAGCCAGGTATTTTGCCGCCGATTCATTGATGATAACAGCGGCGGTATCCATACCGAATTCCTTCGAAAAGTTACGCCCTTGTTTCACTTTCCATTGAATAGTATTCCCAAAATCTTCGTCTAATTGGGTAACTGAAAAACTGGATTCGGCATCTGGGTTTTTACCTTTCCAATCAAACCCGCCCCAATTGTCCCAAATAGACGTAACAGGCATATTTGAAAAGGCGACATTTGATGCTATGCCATTGCGTAGTAACTCCTCTTTCATGACCAATTTGCTGTTTTCAAAGTTGGGGTCATCCATCGAAATCCGCACCAAACTGCTTCTATCATACCCCACAGGGCGGTTTTGAGCATATTGGATTTGCTGATATACTACAATAGTACCGATAATCAACACCACCGAAACCGTAAACTGTACTACTACCAAGACTTTACGCGGTAAAGAGGCGTATTTACCTAATCGAATTGTACCTTTCAGTACTTTTACAGGTTCAAATGAAGACAAGTAGAAGGCAGGGTAAAGCCCTGACAACAAAGCCGTGGTAGCAAGAAAAATAAAGCTAATCCCCCAAAAATACACATTGGCAAATGGAATACTGACTTGCTTATCGGCAAGTTCATTAAACCCGCCAATAAATACTCCAACGATACCCAGCATGACGATAAACGCTAGCCCTACCACCAAAAACGATTCCCCCAAAAATTGGTTGACCAATTGGGATTTTATCGAACCAATGGCCTTACGGATGCCTACTTCTTTGGCTCTTTTTTCGCTTCGGGCGGTACTTAGATTCATAAAATTGATACAAGCCAAAAGCAACACAAATAGCCCCACGATACTAAACAGCCACACAAAAGTAATCCGTCCTGTGGCAGGGTAACCGTTTTTGAATTCAGAATACAAATACCAGTTTTTCATGGGGTTTAGGTAAAGTATTGCCTTGTATTTAGGAGCTAGTTCCTTAAAATTGTCAGGTGCATCTTTCAAATAAAAATCTCTAACCGCGGCATTGGCCTGCTCCATAGTAACGTTATCGGCAGTTTGTACAAAAATGCGCTGTGAACTGGCATCCCACCTCTCCTCGTTGTTTTTTATCCACTTCTCGTTGGTACGTAGATGTTCAAAATTGCCGATAAAATGGATACCGCCCAGCGTAGAATTTTGGGGAGTATCTTCATAAACACCGCTCACTTTGCAATAAAACTTGTTATCTAATTTTATGGCTTCCCCTATGGGGTCTTTATCGCCAAAAATAGACTTAGCTGCTGATTCAGACAGAATCACCCCTTGTGAGTCATTGAGGCTTTCTTTGCTGCCTTTGAGCATTTTTAGGGAAAACATATCTATCACGCCGTTTTCAAAAAACTGCCCTTTTTGATGTAATTATCATTACCCATACCTAAGGTAGTTTCGCCCTCCCATTGTACTAGAGCACGTGCTTGAAAATATGCCCGTATTTTCTCGCTTTTTAGCCATTGGTTGTGGCTGACTACTCCCTTCTACTTGTTTTTGATCAAAGGCTCTGTGACGTGATTGTAAACTTGAGCAATATGATCATAATTTTAAAGGATTTGTTAAAACTCAACTCATCCCACACCCATAGGCCAATGAGCATCGCCACGGCCATGCCAGTGGCTAAACCAAAAATATTGATAAATGAGTAACCTTTGTGTTTCAGCAGGTTACGAAAAGCGATTTGAAATAGTTGCGTATCATAGTGGGGCTGTATGGGTAAGAGGTTGAATACTTTGCATCGGCACTAAAACGACGTTTTAGAAAATAAAGACGACAAAAACGGATGACTTCAAAGAAATACATCCAGCGGGCTTTCTTCGCTCCAAGCTCTTCGGCCTGAAACCTAAACTGCTCGTGCAAATCCCCCAACAGCTCTTCATAAAGCTCCGAAGGGAGAAGCCAGCCCAAAAATCGGTCGGCCCGAGGGGGTGGACTTGGTTGTTTTTCCATCACTCAAGAAAATGAAGGATTTGGAATAGCGTCCCATAATTCATTGCGGACTTGCCGCATCTCGGCCAAGGTACGTTTACCCAATGCTGTGATTCGAAAAAAGCGCTTTCGACGCCCGCCACGCTCGGACGTAGCACCGCCCAGCTCAGATACGACAAAGCCTTTTTCTTCCAAACGATACAATGCAATATGCACGCCGCTCAAACTGATGAGGCGGTTGTTCATGCGCTGTTTTAATTCTGCCGCAATCGTGACGCCATAAGCCGTTCCTTCCAGCATAGCGACTGTGAGTAAAACCAATTCTTCAAATTCGCCTAAGTAAGAGCGCCCCATGGGTATGTTTGCGTGTTTTAGTATTTCATTATTATTTGCTAAACAAATAACCATGCCACAAAAAAAACAGCTTCAAAAAGAGCTGTTTTTCAAAAATCAGTGTCCGAAATCGTACAGAAATTGTCCGCCGATGAACACAGACATTCCAGTTTCTGAAATGAATAGCTTCCAAACTTGGAATGTCTGTGGCTCTCTTTACTCGTCTTCAATGATTTTACTGGATTCATCAAAGCCGCTGCAATCGCTTGATAGCTAACCGTCAGTAACGCAATTCCAATCGCCCCTAAACCCCTTATACAAATATCCACCAAGATAGCTCCTGGTGCGGTACTCATAATGTTGGAGCCAATCATTGAGCAAGAAGTAATAGGAAATTGGAGCCGCGATGAAGCAAACAATTAATACCAGTACAGCAAAATCTTTGGAAAGCATTTTGCCAAAGCTCAACCATGCACAGCTCCCAACACTTTTCGGATACCGATTTCTTTGATACGTTGCTCGGCAATAAACGAGGCTAACCCAAACAACCCCAAACAAGAAATCAAGATTGCTAAAAGGAGCAAAGGACGCTAATTTGCCGATTCGTTCTTCGTCGCTGAATTTACGACCATAGACTTCATCCACAAAACTGTACTCAAACGGCGCCTCGGGATTGTATTTTTTGAATATACCAGCCACTTTATCAAGTGCCTTACTTGTGCCTAATTGAGATTGAGGAGGAAGTTTGAAACTAATCGTGTTGACTGCGTTGTAATTAATGGTATAAAAAGCAGCCTTAACAGGCTCAAAGGCGATTGTCGAATCATATTTTTAATGACCCCGATTACTTTATATTCTTTACCACTTCGGACGATTTCGCCGATAGGGTTTTTGAAGCCCATTAGCTTCAGTGCCGCTTCGTTGATAATCATAGCTGAAGAATCGGTGGAGAAGTTTCTTGAAAAGTCCTGGCCTTGTATCGTGCCATCCTACCGTTTTGCCAAAATCGTGCGTAACTTGATTGGACATGAACAAAGGTTGGGTATTGGGCGTTTTCCTTTCAAGAAATATTGGTAGTTCCTCCATACTGACTTGTAATAGAACCACCCGACTCTGCAAATTCGACCACAGCACATTAAGCAAATCATTCCGCAATGCTTCATAATGCCCATGAAGCTCGGGCGTGTTCATTTAATTTCCACCAAGCTACTGCGCTCATAGCCCGAAGGGCGGTCTTTGGCGTGTTGAATCTGCCGAAAAACGGTGATGATGCCAATAACTAAAGTAACTGAAACCGTAAACTGAAAAACGACCAACACTTTGCGAGGAACGGAAGAAAATCTCGATGCCTTGAAAGCACCTTTGAGCACCTTAATCGGCTGAAAAGAAGACAAATAAAGCGCTGGATAGCTGCCTGCAATCAGCCCCGTAAGCAAACTAAAGCCTAGCCCCAGTAGCCAAAACCAAGGATTAGTCCATAAAACAGAAACACGTTTGTCTGCGATTTCATTGAAATAGGGAAGAGCGAGTTGGGTGAAAATCAATGCGACTACAAATGCCACGAGGGTAATGACAAACGACTCGCTCAAAAATTGAAAAATCAACTGGCCACGTATCGAACCGACCGATTTACGAATGCCCACCTCTTTGGCTCGTTTTTCGGAACGGGCGGTGCTTAGGTTCATAAAATTGATGCAGGCCAATAGCAAAACAAACACCCCAATGGTACCAAAAAGCCAGACAAAATAAACAATACCGCCTGCGTTTTTTCCGTCTTTAAAGTCGGTGTATAAATGCCACTGGTTCATCGGATGTAGGAAGAAGGCAGGTTTGTAGCCTGGTGGGTCTTTGCGTTTCATGCGAATATCCTTGATTTTAGCCGAAACCGCCTCCGCACTTACTCCTTCTTTCAATTGTGCAAATATCTGAAACGAATTCTCATCCCATTCGTCCAACGCTCTTTTGACATAAGCATTGTTAGCTACAAACAACTCCCAAGGCGCCAGAAAAAGTACGTCACGAAAATCACTGTTATATGGCAAATCTTCGTACACCCCTGTCACTTTCACGTCGGTTTTGTTACCCATCCTAATGGTTTTATTCAATGGATTTTCGGCACCGAAAAATGCTTTTGCCACCGATTCGGAGAGAAGAATCGTGTTAATGTCTTTCAATCCATCAGCACTACCCGACAACATGTTGAAAGACATCATATCCACAAAATCGGGCTGTACATAATTGCCGCTTTTGGTTAGCTTCTTTTCTCCTGCCGCCAAAATCACGTCGCGGGTATAGGTAGAAAGGCTCGTCGCCTGAAAATCGGGGTACTTACTACGCAATTCCTCCGCCATTGGGATAGGGACGGAGTTGTACGAGGAAATAGTACCATCGAAATTCACAAACTGCCATACTTGGGCAATGTGGTTGTAGTTTTTGTGATTTTTATTGAACGACAGTTCATCATAAACCCAAAGGCCGATTAGTATAGCAACGGCCATGCCAGTTGCTAAACCGAAGATGTTGATAAACGAGTAACCTTTGTATTTCAATAGGTTACGAAAAGCGATCTGAAATAATTGCGTATCATAGTTGGGCTGTAGGTGTATGTTGTTGGATAATGTGTTTTTCGTTTCGCAAACGGTCGTAATAATTTAAAAGCACTGAGCACATACCGCCAATTGGCTTTTCTGACGCCTACTGTTTGTACCCAATGAGCGTATAGTTCAAATCGCTGCACTTCTTCTAAGGTGTTAGGGTTGCATTTCATAGAATTTTAGTGGCCCAGTGCGGTGGTTGATTCCGTTTCATGGTTTATCACATCGTACTCTGCCTTTAATGTTCGTGCGGGGTTGGTTTGGGCGGCTTTCCATGAGAAGTACCCTACCGCTCCCAATGCAATGCCGACGACAAGAGAAACAATGAAAAGCCATGTCAAATAGCTTATTCCATTGTTGAAAACAAGATAACTGTTCATAAATAATGCGATGGCTACACCAACTGGAATAACGCTTGAGGAGCGGCAATAGCGAGTAACTTGATAAAGTCAGCCGACATCAACTTTATGACTTCCACAATGGTGGCCCCATTAGCACGGATACCGATTTCTTTTGTTCTTTTTTCCAAACAGGTAAGAATACCGATGAGTCCTAGATGGCAATTACAAAAATCACAATGCTTTGCATGCCCGAAAACTTCATGTCTTCGTAGGGGTAATAGAGATTACATATCGGTATCCAACCATGAAGCATTCATTTCGAGGTAAGGATTGTGCTTTTTCCACAGATCATTCAGGGTCGATTCGAGCGCAGGTCGATCCTCTACCGGGCTGGTTTTTAGACACATTACTTTAAACAAAGAAGGTCGGTATTGAAAAATGACCGGCTCTATTTTATGTTCATAATCGTAATGGCAGAAATTGGCCACAACCCCAATGATCGTTGCAGAAAGCGTGTCATTTACCAGAATAAGTTTTCCAATGGCTTCTTTTTCAGAACCAAGATTCAGATTTTCAACGGCTTTTTGGTTGACCACAATCATGGGCGACGTTTCCTCCGAATTACTTTCAATCAGATTTGTACCCGCCACTATTTTCAGGTTCATGTTTTCAATGAAATTGTGATCGGCGGCGTAGTAAAATGCCGGTTTTGAGGCCTCGTTTTTGGTGTTTTTGATACCCGAATACGTGGGCGCAATGCCAAAGTTGAGAGACGTATAGCCTATCTTTTGCACTTCTTTGATCCCGCTTACGTCAATGGCGAATCGTTTATTTTGGTTTCCTGCCAGACTTATATTGAGGATGTCCTTCCGTTGAAAATTTTCATTGTCGTTGGCCATATAATCTATTTGATGATAAGCATGACCCATAAAAAATATATAGACCAATGCTATCGTAAACTGGACAATGATTAACGATTTTCGAAAGCCTATTTTTCCAAAACTTGCAGGCGAAATAGTACCTTTCAATACTTTTACGGGCTGATAAGAGGACAGGATAAGGCTTGGAGAGGCACCAGCGACTAAACCCAAAATCAGGTTAAAAACAAAGAACACCAGAATCAGATAACCCAAGTGGTCAATTTCCCACGTGAGCCAGGAAACATGCACCTGATTTTTGATAAACCATAATAGCAACAAACCGATACCCAATGCGATGTAAGAAACCAATACAGATTCGGTCAAAAATTGAAGAATAAGCTGAGGTTTTGTGGCACCCACTACCTTCCGTATGCCTACTTCACGGCCTCGGTTCATGGAACGGGCAAGAGTAAGGTTGATGTAATTTAAAGAGGCTAACAAAATGAGTATCAACTGAAACCTAAATTTATGTAAATGCTTCTGAGATCTTGGACGTAAGGGTCGTTTCTAATATTTCTTTTGACGGCGAAATGTCGGCCAAGTTTTGGGCTGAAATACAGTGTTTTAGCGGCTGTTGTTCCAATTAATTTATTGATTTTGGTGGAAGTTTTTGAAAGCTGTTTGTCAAGGTCGGTGGCTGTTCTGCCTTTTGCTAATTTTAAAAAAGTGTGCGCATTTAGCGTGGCCCAATCCGTTTTCTTTTCATTCAGGGTTAAATAATCGGCGAGGGGTACAATTACATCGGTTCTGAACTGCGTTTTTTGCTGATTGAATGGTTTTAAAACGCCAACGATTTTAAAACCGCCATACTTCGGATGTTCCAGAAAATTGCCGATGGGATTGGCATCTCTGAAAAACCATTCGGCAGTTTCGTGGGTAAGAACAATGGTTTTAGGCTCGACCGGATATGTCCCTTTTTCCAATGGAAAATTAAAGACCTGAAAAAAAGCTCTGTCTGTGTAAACAGCTTTGATGTTTTTTGTTTTTATTCCATTACTCAAAACCCATTTGGAATCTCTCACCACCGTCGCTGAATTTTCGATACCAGCAAGATTTTCTTTGACATGTTTTGCCAACAGCACAGGACTTGATGCCCAATTTATGATTTCACCTTCTTTTTGCTTCTCGTCAGTTATTACCCGTACTATTCGTTCGCTATCGTGGTGAAAATTATCGTATTCGTAATAATTGACAATCTGAATTAAAGCCATCAAAGCAGATGGAATAGCAAGGCTTAGCCCCACGATATTGATGAGGGAAAAGAGTTTATATTTTAATAAATTCCTCCATGCGATTTTAAAATAGTTGCTTATCATAAGGCTGTAAAAATTATCGGTTGGGTAATGTGTTGATTCTTTCGATTTAGCAAATGGCCTTAACAGTTTGACAGCACTGATCGCATAGCGCCAATTGGCTTTTCTGACACCCGCAGTTTGTACCCAGTAGGCATATAGTTCCAAGAGATCACCTTGCACTTCTTCTTGCGTATTGGGATCGGCCCACCAACTCAACAGTTTGGTGGACCAAGAGGGCGGTTGATTCCGATTCATGACTATTCGTTGCGTAAACTCTTCACAGGGTTCATCAAGGCCGCTTTGATAGCCTGAAAGCTCACCGTCAACAAGGTAATAAACATCGCCCCTACACCCGTTGCCGCAAAAATCCACCAAGAAATACCTGTTCTGTACGTGTATTTTTGTAGCCACTCACTCATAAAATAATAAGCTATAGGCGATGCGATTGTACATGAAATGATGACCAATACCATAAAATCTTTCGAGAGCAGACTCCAAAGGTTAGTTAAGGAAGCTCCCAACACTTTACGAATCCCGATTTCTTTGGTACGCTGCTCGGCCATGAAACTTGCCAAACCAAAAAGCCCTAAACAACTGATAAAAATAGCGAGGACAGCGAAGAAGGTGGCCAGTTTACCGATACGCTCTTCTGCTTTAAATTTCGTATTGTATTCCTCATCTACAAATTGGTACTCGAATGGAACTGAAGGAACAATTTTCTTAAAAATAGCCTCAATTTTTGGCAACGCCTGACTGATACTTATAGCTGGATTGATTTTTATATTCATCCAATTTGGATTGCCATTGATGGGTTTTACATAAAAAACCGCTGGCTTGGTGGGTTCATAGGGCGATTCCATCACCATATCTTTTATGACACCTATTATTTTAAAATGGTTTATTTGCTCTCTAAATTTCCAACTGATTGCTTGACCAATTGGGCTTTGTAATTCCATGTATTTCATGGCAGCCTCATTAATTACGATAGAGGATGAATCGGTTGCAAAATTTCTCAAAAAATCTCTTCCCTTTACAAACTGCCAACCTACCGTTTTACCGTGTTCGTGGGTAACGGTCAGAGTGCCTAAACTTTTATCTTGCTCGTTTTTTTTCCCTTTCCATTCCCAGCCATCATTGTTTGAATACACTTGGGTCATCCGCCCCATTGAAGCCGATATTTCAGACACAACGCCTGTGTTTTTTAGTTCGGTTCTGAGTATTTCATATTTCCTTGAAAAAGCATCCGATTTCATGGCCAACATCAACAGCCCCTCACGTGTATAACCCACTGAACGGTTTTTGGCAAATTGAATCTGGCGATATACAACGATAGTCCCAATGGTGAGAGTAACTGAAATAGCAAATTGAAAGACAACCAATATTTTTCGGGGTTTAAATACAGAGTGCTTTATGGTATTTGTACCTTTCAACACTTTGATAGGCAGAAAAGAAGACAAATAAAAGGAAGGATAACCTCCAGACAATAAACTAGTTACAAAAATAAAAACAAGACAAATTAGCCAAAAATAGATATTTTCCCAAGGTGCGATTATAGCTTTGGCCGATAAATAGTTGAACCAATTTAAGGAGAATATTATCAGAAAAAGAGAGGAAAAGGAGATGAGTACCACCAAAAAATGACTCAATAAAAAACGGACTAACCAAGTGCCCTCTTACCGAACCGACTGCTTTGCGAATACCTACCTCTTTGGCACGTTTTTCGGAGCGAGCTGTACTCAAATTGACAAAATTGATGCAAGCCAACATCAATACAAATACACCGATAATGCCAATCAGCCAAATCATTTGGACAGGTTCGGCGTTTACAGTTCCTCTTTTAAACGGATACAAATGCCAATTGCGCATAGGATGCAAAAATACCTGTGGATTTTCAGCGACTTTGTCTTTCAATTCGCCGATATTTTTCAGTTCGGCATCTTTAATTGTTTTAGAAACGAGCTCAAAGTCGGTATTTGAGGAAATCTCGGTATAAACTTTCAAGAAATGATTCCTCCAATTGTTGGCAGATTCCCTCACCCAATCATTGTCTGAAACCCATAAATTAAATGGGGCAAGAAACTTAATCTCACTAAATTCGGAATTAAGTGGTACGTCTTCATAAACGCCTGTTACTTTTACCTCTAACTTATTATTGATTTTCATCAGTTGGTCCAGTGGGTTCGTATTGCCGAATAGTGCTTGTGCCGTAGATGCTGAAATCAAAATGGAATGAGGGTCGTTGAGGCCAGTCCAATTGCCATATATCATTTTTAGTGAAAGCATTTCGGGCGCTTTTGCTTCCATAAATTGCCCTTTTCTGGTAAATTTATTCTCGCCTGCGGTTAAAATATACTCTCCTGCATTGGAAGCTGCTACAATATGTTTAAAATTATCTTGGTAGTTTGTTTTTAACTCCGTTGCTAGCGGATATTGCACTGAAGTCGAATAGCCCACCTGCCCTTCATCGGTTTCTCTAATCATCACTTGGGCGATTCGCTCATAATTTTGATGATATTTATTAAAACTCAGTTCGTCCCAAACCCAAAGCCCAATCAGCATAGCTACTGCCATACCGATAGCTAAACCGAAGATGTTGATAAACGAGTAACCTTTGTATTTCAATAGGTTACGAAAAGCGATTTTGAAATAATTGCGTATCATGGTTGGGCTGTATATATAGGTTGTTGGATGAGCATTTTTTCGTTTTGTAAACGGCCGCAATAGTTTGATGACATTGAAAATGTATTTCCAAATAGCTTTTCGTTGGTCAGCTGTTTGAACCCAATGATTATATAATTCCAATAAATCACCTTCCACCTCTTCCGAAGTATTAGGATCGGCCCACCAATTCAGAAGTTTAGTGGCCCATCGGGGTGGTCGAGAAAGGGGATTAGGCAAACTCATACTAACCGACCATTAATTGCAAGGTTTGAGAAGGCAAAGCTGCCCATAATTCTTCCCTTACTTGCTTTACTTCTCGAAGTGCCTTTTGGCCAGCGGCAGTGACAGCAAAAAAACGTTTACGACGTCCGCCACGCTCCGTTGTAGCCCCACCCATCCTCGAAGATAAAAAGCCTTTTTCCTCCAAGCGTTGTAGTGTGGTATGAATGCTGCTGAATCCCACCGTCCGCCCTGTTTTTTTTTCGAGTTCCTGAGTGACGGTAACACCGTAAGCTTCTTCCCCAAGAATAGCGACAGTGAGTAAAACTATCTCTTCAAATTCTCCCAAGAAGGTTCGTTTCATCTTTTGGTTTTATTTAATACGATAATGTCGATAAAATGCCGTGCCAAAAGAGAAGAAATACTAAACCCTGCTTTTTAAGCCTCTTTTTAGGGGAGAGTAAACCTTTTACTGTCCGTTTTTGGACAATGTTCGTACCAAAATGGACAAGGCAATCTTATACATCTTTTGTATGAGATTTGTAATGAAAACCTTATTACGATTACGCTATAATATCAGTATCCAATGCGGCAATTTGTAGTTTGTATGCCTCAGGCAGAATCATATTTTTGAGATAACTCTCCACTTTTAGTAACTTCATAAATTTGTATGAACCAACAACCAATGCAAATATTGGGATGTTGCCTAGCCTAAGAAGCCTATTTACCCTTTGAGGAACGACCAAAGTTTGTGCTTGCTTGAGGATAAAGCAGATGAAACCTAAATGTTTCTTATACTGCCGATAAAGGTCCAAAGAGTAAAGTCGCTCAATAATAGGTTGGCCTGAATATGTTCCTCCCGCATTTATTTGGCAACTATAAAAACTGGTAAAACGTCTTCTGATTCCCATTCTGGCTCCCACACGATAAAACACATTAAATGTCTCTTTTTTTTCTTCTTCGGTTAACTTCCGTTCCATTAGCTCAAAGGCTCTAATGGAATAGTCTATGAGCATAAAAAGGACATCACGATAAGCCCAATCTGGGATTTGAGCAGCTCGTTTTTGCTCAACAACCTGATGAATAGAGGTGATTTTATCAATGGCTAAGAGGGCTTGATTGTACTCAGAAAAAACAATTTGACGAGCATAGGAAACGGTGGAAAATAAACGTCCCAGTGGGTCAGAGGGAAGTCTGCCAGTAAAATAAAGCCAATCCACAGCCTTGTTTAAGGCAAATTCAGCTGACGCTCCTGCAAAGATAAAAAGTATCGTATCGGCTTTTCCCCAGATTTTTCTGACAATGGAATCGGGCGCTACAAAGTGTTTTATTTGAGTAAATTCAAGCGGTTTTTCAGTCTTAATCATCAAGGTTTCGTTTCATGGTTTGTTACTTTATTGAATACCATACAAAAAAGTACTTTGATGTACAAAGTAAAAAATAAAGGATGTAATACGCAAATCTTTTATTAAAAAGATTGCTTTTATAGCTAACCTATTGAAAACGTTAAAAAAAGAGAATTTTTAAACGCCTAATCAAAGATATTGATTAGGCTTAAAATTTTGTTTTTCAGTAAGTTGTGAGAAGCGATTTTGGAATAGTGTCTTATTGTAATTGGATATATTTTAGGAGCATGGATAAACGGAAAAAAAATTCTTATTCCGTTTATCTGTTCTTCCTACTTTCTATTATTCCGTTTTTAGTGACTTCACAGGATCCATCAATGCAGCCTTGGCACTTTGCCAACTCACTGTGAGCAAAGTAATTATCAATACACCTAAGCCTGAAACTGCAAATATCCACCAAGAAATATCAGTCCTGTATGTATATTTTTGTAACCACTCATTCATAAAATAGTAAGCCATAGGAGTGGCAATAAAAAGCGAAATCAGGACTAAGAAAACAAAATCTTTGGAAAGCAAAGTCCACAACTGAGGCAAACTTGCACCCAAAACTTTTCTTACACCTATCTCTTTTGTACGCTGCTCAGCGACGAAAGAAGCTAAGCCAAAAATGCCTAAACAAGAAATCAAAATGGCAAGAATGGCAAAAAAGGTTGCTAATTTTCCTATTCGCTGCTCTTGGCTGAATTTTTTGGCATAGTCATCATTGACAAATTTGTAATTAAAAGAGGCTGATGGGATTACTTTTTTGAAAATCGCTTCTATTTTTGGCAAAGCCTCATTTGCACTTATGTTAGGTTTTATTTTGATAACTATTTGACTTGCATATTCATAATTTGCATCCAAAAAGAAAAAACCTCGTTTCACTGGCTCGTAAGGCGAATGCATTACCAAGTCTTTTACTATACCAATTATTTGCCATACTTGTTTTCCATCTTTTGACTTAATAAAATCACCTATTGGGTTTTTTAAATTCAAATATTTTGCGGCAGTTTCGTTGAGAATAACTCCTTCTGAGTCAGTTTTGAATGTTGATGAGAAATCACGACCAGCTAAGATTTGCCAAGCTGCCATTTTTCCAAAATCATGACTAATATAAGTACAAGAAAAACTTGCTTCTTTTTCGGGGTCTTTGCCTTGCCAAGAAAATTTGCTATTGTGGCTATTAACTTGTGTCAAAGGGCTGCTTGACATCGCCATTTCAGTTACTACACCAGTATTTAATAGTTGATTTTTGATTACATCATGCTTATCTTGATAGTTAGGGTCGTTCATTGGTACTGTTATTAAGCCATCTCGATTATAGCCGATTGGTCGGTTTTGTGCATATTGAATTTGTTGATAGACAATGATAGTACCGATAATCAAAATCACCGAAACTGTAAATTGAACTACAACTAAAATTTTACGAGGAATTGCTGCGAAACGCCCTAATCTAACTATGCCTTTCAGCACTTTTATAGGCTGAAAAGAAGCTAAATAAAAAGCAGGATAAAGCCCGGCCATGAAGCCTGTAAAAACAGTAAAGATAGTTATGATTGTCCAGAATATAGGATTGGTTAGAGGAAGAGATAAATCTTTGCTTGCCAATTGATTAAACCATGAAAGAAAGAAAGTCATGCACAAAATTGAGATAACAAATGCCAAAATAACCACCAAAAACGACTCACTCAAAAATTGAAAAATAAGTTGTCCCTGCACAGAGCCTATGGTTTTGCGAATACCTACCTCTTTTGCTCGTTTTTCTGACCTTGCAGTGCTTAAATTCATGAAATTAATACATGCCAATAACAATACAAAAATGCCGACTATACCAAAAAGCCATACAAATGTGATACGCCCTCCCTCTGGTTTGCCATCTTTAAAATCAGAATATAGATGCCATTGACTCATTGGGTATAAGTAGGCTTCTTTTTTTAACCTTTTATCTACATTTGTTCCATCTTTATAGTATATGTTCTTAATTGCAGTGTTTGCAGAAGCATAGGAAACATTGGGCTGTTTTTGTATATAAATATTAAAAGAGCTATTGTTCCAATTAGCTACATCATCTTGTACCCATTTGAATGATAAAACCCACAAATCCCAAGGGGCAAAAAACTGTACCTCTCCAAACTTACTGTTTCTGGGCAAATCTTCATAAACTCCTGTTACTTTTACATCAAAGAAATTATCAATTTTTAAAGTTTTATCAATAGGGTTTTCTGAGCCAAATATTGCCTTTGCTTTTGACTGAGAAAGAATGATTGAGTGTGGGTCGACAAGCGAAGTATTAGAGCCACTCAGCATTTTTAATGAAAGCATTTCAATTACCCCTGGCTCTATAAATTCACCTTTTGATATTACTTTTTTCTCGCCTATTGAAAGTGTAAAGTCACTAATCCACCATGCCATCAAAATATGCTTGAAATTTTGCTTATAAGAATTTTTAAGGGCCGTCCCCATAGGAATAGGAATGCCATCAGATCCTCCAATGGTATTTGTGCTTAGGTCTAAGTTTGTATATCGTATTTGAGCTATATCTTCATAATGATGATGATATTTATTAAAACTCAGTTCGTCCCAAATCCAAAGCCCAATCAGCATAGCCACTGCCATACCCACAGCCAAGCCCCCAATATTGATAAAGGAGTATATTTTGTTTCTTTGTAAGTTACGAGAGGCGATTTTTAGATAATTTTTAAGCATTTTTTTAAATCGTTAGAATTAGTTTGAAAATGGTTTGAGTAACAGGGTTTGATGTTGTTTGAATTGCTTATTTTAAGAATTTCAAACTGTCCTCAAACAATTGCAACGGTGAACCTCCAAACATTTTATCATTCACTTCTCTAGACTCTTCACAGGATTAATTAGTGCTGCCTTGATGCTTTGCCAGCTTATTGTAAGAGTAGCAATGATAACTGCAAGTATGCCTGCAACAGCAAAAACAGTCCAGGAAATCTCTATTCTATACGCAAAATCAGCTAGCCACTTGTCCATGAAGTAATAAGCAAGAGGAGAAGCAAGTACAAAAGCAATACCTACTAACTTTAAGAAATCCTTAGAAAGTAGGGTCGTAATTTGGAACATACTTGCACCTAATACTTTGCGGATGCCTATTTCTTTGGTGCGTTGCTCAGAAGCAAAGGTAGCTAAGCCAAATAAGCCCAAGCAAGCAATAAAAATAGTGAGCAAACCAAAGACGCTGAGCAAAAAGCCCGTTTTTTGCTCATTCTGATAGGTTTTATTAACCATATCATCCATAAAACTGTAAGTAAGAGGGTCTTCTACTCCAAATGCTGACCACTGGCTTTTGATAGAAGCTAATAGCCCCGAAACATCTTTGGTTTTTACCTTGACAATGAGCCCCCAATTATTTTCGTAAACCATCAACAATGGAGTAATGGCTTCGTGAAGTGATTTGAAATGAAAATCCTTGACCACACCAATTACTTGATATACTTTCTTACCTTCTCCATTTGTAACACGTGTAATATCATGTCCTACTGCATTTTTACCCCAACCAAAAGTCCTCGCCGCAGTTTCATTAATGATAATACCAGCAGAGTCTGAAGCAAAATCCTTTGAAAAATTTCGCCCTTCTACAATTTTCATTCTCAAAGTGGGAATGTATTGTTCATCTATACCATATTGTAAGGTTCTCATCACTTTGGAATCATCAGTGTCAGGATACACCATTGTATTGTTTGAGTTGGTGGGTCCAGCAGGCTTGTAAGGAGAGGTAGAAATATTGACAATTCGTGAATCTTTCAAAAGCTGTTCACGAAAAATGCTTTCATTTTTTCCCAATGCCCATGAGTTTTCCAAGACTAATAGTTGCTCTTTGTCATAGCCCAATTCTTTGTTTTGTATATAAGAAAGTTGTAAAAAGACAATAGTTGTGCTTATGATAAGGCAAGTAGAAACACAAAACTGAAAAACCACCAAGCCCTTACGCAAATTGATACTTTTATTAGTACCTGAAAACCTACCTTTTAACACTGAAATAGGCTTGAAGGAGGAAAGAAAAAAAGCAGGATAGCTACCTGATAAAATACCTACGACCAAACCTATAAATAGCAAACCTAACACAAGAGTAGGATTCTGTACAAAGTCAAGGCTTAATTCTTTATCAGCCAATTTGCTAAATACAGGTAAAAACAAGTACGCCAAAACCAAAGCTATTAACAGAGCGATGATAGTCATCAAAATAGATTCTAACAAAAACTGCTTAACTAATGCAAGTTTTTCTGAGCCAAGCACTTTCCGAACCCCTACCTCTTTGGCTCGCTTAGAAGCTCCTGCCGTAGAAAGATTCATAAAATTAATACAGGCAATCAGTAACATAAATAAGGCTGTAATACCAAAAATATAAACATATTTGATATCTCCACCTGCTTCTAATTCATTTGTACCATTTGAGTTAAAGTGAATATCTGTCAATTTTTGTAATTGAAACCCCAGCTCGTTTCCCTTTGTACGGAATTGGGTCAAATTCATACCCATAGCTTGGAGTAATTGAGGAGCTAGGTATTTTTCAACCACTTGGGGCATTTTGGTTTCTAACTGCTTATAATCATATCCTTCAGGCAAGAGCAAATAAGTATGGTAGTTTGAAGTCATCCAAGAATCACTATTCGCCTCTGTATCAGATGCCATAGACCCAAACATATCAAAGTGAAAGTGAGAATTGTGTGGAATTTTATCAAACAATCCTGTTATTACAAAAGGGACATCTGTACCTTTTTTGAAGTAAATTACTTTGCCAATCGGACTTTCATCACCAAAAAACTTATTTGCCAATGCCTTAGAAAGTATCACACTATTTGGCTGAACTAAGGCAGTTTTTGGATTGCCCTCCAAAAAAGGAATAGAGAATACTTCAAAAAAATTAGAATCCACATAAGCCAAGGTAGCATCATTAAAAGATTTACCTTCAGAAAAAATTCTTGGAGTACCAAAATTTCTCAAGCGAGTAGCTTCTTGCACTTCTGGATAGTCATTGTGTAGAGCTTGGGCAGTAGGAGGCATCACAAAGGGTTCAGTTATCTTCCCTCCATTGATGTTAGCTCGAAAAACTACCCTTACAATTCTGTCAGCCTTTTCGTTAAATCGGTCATAACTCAACTCATCCTGTACGAATATAGTGATTATCAAGCAAGTAGCTATACCAACGGCTAAGCCAAATATGTTAATAAAGGAATAAACCTTGTTTCTGGCAAGATTGCGGAGGGCTATTTTAAAGTAATTTTTAATCATAGCTGTAATAGTTTTGCGATGCTACCGATTTTGTAGTTTTATTCGTTTCTCAATGATTTTACAGGATTCATCAAAGCAGCTTTGGTAGCATAATAGGCAATGGTAAAGATGGCACTACCAACTACAATAGCAAAGAAAAAGCCCATCAACCCCCAATTAATGGATGTATGGTAAGTGAAAACACCATGAAAAAACTGCCCTTCTACAAACCCTAATGGAAGAGCAATAGCCCCAGCGATAAATAACAGTTTCATGAAACTCCATGAAAGAATCTTCACAACCTCCCATACAGTGGCCCCCATTACTTTGCGGATACCGATTTCCTTATAGCGCTTTTCGGTACTGTAAGTGACCATACCCAGCAAACCCATCATAGCAATCACAAAAATCACAACAGATGCCATGCCCATCATTTTCATATCTTCGGCAGGATAATAGCGATCATACATTTCTTGCTCGTACCACTCCGATACCATTTGCTGATAGGGGTAGTGAGTCTTCCAGAGTGCTTGCATTTCGGCTAAAAATGCCTCTTTCGATACGGTTTCATTTGTTTTGATAGATAGCAAAGCAAAATGAGCTGGATTGTATTGAAACACCACAGGTTGCTTTTCATATTGATAATTGTAATGACAAAAATCTTTCACTACGCCTACTACTTGCAACGCTGATTCGTTGTTTAAGAAGACAGACTTCCCGATAGCTTCCTGAGGTGTTCCTAATTGTAGCTTAGCAACTGCTTTTTCGTTGAGCAATACAAAGTGGCCTGCCGAATCTGATTTTGAAACAGGTAGATTTTGCCCAGTTATCAATTGCAGTTGCATATTTTCAATAAAATTTCGATCTACCGAATAATGATAGCAAGCTGTATTTTCGTCTTTTTTATTGGCTTTGATGGCATATTCGGCCGTAATCGCCCCAAAAGGCATGGAGGTCAAACCAATTCTTTCAACATTTTTATTCTTTGAAATATCATCTACCAACAACTGATAATTTTTATCGGCCAAAATGAGATTGAAAATTCCCTTACGATTAAAATTCTCATTTTCGGTTGCCATGTACTCAAATTGGTTGTACATATGCCCAATCATAAAAATAAAACCTAAAGAAGCCACAAATTGTATGACAATAAGCACCTTACGAAAATTAACTTTGCCAAAAGAGGCTGGCAAAACTGTACCCTTTAAAACCTTGACGGGCTGAAAATTAGAAAGAATCCAAGCAGGAAGAATACCCGCTACAAAACCTAAAACCAACGTGAATAGAACAAAAATAACGCCAATAAGCATTTGATTCTCGACCTCCCACGTTACCCACTGCACGTGTATAAACTGCTTCATCAAGGCCAAGAGTATCATACCAATAGCCAAAGCAAATAAAGCAATCACTACCGCTTCACAGATAAATTGAAGTACCAATTGATAACGAATCGCGCCCATTACTTTTCGAACACCTACCTCTTTAGAGCGACTTAGCGAACGTGCCAATGTAAGATTGGTATAATTGAAGCCCGCCAGCAATAGAATCATCAATGGAATCGAAAAATTAAAGTAAATATCCTGCATGGAATCCACATATGGATTGTACCTAAGTTCTTCTCTGCTGGGCGATATATCGGCCAATGCTTGTTTACGGAAATGATTCGATTTCTTTTCGGCAACGATAGTAGGATTGTTTTTTTTGGCAATGCCCTCTATGACCAAGTCAAGCGCTTCTGGTTTGGTATTTTGAGGAACTCTAACAAACGTATGGGTATTTAATTTTGACCAAGATGTAATGTCTTTTACCTCTGGATTAAGCTTTTCGTAGGTAGCCATCGATACCATCACGTCACTCCTAAACTGCGTTTGTTTTTTGTAAGGTTTCAAAACACCCGTTATTTTAAATGCCCCATATGTAGCATGTACAAGCGTTTTGCCAACAGGATTGGATTCACCGAAAAACCTTTGCGCAGCCTCATAGCTCAAAATCAGGCTATTGGGTTCGATAGGGATGGTGCCGTTGGCCAAACGAAACCCAAATAGTTCAAAAAAAGAAGGCTCAACATATATCGTGTTTACTTTGAGATTTTTGAGTCGATTGCTCAATTCCCAACCAAAATCACGTACTACTTTAGTGCTTTTTTCGACAGCAGAATAATTGTTTTTTAGATTGTCAGAAAGTAGAAAGGGGGAAGTCGCATATTTAAGTGTTCCTCCTTCTTGGGTCACTTCATCTGTAATGATTCTATAAACTCGATCTGCGTTTGGATGAAAGTTATCAAATTCAAAAGCCCCTTGCAATTGTAGCAACGCTAATAAGGCAAAAGGAATCGCCAACCCTAAGCCTACAATGTTGATAAAGGAAAAAAGCTTGTTTTTCCAGAGATTTCTAAAGGCGATTTTGAAATAGTTGCGTAACATTTATTAGTACTTTAGCACAAGTTGATATATTTTAATGAGTACCCAAGAAAACACGGAACCATCCAATTCATGAAGAGGAACACTTTCTCCTAAAGACTCAAAAGCATTTGTTAAAATGAGGTCTCTTTGTAAGAAATTTTACCACTCACATCATACGATTTTTTAAAATGGCTAAATTTTCCCTCTCTCAAAACTTCTATTTTTATAAATAGTGCTTTGGGGTCTTCCTCAATAGTACTTTTAATTTTGACACCTTTAGAGAAGGTATTAAAAGATACGAAGACAAGCAGTAAAAACATTAATGACTTTTTCATGACTTTGTTTTTTAGTAAAAATATATCCCTCAAAGGTCAGTCTTTTTTAAGGGTTTTTATAGGATTAAGTAAGGCCGCTTTGAGCGCATGATAGCTTACCGTAAAAAGGGCAAGTCCACTTATAGCTATCATTACTATTACGAAAGGATATGCTTTTAAGGTGATTCGATAACTATAGCTCTGTAGCCAATTTTCCATAGCAACCCAAGCTAATGGTAGTGCTACTAAGAAGGCCAAGAAGATAAATTTGAGGAAATAAACACATAGCATCGCAACTATATTTTGTATAGACGCGCCCATCACCTTTCGGATACCAATTTCTTTGGTCCTCATTTCGATAACAAGTAAAGAAACAGCAAAAAGCCCTAAACAAGATAAAAATATCGCAATACCAGAAGCAATCGTAAATATCTGAGTAAGTGTGTTTTCTTCTTGATACCAACCTTCTACATTTTCGTCTAAAAACGAACCCATGTACTCAAACCCTTGTGCATTTTTATGCCAAAAATCTTTCAGTTTATCCACAAACCCTATCAAAGACTCAGGTCTTACTTTTAGAAAAATATAGTTCAGTTCTATATTTTTAGAAACCTGCAATACTACTGGTAATTTCTTAGCAGTAGGGGCATACAAATCAAAATCCTTGAAAACACCAGCGATTTGATTAGTGCCAGGTTGGTCTCCTAAACTGATGTTTAGAACCTCCCCTTTGCCTATTGTTTTTTTCATACTTTCCGAAACCCAGATAGCATCATTGCCAATATTTCCTTCCTGTTTTTGGCCTTCAACTAATTGAAGGCCGAGTGTTTCCACAAAATTACCATCAACCTGAACCCAATCAGCGGCAACATGATTTCCTTTAAAATCGAAGGCGACTGTGGTGCGTACCGTTACTCGGTCTTTACCCTTCCCTACATTTATATTACTTCCAGCAATCGATAACACAGCCCTATCATTCCCAAATTCATTTTTTATTCTTTCGAATAGTTGCCGTCCTGATAATTGGCTTCCAATAGGGATGCTAATAACTTGCTCTTTATTAAAACCAACTGGCTTTTGGCGCAAAAAATCCATCTGTTGGTTAGCAATGAGTGTGATGCAAATAAGTAGTGACGAGATAGCAAACTGAGTTACAATCAATGAGTTTCTCAAAACTCCAGGTTTATTGTCTGATAAATTTCCTTTGAGTACTTCTACCAAATTGAGGCGGCTCATTTTGTAGGCTGGATATCCTCCTGCTAACATCGTAACAATCAATAAGACAAACCCCATAATAGCCATAAAATCAAGTTTAAACAAAAATGAGGAGTCTATTTTACCATCGAATTGGGCATTAAAAACAGGCAAAAGCAGTAGAATCAATGTCAAACCGCATACAAATCCTACAACACAAATGACGATAGCCTCCCCCCAGAGTTGTAGAAATAGATGTTGTTTTAAAGCCCCGAGTGTTTTTCTCACACCCATTTCTTGCGCTCTTTTAAAATGTTTGGCAATACTCAAATTCACAAAATTGAAACATGCTATGAGCAAAATAAATACCCCTAATGCTACTATTGCGTAAATAATGGCAATGGGCACTCCTTTACTACCCGATATTCCCGAATCAATATGAACTTTGCTTAATGGTTGCAATTTGATAGCAAATACATTATTGGGTTTGTGTTTTTCAAACTTGGCTGGGAAATATTTTTTAGCAAACACCTCCAATCTTTGCTCGATGTCTGTCGCTTTATTTTTATCAGAAAGCATCACATAAAGATTATGGGCATTATTACTCCAATCTGTTTTGCTGTCTTGATAATTGGGCATACTTTCGATTCGACAAAGTGCATCAAATTTCAGCGAGGAGTTCATAGGGCAATCTTCCATGACTGCCGAAATTAAATAGTTGATTTCACTTCCAATTTTACCTACACTTATTTTTTTACCTACAGGATTTTGAGTCCCAAAAAGTGCATCGGCTAGCGACTTGCTGATAACAATACTTTGAAGACCACTTAAGGCCGTAGCGGCAGAACCATTCTTCAAGGGAAAAGTAAAAGTGGTCAGAAATTCTACATCAACATAGCTAACCATCTTCTCAAGTGACTTATTTTCGGCAGTTATTACACTTGTTTTACCTGAAGAAACCCTTGAAACAGCCTGTATTCCCCCTAATTCAAATTTCATTGCTGAAGCCAATGGAAGCGGGGTCATAGCTAAACGATCTACTTTCCCTTCTTCTTGGTCATAGAAATAAACTTGATAAATATGCTGGACATTTTCATGAAAAGAATCAAAAGTCCATTGAAAATAGGCCGTAAGAAATAATAAAGAACTGACGCAGAAAGCCACCATTAAGCCTAAGACATTAATAGCGGCATAAGTTCTGTTTTTCCAGAGATTTCTAAAGGCAATTTTGAAGTAATTTTTGAACATGGCTGTAAAAGTTTTGAGGTAGGTTTACAAAATTTTGCAGCTCTACCCTTTTGTAATTTTATTCGATTTTTAGTGATTCCGCTGGATTGGTATGAGCCGCTTTATAAGCATGATAACCCACCGTTAGAAAGGCAATAGCAATGGAAAAAAAACCAACTAAAACAAATACAATCCATTGCAAATCAACATGATAAACAAATGAGTCTAGCCACTTTTTCGAGAAAAAATAAGATACTGGAAAAGAAATCAATAGGCCCGTTCCTACTAAATACAAAAACTCCTTGGTCAAGAGTTGAACAACTTGGGGAACCGAAGCCCCGTGAATTCGACGAATGATTATCTCCTTTCTTTTTTTAATCACCATAAATATTACCAAACCCAGCAAACCCAAACAAGAAATGATAATAGAAGTGATAGCGAAAAACGACGCCAAAGTCGATACTTTCTGCTCAGAAGTATAGAGTCGGTTATATTGTTCGTCCAAGAACTCATAATCAAAAGCAACGTTTGGATTGAATTGGTTATAAAGGGTTTTCATTCCTTCTAAGGTCCCCTTTTCGCTGCCTGCTTTTAGCTTTGCAACCAAGAGCGGAGAAGGTTTTTCCATGAACCTAACTACCAGCGGTCTGATAGGTTCGTATAAGGTTTGAAAATGGAAATCTTTAATCACACCAATAATCTGCAAGTTATCTTTTCCCATCAATGAAATGGTTTTACCGAGTGGTTGATTAAACCCCATTTCTTTGGCTGCTGTTTCATTGATTAGCACCTTGTTTGCTTCATTACCAAAATTTCTTGAAAAATCCCTCCCCTCTTTATTTGTATCCCCAAAGTTTCCAACAAATCGAAATGAGCTCCATAAAAATAAAAAGCTGTCTCTCGGTTTTCATCCTTCCCTTTCCAACTAATTTCAGAAGTACGGTTTTGATGATTAATAGGCGTATTACCGCTCGAAATATTGATGACCCCTGACAATTGTTTAACCTCCTCGATAAAAGCAGTGATTTGGTCTCGATTTTCGAGATTTAAAATAACCTGTACAAGGTTATCTTTCTTATATCCCAAATTAGTATTTTGAACAAAGGCAATCTGCTGATAAACAACCGTCACCCCAATCATCAAAGTAACTGAAATGGCAAATTGAGTAACAACCAGTATCTTTCGAATCCCTTCTCCTCCTTTGCCAGGAAGTATATCACCCTTTAAGATTTTGAGTGGTTTAAAAGATGACAAATAAAATGCTGGATATGCTCCTGCCATCAAACTCATGATTCCAATCAATCCTGTTAAAACACCAATTGTTTCAATGGATAAAAGACCGTCCAAATTCTTCTCGGTGAAACGGCTAAATGTTGGAAGAAAAAGATAAACAATCCCCAGCGCACTCATCAAAGCCAAAAAGCATAGAAAAGATGATTCAAAAAAGTATTGTATGGCAAGTTCAAGCCTCGATGCTCCCAAATTTTTCTTTATGCCAACTTCTTTTATGCGTTTGGTCGCTTGTGCCACTGAAAGGCTTATAAAATTAAAACAAGAAATTAAGAGAAGAAAAACCCCTATGATACCAAACAGCTTAACATATTGAATTCTACCACCTACTAAAGTACCCGTTTTATCATATTGGCCATAAAGATATACTTCCGAAAATGGCTTCAAAACTACCCTAAGTTCTAATGGTTCTTTAAAATGAGATTGTACTACATGTTTTATTTTATTCGCAACCTGCTGTTTATCAGCCCCCTTTGTCAAGGTGAGCATAGTATAAGGGCCTGTGGTCTCCCATTTATTCCGATGAGCATTTTGGGGTTGGGCTACAAAATCCTCAAATGACATCAAAAAATCAAACTGTAACGTTGACCATTGTGGTAGATTTGCAAATACACTACTTATAGTCAACTCCTTTTGATTTTCGAGTTTAATAGTTTTTCCAATGGCATTTTCTGGGTTTTGAAAATATTTTATTGCCAGCTTTTCTGAAATAGCTACCGAATTAGGTTTTTGGAACACTCCTTTAACATTCCCTATTTTTAGTTTAAATCCAAAAACATCAAAAAATTCTTTACCTACGTAGAATCCATTTTCTGAAAAACTTTTTTCATTTACCGAAATATTGAATTTATCAAACCAGTGGACAACATTGGCAGCAGCTTTTACTTCAGGTATTTCTTCTTTGATAGCCGCGGCGAGTGGTCCATGTGTAAAATAACTGGTATTGATTTGATCATCTTCTTTCCATTGATTGACCACCTGAAACAACAGATTGTCATTAGCATAGAATTTATCTTTTTGAAGCTCATCATTGATCCAAAGCATAATCAACAACACACCAACAAGGCCAGCACTCAAGCTTAGTAAATTAATCAGAAAAGAGCTTTTATTACGAGTAAAACTTCGGAATGTAACTACTATCAAATGCCTTATCATGGTATGTTGGATTTAGGGAGTGCTTGGCAAGGTTGTAGCTTCTTTTGTAGAGCCTCAAAATATTGTGACTCTACAAATTGTCTTTACACCCGTATTTTTTCGGTCACAATCTTTCCATCAAACAGATTTACAATCCGATGTGCAAAGCCCGCATCATATGGAGAGTGAGTTACCATAATGATACTCGTGCCCTCGTCATTGAGTTGGTTGAGCAGCTTCATCACTTCTTCGCCATTGGCCGAGTCGAGATTTCCTGTAGGCTCATCGGCCAATATCAACTTGGGCTTGGCCACCACAGCGCGGGCAATGGCCGTGCGCTGCTGTTGCCCTCCCGACAGTTGCTGTGGGAAGTGGTTGCGGCGGTGCATAATATTCATGCGTGTTAGCACGGCTTCTACTTTTCTTTGCGCTCGGCAGCAGGTACTTTAAGATAAAGCAGGGGTAATTCTACATTTTCATAAACAGTGAGTTCATCAATCAAATTAAAACTCTGAAATACAAAGCCAATGTTGCCTTTACGCAACTGCGCCCGCTGCCGTTCCGACAAGCTTGCCACCTCTGTACCATGAAAATCGTAGCTTCCCTCTGATGGATTATCTAAAAGCCCAAGAATATTAAGTAATGTGGATTTTCCACACCCCGACGGCCCCATGATGGCTACAAATTCGCCATCGGCTACTTCTAAGTCAATGCCATTTAAGGCCGTTGTTTCTACTTCTTCGGTCGAGAAGATTTTTTGTAAGTTGGTTGTTTTTATCATAATCTTAAATGGAGAAAGGAAATTTGAAGAAAGGAACACGTATTACTAATTTGCGTTACACTTTCGGTTTAAAATCAAATGGCTACTATTCAAAAATTTGAAGATTTATCAGTTTGGCAATCAGGTCTTTCTTTGGCAATTGAGGTTTACAAATCCTTAGCCAATTACAAGGATTACGGACTTCGAGACCAATTACAACGCACCTCGGTTTCCATCCCTTCTAACATTGCCGAAGGCTTTGAGCGAGAATACAACAAAGAATTCATTCGTTTTCTAAAAGTTGCCAAGGGTTCTGCTGGTGAATTAAGGACTCAAATTTATGTTGCAATAGGCGTTGGTATCATTGACGAAAATTGGGGGAAACATTGCTGGAAAGAAGTCGGCATATATCATCTATGTTGAAAAATTTGATAAAAGTCCGAGAAACAAAATTTTCGTAGAATTGTATAGGAACAATGACTTTTTCGCGTTCTCCATTCTTCCGTTCTCCATCACTTCAACTCCAATACCTCCTTGTCTCCAAAGTTGGCATAGCTGCTCGTAATCACTTTTTCGCCGGCTTGCAATCCCTCTAACACCTCATAATATTCGGGATTTTTACGACCCAGCGTGATGTTGCGCTTGCTGGCACGCTGGCCGCTATTGTCCAATACATAGACCCAGTTGCCGCCTGTATCAGAGAAAAACCCACCCACAGGCAAAAGCATGGCTTTTTCGGCTTTGCCCAACTCCAAACGAATGGGTGTAGATTGCCCGCGTTTGATGCCATTAGGGGCATTCTTAGAAAAGCGCATGTCCACTTCAAAACGCCCATTACGCACTTCTGGATAAATACGGGTGATTTCCAAAGGATTTTCTTTGCCGTTGAAGTCAAAGCTACCCGCCAATCCTGCAAAGATGCGAGAGATATAATGCTCATCAATCGCTACACGCATCTTGAAACCGTTGAGGTCGTCAATTTGACCAATGTTTTGCCCTTGACTAATGTTAGAACCCACCTCTACATCTATCGAAGATAGCATCCCACCCACGGGCGCTTTTACCACCAAGTTGTCGAGTGTTTGCCGCCATAGCTCCACGTTTTTTTGTGTACGAGTAAGCGTTCCTTCCAATTGGGTTATTTGCATCTTGGCGTTTTCTTCTTGGTAAGTCTGCGATTCTGTTTCGATTTCGCGCTGTTTCACCAATAATTCATAATCACGTTTTGATTTCATGAAATCGGCCTCAGGAATCACCTTGTCTTTAAAAAGTTTTTGGTTTCGATCATAGATATCTTTGGCTTGATCAATTCTAAAATCTAAGTCATTGAGTGTACGACGAATATTGAAGCGGTTTACACGCAACTGCTGGCGTGTATTTTGAAGGTCGTTTACCAAACGGCTGGCTTCTGTTTCCGACTGCAAGAAGTTCAGTTTTAGGCTCTGGTTCTCGAGTTTGAGCAACACCTGCCCCTGCGAAACCATACTGCCCCCTTCTACCATCTTTTCTTTGACATATCCCCCCACAATGGCATCAAGGCGAATAGTTTTGAGGGGCTGTACAACACCTGTTACTACAATAAATTCATCAAAAGTACCCGTAGTTACAGACGAAACTGTCAACTTTTCAGCTTCTACATTGAGTTTAGAACGTTTGTCAGCAAAAAATAAAAGGTAAACAATAAATGCTAATAAAGCCCCTCCTCCACCAAAAAGAGCAATACGTTGGGTACTCCAAAATTTCTTTTTCTTTACGCGATCCATAGAAGCTTGCGCATGGGTACTGGTGGATGTGGTGAGTGAATTTCTGACTTCCATGATTAATTAATTGAATCCTGTTAATGTAAAAATATTAAAACAAAATGGCTGTTAGCAACAACGCCTTGTCTGGCTCACGCATCTCTAACTTAAACTAAATCTATTAAACGGCTGTATGAGTACTATGCCATTGTATTTCCAATACCCGTGCCAGAATCGTAAGTTATTGACTATTAGTTTATTATTTTAAACATTGATTTTGAATCTGTCCGAATACGGACAAAGGTTGTACGGCTTTGGACAAGATTAAAAATGAACATTTAGATTAGGGGTTGATAATGAGGAAATTGGTTTATTGGCACTTTTATTGGGTAAAGTAAATTACCTCAAAAAAGACCCTTTATAGATTACATTACTAATTTACTCATTTACAACTATTTCAAATGCAGACAGCCAAAATCTTAATTATTGACGACGATGTGGATGTACTAAGTGCCGCCAAACTAATGCTCAAACGCCACTTTAACCAAGTGGACATTGAAAAGAATCCGCAACGAATCCCTTTTCTGATTACTAATGGCGATTACGATGCTATTTTGTTGGATATGAATTTCACCCGCGATGTCATCAGTGGCAAAGAAGGTTTCGACTGGCTTGATCGTATCTTAGATATTGACCCTCTCGCTGTGGTAGTGCTCTTTACGGCATATGGTGATGTAGAAATGGCTGTTCGAGCCATGAAATCGGGGGCAATGGATTTTGTACTGAAACCTTGGGAAAATGAGAAACTACTATCGATTATGCAAGCAGCAGTGCGAAAAAGAGCCGAAGGGAAATCAATGATTGACAACCAGCAGTCAGTAGTAGCTCTTAAAACTTTACCCAACCATTCATCTTCCAATCAGCCCCAATTCTTAGCTACCAGTCCTCAAATGCAGCAACTACTCGATACAGTTGACCGCGTAGCTACCACCGATGCTACTGTGCTAATTTTAGGAGAAAACGGTACAGGAAAGAGCGATTTAGCTCATTTTATTCACCAGAAATCTCACCGCGCTGCGCACCCTTTTGTATTAGCAGATTTGGCAGCAATCCCTGAAAGCTTATTTGAAAGCGAGTTGTTTGGCCATACCAAAGGCGCTTTTACTGATGCCAAAGAAGACCGAGCTGGCCGGTTTGAAGAAGCCCAAGGAGGAACACTATTTTTGGATGAAATTGGGAATTTATCACTCCAAATGCAGGCCAAATTACTTACAGTACTCCAAAACCGTACTGTGACGCGTGTAGGAAGCAACAAAGTCATCAAAATTGATGTACGTATTATTTGTGCTACCAATCAGCCCATCGGTCAAATGGTCGCTGAACGCGCGTTCCGGCAAGATTTACTGTATCGAATCAATACCATCGAACTACGCTTGCCCCCTTTGCGCGAGCGTACTGAAGACATTGTACCTTTGGCTGAGTTGTTTCTCAAACGCTATCGCCACCAATACAAGCGCGTAGTTACTTCTTTAAGTGCGGCTTTGATAAAGCAACTGCAGCGCTACAATTGGCCTGGTAATGTACGCGAGTTAAGAAGTGCCGTAGAAAGGGCTGTTATTTTGGCACAACAAAATACCTTACAGCCCGAAGATTTCTTCCAAAATGCCTTTACAGAAACCTCTCAATTTACAGAGACCTACCAATTAGAAGAAATGGAGAAACAGTTGATTACAAAAGCAATGAAAAAATACAATGGCAATATTACCGAAGTAGCAAGAGAACTGGGACTGTCGCGGCAAGCCTTGTATCGTCGCATGGAAAAATACGGACTATGAAACATTTTTCGATTGGCGTTCTATGGCGCATTGGTTGGTTAGTAGTTTGTGTAGGAACAGCCGTTTATTTTTGGGAAAAACAACAATGGACTTTGATGGCACTATTAGGGTTATTGAGCGGCATTGCTACTTGGCAATTGTATTACTACGTTACCAATATTAATCGAAAATTAGCGCGTTTTTTTGAATCTGTCCGGTATTCAGATTTTGCTGTAAAATTTCGGTTTGATGATAAAATGGGAAGTAGTTTTCGAGAAATCAACCAACAATTCAATGAAGTGATGGAGGCATTTCGCCTGGCCAGGGCCGAGAAGGAAGCCAACTTGCAATACCTTAATACCATCGTACAACAAATCAGTACAGGTTTGATAAGTTTCGGAAGCGATGGGCGTGTAGAACTCATCAATAGTGCTGCCCTCAAGATGCTGGGTATTTATCGCTTGAGATTATTAGACGACCTGCAAGATTCTCATCCGCAACTCTTTACACTCATATCCACCCTCCGCACAGGCGCGCGGCAATTATACCAAACCTCCGACGAAGAGTCATTGTCGGTACATGCTACCCAAATGCAGCTACGCGGGAAGGTGCTTAGGATTGTGGTGCTTCAAAACATCCAATCAGAACTCCAGCAAAAAGAAATTCAGGCATGGCAAAACCTTACACGCGTGCTGCGACACGAAATTATGAATTCCCTTACGCCTATCTTGTCGCTTGCTGGTACAATGAAAGAAATTGTGCAGTTTGATATAACCCCCATAATTCCTGAAAATGAAGGCGTTCAAGATTTGACAGAAGCGCTTCAAACCTTAGAAAAACGCAGTGCAGGTATTATTCAATTTGTAAATGCTTATCGCGATTATACTACGCTACCTAAGCCAGTCTTTGTAGAAATCCATGCCAAAGACCTTCTCAATAGAATCATTCAATTGTTTCATAAAGATTTGCACGAAGCATTGATAGACTTCAAAATGACCATTGTACCCCAAACACTTAGTCTCACTATTGACACCGACCAAATAGAACAAGTCTTAATCAATCTCATCAAAAATGCCATAGAAGCCCTGCAAGGGCATCCCAATCCGACCCTCACCATCAGTGTATATTCAGACATGAATCAACACGCCTATATCGAAGTAGCTGATAACGGCTCAGGCATTGAACCTGAAGCCATGGAACGTATTTTTATTCCTTTCTTTACCACCAAAAAGACTGGCTCAGGTATTGGCTTGAGTCTTTCTCGGCAGATTGTTCAGCAGCATGGTGGCTCGCTCACTGTTTCGTCCAAAGTAGGCGAAGGCACTACTTTTGTCATTATTTTGTAAGAATATTTTTTACAGGTGTAGGTAGTTCTTCAAAACTATTCAGGCAATTGGTAGAACGATGTGATACAATATTGTACCACCACTGATACTGTATGCGGCATCACTAAGATATTTTTCTCAAAATATTATTTTACCAAGATACTCTTTGAATACTACATTAAACTAACAATAAACACTTTTTCAAAATTAAGTAGTAATTTTAAGTAAAAATTCAGATTAATATTATACATTTGTAAATATTAGTCTGTTAAAAGCACAATATTGAACAAAAAAAAGAAAATATTATAAAATTTAGTTTTTTATTTACTCAAATAGACTTCTAATATTCCAAGAATTTTTAACAAAAAAGCAATCAATCATGTAAGTTCATATAATTAGGGAGAATCAAAAATTTTTATCTAATGACCAATCCACTCAAGGTAGTGGTAGTAGGCAACGGGATGGTAGGCTATAAGTTCTGCGAAAAGTTGCTGACAAAAACGGGTGGCGGCCTGTTTTCTATCACGGTACTCGGTGAAGAACCTCGTCCAGCATATGACCGGGTTCATCTTTCTGCCTATTTTTCAGGAACGTCGGTCGAAGAACTGACTATGGCACCAGCCAGCTGGTATGCCGACAATGGCATACAGCTCCTTACCAGCGAATGTGTCGTAAAAATTGACCCCATTGCTCATACTATCCAAACTCATACGGGTAAGCAAATTGAATACGACAAGCTCATCCTTGCTACAGGCTCAAGTGCTTTTGTGCCACCTGTTCCAGGAGTTGAAAAAGAAGGCGTATTTGTCTATCGCACTATCGAAGATTTGGACGCAATCATGAGCTATGCCCAAATGGCTACTCGTGCCGTAGTGATAGGTGGTGGTTTATTAGGCCTTGAGGCTGCCAAAGCTACCCTCGATCTCAACCTCGAAACTCACGTCGTAGAGTTTGCGCCACGCCTCATGCCACGGCAACTCGACACAGCAGGCGCCGACATACTCAAACGAAAAATGGAAGCCCTCGGTATTCATATCCATCTCAACAAAAATACCGCCCAATTTGACGGTGTTTCTTCCGTAACAGGATTAAAGTTTGTAGACGGATCTACCTTAGCAACTGACATGGTAGTGATTTCGGCGGGTATCCGCCCACGCGATGAGCTGGCCAAACAAGCGGGCCTCACTGTAGGGCCACGCGGTGGGATTTTAGTCAATGATATGCTCCAAACCTCTGATGCTGATATTTATGCCATTGGGGAATGTGCTTTACATAAAAATATGATTTATGGCTTAGTAGCTCCTGGCTACGAAATGGCCGAAGTCGTAGCTAATAATTTAATGCCCTCTGAAATCAAATCTTTCCACGCTTTCGATATGTCCACCAAACTGAAGTTAATCGGCGTGGACGTAGCAAGTTTTGGGGAGCCTTTTTGTGAACAGACACCCCACGACACCATCGTAGTGGAAGATGGGCGCAAAGGCATTTATAAACGCCTCAACATCACACCCGACGGAAAATATCTTTTAGGAGGCATTTTGGTAGGAGAAGCCGACAACTACAACATGCTCCTTCAGATGGTGAAAAACCAAATGATTCTACCGCCCAACCCTGAAGACCTCGTCATGCCTCCACGCAAAGGGGAAGGCGCAACAGTAGGCATGGGCGTAGCAGCACTTCCCGACGAAGCCAGTATTTGCTCTTGCGAAAATATTAGCAAAGGAGCTATCTGCCAAGCGATTGAAGCCAATGATTTGCCTGATGTAGCTGCCATTAAAAAGTGTACAAAAGCGGGTACGGGCTGTGGGGGTTGTGTGCCTATGTTATCAGATTTATTGACCGAAACCCTCAAGAAACAAGGGAAAACGGTTAAAAAAGTACTGTGCGAACATTTTGACTATGCACGTCAAGAAATGTATCACCTGATTCAAACCTCAGCAACAAGAACATACGACGAAGTATTGGCTAAGTTTGGCAAAGGGTGCGGTTGCGAAGTGTGTAAACCTGCGGTGGCTTCAATGTTGGCCAGTATTTACAACGATGTCATTGCCAAACAGTCGGTAATCCAAGATACCAACGATCGGTTTTTGGCCAATATTCAGCGAGGCGGTACCTATTCGGTAGTGCCACGGGTACCTGCGGGTGAAATCACCCCCGACCAGCTCATCGCATTGGGTACAGTAGCCAAAAAGTATGATCTCTACTGTAAAATCACGGGTGGGCAGCGCGTGGACTTATTTGGTGCACGAGTAGAACAGCTTCCTTATATATGGGAAGAATTGCTGGAAGTAGGATTTGAAAGCGGCCACGCTTATGGAAAATCTTTGAGAACCGTCAAAAGTTGTGTCGGAAATACTTGGTGTCGTTTTGGGGTGCAAGATTCAGTCAGTTATGCTGTACGCATTGAAAATCGCTACAAGGGCATTCGGTCGCCCCATAAACTCAAAAGTGCTGTTTCGGGTTGCACCCGCGAATGTGCCGAAGCCCAAAGCAAAGATTTTGGCATTATCGCTACCGAAAAAGGCTGGAATCTGTACGTTTGTGGCAATGGCGGCATCAAGCCCCAACATGCCGTACTATTGGCAAGTGACCTCGACGATGACACTTGCATCAAATACATTGATAGATTTTTGATGTTTTATATCAAAACCGCCGAACCGCTTCAACGTACCGCTACTTGGTTCAATAAACTCGAGGGTGGTTTAGACTACCTGCGTGATGTCATCATCCATGATAGCCTCGGTATCTGCCAAGCATTAGAGCAAGAACTGCAATATTTGGTGGACACCTACCACGATGAATGGCGTGTAGCCGTAGAAACCCCGAAATACGGGCAAGGTTTAGCCACTTTGTCAATACAGAAGAAGCTGACCCAACCCTTGCTTTTGTAGAAATGCGTAGCCAAAAAAGACCTGCTGACTGGTAAGTTATATGACTCAGTAACACTATCACTCCAATTATCGTCAAGCGTTTTTTGCCATTCAATTTAAATCTTTCATAGACATGAACACACAAAATATAACTTGGTTTAAAGCAGCGCCTATTTCGGCTTTTCCTGAAAATGGAGGTGCTTGTGTTAAATACAACGACAAACAAATTGCTGTTTTTTACTTTAAAACATTAAATAAATGGTATGCTACCGACAATCAATGCCCACATAAGCATCAAATGATTTTGAGCCGTGGCATGATTGGCGACCAAGCAGGGCATCCCAAGGTAGCTTGCCCCTTTCACAAAAAAACATTTTCGCTCGAAACAGGGCTTAATCTACAAGGAGAGAGTTATTGTATTAGTATTTATCCTGTAAAAGTAGAAGATGGCTTTGTTTTCATAGGAGTTTAATATTAACTATGCCTACTCGCGTACCAAAACGCTTCACCCGGCTGTATATCATGGCTTTATCGTTGGTAGCTTTTCTGACGATATTGGGGCAGCTATTGGTACAATATACCCTCAAAGATGAATTGTATGACTCTTGGTTGGTCAATTATGCCGGACGGCAGCGGTTTCAAAGCCAGCTCATTGCGAAAACAGCCTTGCTACTTACCCAGCGGCCTGACTTGACCAATCAACCCGCAAAAGTACAACACCTCAAACGCGTATTGGCTGATTGGGAAGAACACCATGACCAACTTCACACAGGCGACTTACGCGATTTAAAAGTGCGAGTTAGCAACAGCGATACCCTCAGAGCAATGTTTAAAGATATTGAACCTCACTTCAAGGTTATCTCCACCAATACACATGCTATTTTACAATCATTAGGAAATCAAAATGAATTACCCAATATAGATAACTACCTAAAAAATATATTCGACCACGAATTGGTTTTTTTGGAAAAAATGAATCGAATCGTATTTCAATATGATAAAGAAGCCAAAGAAAAAGTATCTCGCCTACGGCATATTGAGTTACTATTGATGGCACTCACTTTGTTTATTTTATTGATAGAAGGGCTGTTTATTTTTCGGCCTGCCGTGCGCAAGCTTCGCCAAACTTTAACCGAACTTATCGAAGCTCGTGAAAAAACGTATCAGGCCAATCAAGCACTCCAAACCACTTATCAAGAACTTCACACAGCCCAAGGGCAACTTTTGGAAGCTACCCAGCTAAGGCACCGCCAAGAGATAAAAGAGCGAAAAATTCATGCTTCTGCCCTTCTTCAAGGGCAAGAGGAAGAGCGAAAAAGACTCTCTAAAGACCTCCATGACGGTGTAGGTCAAATGCTCACTGGACTTAAAATGATGGCCGAAAATTTTTCCAACGCACCCTCTTGGAGCGAATATGACCGGCAAAACGCCCATAGTCTTCGGCAATTGATTGGGCAAACTATCCAAGAAGTTCGTAGTATTTCCAACAATTTAATGCCTACGGTGTTACATGATTTTGGTATTTATGCATCCATAAAACAGCTGATTGACACCACTGCTCGAAACACTCCAGCACGTTTAATCTTTGACTCGAACCTAAAAGACGAACGCTTTGATCCAAAAATTGAAGTTGGCTTATATAGGATTGCACAAGAAGCACTAAATAATGCTGTCAAACATGCAGAGGCAGAAGCTATTTGGGTAGAAATTAGGCAAGAGAATACCAATATCTATATGGTAATAAAAGACAATGGAAAAGGCTTCCTTAAAAATAAGAGAAAAAAAAGAACGCGCACTTGCCTACTCATGGTTTGAATAATATGCAAGAAAGGGTACATTTATTGGATGGAATATTGAAAATAAGTTCAATGAACCCGCACGGCACCGAAATACACATACAATTACCCTATAAAGGCATAGTATCAACAAACAGATCCATTTGACCCTACTCCTTTAAAGGATTAGTTACACTTCTAACAATGATGAAAAAAATCCAAGTATTGCTCGTAGATGACCACACCGTGGTACGTAACGGACTACGTTCTATCTTAGAAAACACCGAAGACGTAGAAGTAATCGGTGAAGCAGCAACAGGCGAAGAAGCCCTCGACAAAATCCCGTTTTTGAAACCCCAAATTATGCTGGTGGATATTTCTATGCCAGGAATTTCAGGAATAGAACTCGTAAGAAAAGTAGTGAAACAATGGACTGGTATTCGCCCTATTATGCTTTCGATGCACAATGACGATGTTTATATACTTAAATCGGTAGAGGCGGGTGCATATGGCTACTTACTCAAAGATGCCACCCGAGATGAAATTTTGGCAGCATTGCGTACTGTAAAAAATGGAGATAAATATTTTAATGCTTCAGTAGCGGCAGTGATTGCCAATGGTTACCTTTCTCAAATCCAAAAAGTAGAAAAAGCCTCCGAGTCACGCAAAACATTATTATCTAAAAAAGAAAAAGAAGTGCTCCGTTATTTAGTAGAAGGCAAAAGTAGCCGCCAAATTGCAGATGAACTGGATTTAAGTGTCAGAACAGTAGATAATCATCGCGCCAATATGATGCGCCGTCTGCAAGTTCATAATGCTGCCGAGTTGGTCAAATTGGCATTAGAAGAAAAGTTGCTGTAACTTTGTATTATCTATTTTATTGCATAGCCAATCATCACACTTTTTATGTACCATTTAACCTTCAAGATAATGAAAATTCTATCATTAGCCTTTTCCTTCTTATTCGTTTTGGTATTGAGTTGTGCTTCGAAGCTCAAGAAAATCTCAATCCACAAGCTTTTGTCAAAAAATTAAAACTACCCCTAATGCCCAATTGTTGGATGTAAGAACCCCAAAGAATGGGAAGCAGGGAAAATCACCTCCTCAAAGTGTATGAATTTTATGGATGCTGATTTTAAGCAGCAAGTGGAGAAATTAGATAAGAATAAGCCCGTATTTGTATATTGTGCTGCTGGAGGGCGCAGCACCAAAGCTTCACAAATTTTGAAAGAAGCAGGTTTTAAGACCATTTACAACTTACAAGGGGCGGATATTCTGACTTAGCCAAAGAAGGTATCAAGTAGTGTTATCAAAAAACTTCACAAATAGTTTTGGCATTTCCGCTTAAACCCACTATTTTTGCACTCCCATTTTTGGGGTGGTATAACCATTTTTTGAAAAAACCAGTATAAAATGCCAACTATTTCACAATTAGTACGAAAAGGACGTGAACAAATGACGTGGAAATCTAAGTCGCCAGCCTTAGATTCTTGCCCACAACGTCGCGGTGTATGCACGCGTGTATATACAACGACCCCGAAGAAGCCCAACTCGGCTTTGCGCAAAGTAGCGCGTGTGCGTTTATCCAACATGAAAGAAGTCAATGCCTACATCCCAGGCGAGGGTCACAACCTCCAAGAGCACTCTATTGTATTGGTGCGTGGTGGTCGTGTAAAAGATCTTCCAGGGGTGCGTTATCACGTGGTGCGTGGTGCGCTTGATACTGCCGGGGTCAATGGCCGCAAGCAAAGCCGCTCACTCTACGGAGCCAAGCGTCCGAAACCAGGGCAAGCTGCCCCAGCAGGAAAAGGTGCCCCTGCTAAAAAGAAAAAATAACCTGAACGCTCAGTAGCGTTTGTCCTTTTTGTTGGCGTAACAGTACAATAATAAAAGGGTAGTAATCCCGAAAGTGTTCGGGGTGAATCAGTTGCAAAACGAAACCTCCATTGATTAACAACTCAGTACAATGAGAAAAGCAAAACCAAAAGAGATACCTGTTACCCGATCCTAAGTACAAGGATGTGATGGTAACCAAATTTGTGAACAACTTAATGTTGGAAGGTAAAAAAAGTACTGCGTATGATATTTTCTACGGTGCTTTGGAAATCGCTGAAAAACGCTTGAGTGAAAGCGGTCTTGAAATTTGGCGCAAAGCCTTGAACAACGTCATGCCTTCGGTAGAGGTAAAAAGCCGCCGTGTAGAGGTGCCAACTTCCAAGTACCTACTGAAGTACGCCCCGACCGCAAGGTAGCTTGGGCATGAAGTGGATGATAAAATACGCGCGTTTACGTGGCGAAAAAACCATGCGCGACCGCCTCGCTGCCGAAATCGTAGCAGCCTCTAAGGGTGAAGGCGCGTCTGTAAAAAGAAAGACGACACCACCGTATGGCCGAAGCCAACAAGGCGTTCTCGCACTTCCGCTTCTAACGTATCTTCGTTTGATATACCCAAACCCTCAATCGCTTCACGGCTTTTGAGGGTTTTTCGTTTTTAGCGTATCTTTGAGCGAAAATTGGGACGTATGAAATCGAAAATTATTAAAACCCTTGTTTTTGTTGGTGCGCTTGTAGCAATCAATGCTCTGGCTTCATTTGTATTTTTTCGTTGGGACTTGACCCAAGAAAAACGCTATACCATTTCGGATGCCACCAAAAAACTCCTCCAAAACTTAGAGGGTCAGGTAGTAGTCAATGTATATCTTACGGGCGACTTTCCTCCAGGCTTTGAGCGATTGGAACGCGCCATTCAAGAAACCTTGGCTTCTTTTGAAGAAGAGGGGGGCAACAATTTTACTTACCGGTTTATCGAACCCAACGACCCAAAACTACAAGAAGAACTCATAAGCAAAGGATTGATACCGACCAATTTGTTTGCCAATGAAGATGGTAAGCGCACCGAACGGCTGGTGTTTCCAGGTGCAATTTTGATCTATGAAGGCAAAGAATACCCTGTACAGTTGCTGAAGGGCAATAAATCGGCCTCTTCCGAAGAGCAGCTCAACCAGTCGTATGAGGGTGTAGAGTTTGAATTGGCCTCAGCCATTCGTCGGCTCACCCAAAAAGACCGCAAGCGCATTGGTATTTTGGTAGGCCATACCAAAGTGCCCCCGCCACGGTTTTCGGATTTATTGGCCAACCTTCAACAAAGCTACGACCTCTATTTTGATGTGCAGAACCCCGACAGTTGGGAAAAGGGCGATTTGTTGCTCATCCCCAAGCCCGATACTCCTTTTAGCGAAGAAGAAAAATACCGCTTAGATCAGTTTGTGATGCGAGGCGGCAAGCTACTGGTCTTTGCCGATGGCGCACGCGTGGACAGCGTGAGTCTGGAAGGCACTTTTGCCCAACCTTTAGACCTCAACTTAGATGATCTGTGGTTTAAATATGGCTGCCGTATCAATCAAAATTTGGTCAAAGACCTCAGTTGTTCCATGATTCCTCTCAACGTAGGCAACATGGGTGACAAGCCCCAAATTCAGCCTATGCCTTGGCGTTTTTTCCCATTTATTAATAATTTTGGCAAGCACCCTATCGTCCGAAATTTAGATGCTATTTATACCCGTTTTCCCAGTTCCATAGATACAGTCATGGCCGAGGGCATCCTAAAAACACCACTGCTACTGACCTCTCAATATACGCAACTCCGCAAAGCCCCTGCCTTGGTAGCTTACAATGAAGCACGCCAACAACCCAACCCCAAGGAGTACAATGCAGGGGTAAAATCGGTAGCCATATTGTTGGAGGGTTCGTTTATATCCGCTTTTTAACAATCGTTTATTACCCAACGACCCTCGTATTTCGAGTTTTGTTGGGAAAAGTAAACCCACCAAAATCGTGGTGGTATCAGACGGCGATTTGATTGTGAACGACATAGATTACAAGCGCGATACCCCCCTACCCTTAGGTTATGACCGATTGTCGGGAACGTGTGCACCGCCAACAAAGATTTGTGCTGTATGCCATTGATGCTTTACTGGACTCGGAGGGGGTTGATTGTGGCCTGGAATAAACAAGTAACGCTACGCCCATTGGACAAACTCCGACTGAAAGAAGAGCGAACCCAGTGGCAGTTGCTCAGTATCCTTGGGCCTTTGGCATTGATTGGATTAATAGGCAGGCTGTGGCAATTGAACCGCAAAAGAAAATATGGTAACAATAAAATTTAGACCACTTCTTCTTCCAAAATCACATCTTTTTCTACACGCAGATTGTCAATGATAAATTTCTGACGATCGGGGGTGTTTTTACTTATATAATATGTCAATAATTTTACAATGGTAGCCTCTTTTTTTCAAAATGACGGGTTCGAGGCGGATATTTTCGCCAATAAACTTACCAAACTCATCGGGCGATATTTCACCCAGCCCTTTGAAACGGGTAATTTCCACCCGCTTGCCCCCGCCCAATTTTTTGATGGCTTTGAGCCTTTCTTGATCGCTATAACAATAAATCGTTTCTTTATGGTTGCGTGGGTTGCGTACCCGAAAGAGGGGTGTTTGTAGAATATAAACGTGCCCATTACGTACCAAATCGGGGAAAAACTGCAAGAAAAATGTGAGCATCAATAGCCTGATGTGCATCCCATCCACATCGGCATCAGTCGCAATGACGATACGATTAAAACGGAGGTTGTCTAAGCCTTCTTCAATATCGAGAGCGTGTTGGAGGAGATTAAATTCTTCATTTTCATAGACTACCTTCTTGGTTAGGCCAAAGCAGTTGAGCGGCTTTCCGCGCAAGCTAAATACGGCTTGGGTCTGTACGTTACGCGCTTTGGTGATAGAGCCACTGGCCGAGTCGCCCTCAGTAATAAAAAGTGTGGTTTCGTAGCGGTCTTCCGATTTTACATCGGGTAGGTGTTGGCGGCAATCACGGAGTTTTTTATTGTGCAAGCTCGCCTTCTTGGCGCGGTCGTTGGCCAATTTCTTGATACCTGCCAGTTCTTTCCTTTCACGTTCCGACTGCTCAATTCTTTTTTTGATGGCTTCTGCCACCGTAGGGTTCATATGTAGGTAATTGTCCAATTTTACTTTCAGAAAATCGTTTACGAAGGTTCTGATAGTCAAGCTGCTGGGGTCGGGAGAAATATTGTTTGAACCGAGTTTGGTTTTGGTTTGCGACTCAAACACAGGCTCTTGCACTCGCACACTCACTGCTGCAATGATAGAAGCCCGTACGTCTTCTACGGCATAATCTTTGCCAAAGTGATCGCGAACGGTATCTACGACCGACTGCCTAAATGCCATCAGGTGGGTGCCACCTTGGGTGGTGTATTGGCCATTGACAAAAGAGTAATATTCTTCGCCATATTGATTGCCATGCGTAAGCGCTACTTCAATATCTGCCCCTTTGAGGTGAATAATAGGGTATCTAATGGCATCATCATCTGTTTTATTGCGTAATAAATCAAGTAACCCGTTTTGCGAAACAAATTTTTGACCATTAAAATTGATGACCAAGCCTGCATTAAGGTAGCAGTAGTTCCAAATCAGGTTGTCTAAAAATTGCGGGATATAGTGATAATGTTTAAAGATGGTGTTGTCGGGTTCAAAAATAATAAGTGTGCCATTTTTTTGGTTGGTATCTTCCTCTGCAGATTCTTCTATTAAAGTACCTTTTTTAAATTCTGCCCATTTGGTTTTACCCTCTCTAAAAGACTGCACTTTGAAATAAGATGAGAGTGCATTGGCCGCTTTTGTACCTACCCCATTGAGCCCTACTGACTTTTGGAAAGCCCCCGAGTCATACTTACCTCCTGTATTGATTTTCGACACACAATCCACCACTTTTCCCAACGGAATTCCTCGTCCATTGTCTCTGACCTCTACGCGATGCTCGGTTATTTTGATGTCTATGGTTTTGCCATAGCCCATGGTATGCTCATCTATGGAATTATCCACGATTTCTTTTACCAATACATAAATACCATCATCTGCAGCAGAACCATCGCCCAATTTACCAATATACATACCTGGTCGTAGTCTGATATGCTCTTTCCAGTCAAGCGAACGAATACTACTTTCATCATACTTTACTTCTTCTGCCATTGAACGTTATGGGATTTAGGTACACTCTATTTTTAGGATAACGGTAATGCTATTTGAGAACAATTGATGCCGCTAAAATTAGTAAATATATGCAAGAAATGCCAAAATGAGGTATCAAGTAAATTTTTATAAAAAAAATTTGGCACATAAAATAAAAATACACTTACTTTGTATCACAAAGTTCTTTTTATATAATCAAAATGAAAAACGAAATCATAGCCCACATTGACAACCCAAGGGCACTCGAGAAGTTGTATAGAAGTGATAAAAGTGCTTTCAAAAGTGCTTTCAACGCTTTAGATCCGAAATATGCTGACCACCCCTTGATGGTTTTTTGGAAAGAGCGACTTCACGATGAACCCTCGGAAATAGCTTGGGGAACTCCTAAAGACTTACGCTTTGTCATTATTGCTTCGTTGGTAGCAGGTGCGGTGGCGAAGTTGCCAAAAATACTCGCTATAGACCCAGAATATTTCTATTCAAGAAATATAGGCTTTATTGTTTTCCCATTTTTGATGGCTTATTTTGTTTGGAAAAGGGCTATTCAACCCCAAAAAGTGGCCATGATTGGTAGCTTGCTACTTGTCGCCTTAGTTTACATCAACTTACTGCCTAATAATCCTAAAAGCGACACACTCGTTCTGGCGTGTATTCATTTGCCCCTATTTCTTTGGGCTATTTTAGGATTTACATTTGTTGGTACTCAATACAAAAGTACGATTGGACAGCTCGATTTTTCTTCGATACAACGGCGATTTGCTGGTGAGGCTTAATTTTGATTGCGGGCTTTATTCTAACAGGTCTTACCATTGCGCTGTTTTCGTTGATTAAGCTTGATATTGGTGAGTTTTATGGTCAAAATATTGCAGTCTTTGGACTGGCTGCTGCGCCTATTGTGGGTACTTATCTTACTCAAACCAACCCCCAATTGGTAGGCAAAGTTTCCCCTGTGATTGCACGCATCTTTAGTCCGCTTGTTTTAGTGACACTTGTCATTTATCTAATTGCCATCGTCATTTCGGGCAAAGATCCTTACAACGACCGTGAATTTTTGTTGGTCTTCAATGGCTTGCTTGTTGGTGTAATGGCCCTCATTTTATTTTCAGTATCAGAAACCTCGCGTGCTCAAAAAAGCCAAATAGGCATCTTCATTCTGCTGCTCTTATCTGTCGTCACGATTATTGTGAATGGTATTGCCCTTTCAGCTATTGTATTTAGGATTTCTGAATGGGGAGTTACCCCTAACAGAATGGCTGTTTTAGGGGGCAATGTCTTGATATTTATCCATTTACTCATCGTTGTCTATTCACTTTTTAAAGTCATCTCAAAATCAAGGGAGATTGAGACCGTCGAAAAGTCAATCACTGATTTTCTTCCTATCTATAGTGTTTGGACACTTATCGTAACATTTGTTTTTCCGCTTATTTTTAATTTCAAGTAATCCATAAAATGCAAGTCATCCATGTTTGGCTGATGTAGCCTTATATTGGTAACTGCTTAGTGAATAGTAGTGGTATAAGAGATAATTATAAAACAAAAAAAATGATGAAACAACGTTCAACAGTATTTCTTCAGGTAATCTTGGTGCTTATTGGCATAGCGGCGCTTACCATCCTGATCCGATTTCCCCTGACGGAGGGAAGAGCTAAAAACTTAGATTTGTTTAGCATTTACATGGATCCGCTCATTTTGTATGGATATGCAGCCTCAACCTCATTCTTTATCGCGCTGTATAAGGCTTTTAAATTGCTCGGATATATCGGGCAAAATGAAGTATTCTCGCCAAAATCGGTAAAAACTTTGGCGAGTATAAGATATTGTGCGCTACTACTCAGTGTCTTGATTATTATAGCAGGGTTATACATAAGCATATTCCACGATAAGAATGACGATCCCGCAGGTTTTTTAGCTATTTGTATTGTAGCCACTTTTTTTTCTGTTGTAGTCGCCATAGCTTTCATGGTCTTTGAAAATATCTTTCAAAATGGATTAGACCTTCAAGTAGAGAATGAACGACTGTCAAAGCGGTAATTTGACTTTACATCAGGGCAAAACTTAAATACTTTGGAAAGGTGTTCTTTCTTTAGGTTTTGCGATTTTGTGGATATGCTGCTATGCCTATTTTCTTTGTACAACTAAACTATAAAACAAATGAATCAAATATTAGAAAAATCATATAATAAGCCTCAAAAATGACCGTAAAAAAGAAAAAAGTTTATAAAGCTAAAAAAGTTGCGTTACTTTGTCAGCCAATTTAGTTATTGTATAATAATTGGCTTTTATCTATGTTAATTGAGTGTTAATCAGAATCTAGTAATTTTGTTTTGAAAATAATTTCATGAAAAAACAGTTTTGGAGTTTTACATCATCAGTGGTCAGTCGTACCATTTTACACACCTTTTTAGTCAGTTTATTCGCGGTTGTTGTAGTCAATGCCCAAACACCTACGGGTACAGGTTCTTCAGCTGGCTCAACGGGTACTTCTTCGCAAGGGCAATCTTCCACCCCCGCCAATACAGGGCAAACTACTGCTACTACAGGTACTCAAACTACCTCTACACAACAAGCTGCTGACAAAGGTACCGACACCAAAAAATCGGCTGATCCAAAGGCTTTGATTGACCAAGTGGAGAAAGCAAATCTAAAAACTGATGAGGGTTTAAATGAAGATTCAGAAGAGGCTTATCGCCAATCAGAGTTGGCCAAGGTACGTCGGAAAATATTTGGCTATCAGCTTTTTAATAACCCAACGGTATCTTTTGCTCCATCAGATAATATCGCAACTCCTCGTGACTATACGATCGGGCCAGGTGATGAATTAACTGGCTATATTTATGGCTATTCGCAATCTCAGATAGATATGGTGGTCAATTCAGATGGCTTTGCTTTTGTCAAGCCGATAGGGCCTGTGCAGTTGAGTGGGCGTTCGATAGAGCAAGCACAAAAAGAATTAATTACTCGACTTTCTCCTTACTATAATAATCTGGGTATGCCTGGTAGTAATGCCAGCACCTATTTACAAATTCGTTTGGGCCGTATTAGAACCATTAGAGTCACTGTACTTGGAGAAGTAACTACCCCAGGAACTTATAATATATCTTCACTATCTACGGCTCTCAATGCGCTGTATTTAACGGGTGGACCTAATGAGCTTGGTTCTTTTCGTCAAATCAATGTAGTTCGCAAAAACAAAGTGGTAGCTACGCTTGATTTATATGAGCTTTTGATGAATGGTACACTCAATTCAGACATTCGTTTGCAAGATAATGACATTGTTCAGGTAGGAGTCTATAAAAAGAGAGTAGAGATAAAGGGGAATGTAAAACGCCCAGGATTATATGAGCTAACTGCTGACGAATCTATGAGCAAGGTACTTGATTATGCGGGAGGTTTCACCGAAAATGCTTATACCGATCGCCTCAAAGTATTGGGACTTACAACAAAAGAACGCCGTATTGTAGATGTTCGCTCAAGCGATTATGAAAAGTATATCCCAAATAATGGAGACGAAATTACTGCCGATATGCTTCTTCCACGTTTTGAAAACATGGTCACAATTACAGGGCCTGTTTATAGACCAGGACAGTATTCGTTAGATCAAAACAAATCATTGCTTCAACTCATCAAAAATGCAGAAGGTTTGACAGGAGAGGCTTTTACAGGGCGTATCAATGTGGTACGTACACGGGAAGATTTATCAGTAGAAAATATTTCGTTGAATTTGTCTGACATGATGAATGGAAAAGTTGATGACTTAATCCTACAAAGAGAGGATCAAATCATCATCCCTTCTAAATTCGAATTACGAGAAGGTGCTTTTATTAAAATAGTAGGCGAAGTAAACCAAGGGCCAGAAGTAAACCTACCCTATACCTCGAATCTTACCATTGAAGATGCTATTATCCGTTCGGGTGGTTTTAAAGAATCAGCAGCGACCTCTCAAATTGAAATTGTTCGTCGAAAGCGTGATGTCAACGTGCAATCAGCCACAGCTCAAGTTGCAGATATTTTTCTTTTTGATGTCAACAGAGATTTAACCATTGATGGCAACGATAGCCGCTTTGTGTTGGAACCCTACGATGAAGTTTTGGTGCGCCCAGCTTCCAACTATCAACCTCAAACTTTCGTTACTTTCCAAGGTGAGATTGTCAGCCCAGGACTTTACGGTATCAAAAGCAAGGATGAAAAACTGTCTGACCTAATTAAACGCGCGGGCGGCCTCACTGCCCAAGCTTACATCAATGGTGCCACCTTACTCCGAAAAATAACCTTATCAGACGATGAAATCGAACAACGCAACAAAGCCTTGGCCGAAATTGCAGATGATGCCAAGAAGGGTGCTTTTGAAGGCGGTGGCATTGCCAAAGACAAACAAGAAGCTATTGGTATTGATTTAGGACGTATTTTGCGCAATCCGGGTGGAAAAGAAGATATTATTCTACAAGATGGCGATGTAATCAATATACCCAAACGCCTCGAAACTGTCCGCTTACAAGGAGAATTGCTTTTCCCAACTACCATAAAATACCGCAGCGGAAGTTCGTTCATGGATTATATTTCGCAAGGGGGAGGATTTACCCGTATGTCTTTAAAGCGTAAGTCATATGTGATTTATCCCAACGGATCCATTGATCGTACACGTAAGTTTTTGTTTATCAATATTTATCCTAAAGTAGAGCCCGGATCTGAAATTCACGTACCTCAGCGAACTCAATCTGATTTAGCTGAAGCACAACGCGCCATGCAATCCATCATTGGTATATCTTCTACCTTAATGACACTCGTCACTACTGTATTGGCTTTCAGTGTATTAAAATCAAGATAATTCGTATTTAATTCATCATGGAACAACAAGATCAAGTTACCCTCACACCAAAGCTAATCTTTCAGAAATTAATTTCTACCAAGGATCTAATACTTAAAATTGGTGGATTATTCTACTTGTGACAGGTATTGGCACAGGTATTGGTTTCCTATGTAGATGCGGAAAAAATAAACGAGTTCAGTACATTTCCAAAATTGTATTTAGTGTAAGTGGTGCCGCCTCTGGTCAAGACATGGGAGGATTTGGAAGTTTACTGGGCATGGGTGGTAATCAAGGTGGTGATGCTGGTCTTTTTAAAGGAGAAAACCTATTCTATATTATCAAAACTAAGCCTGTTTTAGAGCGGGTTTTATTGAGTCCCATCACACTAAGCAATGGCAAGAAAGAATTGTTTGTCAATTATTACCTTGACTCTACTTTTCTTCGTCAAGATGAATGGGCTGATTTCTTACCAGAATGGATGGACGTACGTATCACTCATACTCGAAGAGATTCTATGCAAAGAACTGAGCGACAGGTATTTGATGGGGTAATGAACAAAATCAAAGACAGAGAATTAAACGTTATTCAACCTGATTTAAAAACAGCCTTTTATGAATTAACGGTTTCGATGGAAAATGAAATGGTTTCTAAAACCTTTTCCGAATCGCTCCTCAAAACCGTAGAGCGATTCTACCAAGAAACTCAAACGCGTAAATCGGTAGAAATGAAAAAAATTCTAAAAGATCGCGTTGATTCTTTAGCTCGTGTACTCAATAGAACAGAAAAGAGCCTTGCCAGAACGACCGTCATTAATACGGAGGCTGTAGCTCCTACAGCCAAAGTAGAAGAAGGGCGTTTAACCCGGAGTACTACTTTTGTTTCTTCGCTTTACTTAGAAGCGTCTCGAAGTTTGGAGAACTTACAAATGTCAATCATCAAAGAATCTCCACTTTTTACGGTGATTGAACCTGCCATATTACCTTTAGATACAAAACTCTTCACACGCGAAAACACCAAATTTGGTGCCATCCTTGGTTTAATCGTTGCTATTATTTTTGTACTTGCTAAGCAGACCTATGCCGAAGCACTAAGGGATATGAAAACAAAATAAATTAAATAAAGAATGGCATATTCAGAGGAGGTAGTAATAGAATCGGGGCACGGTGCAAAGAACTATTGGCGCGATTTGTGGAAAAATCTCGAATTATTGTGGATTCTTTCCCGTCGCGATCTATCTGTGCGTTATAAACAATCAGTTATTGGAGCAGGTTGGGCCGTCATTCGGCCTTTTGCTACGATGGTTGTCATGGTTTTTGTATTTGAATATGTGGGTAAGTTTAAGGGAGATGCAGATATTCCTTACCCATTGATGGTATTATCAGACATCATTATCTGGACTTTTTTCAGTACCTTCACCCAGATTAGTCATAGTATATTGCTAAACTCAAATTTGGTAAGTAAAACCTATTTTCCACGCCTTATTATGCCACTCAGTGCCATGGTGGTAGGCTTTGTCGACTTCTTGGTTTCACTTGTCCTCTACGCCATCATTGCGATTTGGTTTAAGCACTACCCTGGTTGGCAAATTATTTTTCTACCCGCCTTCCTACTACTTACACTTCTCCCACTTCATTGGCTTTTGGTCTCATTTTTGCCGTAGCCAATGTACGCTTTCGCGACATAGCCCAATTGATTCCCTTCTTAGTTCAGATTGGGTTTTATGTTTGTCCGATTGCTTATAGTGCAAGTCTAATGGAGCCTAAACAAGGTACATGGCTCTATACGCTCTACTATCTGAATCCGATGGTTAGTATTGTTCGGGCTTCAAATGGTGCTTGTTGGGCGATGGATCTTTCCAACAATTAAGCAGCCTATATCCAACAATAGGGTTAGTGGCGTTCGTACTGGCCTTATCCGTTTACTATTTTCGTAAGGAAGAAAATTCTTTTGTTGACTACATTTGATTACTTTTGGGCTTAGATAAACTCCCAAAAGTGCGAAAGTTATTATTGCCGAAGATATTAGCAAAAAATATATCATTGATCACCAAAAAGCAGCGCGTAAAAATCTTACTTTCCGCGATACTTTTTCTGAGAAACTGAAGCATTTGTTTGGTAGGTGAAGAAGATGAGGTTGAACAAGAAGAATTTTGGGCACTTAGTGGTGTTAATTTTACCGTCACTCAAGGCGATAGGGTTGGAATCATCGGCCACAATGGTGCAGGAAAATCTACATTACTCAAAATTTTGAGTAAAATCACAGAACCTACCTCTGGCAAAGTAACCATCAAAGGACGGGTAGCAAGTTTGTTAGAAGTAGGTACAGGCTTTCATCCAGAACTGACAGGAAGGAGAATATCTTCCTAAATGGAGCTATCTTAGGTATGAAACGCCAAGAAATCAAAGATGCTTTGATAGCATTGTCGATTTTGCGGGAGTTGAGAAAATTTTTAGATACGCCCGTCAAACGCTACTCTTCGGGCATGTATGTGCGACTGGGATTTGCTATTTCTGCTCATTTAAGCCCTGAAATTCTCATTATTGATGAAGTGCTGGCCGTAGGAGATGCCGATTTTCAAAAAAAGTGCTTAGGTAAAATGCGCGATGTTTCAGAAAGTGGTCGTACTATTCTATTTGTTAGCCATAATCTCGCAACTATCCAATCCCTCTGTAATCGTGCTTTGTACTTTGAAAAAGGAAAGCTCAAATTGGAAGGCGATACCACGCATGTAGTAAACAATTACCTGAGTCACGTTGCTAAAACTACCTTAGCACATTCTTGGGAAACACCTAAGGATGCGCCTGGCAATGATGAAGTTCGTTTTAGAATGGTCAAAATTGAGCCTGAATATCAGGACAATAAACTCTATATTGACGTTCGAACCCCTATTCGGGTTTGTATTGAGTTTTGGAACATGAGCGATACTGCCAATCTAAAATCTCAGTCTCCATCTTTACGCTTTTACAGGCGAATGTATCTTTAATGTAGGAACTATCTCTCAAAGTTTTGAAAAAGGATTGGTGTCAGCATCACTTGAAATACCTGGTAATTTTCTAAATGATGGCTCATATGTAGTATCTATCATGGTTGTTAAGGATACATCAACCGTCGTTTTTCAACTACCCGAGGCCCTTTCTTTTGAAGTAGAAGACCACCGCGAGGGAGTCACTTGGTATGGCAAATGGCCTGGTTATGTACGCCCCCAATTTAATTTTCAAATTTCACAATCAGAAGTACTGGTCTAAAAGACCGCATCGAATGATAAATGTTACCAAAACCTACCTTCCCGATTTTGACCAATATGTTTCATATTTAAGGAAAATTTGGGACTCCTCTCTTCTTACCAATAATGGGCCATTTGTTCAAGAATTGGAAGATGGCTTAAAGCAATATTTGGGTATTAATCAATTGTACTTCTGTAGTAATGGTACAATTGTTTTACAGATGGCATTAAAACTCCTTGATGCCCCTGGCGAAATCATTACTACACCTTTCTCTTATGTTGCCACTACCAATGTTATCCTTTGGGAGAATTGTCAGCCTGTTTTTGTAGATATTGACCCCAAAACTTACTGTATTAACCCTGCACTCATTGAGGCAGCCATTACCCCCAACACCCGTGCCATATTGGCAACGCATGTATATGGCAATGCCTGTGATGTCAGAGCCATTGAAGCCATCGCAAAACGCCATAATTTGATTGTAATCTATGATGGAGCACATGCTTTTGGAGCAAAATATAATGGACAATCGCTTCTCTCATATGGGGACTTTTCCACCTGTAGTTTTCATGCCACCAAGGTATTCCATACCATAGAGGGAGGAATTATTATAGCAAATGAAGCAAAGTGGCACGAAAAGCTACAGTTGTTGCGCGCATTTGGTCATCGGGGAGATGAGTACTATTTTGTAGGAATCAATGGAAAGAATTCTGAAATTCATGCGGCGATGGGCCTTTGTAATCTACCCAAAGTTCCCGACCTGATTGCGGCACGGAAAGCTGTTTGTGAGTTATATGATAGTTTGTTAAACTGGAATCACCTGCAAGTTCCTGAATGGGTTTCGGGCTTAGAACGTAATTATGCCTACTATCCTGTTGTATTCGAATCAGAAGATGAAATGTTGACTGTCAAAGATTTTTTAAATCAACATGGAATTTCGCCAAGACGCTATTTCTATCCATCGCTCAATACGCTCTCTTTCTTAACTTCGGCCAATGCCTGCCCTGTATCTGAAGATATAGCTTTGCGGGTGGTGTGCCTGCCGCTTCATGCCGAGCTTCCACACGAAGATGTGCGAAGAATTGCTGCATTAATTAACCAAAAATTATCCTCATGACGCTAATTGGGCTTATATTTTTCGGGGTATTTCTGTGGTATATTGCCTTTACAGCTTCAAAAATCTGTCACCGCTCTTTGATAGATTGGCTTATTACCTCTTTTGTTCTTTTTACAAGTAGCATTATTGTTACAGGCTTTTGTTTATCACCTTTACATCTTACTGCCAACATTTGGGCTTGGGCATTGGGTGTTTTTATACCTCCTACTCTACTACGCACTGTTTTTCACCTAATAGCTCCACAAAAAAACGCTTTTTCTTTCAAAACAATTCTCATTCATCGGTGGCATGCTATCCAACGCTGGTATATGAGCGGGAGTCTATATCTCCGTTTCTTATTTGGAGCATTGATGCTAACAGTCGTGGTCATCGGTACAGTGAACCTACTTTTAGTACTTTTTACTGTACCTAACGAATGGGACAGCATGACGGGACACCTCAATAGGGTAGTGCAATATATACAGCGGGGCACGATGGCGCATTTTGGGGGTACCAACTGGAACATAGACACTTACCCTAAAAGTGTATGTACCCTTCAGATTTATTCTTATCTCATCACGGGTGGCTTTGAAAATGCTTTCAAATTTATCCATCACCTTGCTTATTGGATTACGTTGGTAGCAGTTTTTGGCATTGCCCAGCGTATCACTAAAAATCGCCTCAATGCCAGTTTTTTCTGTGCTTTGGTATTTGCATTGTTTTTAGATTTCTTAATGCAAGCCATTACTACTGAAACCGACATCGTGTTGGCTGCTTATTTGAGTTGCTTGTTGTACTTTTATTTACCTACCATGTTACACACCAAGACCGCTATCTGTACCTCGCTGCCCTTAGTTTTGGGGTAGTCTATGGTCACAAGTAACCTTTACGTTGCTCTTGCCGTCTGTCTTTGTAATCATCTTTTATACTATTTTTCTACCAAAATTCAATTTTAAGCCCGTCTTTAAGCTCGGTATAGCCATTTGCATTAGTTTTTGTATCTGGACTTTACCTACAGGATACTTAAAGAATATCGAAGTATTTGGTCATCCCATCGGGCCACCTACATCGCTGAAACATCAGTCTATCGAACGAGCTACTTCTAATGGTGGGTTTCGGAATTTGTTTGAACAAGGCTCGCGCAATGTGGTAAGATATACCTATGATTTTGTGAATTTGGATGGGTTAAGAAATATTGAAGTCGGTCAAAAAGTGAACAGAGCCATGCGAAAGCCATTGGTATGGCTGGAAGAAAAACTCAATATGCGCTTAGATGAAACCACAGAATTTACCATTCAACCTTTTTCATTTGAACGCCGTTTTGAATTTGCCAATGGTAATCCATATTGGGGCATTTGGGGGTTTGCATTGGTCTTTCCATTGCTTTTGTTGGTGCTTTTAGGCATTGTTCGTTCGCCCGCCCATATAGCACTGGCGCTGGCCTTGCTATTGCATTTTTAGCACTCTCTTTTTCAGCGCCGTACGATCCTTGGAAAGGACGTTATTTCCAAGAAACAGGAATCTTTGGTGTACTTTTTTGACCCTTCTTTTTACACATAAATACAGTTTAGAGAAATCGGGGTATTCTGTAGCACTGAAAAGTTATGTAGGTATCGTTGTTTTTTTAGGTTGTGTATCTGCTTTATTGGCGGTTTTTCTGAATGTACGTGCGCTACCCTTCTCAGCTTTAGGTAAACCTTCTATTTTTAAAACCGAGCGCATAGAAGCGATGACCTTTGCACGACCCGATATCACAAAGGCCTATCAACTATTTGACAAAATAGTACCCGATTCGGCTACAGTAGCCTTGGGGACCATCAACGACGATTTTGAGTATCCGCTCTATGGGAAGCATCTCAGTAGGCGGCTTATTACTATCAATCCATTTGAAAAGGGTGTGCAACCTATACCGCGAGAGGCTGATTACCTGTTCTTTTCCAAAAATGTCATCAAACCATTGCCTACCGATATGCGTTTGGGCACAGACACAACCCTCCGCGACAAGGTCATTGTCCCAGGTGAAGATTATTACCTTAGAAAACTGAAATAAACCATGCGTCTTGCCATTATGCAACCTTACTTTATGCCCTATATTGGTTATTTACAACTGATAAATGCCGTAGATAAGTTTGTGCTGTATGACGATGTCAATTATATCAATAAGGGCTGGATAAATCGTAATCGGCTGCTGGTCAATGGGCAAGAATATTTGTTTACGATTCCACTCAAAGAGGCCAGTCAGAATAAACTTATCTGTGAAATACACCTTAGTACCGACCCTAAATGGCAAGGTAAACTGCTCAAAACCATCGAACAAGCCTATAAAAAAGCCCCTTTTTATTCAACGGTATCTCCTGTTATCGAAAAAATAATCAATTTTGAGTCCGATTTATTAGGGGAATGGATTTCGGCAAGTTTTGTTGAATTGGCTACTTACTTGGATATACACACCGAGATTGTACCGAGTTCGCGTATTTATCAAAACACACATTTGAAAGCTCAAGACCGCATATTAGATATTTGTAAGCAAGAAGCCGCAAACCATTATATCAACCCCATTGGTGGAACGGAGCTATACGACAAAGTGATTTTTGAACAATCAGGCATACTCCTTAACTTTATCAGATCCAAGGGCATAGTGTATCCTCAATTCAAAAATGAATTTGTTCCTTGGCTTTCCATTGTAGATTTAATGATGTTTAATGATATTTCTACAATTCAGTTTTTTTTAAATGAATATGAGTTGGTATAAACTTACATTCATAACTATAAAATAACATGGCAAAAGTTATCATTTTTGGAGTATTAGACACGGCAGAATTAGCTCATTTTTACCTTACACATGATTCTGACCATGAGGTAGTAGCCTTTACTGTTAATCAAGAATATTTAAAAGAACCTACTTTTTGGGGCTTGCCTGTGGTAGCTTTTGAGGACGTAGAAAAAATATTTCCTCCGTCGGAATTTAAGTTTTTCGCACCTATGACGGGCCGAAAGATGAACAAAAACCGCGAGAAAGTTTATCTTGAAGCCAAAGTCAAAGGGTATGAATTTATTAGTTATATCAGTTCCAAAGCTACTTGGTTTGGCAATGAAATCGGAGAAAATTGCTTTATATTGGAAGACAATACCATTCAGCCTTTTACCAAAATTGGTAACAACTGCGTGCTTTGGAGTGGTAATCACATCGGACATCATGGCATGATCAAAGACCATGTATTCTTCACTTCGCACGTTGTGCTTTCGGGGCATTGTGTGGTCGAACCCTATTGTTTTTTTGGGGTCAATGCCACCATCCGCGATTATCTTACTATAGCCCAGGGGACACTCGTAGGCATGGCCGCTGCCGTGACCAAAAACACCGAAGAGTGGGGCGTATATGTAGGCAATCCTGCCGAAAAAAAGGCAATCCCAAGCTATAAAGCTTACTGAGCCATCTGCTATTGGTTTCCTCATAAATCATGTTACTCAACTACAAACCGCCCAGTGATTGAATGGACGTTTCGATTATTATTATTCATTATAAGACCCTCCAACTTACCAGCGATTGCATCCGCTCCATTTATACACATACCAAAGGGATAAGTTTTGAGGTAATCGTGGTGGACAATGACTCGCAAGATGGGGGAGATGTCATTATTAAAAATGAATTCCCACACATTCAGTGGCTCAATATGGGCTACAATGCGGGCTTTGCACGTGCCAATAATACAGGAATTCGAGCGGCTAAAGGACGATTTTATTTGCTCCTCAACTCCGATACAGAACTGCTCGACGATATCATAACACGCTGTGTAGCACGCTTAGATGCGGCGCCCGATACCGCAGCTTGTGGAGGTATTCAACTTTTTTCAGATCATACTCCACGGCCTTTTTTTAGAAGCTTGGCGATATTTAAGCGTAGCCTATATGTGTTGCCCCCTGGGCGTATTTTTGAGCAATTATTAGAAAAACTCATTCCCGAAACCCACTACACTGACCCCGATCAAGTAGATTGGATTCCTGCGGCTTTTTTATTGGCCAAGCGCGAAGCAGTAGCGCAAGCAGGGCTGTTGGATGAGGATTTTTTCTTGTATGGAGAAGATGTAGAGTGGAACTGCCGGCTGGGGCGTGTAGGCAAACTGAAAGTATATGAAGATTGTAGCTATATACACCACGAGTGGGGCAGTAACCCTAAGCGTAAAGAGGTGCTAATTACCATTATCAACCGTTTTTATCCTCAAATCCAGCTTTCTAATTTGGTTTGGGTACGAAAAGAATACGGTATAGGGCGGTTTTTGGGTATGATGCTCAACTACTACTGTATGATACCGGTCTATTTTGGATGGAAAATAGTGTTAAACATTTCTAAATTTCGCAATCCTTTTGGTGAATTAGCGCAACAAAAAGACTTTACACGCAAAATTTGGCTATTTTCTACCTATTTTTGGAAAATTATTCGGAACAAGCCCTATTTTTATAAGCTCGACCCGAAGAGCTACGTCTAACGAATGAAGATTTTATTTTTAACACCTACGGGAGCACGGACGGGTTCTGAAATGGTACTCTGGTACTTAATCAAACATCTGACAGGAAACAATATAAAAACCGCAGTGTATGCACGGGAAGCCGGCGAACTCTTCGCCAAAAACTCGCCTGCTGATGCTACTTTCTATAATAAATTTCACAAAGGACTTCCCTACTATGGGGTGGAAGCAGTCTATCATCGGTTGTTGGGCATTACGCCCGAGGAGAGTTATATCAAACGTATCCACCAGCAATTCAAGCCCGATATTTGGTACTTCAATACGATTGTCATGCCACAATTTGCCCAGTTGGCGCGTCGATTGGGTGTGCCTTACATTGTACATGCCCATGAGCTTTTAGATACTTTCGACACCCTGCGTGCCGATTCCTTCTCCGAAATGCTTGGCCACGCCCAAACTTCCATTGGATGTGCCCAAGTAGTGGTAGATGAGTTGAAAAAAATGGGGACTCCCAATGTGCAATTATTACACTCTTTTATTGATACTGACAAGATTGTTCTTACCCAAGAGTCTAACGTCTTAAAAAAACAACTGGGCTTGCCTGATGATGCTTTTGTATGGATGATGTCGGGTACGATGTGTATGCGTAAAGGCTACGATATGGTACCTGAGCTGCTGAGACATCTTCCTAAGAATGCTTATTTGCTCTGGTTAGGCAGTAAAAGCGAATATGGCGTGTCGTACTACTTAGAACAACGGGTAAAGCGCGAAGGCTTGAATTTTATTGCCTTGGGGTCGAAAGGCAATCAAGATTATTATGACTATCTCAATATAGCCGATGGGTTTGTGCTCACCTCTCGCGAAGACCCCTTCCCATTGGTGATGATAGAATCCGCTTTTTTACAAAAGCCAATTGTAGGATTTAATTCGGGCGGCATCAGTGAGTTTGTGAAAGAAGGAATGGGTGCAATTGCCCCTGCCTTTGATATACAAGGACTGGCCAACATTATGATAGATATTATGGACGGAAAACGTGCCATTAACAAAAATACACTGCGCCAACGGGCATTGGAATTTGATGTAAAAAATCAACTGCCCAAATGGCTTGAGTTACTAAAAAATCAGATAAAAATAGAATTTTCACAGATTTAAGGTCGTTTCTCTTTGACAAAAAAGATGCTCTTCATCAGTCATGATGCCAACCGAGCAGGTGGGCAAATGGTACTGCTTCAATTATTGCAACAATTGAAGCAGTACCATTTACCTATGCATTTACTGCTATGTAGTGATGGGCCGCTGGAGGAAGAATTTAGGGCTATTTTGCCTACCACAAGGCTTCCTCGATTAGGGGACATCCACTTTCGACCCTTTATAGAAACACTACTCCGTTTTTTAGGCATAAGTGATTGGGCAAAACGACGCGTACTGACAAGGCGTTGGAAACGTTTTGAAACAAATATGATCGCCGAAGACTTTGGACTAATCTTTGTCAACACCATTGCCTCTGCTGCCGTATTTCGACAATTAGATTTTATTTCAATGCCTACCATTTTGTTTGCTCACGAATTGGAAATGTCGATTCATAAATTCAGTAAGGCCGACGACATGCACTATTTGATGCGCCGTACCAATCACCTGATTGCTGTATCTAAAGCAGTGGCACAGTACTACCAAATAACCTATCAGTACCCCGATAGCCAGACCAGTACTTTTCAAATTATTGATATACCGCTTATTCTGCATAAAATTCAAAAAGGGAAAGAAATAGATATTCTTCAAAAAATGAATTTGCCCCAAGAGGCCCTCTTGATAGGGGGCTGTGGTCATGCAGAATGGAGGAAAGGGAATGATGTCTTTATGGCCGTAGCACAGCAAGTCATCAAGCATTACGGCCCAGCGAAACCTATTTATTTTGTATGGGTAGGGATAGACGAAAACTCCGAGCTCTACGAAGTACAGCGTTTTGATGCTGTTAGGATGGGCATAACCGACCGCATCATTCATGTAGGGGTTACATCAGAAGTATTCCAATACCTAAGCCAATTTGATATTTTTGCGCTCACTTCCCGCGAAGACCCCTATCCGCTGGTTGTATTGGAAGCGGCATTGGCCGAAAAACCCATCGTTTGTTTTGAAAAATCGGGAGGTGCCCCCGAACTGGTAGAAGACAATGCAGGCTTTGTAGTGCCTTATTTGGATGTTGTTGAAATGAGTCGAAAGATTATCTCATTGATTGACCATAAGGAACTTAGGCTACAAATGGGGCAACTTGCCAAACGCAAAGTATTAGAAAGGCATGATACGGCTCAGAATATTGAAAATGTCATTAAAATCATAAATGAAGTATGCGCCTCTACATCGTCAAACTATGGATTGTTGTAGCTGTTCTTACTTATATCTCAACAGAATTTTTTTCTGTATTTGATAGCCTGACACCTTTTTGGATTAGACTATTTTGGGGAAGTGTTTTAGGTATATATTTTTATAGATGGTTTATCTCAACCCCAAAGTATCTTTCTTTTTCTCGTCTATTTCTGCTAATAAAGCTATTTTTATCAATTACCTCGTACTTATCGGGTTTTAGTCATTACTTCTCTCATAACGGTCTTGATGCCTTTGCTATTTCTGGCATTGTATAGTGTTCCAAACAATGTAGATTCTATTAATTATCATCTTACGAGGGTAGTATGCTGGCTCCAAAACCATAATGTAAAGCATTATCCTACCTTTCATGTTCAGCAGCTGTACCACAACGTGATGTCAGAATATATATTACTACATGTATTGGCACTAAGTGGGCATGATTTTTTCTTGCATCTGGTACAGTTTTCTGCCATGGTTGGGAGCATCTTAGGAGTCGGTCTTATCGCTCAACTTATGGGTCTTTCTTACAATGGGCAATTGATTATTAGCATCTTACAACTTTCGCTTCCTATAGGGGTCTTAGAGGCTACTACTACTCAAAACGACTATGTTGCTACCTTCTTTTTTATCGGTTTTGTTTATTTTGGACTAAGATTCAGAAAGACCATTGTTTGGCAAGATGCGTTGTGGATGAGCGTTTGTTTAGCCTTGGGAGGGTTCACCAAGTATCCTGTTTTTTCTACTCGCTTCCTTACTGTTTATGGATTGGTTTTGAAGTATTTCGACAAAAAGGCGTAAAAATTGCTTTTGGGCTATTTTCTCTATCTTTTCTTGTTTTAACTATTGTTTTTCCTTCCATTTTTTTGGCGCAATTATCAATTATTCAATAATATTTTAGGCCCATCTTATGGCCACCCTCTATTTGTAGAAAATATCGCTGCTGAAAAATATCATTTGCTTTATACTGTTAGTAACGTAGTAAAAAATATGGGATTACATTTAGGACTCCCTAACGTTAACTGGAATTTTCAAATAGATAAAATAGTATTTTTCATCCATGAATTATTGCGGATGGACGTAAACAATCCACTCGTTTCGTTAGATACTTATCGTACCCAATTTGTTATTCAAGAAGATATGTCAGGCAATTTCTTGATGTTTCTTTTTCTCATAGGGACTTGTTTTTGGATATTATTTCAAAAAGATGCTATTGCGTTCAAAGGTATATTGTTATGCGCTCTCGCTGGTTTTTTAGTTTTTTGTACTGCTACTAAATTTCAGCTATGGAGTTCTCGAACACATCTGCCTTTATTTGCTCAAGGCACTATTTTGGTGGGATTTCTGCTCTCAAAATGTACAAACAGATGGCGAATAGCTATTGCTTATCTGTTTGTTTTAGCAGCCCTACCATACGTTTTTGATAATTTTAACAAACCCCTTATACCTCTAAGATATGCCTCTAAATATATTTTGGGCTATATTCCTCAGTATCTCTGCTTGCCCTCTGAAGCCAATATTGCACTCTATCGAAAATCTTTTGATAACAGCTACAATTTTGAGGAAGGGAGTCCTTGTTTTCCCTTAAAAAACACCCCATCTTATACTGAAAAACAAGAAATGATTACCAAATTAAGCAATTTAGGGTACTATAAAAGAGAAAGCGAACATATCTTCAAACACCCCAGAGAGGCTTATTTTTTCATAAACGATGCCTCTTTTTTATCTACTTATTCCGATTTCAAATCCTTGACCAAATTGATTCCTCAAAGCACGCAAACAGTAGGATTAATGTTTAATCATCAATTGGGATTTTATCACTATTGGCATCTGCTCAAAAAGTATTTATCTCCCAATGTACAAATGAAATATGTTTTATTTCACAAAGAATATTTGGTACTACCCAATGCGAATCGGATATTTGCATATGAATATTTGTTATGTGACAACCAAAAACTTATTGATAAATATATTTCTAAGAAGGACATTAGAGCTGTTTATCGTACCCAATCATTGCTGTTGGTTCAGTTAAAAAAGCCCTCACTTACCTATTATTTTATTACACAATGACGTTAGCTTTTACGCTTTGTTCCATCAATTACTTAGCGCAAGCGCGTACATTGGGCGATTCGCTTCGACGTACCAACCCCCACATTCGCTACGTCATCTGCTTGGTAGATCGCTTAGATGTCGCCCAAGTACCCAAGGACAAATTACCCGATTTTGAGTTATTAGAACTCCATCAGATTGGTATAACGGGGCTGGATGAAATGTGTAATCACTACAACATTACAGAACTCAATACGGCTGTGAAGCCCTATTTTATTCGTTATTTTTTTGAGAAAGTACCCCAAGTAGAGAACGTTATCTATTTTGACCCCGATATTATTGTTTATCAGCCACTTACAATATTAGAAAGACTACTTCAAAAGTATGATTTTGTACTTACTCCACATCTGACTACTCCATTAAATGATCAACTCACGCCCAATGAACTTCATCACCTCAATACAGGGGTTTATAATTTAGGATTTATTGCGCTACATAAAAGCCCCGAAGCCACCGACTTTGTGAAATGGTGGGAAGAAAAACTTTTTGATGAGTGTAAAATAGATCTTTGCAACGGTCTTTTTGTGGATCAGCATTGGGTCAATTTCGCGCCCATTTTTTGGAATAATGTGCATGTAGAAAAAGATATGGGTTGGAACGCTGCCTATTGGAATTTGCATGAGCGCCATTTCTCGGTAAAAAACAATGAACACCTTGTCAATGGAAAACCTGTAGTTTTTTTCCATTATAGTGGTTATGATCCTGGCTACCCCTCGGTTATTTCTAAATACCAAAACCGTTTTACTTTTTCAGAAAGACCAGATTTGAATCCGTTGTTTGATTTCTATCGAGAAGAATTACTAAGAAACCACAATACCTATTACCGGCAATTTCCCTGTTATTATATCAAACCAGCGCGTGTCTATAAGTATCAGCGCATTCGTAAATTACTAACACAGCCCTTAGAAAAACTTTTGCAATGGATGTAATGCAACCTATAAGAGTCACCCTACAAAATACCATTGTATTCACGGTTTGTAATGCCGAGCAGTATCCATACACAAAGGTGTTAGCAGAGAGTTTGCCAGCCAATTGTCTTTTCAAAGTAGGTATCATAGAAGGGCATTTCGAAGACCTCAATACCGTTTCAGTAGCCAACCTTCCTTTTCCTGTGTTGACTTCTATGAGAAGTCGTTATGACGATGCTGCATTTTCCGCTGCTGTCATGCCTTTTTTAGGTGAATATTTTCTTCAACAAGAAGGCATTGAAAAAGTCATTTATTTTGACCCTACTATACAGGTATTAAGCAACTTACAGGCTGTTTTAGCGCCATTACAATCGTCCGATATCTTATTAACCCCTCGCATCACCAAAAAATTTAGCAACGCACTCTATGGCGACGAAAAGCTATTTCTCAATTCGGGCATGTACGATGCGGGTTTTTGGGCAGTGAGCAAAACAAAAAATAGTCTCAATTTCTTAGAATGGTGGCAAAATCGCCTCATTGACCGCGCTCATTTTGACCTCTGCCATGCCATGAACCATGCCCAGCTATGGCTCAATTATGTACCTATCTATTTTGAAAAAGTAGCCGTTGTGAAAAACATTGGTTGGAATGTAAGCCTTCAAAATTTACACGAAAGAGTATTGACAAAACAAAATAAAAAATGGATGGTCAATCTCGTTGAGCCTTTAGTATTTGTCAATTTTAAAGAAATGCTACATGCCAACAAAATCTCATTAAGCGCATCAGAAACACAAAATTTAATCAATCAATACCTTATAGCTTTAAAAAAAAATAGTCCTACTTCTCCTGCTACTTTTTCTTTGTATCAAACCACCAATCATGAAAAGTTCTCTTGGAAAGATGCCTTGAGTCAGCAAATACAGCGAATAATAGACCTTATCAACCATTTTCCGCTTTACCATTAACTAACAAAAACGCACGCACTTTCCGAGTTTTTTGTACTTTTGCAGGAAATAACCGTGAATTACGACCTGTTTTTGTCGGTAATACTTACTGCATGAAAATTCTTTATGACCATCAAGCTTTTACAGGTACGCAGTACGGCGGAATTTCGCGCTATTTTTACGAATTGATGAATGTCTATGCCCATCAAAACGATGTTGATTTTGAATTGTCGCTAAAATTCTCAAACAATGAATACTTAACCGATACTCCCTTTTCTAAACACATCGGCTACCAGCCATTTGCGAAAGATAAAACAGTAAACAAAGCCCTTTCTCTTTGCAATCGCCTTTTTAGCCTTTCTAAAATAGGGATAGGACAGTACGATGTTTTTCATCCTACTTACTATCATTCATATTTTTTAGAAAAACTCGGCAAAAAACCCTTGGTTATTACCTTCCATGATGTTTTGAGCGAAAAGTATGGTGAGCTTTACCCAGTGTTAGGACAAGGACTGACGGCATTAAAGCAGCGTTTATTGCACCGCGCTGATGCCGTCATTTCGGTATCAGAAGCCACTAAAAAGGGGATATTAGAGTACTTCAAGGTGGAAGAGTCAAAAATAAAAGTCATTCCATTAGGCAACTATCTATCAAAAATCAATCATTCCACCACGCCTGCACTTGCTTTGCCAAAACGTTATGTATTGTTTGTGGGAAATCGGGAATATTATAAAAACTTTGCGCTTTTTTTCAAAGCCCTTATACCTATTCTGCACAAAGACAGAGATTTACATTTGATTTGTGCTGGAGGAGGCGATTTCGATGTCCAGGAAAAAACGGCCATTGTGCAAGCCAAACTCCAAGAGCAAGTAATTTACCATGCTATCTACGATGATTCCACTGTAGGACAATTATATGCCAAGGCACAAGTTTTTGTTTTTCCGTCGTTGATGGAAGGTTTCGGCTTACCGATTTTAGAAGCCATGAGCAATGGCTGCCCAGTCGTGGCCACAGCAGGTACTTCTTTTGACGAAATCGCAGGGGATGCAGCCCTTTATTTTGAAGCTGAAAACACCGATGCCATAAAAGCGGCTATTGAGCGTGTAGTGTATGACGAGGTTCTTCAGCACAAATTGAAACAAAAAGGCTATGAGCGCGTACCTCTTTTTCCTGCCGAACATACCGCTAAACAGACCTTAGAGGTCTATAAAGCATTGGTAAAGCCATGAAATCATTCCCCATTCGTACGCTTATCTACGATCGCGATATCAGCGGGCATCATTTAGATTACTTACAGTTTTTGGTGGAGTATCTCAAAAATATGCCTCTTGAAATACGTAACCAGTTTGTTTTTGTATTGAATGAAGAGGCAAAAAGTCGCTTTTCAAAAGACGACTCCCAAATTGAGTTTCATTATATTCAACCAGCATATTTATCCGCTATTTTAGCACACACCAACGTATTGCGGAGAGCATCGGCTGAGATGCACTACTTGACAACCCTCATCCATGAATATGAGGCCAGACGAGTTATATTCATGCACATAGATGCTTTTCAGTATGAGTTGGGTCGAGCTGTTATTCGCGACTTAGGTGTAAAGTTTGCAGGCTTGATGTTCTTACCTTTTCGTAGAGAATATGAGGGAGGAAAAACCTTACAATCAAAACTAAAACGGGATTTAAGAGGGCTGCGTAAAGGGTTGCAGGTCAGATGGATGTTACGGAATAAAAACTTGGAACGAATTTTCTTTCTAAACGATAAGAAAGGAGTAGAAGTGTATAACCAACGATACGAAAACAGATTCGACTACCTACCCGACCCCATAGAAATAGGCGCTTTCCCTAATGAATCGGCAGAAAGCCTAAAGAAGAAGTATGGTGTGGAAGTGGGAAAGACTATTTTTCTCATTTATGGACACCTTTCGTCACGCAAAAATATACCCAATATCTTAGCCGCCTTAAAGAACGTTGATCCCATCAAGTGGCAAGAAATGACCTTTTTGATTTGCGGAGAACCTGAAAAAAGCTATGAAAAAATACTTTTCTCTACCATTGAAGAAACTGAAAAAAAATATCCAGCTATCCATTTCGTGAAGCATTTTAATTTTTTTGGTCCAGCAGAAACTAACGAAATTTTCAAAATTTCAGATATTGTATTGGTACCTTATATCAATTTTTTTAGCTCAAGTAATATCCTTGGCTTAGCTGCCAAATACAATAAACCACTGATAGCTGCTAACTTAGGCGTAATGGAAGGATTAGTAACACAGTATCAGCTTGGTGAAACTGTATCACCACATCGGCCTGATGAGATTGCATTAGCCATCAATAGATTCTTAAATCAGCCTCATTTATTGATTGATGGAGCAAAATACTTGGAAGATCATGCTGCAGAGGTATTTTGTCAAAAAATATTGTTTTAATGAAATCAAACAACACGTCTTTTTTTTTAACAATTGTATCTATATTGTTGTCTTTTATATCTTTAGAGCTAATGGGACGAACAGCCCTTACTGTAGTGATGAAATACCCTTTTTGGCAACCCACCAAAAAATTTTATTCTGAATTAGCCAGCATCCAGTCAACCTCTGTTTCACAAAACGATTCAACCTTCGACGTCTTGATTTTAGGTGGCTCAGCCATGAGTAGGGAGTTTGGGTTGTCTATCAATAAAACTTTAGACTCTTTACTTAATCAGCCTAAAAATAGAAAAAAAGCTCGCTTATTCAATGCCGCCACACCCTCACATACCTCGCTCGACAACCTCAATAAGTACAGGATGTTAGAGAAACAAAGGTTTGATTTAGTGATTTATTATGAAGCCATCAACGAAACCCGCGCCAACAACATACCCAAAGAAAGTTTTTCTGACGATTATAAGCACATTATCTGGTACTACGATTTAGCTTTGATAAAACTACACCCCGAAGTCAATTGGACGGTTTTGCCTTTTATTGTACACAAAAGCATCAACTTGTTGAAAGACAAGCTTTCTGGCAAAAAGTTTTTGGAGTTGCACACGGCAAATCCCGATTTTATTCAGTACGGAAAAGAGATAAAAACAACCAAACCTTATCGACAAAATATAGTGCAGATTGTGCGTGAAGCTCAAAAAAGACAAGAAAAAATCTTGTTAATGACATACGCACTTTATGTGCCCCCAAGCGTAATAGGAAACGGCGGATATACTGATTATCGAGATTTTGCAGCTTGTCAATACCCCTCTCCACTATGGCTTTGGGGCGACCCTATCAATGTAGAAACGGGCGTACGTCAACATAACGAAGCCCTACGCCAAGTAGCAACGCAGTATCATACTTACTTTTTTGATATGGATAGGGCTTTTGATCGTACCAAAGATTATTATTGTGATTTGTGCCATTTGTCCGAAACAGGTGGAAAACATTTTGCTTTAAAATTAAACAAGTATCTGATTAATAATCATTTAATAAATAATTAAGTTAATAAAAATAGCAAAATCTTCCTTTTTACTTTGTAATGCAAAGTAAAAAAATCAACTTTGTATTACAAAGTAAAAAAGTATTTACAAAATATGTCAAATCAACACCAGCGATTAGCCACTTTAGATACCTTTAGAGGAATGGCAGCACTTGCTGTGGTGTTATTTCACCTCACATTACATCAGGCTGGTGCTCCTTTTCAGATGGGATGGGGAGCGACTGGAGTGGACTTGTTTTTTATTATTAGTGGATTTGTGATTTTTATGACACTTAATAAAACATCCAGTGCCCTTGATTTTGTCATAGCCCGATTTTCACGACTTTACCCTGTTTATTGGACCTCCGTGACCTTGACGGCCCTTTTCATGGTCGTAGGAAGTTATTTAGGATATAGCCAAGTATCTTGGAGCGAATATGTTGCCAATATGACGATGTTCCAGCATTATTTGGGTATTCGAGATTTAGATGGCTCCTATTGGACGCTGCTGGTGGAAATGCTTTTTTATGGTCTGATGTTATTGGTTTTTTGGATAAAAAAAATTGACCATTTGGAATGGTATGGCTTAGGTTTAGTCATCGTACAAATAATAACTCATAGCTGGCTGCGTTTATCTTTTCCCTTTATTTATACAACAATTCAAGAGGTATTCCCATTGATCAATCATTTCCAGCTTTTTTGGGCGGGCATTGTTTTTTATCAGATTCATCAACAAGGGTATAATAAGTCGCGTGTGGCTGCTATTGTACTGGCATATATTGTTACGTTATATTTGTACGACAAAACTGGTCGTAGTCATCTATTTGTAACACCCTTAACTTACTTTATCACAAGTACGGTTTATTTTTTATTGTTTTTTTTATTTGTAAGTCAGCGTTTAGAATGGATCAATAATCGCATTACTATTTTCTTAGGCGCAATTTCTTACAGTCTTTATGTGATTCACCACTATTTTATGGTGGGAGTTATTACGATATTGCAAGACCAATTCAAGTGGTCTTATAGTTTAGCGGCATTCATTGCACTTATATCTGCTATTTTGCTTGCTTCATTGATTACTTATTTTATTGAAAAACCCTCTTTAAAATACCTTAGAAAATGGTATAACTCGAAGAAGGCTATGTATCAAACCATTTAATATTATTTCGATTGTGAATCAAAAATTGAGTATTGTTATTCCAGCATACAACGAAGAAAAAACAATTCAAACGGTTTTGAAAGCCGTAGCATCAGTAGAACTTATTGGTGGTTTTGACAAAGAAGTTATTGTTGTCAATGACTGTTCTAAAGACGGCACAGAAAGTCAAGTCTTTGCTTTTAAAAATCAATATCCACAATTATCATTGGTTTATTTGAAGCATGAAGTAAATCAGGGGAAAGGTGCGGCATTACATACAGGTATTAGGCAAGCTACTGGCGGCTACGTGGTGATTCAAGATGCAGATTTGGAATACGACCCACAGGAATTTAATATTTTGTTACAACCCATAGTAGATGGCCATGCTGATGTCGTATTTGGCTCCCGTTTTATGGGTGGAAAAGCACACCGTATTTTATTTTTTTGGCACTCAATCGGGAACCAAATATTGACTTTTTTAAGCAATATGTTTAGCAACCTCAACCTTAGCGATATGGAAACTTGCTATAAGTTGTTTAGAACTGACATGGTACAAAGTCTTGATTTAAAGGAAAAACGCTTTGGTTTTGAACCTGAAGTAACCATGAAAATTGCACGGATTCCTAACATAAGAATTTACGAAGTGGGTGTTTCATATTATGGCCGTACATACGCTGAAGGCAAAAAAATTGGCTGGCGAGATGGTTTTAGGGCTATCTATTGTATATTAAGGTATGGTTTGTTTAAATAAGTACAATGACAATGTTGGATGATTTAAAATATTATCGTCAGGCACTGGGCATAAACATGCTTTGGAACTCCTATCCTATTGTATTTATCTTACGCGATGGGTTTGGAGTGGGGCCAAGTGGTAGTACATTCACTATTTTATATTGGGGGCTTGGACTATTGTTTCTCATGCCGCTCAATATATTCCGTACTATTTATTTACCCAATAGAATGTTGTTTGCTTGTTGGTTTGGGTTTATCGTATTGGGTTGGCTTTATTGGCAATATTACCCAAGCATCAATGGTTCTCCTGAACGCTTGCGTGAAACGCTCACTTATATTATTCCGTTGGTGTTTTTGTTTGCTTCTATGTACTATCCCAATGATAAAGTTCATATCATTCTGATAGTCATGGTTTTTTATTCATTTATTGCAAGTGCAGGGCTTTTGTATAGCCTTACCAGAGACCCGCATTGGACTTTTGGGGAACGTGCCGCCATTAAATTTGCTGCCAATACCCAAAATAGTAACCCACACGCCTACGCCAACAACGCGCTTTGCGGCATCTTAGCTGCTCTTATTATTACTGGCCGCACAAAAAATTTCTTAATTAAGATTTTCTATTACTTGGTGGCCGTTTTTTCTCTTGGAGTCTTGATTTTAGCCCGTACTAATATTAGTCTAATTGGCTTAGCCATTATGACGGTCATTTTTTTCACTTTACATGGTAAAAAAGCAGTTGTATCGGCATTTAGACCTCAAGTTTTGACAATAATCGCAGTAGTTTATGGGATTGTTGCGTTTTTATTAACTCAATTTAAGTTTGCTTCATATGCCCTTTCAGTCTATTTTAATACTTTTATGGCACGTTTTGGCAAGGTGATTTATACTGTAACAGGTGTAGAAGTTGACCAAAAATCGGCAGAAATAGATTATTCCTCTGTTAACCGTGTCTATAGTTTCAAGTACGTTTATGAAGTTTTTTTAGGAGAAGGGTCGTTTGGCAAGATTATGTTTGGCGAAGGGTACAAAGCGCAGTTTTTCGATGTACCTGCCTTAGAAGCCCTTGTTAATCAGGGCGTACTGGGTTTTATTTTATTCAATAGCTTCTTTTTTGTCATGGGTATCATTGCCATACAGCAGTTTTTTAAGCCCGCTAATGAACTTTCCACTTTTTTGGCTTATTTCTCGATTGTGGTGATGATTGCCCTATTTTCAGGTGCACGTCCTATTGATTTAAGTATGTGGCTGGTTTATGTATTTTATATCCGTTTTTTCGGTATTTATTCAACTTCAAATCGCCCAGTGAACACCTTAAAAACACACGCGGCGTAGTGGTTATAACTTTCATGGCTTTCTTAGAAAAAATACTAACCCATCGCTACCTGCTTGTAGGTTTATTGTTTTTTTTGGTGGTTAGTGGTTTAAAAGTAGCCTTGGTCTTAGGCGAAGACCCCGGGTTTGGACTGTCGGTTTGGAACGCCATGCTGCACGGCAACCCATTTAATACGCTATCAATAACTTCATCTAACAATATTGCCGAAACACAATCTTTGTTTTTAACTTGGTGGAGTCCTGGGCAATATGCAGTTCCAGGTTTCCTAAGTTATCTACTTGGTCTTTCTTTAGGGACAGCCAGTTTGTGGATTACTTTATTATTTTCAGTTTTAGGACTGATAGGCTGGCAATTCGTATATAAGCGATTAGGATTTGACCAAACAATCATTGCACTTTGTATTCTCTTTATCACAACCTCTCGATTATTTACCATTAATTTCTTGAATTATACTGGAGGGGAGCTACTGCTTTTTGGTAGCCAACCATGGACTATTTGGTTCTATCTTAGGTATCGTTCTGAGCCACTCAAACTTTTTACTGGCCTTCTTTTACTCTCTTTAGTTTGTTTTTTTTTCAAAACAGCCTACACCATTGGGTTGGCAGCTTTGGGTGGTTGTGCAGGATTGGATTTTGGTATAGATTTTCTCAAAAAGAAAAAAATCTTACTACCAACATTCTGGACAGTTATAGCCGTTGGCTTTTGTATGGCATGTTATTTACTCATCACTCAGTTGGGTTTTATCAGCCTCGGCACAAGCCCCATTACAAGTACTTCTCAACCTTTCAAAATAGCCTGGACTTCTTTTGAAACGCTTTCTTATCCGCTTACTCATTGGTTCAGTATTGGAGAGATATATCCCCAATTATTGTTACGTATCGAGCTCCCCATTTGGGGTCATGCACTTTATTATCTATTGATGGCATTGGGGTTTCTTTTTCTTGTAGGGATTATACTTCATACTCAACACGTCGAAGCCCGTAGTATTTTCATCTGTTTTTTTATTGTTTACTGTGGTGTTTTTTTATTACTTTATAATAAGGGGGCTAACATTTCTATTGAGTATCGGCACACTAAGATTGTTGCTTATTTGTTTTTACCTTTGCTTTTGATGGCACTCCGTCGACCAAAGCGCTATCTTCAACTGATCTTCATTATCATTTTAATTCTCAATACAGGCTATGGCCTTGCTTCTTTTATCATTAAAAAAATAGAAATACAAAGCGAGTCTGCTCTGGGCAAATCGGGCTTTTCGTTGCGCCATGCTACTACAGAAGATATAACATTGATTCATGAGGTAGATTTACCCCAAAATATTTTGTACTTTACTTCAGGATCACTCAATGTGGAGGCCAGTCACGCACGCAAATTGGTAGGAAGTATTGATTTTCAATTTGCGAAAGATTGTGGTTTCATATTTGACCGATATGAAGGCAAAGCAGGTAAGATATATGCTTTTGTACACGAGGCATATCAGCAAAACACAAATAACCCCTCGTTAGAGCAACAATTTCCCGCCTATCAATTTCAATTAATAAAACAAACAAAGAAGTTTAAGATTTACGAAGGCGATTAGTTATCAGCAATGAACTTATGAAAAAATGGCGTAAAAAATTGATGCTATTTATCTTCCTTTTGGGCGGGTTAGAATTGCTATTACGTTTTGGGTTTGGTTTTTGCAACGCACCTCTTTACATCGAAGACCCTGATTTTGAATATATTTTCGCTCCCAATCAATATCGGTTTCGTTTTCGGAATGTGGTTCGTACCAATGAGTTCTCGATGCGTAGCGACCCGCTTCATGCTACCGACACTACGGTTGTGCTCTTAGTGGGCGATTCTGTGATTAACGGCGGTAACCCTACCGACCACGACGATTTGGCTTCTACACTCTTAGAAAAGCAATTGACGGCTCATTACCACCAGCCTGTCAGGGTACTTAATGTTTCGGCAGGCTCTTGGGGTCCCGACAATGTCTTTGCTTTCCTAAAAAAGAAGAGTTTCTTCGGGGCAGATATGCTTTGTTTGGTTACCAGTAGCCATGATGCCTACGACAACATGAGTCATTTCAAAGTGGTAGGCGACAACCCCAACTATCCCGATAAGCAATACAAAATAGCCTTGTATGAGTTTTGGTATCGGTACATTTATACGCTGTTTGTATATCATTATGTAGAAGTCCCTCTCAAAGAATGGCTTAGCCCTGCCACCCAACGCGCTCCCAATGATGTCATTCATAAATTTGGGACAACCTTCAATCCAGGTTTTCAGCAATTGGCCGACACTACCAAGGCTTTGGATATTCCTTTTGTAATATACTTGCACCCCGAACTGCCCGAAATTGTGCAAAATCGCTATGATAGCCAAGGAGACGAAATCATGGCGTTTGCTAAAAAAAATCATATTATGCTCATTAATGAACTCCAATTAAGACCCTCTACTGATTTGTTTCGTAGTCCCGAATTTGATACTATCCACTACAACGCCAAAGGGCAAGCCTTCATGGCCAAGCATTTGTATCCTGTTCTAAAACAATACCTCGACCGTTACTTTGCCCAACATGCGCGTTCTCATCGTCCATAACCAACTTTGGGCACACTACAAGTCCAAGTTATTCAGCGAGTTGCACCGATTGTCGCCCCAGTACGACCTCCAAATTCATGTAATTCAGATTGCCTTATCCGAAAAAAGCCGCGCTAATATGGGCAATGCCGAGGCGTTTCGATATGACTACGATTATGAGGTACTTTTTAAGACCTCGCTCGACCAAGTAAAACTATGGCCTCGCACCAAGGCGTTACTCAAAAAAATGCGTGCTTATCGTCCAGATGTATTGAATCTGACTGGTTATTATGACCCGGCCCAATGGATATTGCTGTTTTATGCCAAACTACTGGGTGTCAAAGTAATCATCTCCAACGAGTCTAATGTGCGCGACCACGTGCGTAGGGGAGTCAAAGAACAATTCAAATCTTTTTTGCTTCGGCAAGCCGAGGGGTTCTTTTGTTTTGGCGCGTCTTCTGCTGCTTATTTGTATCAATTGGGCATTAGCCCATCCAACATATTGACCCAAAAAGCCGCCATAGTCGATAATACCGTACTTCTAAACCATCACCAAAAGGCGATTGCCACACGCGAAGCAATCAAAAAAAGAAAAAATTGGTCTCGCTATAATTTCATTTTTGTAGGGCGTTTTATTCCTCCCAAAAATCTTCCTTTACTCCTTGAAGCATTTACAGCAATTAGCCAAGAAACCCCCGACTGGGGCTTGGTACTGCTTGGAGAAGGAGAAGAAAAAACAGCTTTGCAGCAACTTGCTAAAAATGTACCCGCTATCCATTTTGAATCGGGTGTGCCTTGGTATGAAGTAGCCAACTATTTGGCTTTGGCCGATGTACTTGTATTGCCCAGCCTCTCAGAACCCTGGGGCTTAGTGGTCAATGAAGCCATGATTTGCGGGTTGCCAGTATTAGTTTCAGCAACGGCTGGTTGTGTAGATGATTTAGTAAAAACTGGCCAAAATGGCTTTACTTTCAACCCTAACCAAAAAGACGACCTTGTGGCCAAAATGCGTTATTTTATCCAAAATGCCAATCATCTTGTCCAGATGGGAGGAGCGTCTCGGCAAATTATTGCTCCTTTTGAGCCCGAAAAGGTAGCCCATGAAATGCTGCATGGCATAAAAAGCCTATTTCAATAGGTTATTTATTGATGCGTTGGTTCCAGTAAATCAGCACATTGAGCGTAGCCCTACCTGCGGCAATAATATCCAAATCGCCATCATTATCTAAATCGGCTGCTTGGAGGTCTTCACAAGCCATCATTACACTATCGTCCAAGACAAATTCTTCCCAGTCTTCTCCGTTTCTATCTTGTGGAACAAAAAGTCGCACGCCTACTTTTTTGTCGGCATTGGGATTGCGCCAACCTACGGCTATTTGTGAATAACCTACTCCTAAAAAATCGCCACAAGCCAGCGCATGACCTTGGCTAAGTTTGTCAGTGAGTATCTTTTTGGTGTTATTTTTTGGATTGAGTACCACCAACTGGTTGCCATGCCAAGGGGCTATGGCAGCTACAAAGGATGCTTTATTGGGCAAAACTCCCCGTCGTACTTCTCCTACACCCAGCCCTTCGCCTATCCATTGGCCTGTTGGTTGCCATTGCCCCTTACTGTAAGAGAGCAATTTCCCGCCTTCTTTACTTCCAATCAGTATTTGGGTTGTATTTTTATCTTCCCAGATTTCGAAGTTATGGGTAATATGGAGTGTCGAATCTATGAAATGATAAGGCCAAGGTTGTCGAGGATTTTGGGGAATATCATAACCCAATACCCGCACGCCTTTTCCTTCTCCATTGGTATTTCCTAAGCCATGTAAAGGTACAACAATAAGCTGATATTGATTGGAACCCACTTTTGCCCACCTCATTCGATGGGTTGTGATTTCATGGTGCAATTGAATAGGTTCCCAAAGCTGGGTGGGGTCTTTGGGACGCATCAAGTAAAACACCGCACCCGATTGGGTCAAATCCTTGGTTTCGGCAGGATTCCACATCGCTCCTACGGCTACCTCCACTTGGCCGTCGCTATTTATATCTCTTGCAGCAATGCAAACATTGTCTTTAGGGGTAAGGTTAGCAGCCATCACATACCGCTGCCAAGGCCCATTGTTCCCATTATTACGGTACCAAACAATCTCTTTTTGATCTGCCAAAAGTAGGTCTAATTTTTTATCGCCATCTACATCTCCAATAGCCAATCCATAGCCAATATCAATTTGATTATCAACAACTTGTATCTTAAATTGAGGGACAGGTATTTGAGACCGTAATACTTGCGAAACCAAAACACTGAACAGAAGAAGCATCTTTTTCATTGCTACTGGGGTTTAGAAAATAATACATAAAGCCTACTGTTTTGCTGAATGTTGGGCAAATCTTAGCATTAGACCTTTTTCAATTTCCATTTCCCACGTCGAAAAAGGATTATGCCAATGACAGCGAGCATAGACTCGCTCAATGCCACAGAGATATAAACCCCTTGGGGGCCAAAATCTAACTGCTTTGCCAATAAATAAGCCAAAGGAATTTCTATAGCCCAAAAACAAACCAAGTTCATCAAAGTAGGCGTAAGGGTATCGCCGGCACCATTGAAGGACTGACTAATGACCATGCCATATCCAAAAAACAAATATCCCAAACAAACGATACGGAGGCAATTTACACCTGTTTGAACAGCGATAGGGTCGGCATTGAACCAACCAATAATTGAACCTGCAAATACAAAAAACACAAGCGCCACCACTGCTAAAAAGACAAAGTTGAAAAAGGCCGCTCGCCAAACGGAGGTTTCGGCACGCTCGGGTTGGTTGGCTCCTAAATTTTGCCCTACAAGGGTAGCGGCCGCATTGGCCATCCCCCATGAGGGTAAAATAGTGAAAATAATGACGCGTATGGCAATGGTATAGCCTGCCACAATCTGCGGGCCAAAGTCAGACAAGATGCGGGTCAAGAATACCCAACTGGCCGAGCCAATCAAAAACTGGCCTGTACCTCCTGCAGCCACACTGAGCAAGTTGCGAATGATGGCAAAATCAATACCGAGCTGACCTCTATGTACTTGCACTGTACCTTTACCGTTCGCAAGTGCGTATAACTGATAGCCTACGCCCACCGTGCGACCAATGGTAGTGGCCACCGCCGACCCGGCTACCCCCAGTGCTGGCATAGGGCCAAAACCAAAAATAAACAACGGGCATAATAGTATATTGAGGCCATTGGCAATCCAAAGCGAGCGCATGGCTACGGCGGCATCTCCACCGCCACGCAATACGCCACTCAAGGTATAAAGTAAAATAATGGCGGGGCTACTGGCAAAAATTAGGCGGGTAAAATTACTTCCTGAAGAAATAAGTACTTCACTACCACCCATGGCGCGTAAGATACCTTCTGCTCCAAAAAAGCCTACCAAGCCTACTACTATGCCAAAAAATAAAGATACTAAAATCACTTGAGCGGCAGCATGACCAGCGGCAGCAGTATTTTTTTCGCCTATACGCCGCGCTATAATGGCCGTAGCAGCTGTGCTGAGTCCAATGGCCACCGAATAGACCAAGGTCAAGACCGATTCTGTTAGCCCAACGGTAGCTACCGCATCGGTGCTTACTTTTGAAACAAAGAAAATATCTACCACAGCAAAGAGCGATTCCATGACCATTTCTAAAATCATAGGGACAGACAGCAGAAAAATAGCTCGATTGATACTTCCAGTAGTGTATTCTTGTTCTTGGCCTTTGATGGCCTGAAGTAAAAGTGTAAAGAATTTTTTCACGGCTATATGAGGAAAATGGAAATACAAAGCTAAGAACTTTTTATGTTCCAAACAGATAACCTTTTATCGTCGCTGGCGGCAATAAGAAAGTTATCAAAATTTGTCCATAATAATTTATTGACCGAAGTACCATGGCCTGCATGACGCGCTCGATCTATGACCTTGAGCAAACGAAAACTATGGGTATCCCAAACTTTAATGGACTTGTCCATGCTACAAGAGGCAAACATAGAGGCATCTGGACTGAAAGCTATGTGATTGATGGCAAATAAATGTGCTACAATGTTTTTATGTAACTGATATTGGTTGGTAGCCTCCCAAATACAGAGGTGGGCATCGCGGCTGCCTGAAAGTAAAAATTGTCCGTCGGGTGAATACTGCACCGTAAAAACAGAATTAGTATGCGCTGCCAGTGTGTGTCGAAGTTCAAAAGTATCTATGTCAAAAATCCGAATCATGTTGTCGCTGTATCCTATGGCTATTTCTCGTGTTTTGGGGTTTATAGCCATACATCTGGCACTTTGCGAAGAAGCCTTGAGGTGTTTTTTGACGGCAAAGAGCTGTTTGTCAAGAACGATTACGATGCCATCAGACAAGGCCAAAAAAACATTCTGTTCAAAAAACTGGATGTCGAAAATCGCTGCTGAGGTAAGCTGAACCGACATAATCACTGTTTTTTGGGCAGGGTCTATTACCTGAACCCCTTCATAGTTTTGCCCCAACCACAAATGATTTTGGGTAACATCAAAAGCCAAGGCATAGACCGAGGCAGGGACTTGTGCTACCACCTGCCCCCAATCAGGGCGGGTCAAGTCCCATTGCACCACCAAGCCATCTCCCCCTGCCGAAAAAAACTGAGATGCTACCGACGACGGTTGCAACGCATATACACAATCGCGATGGCCTGAGAAAGTATCTATTTTTTGAACTTGAAGCATAAAATTAGAAACACCCTTATTTTTGCGTAAAGATAACTATAACATTGTACCTATGCCCATCGTTCGCCAATGGAGCGCTTTTGAAGATTGCCACTTGTTAATTTGGGAAATTACAGAGTCATTAGACGACTTGAAGCAAGGTTTGATTGTCCATCCTGACGAGTGGGCGGAGTTTCATTCGATTTCACATCCTCAAAAGCAATTAGAGTGGCTCAGTGGCCGCTGCGCTATGCAGGCATTGATAGAAAGCCGCAGTTATAGCTATCAAGGCATGGTCAAAGATGCGTACGGAAAGCCCTTTTGCGTCATCGCATAGCCGAAATTTCTCTTACACATACGGCACGATATATTGTCGTAGCCATATACCCTTTTGCCGTTGGTGTCGATTTAGAGCATATAGCCCCAAAAATAGCCCGTATTGCTCCCAAGTTTTTATCCGAAAAAGAAGGAGAAAATGCCAGTGATACTTTAGAAAGTCTAAGTACCTATTGGTGCGCCAAAGAAGCCCTCTACAAATTGAATGGGCGGCATGGATTGAGTTTCAAATCACAAATTTTTGTCGAAGATTTTACCGAAGACGATGTGTTTTTGTCGGCAACGATCTACCCTACTCAGCAAACCCCTTCTACGCATACTTTACAGCGTTTTTGGATAGACGATTTCTGCGGTGTTGTTGCCATATAAAAAACTTAATCTTCCAATGGCTCATTCAGAATCGTTGCCATGCGTTCTATTTCTTTGACTTTTTCGGTATCGCCTGTCTTGTCGAAAGCTAAGGCCAAATTTCTAAGCATTCTTTTTAAAATATCGAGATTGCTACAGGGCTGATAAAACGTATCGTTGGGCTTGAGGTTGAGTTGGGCAATGTAATGATCGATATCGGAACGCATAAAAACTAATCCTTTATTAAATACATTGACATAAAATTGCACATTATCTTGTTTATAAGTAAGTACAAAAAGGTTGGGCAAATTAACGCCATAAACAGGCATATTGAGTCGTTGGGCTACAATCATATAAATACAGCAAAGCGTGATGGGGTTTCCTTTTCTACTTTCCAACACGATATTAATCATAGAGTTGCTGGCCGAATGAAAGTTTTTGGTGTTAGAGCCAAATTTTAGCTTGGTATAAAAAACACTATTCAATGCCCTAATTTGATCAATAGGGTGCATATCAGCCTTGAATTCGAGCCAAGTATCATAATAAAATTGTTCAAAATCCGCTCGCAACTTGTCTAAAGACAGGTCAGGGTACTGATAAGTAGCAATAATCCAAAGCCCTTCCAACAAATCTACCGCTCCTCCTTGGTGCCAATTGGCCAGCCGTTCGAGCATTTGCTCATATTGAAGTTCGTGGATAAGTTCTTCGATTCGCCGCTGTACATCAGGCGTAAAGCCTACATTTTCCCACTCACTTTCCAAAAAAGGGATGATTTTTCCGCCCTGCTGCCTAATTTCGCTTTCTATCAGCCGAGATACCTCTTTGTCGTCATCGTCCAAAAGTGACACCAAGGCTTTGATTTCTTGTTCTGTCATCGTCATAGCTGGTAAAGTTTGCGATAAATAAAAACAATTTTTTTTCAGCACCCAAATTTTATAGTTTTGTTGCTCAAATTTTTACACACTAAATGAAAATATTGGTAACAGGCGGAGCTGGATTCATTGGCTCTCACACCGTGGTAGCACTCCATGAATCAGGATTTGAACCGATTATCGTTGACAACTTCAGTAATTCCGAAGAAAAAGTGTTGGAAAGACTCGCGGGTATCATTGGGCGGCCTGTTGTTTTCTACAATGCCGATTGTAATGACGAATCTGCTTTACGTTCTGTTTTTGAAAAAGAAAAAATAGAAGGTGTTATTCATTTTGCAGCAAGCAAGGCCGTAGGCGAATCGGTTGAAAAACCCTTAATGTATTACCAAAACAACTTGGGTTCAACCCTTATTTTGCTGCAATTAATGCAGGAATTTGAAGTAGGCAATTTTGTTTTTTCTTCGTCGTGTACTGTCTATGGCCAGCCCGATGTACTACCAGTTACAGAAGCTACACCACGCCAAGAAGCCGCCTCTCCCTATGGCAATACCAAGCGAATTTGTGAGGATATTATCCGCGATGTAGTCATTTCTAAAGCTAAATTAAAAGCGATTTCACTTCGCTATTTTAACCCAATTGGGGCGCATGAGTCAGCCGCTATTGGTGAGTTACCGCGCGGAGTACCGAGCAATTTGGTGCCATACATTACCCAAACAGCCATAGGACTGCGCGAAAAACTAACCGTCTTCGGCAATGACTACAATACACCTGATGGCACTTGCATACGTGATTTTATCCATGTAGTAGATTTAGGGAAAGCACACGTAAAAGCATTGGAATTGTTAGCAAAAACCACAGAAGAAAACTACTACGACGTGTTCAATGTAGGTACAGGAGAAGGCGTAACTGTACTACGACTTATCAACACTTTTGAAAAAGTAAATAATCTCAAGCTTAATTATAGCATTGGGCCACGTCGTGCAGGCGATATAGAACAAATTTATGCACAAGTAGATAAATCCCAACAAATCATGGGATGGAAAGCCGAAAAAACCTTAGAGGAATCCTTACGTGATGCGTGGAGATGGGAGTTGGCATTGGCTGGAAAATGAGCTGTAACAGAATCTGCTATGGAGGCATAAATTCCAAATTTTTGTCATTGCAGCAATCAGATAAAACTAAGCTTGACCAGACATAACAAGAGCATCAAATCAAGAATCATTTATTAGAAAAATATGAAGTCTATACTCATTACGGGTGGCGCGGGTTTTATTGGCTCGCACGTTGTCAGGCGATTTGTAACACAATACCCTCAAACCCAAATCATCAACTTAGATGCCCTTACCTATGCGGGCAATTTAGCCAATTTGACTGATGTTGAAGCCTTGTCCAATTATCGTTTTATCAAAGGTGATATTACTGATGCCGCTTTTATTGAGCAGCTTTTTGTAGAAAACAATTTCATGGGAGTTATTCATTTGGCGGCAGAATCTCATGTCGATAGATCTATCTCCGACCCGATGGCGTTTGTCGTTACCAATGTAATTGGCACAGTCAATCTGCTCAATGCTGCCCGTAAAGCTTGGAAAGGGAAAGAGGAAGGCAGGCGGTTTTATCATGTCTCGACCGACGAAGTGTATGGCGAACTACATGACCCTACCGAATTTTTGTAGAAACCACCAAATATGACCCTGTTCGCCTTATTCGGCTTCTAAAGCCTCCTCCGACCACTTTGTTAGGGCTTATCATAATACCTATAAGCTCCCTGTGGTTATTTCTAATTGTTCCAACAACTACGGACCCAATCATTTTCCAGAGAAGTTGATTCCATTGATGATTAACAACATCAGGCACAACAAGCCTCTACCCGTATATGGCAAAGGCGAAAACGTACGTGACTGGCTCTATGTAGAAGATCACGCCCGCGCCATTGATTTGATTTTTCATCAAGGTACCAATGGTGAGACCTATAATATTGGGGGCTGCAATGAGTGGAAAAATATTGACTTAGTACATCTACTCTGCCACCTTATGGACCAAAAACTGGGGCGCAAAACGGGCACATCGGCATCTCTGATTACCTATGTAATTGACCGTGCAGGACATGACTTACGCTACGCCATAGACCCAGCCAAACTCATGAACGAATTGGGTTGGAAGCCCTCGGTAACTTTTGAAGAGGGTCTGGAAAAAACCGTACAGTGGTATTTAGATAACCAACAATGGCTGGATGATGTTACATCAGGCAATTATCAAAAGTACTATGAGGGAATGTACGCAGATCGCTGATTACATTAAATAGATGTGTTTAATGCAAAGCCCTGCCTTGCACAATACCTCCGCGAGCATCATCTATCCCATGCTGAACCACAAAAGCTAAGGGGTCTATTTCTGCAATAGCATCTCTTAGCCTACTTACTTCTAAGCGAGTAATGACCGAAAATAAAACCTTAGTCTGCTGAACTTGTAGTCCACGTTTCCCAAAACCTTTTTCACTATTGAGTACAGTTACTCCTTTTTGAAGCTTTTCTACAATCATCTTTTTGATTTCTTCATGGCGGTCTGATACAATCCAAACCGCAGTATATTCTTCAATACCATGAATGAGAAAATCAATGGTTTTAGATGCAGTAAAATAGGTCAGCATAGAATATAATGCTACATCTACACTTAAAAAATAGGCTGCTGTGGCAAAAATAAAGATATTCAACACCAAAATAACATCTCCTACCCTAAAAGCAGAATTACGACGGCTAATGAGCAATGCCGCGACCTCCGTTCCATCCAAAACAGCTCCTCCTCGCATAGCCAATCCAATACCTGCTCCAATAAAAAAACCACCAAACACTGCTGTTAGTAGTAAATCGGGTGTAACATCAGGGAATTCAACGAAAGCCAAACAGAGCGCTAAACCAGTAATAGCAATCGTACTTTTAATAGCAAAGACTAAACTGATTTGCCGATAACCCATGATAATAAACGGCAGATTGATAATTGGGATTAAGTAAGCCAAAGGTATCTTCAAAGTAGAAGACAATAACATAGATATCCCAGTAACTCCACCATCTATAAAATGACTGGAAAGTAAAAACCCTTTTAATCCTAATCCTGCGCTAAAAATCCCTACCGTAATAAGTATAGTATCCTTTATTAAAGCTCCTTTTGTAGTATTTTGCATTGTGTAAAAGTAGTGAAAGTTAAATTTTAGTCTCTTCATTTTTAACGTAGAAAACAGAATATCGTTTCCTCATTCCTTAAAAAATGTTGCTGAAGCCAAATTAGGTTTTTACATTTGACAAAACCTGACACCCTTCACTATGAAATGGATTTTTGCTTCTCTCTATCGTTTGTTCGGTTGGGGTACTATCGGCCATGTTCCCAAGCACCTCGACAAAGCCATTTGGGTAGTCTGCCCTCATTGGTATAACACCGATTTTTTTATAGGTATAGGTGTTCGTGCCTATATCAACATCAAAATTGGTTTTTTGGGGAAAAGTACTTTGTTTCAATGGTATTCTAATTGGTTTTTTCGGGCATTGGGGGGCTATCCAGTTGATCGAACGAAAAACAATAATTTGGTGGATGATGTAGCCAAGACGTTTCATCAACATGACAAAATACATATAGCCCTCACACCCGAGGGTACGCGTAGCAATGTGTCTAAACTCAAAACGGGGTTTTATTTTATGGCATTAAAAGCCCAAGTACCTCTGGTATTGGTAGGATTTGATTATACCCGCAAGGCGGTTGTTTTTGGCGATGTACTATATCTCACAGGCGATTTTGTAAAAGACATGAAGCCCGTCTATGATTTTTATCTAACCATTCAAAGCCCTAAAAAAGAATGGTTGCTCAACTATGAACAAACGCGAGAAATTTTACCACCCAAGTAATTTAGCTCATCTTTTCTTTCAAAAAGGCTACAATCCGTTCGCTGGCCAAGCCATCGCCATATGGATTGTTGGCTTCCGACATTCGAGCATAGAACCTATCATTTGCCCATAGTTCACTTGCCGCTTGAACAATATTGGCCTGATTGGCACCTACCAGCCGCACCGTACCAGCCTCTATGGCTTCGGGTCTTTCGGTAGTATCGCGCATGACCAACACAGGCTTACCCAAACTGGGGGCTTCTTCTTGTACTCCGCCCGAATCGGTCAGAATAACCCAGCTATGTTTCATGGCGACGACAAAGTCGGCGTAGTCCATTGGAGCAGGAAGATACACATTGGGGAGGTTGCCTAATTGAGCATAAACGGGTTGTTGCACATTGGGATTGAGATGCACAGGATAAACGATTTCTAAGGTAGGAAACCGTTGGGCCAAGCTACGGAGTGCCTCACAAATTTGTATAAAACCCTCACCAAAGTTTTCGCGCCGATGCCCCGTAACGAGCAGTATTCTGCGTTTTGACAGGAAAACAGCCTTGATATTATCATCTATTTTTTCTGAAAATGATTTAACACGCTCACTTACATACAACAGCGCATCAATGACCGTATTGCCTGTCTTGACGATATTTTCCAAGCTAATGCCTTCGCCCACAAGTGCGTTTACATTTCGCTCGGTAGGGGCAAAATAGTAGTTAGCCAGCCTATCTACTATCAAGCGATTGGCCTCTTCGGGAAAGGGCGATTGGAGATTGCCTGTGCGTAATCCTGCCTCTACATGGCCTATCTTGATACCTGCATAAAATGCTGCCAACGATGTGGCCATGCAAGTAGTGGTATCGCCATGTACCAGTACTATATCGGGGCGATAATCTTGAAATAAAGTACGCAATCCTATCAAGATACGGCAGGTTACATCTGTTAAATCTTGCCCCGCTTGCATAATATCCAAATCAAAATCGGGTGAAAGTTCAAATAATTCCAACACTTGGTCGAGCATTTGGCGATGTTGGGCCGTTACACAGAGTTTATGTTGAAAATAACTGTCCTGTTGCAACTGACGGACCAGCATCGCCATTTTGATAGCTTCGGGGCGAGTTCCAAATACGGTTAAAACCTTCATAAGCCTTCGGGTTTCCAACCAATTTTTATGATTTGGTCGTTTCGTTCAATAATCGGCCTTTTGATGGCCGAAGGGTTTGCTTTCATAAACACAATGGCACTATCAGCGTCTTTGATGGCTGCTTTTTGCGCTTCGTCCATTTTTTTGAAGGTTGTTCCTGCTGTGTTGAGGAGCTTTGTCCACTCAATCTGACTGGCCCAATCTTCTAATTTTTCGATTGTAATTCCTTCTTTTTTATAATCGTGAAATTGATAGTCCAACTGATTTTCTTTGAGCCAAGTCAATGTTTTTTTGATAGTGTCGCAGTTAGGGATTCCGTAAACAGTAAGCATAGCTTGTGTAGGTTGTTCAAAAAGCCCAAAAGTAGAAAACTTTTTTGGCCTTAGGAAGTTAATAGTGTATGAAATTAAGCCTTCAAACGCCTGTACAACGCCCCTACAAGCAAGTTTGGTTGGGTTTTACAGAAGAACTATTCCAAAAACTCAGCCCTCCCTTTCCGCCTGTGAAGGTGATACAGTTTGATGGCTGTAAGAAAGGTGATAGCGTTATTTTAGAACTTAACTTTTTTCTTTTTAAGCAACGTTGGACGAGCCTGATTACAGAACAGGAAATCAATAAAAGCGAAATTTTTTTTGTAGATGAGGGCATTAAACTACCCTTTTTTCTTTCGTTTTGGAAGCATCGCCACCGCATTATCAAAAATCAAAATCAAACCATCATCTCCGACGAAATTGAGTTCCGAACACCTTTTTGGGGGACAGATTATTTATTTTATCCGTTATTATGGCTACAATTTGCCTATCGAAAGCCTATTTACCGTAAAGTATTTGACCACTAACAGCCTCAGCGTTTCATCTCACGCAGTCTTTTACTGGCAAATACAAACTCATTGAGCTCTGCAATCTCCGAGTTTAGCACGGTATTGCTATCGCCTTCCCAAAGTTTATCACCCTTGTACAAAAACATGACCTTGTCACCAATCTCAAGTACAGAATTCATATCATGTGTGATAATACAGGTAGTGATGTTGTATTCGTCTGTAATCTCTTTAATAAGTTCATCAATTTTGATAGAAGTAAGTGGGTCTAGACCTGAATTAGGTTCGTCGCAAAACAAATATTTGGGATTCATCACAATAGCACGCGCAATGCCTACTCTTTTTTTCATTCCGCCACTGATTTCAGAAGGCATCCTTTTAGCAGCTTGCTCCAGTCCTACTCTATTCAAACATACATTAACGCGATCGCTCTTTTCACTTTCGCTCATTTGGGTGAGCATATCCAACGGAAACCGTACATTGGCAGCTACAGTTTTGGAATCAAATAATGCTCCCCCCTGAAACAGCACCCCCATTTCGCGGCGAATATCTTTGCGGGTATCTTCGTCGCTGTTCCAAAAATCTCGGCCATTGTACTGTACCTGCCCGTTATCTGGTTTAATAAGGCCAATCAAACATTTGAGCAAGACACTCTTGCCAGTACCACTGCCGCCTATGATTAGACTGGTATCACCTGGTTTGAAAGTACCAGATATACCTTTTAAAACTGCACGTCCGTTGAACGATTTTTGTATGTCCGTAAATTGAATCATAAGGTTTTACATATCCGATTCAGGGTCCCAAGGGTTGTAGTCGTCTGTGCTATTTTCTTTCTCTTCTTTGGCTTCTAAAGCAGTCTCTTCTTTCTTGGAACGCTCTACCCAACCCGATACCATGATACTAATCTCATACAAGAGTGTCAAAGGGAGTGCTACGAGCACTTGGCTCAATACATCAGGTGAGGGGGTAATAATAGCGGCCAAAATCAAAATAACTACAAAAGCATGACGACGGTACTCACGCATAAAGCGGGGATTAAGTATCCCTATTTTTGACAACACAAATGCCACTACAGGTAGCTGAAAGGTAAGACCACAAGCCAAAGTCAGAACAGAGATTAACCCTACATAAGACGTAATATCAAACTGGTTTTTAATACGAGGGTCGAGTTGAAAATTAGCTAAAAAATTAATAGCCAAAGGCGACACTACGTAATACCCAAACAATACACCAGAGAGAAATAAGAAAGTAACATAAAACACAGCTCCACGCGATACCTTTCTTTCAGAAGGTTTTAATCCGGTTTGACAAAACGCCAAATCTCCCAAAAAGCATATGGAAATGTAAAAAGCAAGCCAATAATCAAAGCTGATAGCATAGCCATTGTAAACTGGCCTGCCATTTCGCGGCTTTGTAGTTCAAAATCAAGTTTATCTATACAAAGTCCTTCTGCTCCTGTAAAATTGGCGATTTTACACATCATTCGATAGGTCCAAAAATCGGCCCGCGAAGGTGCTAATATAATTTTATCATAGATTTCCTCAATAAAAATAAAGGCTAAAATAGTAAAAACCAGAATAGCGCCCACAGCACGAATAATATGCCAACGTAATTCTTCGAGATGTTCAATAAACGACATTTCATCACCGTTGGGTGTTTCTTTATCAAATTCTTGGTCGAGTGGCATTGTTAATTTTAGGATTGATAATTAAGAACTAAGCCCACAAAGGTAAGTGCTTAGACTTACAATTTCTTGAAAAATTAGATACAACTTTGGGCATCTAACAGCTTTTTACGACTTTTGAGAAAGATTTTGATATTCAAATCCCAAATAACCATTAACAGCTTGCTTGAAAAATGGCACCTATACCAAAAAATATACTAAAATTTGACACACTTTTTGGTAACACAGACACTCGTAAGTCCACATTGAAGGAGCTTACAGCAGAATATCAGCGGCGGTTGGAAGCAAAAATAGAAGATTTAGAAATAGACACCAAGCGTATTGGAAAGCAAGCTTTAATAATTGGGGGAAGTATTACAGCGGTATATTTATTGCTGGAACTGTTGTTGCCAGACGATGAAACCGAAAGCAAAACAGTCATTCCTCCTACCAATACACCTATTATCATCGAGCGGCATCCCGAAAAATCTTCTTGGGTTTCAAAGACCGTTACTTCTTTTGCTATGACATGGGCATTAGAGGTAGCGCGACAAAAATTAATGGAATTTTTAGCCACACAGCAACAAGCGAATGAAGTCAAAGATACAAACCAAACTAACGCATAATCGCCAAGAGGGGCGAAAGGCGTTTGCTGTATTACTTGATCCAGACAAGGTTGAGTTAGCTTCATTGCCTTTTATGCTGGCAGAAAGTGTAGGCTATGGAGTAGATTTCTTTTTTGTAGGAGGAAGTCTTATTACACGCTACGCTGCTGATGAGATCATTGCAACTATACGCCGTCATACCAACATCCCTGCTATTCTTTTCCCTGGTAATAGCCTTCATATTGAGCCTTCTGCCGATGCCATCTTGTTGCTGTCACTTATTTCTGGCCGTAATGCTGAACTACTCATTGGGCAGCACGTTATTGCTGCGCCTTTATTGAAAAAAGTAGCTTAGAGGTTCTTCCAACAGGCTATATGCTCGTAGAAAGTGGTCAGCATGACGGTTTCGTATATCAGCAACACCACCCCCATTCCACACGATAAACCCAGTGTGGCAGCCTGTACAGCCATGGCAGGCGAATTGCTTGGCCTTCGGTTGATGTATTTGGATGCAGGAAGTGGGGCACAGAAACCTGTTTCAGCAGCCATGATTGCAGCAGTGAGGCAATCTGTTGATACGCCAATCATCGTGGAGGAGGCATTAATTCTGTAGAAAAAGCGCAATTAGCCCTTGAAGCAGGTGCTGATGTCATTGTAGTAGGAAATGGCATTGAACAAAACCCTGATCTACTGCCCAGTATCGCCCAGTTTGTAAAGACCTTCAATGAAAATGTAGCTGTTTAGTTTCCTGAAGGTCTTCCTTTTTTGAATCTTCTTTGCTTTCCAAACGCGGAGCATTGGGGTCGTAAGAGAGTTTATTGATGTAGAATACCTCTCGAGGAAGACCAACCCATTTTTCGCTTCCAATTTTTTGATAACCATACGCCAAAATAACGGTCATACCAAGCAGCAAGTACACTTCTCTCGGTATCCACAATGCGCTCCCCTGCTTCCCGCAGTTTTTATTTCAAATGTTTCCTGTTCTCGCACTACTTCATTTTTCTTGATGACTTCTGTATTGACTTTTCCTTCTTTAGGATAAGCCAACACCAATAAATCACCACTACGAGTTACCTGTACCATCTGCATTAACTCTACACTTTCTACATTTTCTAAAGCAAAACAGTTGTCCCATAGAGTTTACCTGATTTGTCAAATCCACACACAATGGCATGGGTGTAGCGAAAAGCATCATATTCTCTATTGGCATTCCTCAACGCTCCATTATAATAATTACTGCCACTCTTATAAACGGGATAATAGACCTCGGCCACCAATACAAACTCATCGCCGTTTTTGATAACATCATGTACCAACATACGATACCTAAACTTAGGATCTTTACCTTCTTTTTCGTTTAGAAATTCGCTCAATAACCCGTTTACGTCTTTTGGGTTTTAAATAGTTGAAAAAATTTTCCAGTTTAGAAAAGTCCACCCATTGTAATTTTTCCAACTCAGCATCTTCGATACGTGAAAAATACAACCCTTGAGAGTATTGAGTGCACCCCTGGGCATAATTCCCTACAATCAACGAGGATTTCTCATCAAGAGGCATAATTTTCCCTGAAATTAGTCCATTATTATTCTCAAAAGGGAGTGTTGTGGTTTTAACTAAACGACCTTCGTAAGTGTAGGTTTTGATAGTAAACTGGCAATTGCCTCTTGAGGGTGTAAAGGAGTACATTGAGTTGATTATGTTTTTCATCCAGTTCAATGTTACTAATCTCCGTATTGCTTGCATACAAATAGGGCAATGCTTTGATACTTTTGTCAAAAAAAGAAAACGCCAGCACCACGGGGCGGCTATGGTGATAGCCCCCAATGAAAGCGGTATTACCCAATACTTTAAAATGAACAATATCAGCACGTGTCAGTAAATCACCCTTGAAAGTTTCGAGTTCTCCATCGCGCAAATCTACCCGCAAACAGTAATCTTATCATTGTCTTTTTCTTGTAAAAGCCAAAAAAGATATTGTTGATTAAAATACGACTGCACGGGCGTTAGCTCTGTGACCAACTTATACTCGGCCTTCCATTGTTCTTTGAGCGTAGCATCGAAGCGATTAAAAGTCCATTTTTCATTTCCATAACGTTCTTCTTCACGGTGGGTTACGAGCAGGCCATCTTTTTGGAGCGGGGTTACATCAAAATACTCTTGATTGGTTTGACTTGTTTTGAACTCCAATCGCACTGACTGCTCCAACTGTGCCAAACAGAAAGGAGAAAAGCCAATGAGGGTTAGCAGTGATATAAATAAATAAGCTCTTTTCATTTCATGGCAAATCTATTTTGAATAGAAAGGTACGAATTTAGAACCAATTTTTAGGAATACAATAATTTGCTTGTCGAAATTGCCGTACTTTTGCGACATATTTAAGTAGAACGACCTATTTGTATGCACATAGAAGCACAGATTCAGAACGCTATTCAAAGCGCATTAAAAGAAATTTATAATGTTGAAGAACAAGCTATTGCCCTTCAACCAACCAAAAAAGACTTTCAGGGTTTTTACACCTTTGTTACATTTTCTTATACCAAAAGCCTACGAAAACCACCCGTAGAGATTGGCCATACGCTGGGGCAGTACTTAGTCGAAAACACAAGTGTGGTAAGCAGTTTTAATGTAGTACAAGGCTTCTTAAACCTTGACATTACCGAATCTGCATGGATGGCAGCACTCAATACGCTGGCCTTGAAAGCCGATTTTGGGTTCCATCCTACCAATAGGCAATCGGTAATGGTGGAGTTTTCTTCTCCTAATACCAACAAACCGCTGCACTTAGGCCATTTACGAAATGTTTTTTTGGGCGACTCAGTAGCCCGTATTTTACAGGCCAATGGTTATGAAGTCATTAAGACCTGTTTGGTCAATGACCGAGGCATTCATATCTGCAAATCGATGCTGGCCTACGCCAAATTGGGCAATGGCGAAACCCCCGAATCATCGGGGCTCAAAGGCGACCATCTCATCGGAAAATACTACGTGCTTTTCGACAAAGAATACAAACGCCAAATAGAAATCCTGGTGGCTCAAGGCATGGCCAAAGAAATGGCTGAAAAACAAGCCCCATGGATGCAGGAAGCACAGCAATTACTCTTGAAATGGGAGCAAGGCGATCCCGAAACCATCGCCCTTTGGCAGCAGCTCAATGGTTGGGTCTATGCTGGTTTTGATGAAACCTATCAAAAAATCGGCGTTAGTTTCGACAAAATGTATTATGAATCCAACACTTATTTGCTCGGCAAAGAAGTGGTAGAAGAAGGACTTACCAAAGGTGTTTTCTTCAAAAAGCCAGACAACTCGGTTTGGGTGGATTTAACAGCAGAAGGGTTGGATGAAAAATTGGTACTACGAGGCGATGGTACATCAGTCTATATCACCCAAGATTTGGGTACAACCGATCTCAAATTTGCTGATTTTCATAACGAAAAATCTATATGGGTAGTGGGCAATGAGCAAGATTATCATTTTCAAGTGCTTTTTGCGATTATGAAACGCCTCGAGCGGAGTTATGCCAACGGTTGCTATCATTTGAGCTATGGCATGGTGGACTTACCCTCTGGCAAAATGAAGTCGCGGGAGGGAACAGTCGTAGATGCCGACGAATTGGTAGCTGAAGTCATTGCAGCAGCGGCTGAAGAAGGCAATGCCAAAGGAAAAATTGAAGATTTTAGTGAGGCCGAAAAGCAAAAACTTTTCTCCGAGTTGGGTTTGGGCGCGTTGAAGTATTACCTACTCAAAGTAGATCCCCAAAAGCGTATGTTGTTTAACCCTGCCGAATCGGTAGAATTACACGGACACACAGGGCCTTTTATTCAATACACCCATGCTCGTACACGGTCAATACTAAGAAAAGCCCTAAAAATGGGAATTGACTGGATAAGGCCCGCCGCTTCGGCTACACCACTCACCGCCATAGAAAAAGAAGTTATTTTTTGCCTTACGCAATTTCCCGATCGTGTGGCTGACGCAGGCCGTAATTATTCGCCTGCACTTATTTCGCAGTATGCTTATGAACTGGCCAAAGCGTATAATTCTCTCTATGCCGAAGTGTCAATATTACAAGAACCCAATGCCGATGCCCAACATACGCGTCTATTGCTCTCTCAGGCAGTAGCCGACACCCTCCAAAAAGCCATGAAGTTATTGGGGATTGAGGTGCCTGATAGGATGTAGGTAATTCATGGTAAGGATGTAAAAGTTTTTTACATCCTTACTAATTTATGGCCGCGCAGTACAGGCACTACATCGTACAAATCTTTTTGCAAACAGTAGGCTATATCTTTTTGAATACCAAGCCTTTGTAAACGCCGAACGTGTGAAGAGTTAGATACATAGCCCAGCAAATTGCCCTGGGCTTGCTGATAGGTGCGCAAGGCCATTAGCGCACTATCTTCGGCAATCACATACTCATCTTTGAGGGCATCTACCAATGCACCCGCAAAGAGCGTATCTTCCAAATTGACGCGCCCTTTCCAGCCAGCACATAGCACCAGCACATCGTAAGACTGTGTTTGAAGGTAATTGGCAATGGCACCCAAGTTTAAAAATGCGCCTACCAGTACCTTTACTGCGGCAGATTTTGCCTTGGTAATCGAAAGCGTGCCATTGGTGGTAGTCATGGCAATATGCGCTCCTACCAAATCTTCGTCCATATAACTAAAAGGCGAATTATCTAAATCAAAACCTTCTACTTTCATGGCGTTGCGCTCGGCAGCAGCAATATAGCCTTTTTGTTGTAACGCAAAACATTCTTCTACGGTGGCTACGGGCGTGATGCTCTCTACCCTATATGCCAGACCCGTTACCATACACGAAGTGGCCCTAAAAATATCGGCTACGACCACAATCGTATTGTCAATTTTATGAAGATGAAGTAAATCTGGCGTTAGGCAAACATCTATTGATTTCATTTATTAAGAACTTTTTTGCTTGTTTAGCGTTAATTTTGCATTGGTTTGCAAAATTAGTCTAATTATCAAAACACAAATCTAAGAAAGCATATTAACCGTACTTTATTCAAAAAAGATGAGTCTATCTATCATGGCAAAAACAGCCACAATACCTCAAAAATTAGGAAAAACAGGGGTATTAATTGTCAATTTGGGCACGCCCGATAGTCCCAATACCCCCGATGTACGCAAATACCTACGCGAATTTCTCATGGATGGGCGTGTTATAGACATCCCTTATTTGTTGCGTTTTTTGTTGGTACAAGGCATTATCGCACCCTTTCGTGCTCCCAAATCGGCCAAGGTGTATAAAGAGTTATGGCTTCCTGAGGGCTCTCCTCTAAAAATCTATGGAGAAGCTGTAGAGAAACTCTTACAAGAAGCATTGGGCGACGACTACGTGGTCAAACTCGCCATGCGCTATCAAAGCCCGAGCATTGAGGCGGGTTTGGATGCTTTCCAAAAAATGGGTCTAACAGAAATCATCATCATTCCTTTTTTTCCTCAGTATGCTTCGGCCAGTACAGGCTCGGTTTATGAGGAAGTGATGCGGATCTTCAAAAAATGGCAAGTGATGCCGCAGCTACGCTTTGTCAACCAATTTGTGCAACACCCCAAATTTATCGAAGGGTTTGTGCAAAACGCCCAAAAATACATGCAAGCGCACGACTACGACTATTTCCTTTTCAGTTACCACGGCTTACCCGAGCGGCAAATAAAAAAAGGCGACTGCACCAAAGAGGTGTGCCAATTGGGAAGTTGCTGCGACACGCTGCACGCCATGAACCAGCATTGCTACCGCGCCCAGTGTTTTGAAACCACACGACTGCTGGTCAAAGCGCTCCATATTCCCGAAGGCAAATACACCACCAGTTTTCAGTCGCGGCTTGGCAACGACCCCTGGGTAAAACCTTATACAGACGATGTCATCAAAGAATTGCCAAAAAAAGGCATTAAAAGTGTGTTAGCGTTTTCGCCCGCTTTTGTAGCCGATTGCTTAGAAACCACCATTGAAGTAGGAGAAGAATACAAAGAGCTTTTTGAAGAAGCAGGTGGAGGCCATTGGCAGCTCGTCGAAAGCCTCAATGATAGCCCCATTTGGATTGAAACCTTAGTAGACTTGGTAAAACACACTTAGTATAAATCACTCGGCATGATGACAAAAAAAAACCTCATTTTATTGGGCTTTGTCGTTGCGAAGTTTTTTTTACAATACTCCCTGATTCATCCTCTTTATGATTTACACAGAGATGAGTACCTACATCTCGACCAAGCAAATCATCTGGCTTGGGGCTATTTGTCTGTTCCACCTCTTACCTCTTGGATTTCGATACTCATTCGTTGGCTGGGCAACGACGTGTTTTGGGTCAAGTTCTTTCCCGCTTTATTTGGTGCATTGACCCTCATTGTCGTTTGGAAAGCCATTGAAGTACTCAAAGGCAACTTATTTGCACTCATATTGGGGGCAACCTGTGTGCTTTTTTCGGCTCTTTTAAGGCTAAATACGCTTTTTCAACCCAATTCATTAGATGTACTTGGTTGGACAACCCTCTATTTCGTAATCATCAAATACATCAATACCGAAAAACCCCAATGGTTGTTTACAGGGGCTGTGGTTTTTGCTTTTGGTTTTTTGAACAAATACAACTTAATTTTTCTGCTCATTGGCTTTTTTCCCGCCATTTTATTGAGCAATCAGCGTCATATTTTTCTAAAAAAAGAATTTTACTTGGCTATCTTGTTGGGTTTGCTTCTCATTAGTCCCAATCTTTGGTGGCAATACAATCATGGCTTTCCTGTCTTCCATCATCTCAAAGAACTCACAGATACCCAGTTGGTGAATGTAAATAGAACAGACTTTCTCAAAGAGCAACTGCTCTTTTTTATGGGGGGCTTGTTGGTGCTTATGACAGCCCTTTATGCGTTGCTATTTTATCAACCATTTCAAGAATATCGCTTGTTTTTTTGGGCAATAGTGTCCACACTGGCGGTTTTTGTATTTTTCAAGGCCAAAGGTTATTACGCCATCGGCCTTTATCCCATTTATTTTTCTTTTGGCTCGGTATTCATAGCCCATCTGTTGGCAAAGGGATGGAAAAGATACCTGCAACCCATTGCGATTGCCATTCCTTTGGTTCTTTTTGTTCCACTCTATCAGATTGCTTTTCCTAATAAAACACCACAGCAAATCATCGAAAATCCTACACGATACAAAAGACTGGGGTTACTACGTTGGGAAGATGGGAAAGACCACGCTCTGCCCCAAGATTTTGCCGATATGCTGGGCTGGAGCGAGCTGGCCTACAAAATAGACCATCTCTATGAGAAGCTACCCAACCCCGCCCAAACGCTGATTTTATGCGATAATTACGGGCAGGCGGGTGCTATCAACTACTATAGTAAAAATAAACAGGTAGCGGCAGTTTCTTTCAATGCCGATTATATCCATTGGTTTAAACTTGATAAACCCATCGAAACTTTTATACGGGTAAAGGAACGAAAGGAAAGAAACGATGAATGGATGAAAACAAGTCCTTTTTTTGAGAAAGCCGTCATAGCCGACTCCATCACCAACCCTTTTGCCAGAGAATATGGCACTACTATCTTTGTTTTTAGTAAACCAAAGATCAACGTCAATAAAAGATTGCAAGAAGAAATTGATAGAAAACGCGTACATTGAACCCAAATATAGCATGCTGATATGCCTCAAATCAAAAAACTATTAGTTGCCAATCGGGGCGAAATAGCCCTGCGCGTCATGCGAACTGCACGTGAGATGGGTATTCAAACCGTGGCTGTGTATAGCGAAGCCGACCGCCATGCCTTGCACGTACGTTATGCCGACGAAGCGGTGTGTATTGGCCCTGCGGCCTCTTCTGAGTCTTATTTGAGAGGCGATAAAATCATGGAAGTTTGTCATCAACTCGGTGTAGATGCTATTCACCCAGGTTATGGTTTTTTGTCTGAAAATGCCCAGTTTTCGCAAGCGGTCAAAGAGGCGGGGCTGATTTTTGTAGGACCATCAGCAGAGAGTATTCACATCATGGGCGACAAGCTTTCGGCCAAACGTGCCGCTGCCAAATACAATATTCCGATGGTGCCTGGTACTCCCGACGCTGTCAGCGACCGCGCCGAAGCCAAGCGCATTGCGCAAGAGATTGGCTACCCTGTATTGATAAAAGCCAGTGCAGGGGGTGGTGGAAAAGGAATGCGTATCGTAGAAAATGAGGCCGAATTTGACTCCCAGATGGAACGTGCCGTGAGCGAGGCCATCGCATCTTTTGGCGATGGGGCTGTGTTTGTAGAGAAATATGTGGCTTCGCCCCGCCACGTCGAAATCCAAGTACTGGGCGACCAGCATGGCAACATCATTCATCTTTTTGAACGCGAGTGCTCGGTGCAGCGTCGTCATCAAAAAGTAGTGGAAGAAGCCCCCTCTTCTTGCCTTACACCCCAAATCCGAGAAGCCATGGGGCAGTGTGCCGTGGACGTGGCGCGGTCGTGTGGCTACTACGGTGCGGGTACAGTAGAGTTTATTGTGGACGATCAGCTCAACTTCTATTTCTTAGAAATGAATACGCGTCTCCAAGTAGAACACCCTGTTTCGGAGATGATTACGGGCGTGGACTTGGTGCGCCAAATGATTTACATTGCTGAAGGCAAAGCCCTGAAAATCAAGCAAGAAGATTTAAAAATCAATGGCCATGCCATGGAAATACGGGTTTATGCCGAAGACCCCGCCAACAATTTCTTGCCCGATGTAGGAACTCTGCAAACCTACGTGCGCCCGCAGGGCAATGGCGTGCGCGTGGACGATGGCTTTGAGCAGGGCATGGCCATTCCGATTTATTATGACCCTATGATAGCCAAACTCATCACCCATGCAGCCACACGCCAAGAAGCCATTGACAAAATGGTAAGGGCTATTGATGAATACGAAATCACAGGTGTTCAGACCACACTGGGCTTTTGTCGGTTTGTAATGCTACATGAGGCTTTTACTTCTGGCCACTTTGATACCCACTTTGTCAAGCATTATTTTGCCCCCGACGTATTAAATCAACATGCCAATTTAGAAGAGGCCAAAGTGGCCGCAGCGTTGGTAGATTTCTTGACAAAGCAAAAACAGCGCACTCACCAGACACCACAATCAGCAACAACGGTTCAGAAAAGTGATTGGAGAACGAATAGAATCAATTGGCGCTAACCAACTTAAATGGCATAAACTGCCAACCCTGCCATAGTCATCAAAAAATAAGGTACTAAAACCGCCGCACCGGCGTAGTCTTGGGCAATGCGCTGCCCAAAAAATAAGCTTATCAACGACACCCCTCCGAGTAACATCCCTAACGCTCCAGCTCCATTGCCTAAGTCGCTGTTGAATAATAATAAAACTACACCTATCAACGAAGTTAGCCCAGCGGCTGTTTCAAGCAATGTAATAATTGGAAGGAGCAAGCCAACGGTAGAAGCTAACGGAGATTTTTTAAAATGGCTTTGGAAATAAGATAAATTTCCTTGGTAATGAAAAACTTTGTCTAAACCCGATTGGGTAAAAAGAATTCCATTGAAAGCCGCAAAAAGGATTTTAAGAATAACAATGATAGAAATAGAGAAGCCCAAAATTTCCATATACAAATAGGGTTTAATGTCTTAGAACATTGCAAAATACGGGGTTTTGGTCGATTATTTAGGGCAAATAAACTTTTTGTGCTAAAACATGGTTATTTTGCCGAACAATCGTCTGTTAGATGTTACAAAAGCAGTTCATACGACACCTCATTGCACGTGGTTTCATGGTTATTTTCGCCTTGATGCTACTCAATGGTATTGTGTTTCGTCATGCACACCGATTGTCGAGCGGCAAAGTTATTACCCATGCTCACCCTTACAAATTAAATAACCCTTCAGGCCCTTATCAGCCCAACGACCACACAGCCAATGAGTTGTTCTTATTGGACATGTTTAGTAATGCGGCTTTTGTAGGGCTGACCTTGACCGTAGTTGTAGCCCCAGTAAAACGAGTTTTAGCTCCACAGTTTACCTATCAGTTTTCGTACCTGTCAGTAGCCTACCACACACCCTCTTTGGGTAGATTTTCTCCTCGCGGGCCTCCAATACACTGACTTCTTTCAAAAATTAAACTTTTAGACAGTTCGCAAAGCGGAAAAGGCGTGAATTAGAAGTCTCTATTTACCATACTATGCTTGCGTTCAAAAAGTTGTAATTCATCATTGATGACGAAAGTCGTCGCCATACCTGGTCATATCACCATTCTGAAAAAAACATAAAGTCAATGCACAAAATATATGTTTTACTGGCATGTTTGCTGGTTACAACTGCTGTTTTTGCCCAAACTGGCAGCATAAAAGGTACTGTACTTGTGAAAGGGAAACCGCTTGAATTTGCCACAGCCGCCCTCAAAGCCGCTCAATATGGTACCACCACAGACGAAAAGGGTGTTTTTGAAATTAAAAATGTAAAATACGGCACCTACCAGCTTGTTGTTTCTGCCATCGGCTACCGAACCATCTCCAAATCGGTTACCATTTCAGAAAGCAAGTTTTTTCAGGAATTAACCCTCCAAACCGACGAAATAGAAAACTCTTTGGCCGAAGTAGTGGTAACAGGCACCATGAAAGAAGTGTCTAAACTCGAAAGCCCTGTTCCCGTGGAGATTTATACGCCCGTGTTTTTTAAGCGTAATCCCGTACCTAATCTGTTTGAATCGCTTCAAAATATTAATGGTATTCGTCCACAACTCAATTGCAATGTTTGTAATACAGGCGATATCCACATCAATGGCTTAGAGGGGCCTTATACCATGATTATGATTGATGGCATGCCCATTGTATCGGGGCTTTCGACCGTCTATGGGCTAAGTGGGATTCCGAGTGCGCTCATTGAGCGGGTGGAGGTGGTCAAAGGACCCGCTTCTACGCTTTATGGCTCGGAAGCCGTGGGGGTTGATTAATGTCATCACCAAAAACCTTCCTCCGCACCCTTAGTATCGGCAGATGTGATGGGCACCTCTTGGGCAGAATTTAACACAGATTTAGGCATAAAATACAAAATGGGTGAAAAGGTACAGTCACTTTTCGGATTGAATTACTTTAATTTTCAACGCCCCACCGACAAAAATGGAGATGGCTTCACAGATATTACCCTACAAAATCGGGTTTCGCTTTTTAACAAAATAAGTATTGATCGTAAAGACAACCGTCTATTTACCATTGGCGCGCGCTATGTGTATGAAAATCGCTGGGGGGACAAACGAACTGGACACCCCAGTACCGTGGAAGTGACGAGATATATGCTGAGAGTATCTATACCAAACGTTGGGAATTGATTGGTGCGTACCAGTTGCCAGTCAAAGAGAAAATCACCTTTCAATTTTCGGCCAACGGCCACAATCAAGACTCCTTCTATGGTACAACCTCCTACAATGCCCAGCAAAATATTGGTTTCGGGCAGTTTACATGGGATAAAAAATTAGGAAAAAGCCATGATGTATTGCTCGGTACGGCACTCCGTTACACGTATTATGACGACAATACGCCCGCCACAGATTCGGATGGCAAAAACGCACCTTCCAAAATTGTACTCCCAGGTATATTCTTGCAAGACGAAATCGCGCTCAATACCAATCACAAATTACTCCTGGGACTACGCTACGACTACAACTCCATTCATGGAAGTATTCTAACTCCCCGTTTGAATTATAAATGGACCTCTACTGACAAGAAAAATGTATTGCGCGCAAGTTTTGGGAATGGCTATCGGGTAGCCAACGTCTTTACAGAAGACCATGCCGCCCTCACTGGTGCAAGAAGAGTGGAGTTTACAGAAGAACTCAAGCCTGAACGCTCTTGGAATGGTAACATCAACTATGTAAGAAAGTTTTTCTTGGCCGATGGCAGCTTTGTAGGCTTAGATGCCACCGCATTTTATACCTACTTCAATAACCGCATCATTCCTGACTACCTTACCGACCCCAATAAAATTATTTATAGCAATTTAGAGGGCAATGCTGTTTCGAGGGGTATTTCGTTAAACATAGATTTTTCATTGACCAATGGATTGAAGCTCATGGCTGGCGCTACGGCCATGGATGTATTTCAGCGAGAAGATGATGGCAGTGGCGAATTGGTAAAAATGACCCAACTCCTTACGGAAAAATTCACGGGAGTTTGGTCTGTCTCTTATACTTTTCCTCAAGCCAATTTGACCATTGACTACACGGGCAATCTCTATGGTCCTATGTTTTTGCCAGTGTTGGGGCCGTTGGATCCTCGCCCTGAAAAATCTCCTTGGTGGAGCTTGCAGAACATCCAATTGACCAAGAAATTTAATAATGGTTTAGAAATCTATGGCGGTATCAAAAACTTACTCAATTTTACGCCTACCCGCGATGCCATTGCACGTGCCTTTGACCCTTTTGACAAACAAGTAACCTTTGATGCCACAGGGCAAGTAGTACCTACGGCCAATAATCCCTACGCCTTGACCTTCGATCCCTCATATGTCTATGCACCTAATCAAGGAATCCGTGGGTTTGCGGGGGTTAGATACAACTTATTCAGATGAGCAAAACACTGTATATATTTTTAATAGGAGTGTTTGTGCTTCAACCATGCTTTGTTGAAGCACAAACTACCCTCCGGTGGACCTCCTTTGAAAATCTCAACGACAGCCTTCGTAAAGAACGCCGCCCCTTGATGGTGTTTATTCATACCGATTGGTGTAAATATTGCAAAATGATGGAGGTTAAGACCTTCGCTGATACTGTTATAGCAAAGAAATTGAATCAAAAGTTTTATTGCCTCGATCTCAATGCAGAAGATAAACAAACGCTCCTTTTTTTGAACAAAAAATACAAATTCAAACCCTCAGGCGTAGCAACAGGCGTACATGAATTGGCCGAGTTGCTGGGAAGCGAAAAAGGCAAATTAACTTATCCAACCACTGTTTTTTTTGACCAAAATCTTCAACTAAACGCACGAGTTGTAGGGGTTATAGACAGCCAAAAATTACAATCCATTGTTTCAAAATGAGACTTAGTTTTCATTTAGATACCTCAAAAGCAGGAGTAGGCTCATGATTTAGATTAGTTTTATAACTTGAGGCTTAGTTTTTGCGTTTAGAGAGAAAAGCCCTTCACAATGTACCTGCGTTTATCCTTTCTACTTTTACTTTTTAGCATACTTCTACTCAAAAGTTACGCCCAGTTGAGTTCAATGTATTCAGAAGGTCAGCAAAAAAACCTTAAAAAAGTTCAGCAATACATTGAAAATCAACACCTTGTTAGTCAGGAATTATTGAAAGATTTAGCCCAAAAAAACAATTGGCCACTTCGTCAGTCATTTGGCGATGGCAGCGTGATGATATTGAGTGGCCTGACTGAATCAGGCCAACCACTTTATGATGCCACCCATACCAATAGTGGGGCAGCCCTCACTACCCAAACCAACGCTCTCTATGAAGGGGGGGGGCTTGATTTGAACCTGAATGGAGGCAGCGCCATCATCAAAGACCGATTAGGTATTTGGGACGGGGGTAAGGTACTAAATACCCACAGTGAATTACAGGGACGCATTACCCAGGTAGATAATGCCCAAACCACAGATACCCACGCTACCCATGTAAGTGGTACGATGATTGCAGCAGGCAATAACCCTCGCGCTAAGGGTATGTCTAATGGGGCTAATTTGCAAGCACACGATTTTTCTAACGATAGCCCAGAAATGGCTAATGCAGCCGCTAATCTACTCATTTCCAATCACTCATATGGAACAGTAACAGGTTGGCGATTCAACGCAGACCGACCTGGCACAGACAATAACCTAAAGTGGGAATGGTATGGTGATACCACCATCAGTGCCCAAAAGGATTATAAGTTTGGATTCTATGATACCCGTGCCCGCGAGTGGGATCGAATCGCCTACAATGCCCCTAATTATCTGATTGTAAAGTCGGCAGGCAACGATCGGGGGAGCAATGGTCCCCCTGCTGGCACACCCTATTTCTTTGGAAGTAGCAATCGAACAAGTACTACGCCCCGGGCCGCTCAAAACGATTATGATCTCATTTCAACCTACGGCACGGCTAAAAATATCCTAACAGTAGGGGCTGTTAGTGTCTTAACCAACGGCTATAACCAACTTTCTGACCCACGTATTTCGAGCTTCAGTGGATGGGGGCCTACCGACGACGGACGCATCAAGCCTGATATTGTAGGGGTTGGGGTAAGTGTTTTTTCGTTGAGTTCTACTTCCGACAATGCCTATACTACCCTAAGTGGCACCTCTATGGCTACTCCTAATGTATCGGGGTCGCTTTTTTTGTTGCAGGAATTGTATCAGAAGCAAACTACTTTTTTCATGCGTTCTTCTACATTGAAAGGCTTAATATTGCATACTGCCAATGATGCTGGCAATCCTGGCCCCGACTATCAATATGGCTGGGGGCTTCTTAGCACAAAAAAAGCAGCCGAAGTAATTTTGAACCGTGATAAAACACACCAAATTTCGGAAAGAACCCTTTCTCCTAACGAAACCTACACCACCCAAGTAGTAGCATCAGGCAAAGGAAGTCTCATTGTAACTATCTGCTGGACAGATCCCGAAGCCGCCGCTTCCAGTGTTACGGTGGCCAATTTTGATAACAGAACCCCCAAACTCCTCAACGACCTCGATGTACGGGTGAGTGATGGTACAACAGAGTTTTTACCATGGATTTTAGACCCCAATCAGCCTGCAAAAAATGCCACACAAGGGGATAACATCCGCGATAATGTAGAGCAAATCCTCCTTTCAAATCCTGTTCCTGGCCGTATCTACACCATTACCATCAAACATAAAGGAACACTCACCAACGGAACACAACCATATGCACTCATCATTAGCGGGATAGGGGGCAATGCTTATTGTGACTCCCGCGCCACTTCTAATACCGATACAAAAATTACTCAAGTGGTGGTAGGAGGCATTACACAAACAGCAAAAGAGGGATGCCAAACTTATAGCGATTTTATGACTCGAGTGGCCAATATTTCTGCTGGGCAATCGCTGCCCCTTGAAGTAACAGTAGGCTCGTGCGGAACACCTTTTGCCAAAGTAGTGAAAACCTTCATAGATTGGAACAACGATGGCGATTTCGATGATGCCAACGAATCCATAGGCACTTCGGAAGTTATCAGTGCCATTGGTACTTTTCGTACCAATATCATTGCCCCATCGGGCCTCTCGGTTGATAACCTTACACGTTTGCGAATTGTATGCGTAGAGACCAGCAACCCAACCACTATAACTGCCTGTGGAAGCTATACCAAAGGCGAAACACAAGAGTTTTTGTTGCGTATCACCAGGCCTATCAACGACATAAGTTTAGTAGCCTTGGTAGCCCCCGACAATAATTTTTGTGGTGGGCAGCTCACCAATCTGACAGTCCGAGTCAGGAATGTAGGTACAACTGCACAGCAAAATATCCCTGTCGTGGTCGATATATTGCCCGCAGCCAGTGGCCCCAAAATAGCAACTCTTAGAGGCACTATCGCGCAGTCGCTGGCAGCTTTCACAGAAACCACCCTCACGTTATCCGACCCTTTATTGGCCGCATTGCAAGCAGGTCAAAGCTACCAATTTGTGTGTCGTACTTTATTGGAAACAGACCAAGATACCCTCAACAATGTTTTACTACAAACCCGAACGGTCGCGGTCAGTCCTACTATTACCTCTGCTACGGCTACTTATTGTGGTACCGACCCTGCTGCGCTCATCGCAAGGAGTAACAATGCCACTTCTAATGCTTTTGGTACGATAGCCCAACCACCGAAAAGCCCATTGCCGTAGGCAGTTTTACCAGCAGCACACTACGGCTTCCCAATGGCATATTTTATGTATCGCTCAATGACTTTAGAGGCTCGGTTGGCCCTGCCACCAAAGCGGCTTTTACAGGTGGAACTTATTCAGGTAATTTTGGCCCTTCCCCCCTGATTCGTACCGAAGTACCACTGATTTTGGAAAGTGCGCGGCTTTATACTTCCGCTGCTGGAAGGCTGACCTTTACTGTACTCGGATTAGACGATAGATTTGTTAGCAGCACGAGTATAGAGGTAAGAGCCAGTAGAAATGCTAATGCTCCCAACGTGGGTGCACCCTCAGGGCAAGTAGCCGATGACCTCGATGACCCAGGAATTGTCTATCCCTTAAATCTGTCTATTCCCAAAGCAGGAGATTATAAAATTACGATTGAATATGAAAACGGGGCTACTATTTTTAGAAGTAATACTGGGGTAACCGGTTTTCCGTTTAGTATTCCTGGTGTGATGGCAATCCGTGGGGCGTTGTTTACCCAAAACAATCGGGTAGATACCCTCACAGCAGCTTATTATTATTTTTATGATCTAAAAGTAAAATCTTTTGGCTGCCCAAGCGATAGAATGGCCGTAGTAGCCCAAATAGCCTCTAAATCGACACCAACTATCTCTTTTACTGGAACTACCGATATTTGCGAAGGAACAGCCCTCAATCTTACCGCCCCCACCAATACAGGAGCTTATCAGTGGTTTTTCAATAATCAAGCTATCGCTAATGCCACTTCCTCAAATTTTGCAGCCATGACCACAGGTAGTTATACAGTGAGTACTTCTATCAATAATTGCCTACCTGCCGTTTCGTTGCCTGTGGCCGTTACCACACGTAAAGCAGAAAAGCCTATTGTAACTTTAAATGGTATCGTACTAAGCTCAAATGCCACGAATAGCAACCAATGGTTGTTGAATGGACTACCGATTACAGGTGCTACTCAATCTACCTTTACCGCTTTGCAAACGGGCAATTATGCCGTCAAAGCCAATGTAAATGGCTGTGGAGAGGTTATTTCTGATGATGTAAGAGTAACTATCACAGCATTGGAGAACAATCTCACCCTTCCAGCTACCACAGGCAAGGTATATCCTAATCCTACCCAACGCTTTATTGTTTGTGAGTACTCTGCTTTCAATGAATCTAACCCAATCAATGCCTATCTTTATGATTTAACGGGACGATTGATAGCCACACAACAGATGGAAAAAATTGAAAAAAAATTTCGTACTCAATTTAATTTAGAACTATTACAGAACGGTACGTTTTTTGTGGCAATACAAGAGGAGAATACAAAAGCGCGTTTGGTTTATAAAGTTGTAAAACAATAAATAAACCGCGCAAAAATGTATTGTGCGACGAATGGCGAATATTTTACCCCTTACTTTATATATCTATAATAGCCGACTGGTGTGCAGATTACTACTAATTTGCCTGTCAGTCGGTTCATTATGTGTCTATGGTCAAACGCAACCAATACATTTACCTAATAAAAGTTGGAATAGTTATTTTATACAACACTTACAAAATCGTTATAGCTCCAACCGTATTAAAGCCTTACGATTAGCAAAAAAGCAACATTGGGCCATTGACAAAAAATATGCCAAAAATCGATATCTTAGCCTGCAAGGAATCGACTCTTTCGGGATTCCTATTTATTATAGCACCCACAACATAGCCGCTTCCACAGCAACACATACCATTGAGCTTTATAAAGGAGGTGGATTAGGTATTGATTTAAAAGGTGATTTGCCCCAATTAGAAGGTCGGTTGTGTATTTGGGACGGCGGAATGCCTCGCCTTTCTCATGTTGAATTTGGAAATCGGATTCGTCAAAAAGATAATAATACGCTATTAAGCGACCATTCTACTCATTTGTCGGGTACTATTGCTGCCGCAGGCATCAATCCACAGGTTAAAGGTATGGCCTTTGGTGCTAAATTAGATGTTTGGGATTACACAGATGATTTGGTAGAAATGGCCCAAGAAGCATCCAAAGTACTGGTTTCTAATCATGCCTATGGCCCCGTATCAGGATGGATATTCAATGAAAGTCGCCCAGGCAATGATCCCAAGCTAAAATGGGAATGGTGGGGAAATACAAGTATCAATGCCATAGAAGATTATCGATTTGGGTTTTACGATGAAAAAGCCCAAGATTTAGATAATTTAGCCTACAACAATCCCTTTTATTTGATTGTAAAATCTGCCGATAATAAACATGCCGAAACAGGCCCCCCCATTGGCACACCTTATTTTCTACGCAACACAAACCAAATCAGCATTTTGGAGCGAAGTCGCAATGACGGCTATGATGTTATACCAGCCGAAGCAAATGCCAAAAATATCCTTACGATTGGTGGAGCAGACATAAAAACTCAAAACGGACAATTAAACGATTTTTCAGTAGCCAGTTTTAGCGGCTGGGGTCCTACAGACGACGGGCGCATTAAACCAGATTTACTTGGGATAGAACCAATATCATTTCGTCAATAGCAAGCGCTAATAACGCTTATGCCACCATGTCGGGGACTTCTACGGCTTGTGCTAACGTTTCTGGCACCCTTATCCTTCTACAAGAATTGTTTTACAGGCGCGAAAAATATTTCATGCGCTCAGCCACACTTAAAGGTCTGGCTTTACATACTGCCAATAAACCTAATGGGAAAGAAGGGCCAAGCTACGACTATGGATGGGGCTTACTGAGATGCTGAAAAAGCAGCACAAGTCATACTCAACACTAATAACAAACATGTACTGATAGAACAAAGCTTAAGGCAAAACGAAACTTTCCAACAAAAAATAATCGCCTCAGGAGATGAACCCTTGATATTCACTGTTTGTTGGACTGACCCAGAAGGAACCGCAACAAGAGCCAGTAGCCAAACGGTCAACAGTACCTCCCCTAAACTTATCAACGATTTAGACATCCGTATCAGCGACGACAGTGGAAATACGTGGTTTCCTTGGGTACTTGATCCGGCCAATCCAAGTCAATCTGCTACTATTGGAGATAATATTCGGGATAACATAGAGCAGGTTTTTATTTCAAACCCTACCCCTAATAAAGTTTATACTATCACAGTACGCCACAAGCGCACTTTACAGAACAATGGCCAACCCTATTCTTTATTTATTAGTGGTGTTCGTTCACAGGATTGCAATAGTGCTGTACAGATACTAAAAGGGAAAGACACAACTCTCTGTGGAAATGCCCAAGTACAACTGGAGGTAAAAGGAGATAATGCTCTCGCCTACCAATGGCTTAAGGATGGAAAAGTAGTCACTACCACCTCTATCCCTTCTTTTAACATTACTCAGGAAGGGCAATATGCGGTGAAGGTAGTTGGATACCAATGTGAAGCACAATCTAAGCCTATTACAGTAAAAATAACTGATTTAAACGCTAAAATTACCCCAGCAGGAAGTATCAATATTTGCTCGGGTAAGCCCGTTGCTCTGGTAGCTAATACAGGCTCAGGATACCGTTACCAATGGCAGCTCAACGGGTGGGATATTTCAGGGCAAACAGGCCCTACTATGACTCCCACAGAATCAGGCAGCTATACTGTAAAAATTACTTCTGATAACTGTACTGCCATTTCTGAGCCAACTCAATTGCTTTCCATCTTACAAAGACCCGTTATCTCTACCAATACAGGCACGGTCATACCTCTTAATGGCAGTATCTACCTCACCACAAATACAGGCAATGATATGACCTATCGCTGGTTTCTCAATGACAATATTATTCTTACAGCTACTGGTCCTCGTTTAGTAGCCACTTTACCAGGAAAATATGCTGTAGAAATTTCCCAAAATGGTTGTTCGATTACCTCAAAAACACTTGAATTGACTAATATCCCTTTTGCTCCCAACAACCCCATACAATCTAAACCACCTGAAATTCTAATTATTAAAGAGAACTTACAATTATATCCAAATCCAGTCATTAATACTTTGACGGTGGCCTATAAATCAGATAATACCTACGATTTAGATGCTCAAATCGTTACCATGGAAGGCATCAAACTTTCAAAAAAACTACTATATGACAATGGAGATGTCTTTCTGAATGAATTTGACACATCAAGTTTACCCGCAGGTTATTACCTCATTCGTGTCAGTGACGGAAGAAGAATAATTACGAAGCCTTTTGTCAAACAATAAACTCTTATTTTTTAATTCTAACAAAAGAGACCTGCCATTTGTCTATTTTCGTAAATTTGGGCTATAACCCCGCTCTTTGCTCAACACAAAGCGTATGCCCCTCATTCATACTCATACACACCAACCCCCTACCTGGTTGCCCAACGGACATTTTCAAAGCATTTACCCTGCTTTGTTTCGTCAGCCAAAACCTTCCTACTACCGCGAGCGGATTCCAACGCCCGACAACGATTTTCTCGATATAGACTGGAGCTTTTCTACCCTTTCCTCCAACAATAAGCCTCCTTTGGTTATTCTTTCACATGGTTTAGAAGGCAGCAGTACACGTCAGTACATTACGGGCATGATTAAATTGCTGACCCAAAATGGTTACGATGGCTTGGCTTGGAATTATCGCAGTTGTAGTGGAGAACTCAATCGGCAAATACGCTTTTATCATAGTGGAGAAACGGCTGATTTAGATTTTATCATCCAACATGCCATCTCAAAAGGCTATACCAATATTCAATTGATGGGGTTCAGCTTGGGAGGAAATGTCACACTCAAATATGCAGGCGAACGAGGGAAAAATATTCATTCTTTTGTGAAAAAGTTGGTTGTTTTTAGTGTACCTATGGATTTATTGGCCTGTAGCCGTAATATTGAAAAACCTGAAAACAGGATTTATTTATGGCGTTTTTTGCAAACATTAAGACCTAAAATTGAAAGCAAAGCACAACTTTTTCCCGATTTTTTTGACGTGAAAAGATGGAAGGAAGTCAAAACATTCTGGGATTTTGACCATATCTATACAGGCCCTTTGCATGGCTTTGAGGGTGCAGATGATTATTACCAACGCTGCAGTTCGATGTATTTTGTAGAAAAAATTGCTATACCTACTCTTATTGTCAATGCCATCAACGACCCACTTGTTCCCCATCAAAGCCTACCCAGCAAAACCATTGCAGCCTTACCCAATGTTTGGTTAGAACTCACTGATCAGGGGGGGCATTGTGGATTCAAACCCCGTAGTTATGCTCAAAAAGGAGCATATTGGTCAGAATTAAGGGCTTTATCCTTTCTTCAAGAATCATGAACGGACTGATTTTGGTAGGTGGGCAAAGCCAACGCATGGGTACAGATAAAAGTTTAATTATCTATCATCAACAACCTCAGTGGGCGCATTTACACACACTCCTAACACCTTATTGCAATCATCTATTTCTTTCATGCAGAAAAGACCAGTCTCCTCTCTTTCAGAGAACAAATTGTTGATAGACACCTATGAAACAGGCCCCTTGGGAGGTGTTCTAACAGCCTTTGAGTACGATGAGCATACTGCTTGGTTAGTCGTTGCGTGTGATATGCCTTTTGTCAATACAGCCACCTTTGATTTTTTGATTCATCATCGGAGTCCTGAACATATTGCCACTGCTTTCAAAAACCCACTCACACAACTCCCCGAGCCCCTCTTATCTATTTGGGAGCCTACTTCTTATTATTTTCTAAAAGAGGCATATCAAAATGGGCAACGTTCCCCCCTAAAAATATTACATAACACAGATAGCCACCTTATTGACTGTCCTGATGAACATTGGCTTTGGAACGCAAACACAGTTGAAGAATTTACCCAAATGGCGAATATATTAGCGCAATGTAAGTAGTGGAAAAATTAGGTTTTTCTAAAAATAGTATTATATTGCTGTTGGTTTAACACAGTACTTTGCCAAAAGTACCGTCTTAATGAACGTCATTAAAGCAAAAGAGTCTTATTACCTATACAGTACATAAAAACTTGATTTTTAGAAAAAATACAGACAAATAAATTTAATCATAACATACAATGAAATCCATAATTACTTGTTTAATCGTATTATTAATAGTAAATACTATCATACGGGCGCAGCAAGTAAAGATTGTAAAATGGCCTGAAGTTCAAGCCATCTTAACCCAACAATCAGATACGACATATATCGTCAATTTTTGGGCTACTTGGTGCAAACCATGCGTTGCAGAATTGCCTTATTTCGAGAAAATACAAGAAGAATATCAGACAAAAAATATAAAAATTTTGTTAATTAGCATGGATTTTGCATCAGAGTTCACAACACGTGTTGTTCCTTTTGTAGCACATAAAAAATTAATAAGTAAAGTGTGGGTTTTGAATGAACCTGATGCCAATAGCTGGATTGATAAAGTAAACTCGAGCTGGTCAGGCGCAATCCCTGCTACCCTGATTTTCAATAACTTCAAGAAAAAAAGTTCTTTTTTTGAGCAAAAGTTAGAATACAACCAATTGGTGCAAGAAGTGGGTCGCTTTTTGTGACTTTTTATCTAAAATTTCGTCAAAATGTCAAACATACCTAAAAACATGAAAAATAAATTTTGGTTGGCATTAGTAGCTGTTTTGGCACTGGGCACGGCTGCTACTTTATTTTTCCAACAAAAAAATGCGCAAGCATCGTCTATCGGTTACCCTATTGGGGCAACAGTGGCCGATTTTAAGCTTATTAATATCAATGGTACAGCCATCAGTCTTTCTGATTATAAAGACAAAAAAGGAGTCATTGTTGTATTTACGACCAACCATTGCCCTTTTGCCAAAGCGTATGAAGAACGCATTATAGGATTAGACAAAAAATATAGCAGCCAAAACTTCCCTGTGGTGGCTATCAACTCCAACGACGCTTCTGATTATGAGGAAGATTCTTTTGACAATATGAAAAAACGAGCCAATGACAAGGGCTACACTTTTCCTTATTTACAAGATGCGTCACAATCGGTCGCGCGTGCTTTTGGAGCAACACGCACGCCGCATGTCTTTATATTGCGCAACGATGGTGGCAAATTTACCGTTCAGTATATAGGCACCATTGACGACAATTACCAAGACCCCAGTAGCGTAACAAAGCGCTATGTAGAAGATGCCGTAAACAACATTTTGTTAGGAAAACCTGTGGTCTTAACACAAACAAAAGCAGTAGGCTGTGCTATTAGCTGGAAAGATGCCTAATCCAATAATGACCATTTCATTATGCCCAACTTTGCTAGACAATAACGACTCGACACCAGCAAAACGCCTAATCCATACTTCATACTTCGTTGAAAATTAATGGAAGATGCTTCATCAAAATACTTGGTAGGGCAGGTTACTTCTGCAATATCGTACCCTTTCCAAAAAATTTGGGCAATCATTTCATTATCAAAGACAAAGTCGTCATCACATTTTTGAAAAGGAACATTGCGCAATACTTCTGCCGAAAAAGCCCGATATCCTGTATGGTATTCCGAGAGTTTTTGATTCATTAATATATTTTGTGCCAAAGTCAAAAAACGATTGGCAATATACTTATAGAGGGGCATTCCACCTTTAGTGCGCCTTTGCCCAAAATCCTCGATCCAAATACAACCGGATACAAGTCGTTACCAATAATAGAAATCATGGCTGTAAGCAGCAATGGTGTATATTGGTAATCGGGATGAAGCATAATTACAATATCTCCTCCCAATGCTAAAGCTTTATGGTAGCAAGTCTTCTGGTTTCCACCATAGCCTTTATTTTTATCATGCCGAATCACATGATTGATACCCAATTGTTTAGCTACTTCAACCGTATTGTCAGGACTGGCATCATCTACTAATATTACTTCATCCACCAAATCGAATGGAATTTCACGATAAGTCTTTTCCAAAGTCAGTGATGCTTTATAAGCAGGCATGACTACAATTACTTTTTTGCCTTTATACATGTATAGTGTTTTTCTGTATTATTTTTGGGGCAAAGTTACGATTAAAATTGCTTGAGAAACTATGTAAAAGCAAGGGGTCAGAGGTAGGGCGGTAAAAAAATATACTTTTAGCTTTTTGAAGAAACCATCAAATAATAATTTACTTGTGAAATATCTTTTGGGTTATGACGTAGGCAGCTCGTCGATAAAAGTTGCTTTATTAGACATAGAAACGGGCAAAGCCCTTGCATCTGCTACTTCGCCCGAACAAGAAATGGGTATGATGGCCCACCAAGCAGGCTGGGCCGAACAGCACCCCGATAGCTGGTGGCAAGAGGCCATCAATGCTACGCATAAATTAAAAGTAAAATATGCCTTTGACCCTGCATTGGTAGCAGCCATTGGTATTTCTTACCAAATGCACGGGTTGGTGGTAGTAGATAAAGATTTACAGCCGCTACGCCCTTCCATTATTTGGTGCGATAGCCGTGCGGTAGCTATCGGCAATCAAGCATTTGAAGAAATGGGAGAAAATCAATGCTTGAGTCATTTGTTAAACTCTCCAGGAAATTTTACTGCTTCTAAACTCAAATGGGTAAAAGACAATGAACCTGCTATTTATGAGCAAATTCGTTATTTTATGCTCCCAGGCGACTACCTTGCGCTCCGTATGTCGGGGGTGGTTCAAACCACTGTTTCGGGGCTTTCTGAAGGGATATTTTGGGATTTTGCCGAACAGAAAGTTTCAAAATCTCTACTCGATTATTATGGGTTTGACCCGTCGTTTATTCCCGAAATCGTTCCTACTTTTGCGCACCAAAGCCAACTTTCAGCTACGGCTGCCGCTGCCTTGGGGCTCCAAGAGGGTACCCCTATCGCCTATCGCGCAGGCGACCAACCCAACAATGCCTTCTCGCTCAATGTACTCAACCCTGGCGAAGTAGCCACTACGGCAGGTACATCAGGCGTAGTATATGGCATCAATGCTAACGCCACATCCGACCCACTTTCGCGCGTCAATAGCTTTGCCCATGTAAACAGCACACCCGAGGCGCAAAGAAATGGTGTTTTGTTGTGTATCAATGGAACGGGTATTTTAAATAGTTGGGTTCGTAGATTTGCAGGTGGCATTAGCTACGACGACATGAACCAACAGGCCGCTCAAACGCCTATTGGTGCCAATGGTCTTACTTTCTTACCTTTTGGGAATGGCGCAGAGCGTGTTCTTGAAAATCGTCTGATAGGCGGACATCTACAGGGTCTCAACTTCAATATTCATTCCAATGCCCATGTGTTTCGGGCAGCCCAAGAAGGCATCGTCTTTGCACTCAATTATGGATTACAAATCATGCAGCAAATGGGAGTCCAAACGCATACAGTACGCGCTGGACATGCCAACTTGTTTTTAAGCCCGCTTTTCCGAGAAGCCTTTAGCAATACTACAGGAGCTACGATTGAGCTTTACGACACCGACGGCGCACAGGGCGCGGCACGAGGGGCAGGCATCGGAATTGGGATTTATGATGAAAAATCGGCGTTTACTGGACTTAACCAAATAGCCACTGTTACACCAGAAGTACTTTTACAAGAAAAATATAGTGAATCATATGCGGTTTGGGAAAAGGCTTTGAAGGAAAAAATCTCTATCTGAAGAGAAGAATCTTTCCAAATTTTTCAAATCGAACAAAAACTTTTTTCCTAACTTGCAGCGTAATTATTTTGCTATCAATTAAAAAATACTGTTTTATATGGAAGCACATAAAGAACAAGAAATCGGATCAGGCTGGCTGATTGCCTTTTTTCTACTTATTATTTGCCTCTTATTTGCCTTTGGTGATACGCTTACGGCTATTGTAGGTACAATCGTACAAGGGCTAATTTTTGCGGGCTATCACAATAGTTTGCATGAGGAGATTTAGGAGTCAAAAAAAATTGCAACAAAAAAGGGGGGAAGCTGCAGGCTTCCCCCCTTTTTTGTTGATACTTAATACTACCAAGATTTAGAAAGTCTTAAAGACTTTCTAAATCTTGCTTTACATTATTCCAAAGTCATCCTACTTTTTTAATGAAGGCTTAATCAAAGGGGTTTTTTTCTCCTTTTTAGGCTTTGCTTCTTCTTCTTCAGTAGGCATTTCAATTTGTGACATACCACCGCGCGGGCCATCAGGAAAATCGGAAATAAGCCTTTCTACTGGTGCTTTTTTGGCATCGGCTGGGAGTGCGTCTTCTTTGGCTTGTGCGCGTGTGAGGGTATCTACCACAATAGGCGTAGCCACAAAAAGCGATGAGTAAGTACCCACGATAACCCCCAAGAGCATAGCGAAAGAGAAGCCACGAATTACCTCCCCGCCAAATAGGAACAATACAAGAAGTACTAAGATGGTAGCAATACCCGTAACAGCAGTACGGCTCAAGGTGCTATTGAGGGCGTTGTTGATGATGGTCGGAATGCTTTCTCTTTTGCCCCGATTATCGCGTAAATACTCACGAACACGGTCAAATACAACGACGGTGTCGTTCATCGAATACCCCATGATGGTCAGCATGGCCGCCACGAAAGCCTGATCAATGTCCAAAGAGAAAGGCAACCAACCATTGAAGATGGAGAATACAGCCAATGTTACCAATACATCGTGAAATAACGCCACCAATGAACCCCATACAAAGGCCATGCGTCGGAAGCGAATATAAATATAAATAGCTACAATGATTAGAGCGAATAAAATAGATTGAATAGAACTTAAAATCAAATCATACGCGATGGTGGGGCCTACTTTCTGCGAGCTTTCGATATTTCCTTTATTGCCCGAAAGTTTACCTAAACCTTCAAACAACTTCGCTTCAGCGCGTTTATCAGCATCTGGGGCGGTGTCATCAATCAAATAACTGGTCGTAATCTTTACCTGTTCGTTTTCACCAATACCAATACCGCCAAAGGTTTTACTTCAGGTGCTGCGCCAAAAGCAGTGGTTAGTGCTTCGCGCACTTGACCAGTTTCGACTGGTTTTTCAAAACGAACTACATAGCTACGGCCTCCTTTGAAGTCCACCCCTAAGCCAAAGCCTTTGAAAATGATAGAAATAATACCTAAGGCAACAATGACTGATGAAATGGTATAGTAAGTACGGCGACGCGAAATAAAGTCAAATTTGGTGTCTACAAACCAGTTTTTAGAAAAATTGGAGAAAAATTCAATCTTCTTTCCTTTGGCTATCCAATATTCTAAAATAAGGCGCGAAACAAACAACGCTGCAAACAACGACGTAACAATTCCAATGACGAGCGTAGTGGCAAAGCCCAAAATCAAGCCTGTGCCTAAGAAAAACAAAATACCGCCTGTCAATAATGTAGTGATATTGGAGTCAAGAATAGAAGGGAGGGCATTTTTGAAACCTTCTGAAAGGGCAAGTTTGATGTCTTTGCCACTCGAAAGTTCTTCTTTGATACGTTCATAAACAAGTACGTTGGCATCTACTGCCATACCAATCGTCAAAACGATACCCGCAATACCTGGCAGTGTCAAAACTGCGCCCAATGAGGCCATGATACCCATCAAGAAAAAGAGGTTTACCATCAAGGCAATATCGGCTACTGTGCCTGCTTTGTTGTAATAAAACACCATGAAAGCAAGTACAATCAGCAAGCCCACCAACGAAGAAATAACGCCCTTATTGATAGATTCGGCCCCCAAGGTAGCTCCTACAATGGCTTCTTCTACAATTGAAGTGGGCGCAGGCAGTTTACCTGCTTTGAGCACGTTGGCCATGTCTTTGGTTTCTTCTACCGTGAAGCTACCCGTGATGCTTGAGTTACCATTAGGGATTTCATTTTGTACATTAGGAGCAGTATAAACAAAATCATCTAAGATAATCGCTACAGGGCGGCCTACATTGGCAGCGGTTAGGTTTTTCCATTTGCGCGCACCTTCGGCATTCATACGCATGTTTACTTCAGGGCGGCCACGGTCGTCGTAGTCATTGCCTGCGTCCACAATCACATCGCCTTCAAGTGGTGCTTGACCATTGGTTTTTTTGATGAAATAAATTCCCACTATTTCGTTACGCTTGTCGGTAGTTTCAATGCCTTTGCGATCCCACAAGATATGAACATCGGCAGGGAACATGGCTTTTACTTCTGGACGACGTAAAATCTCATTGGCACGTGCAGTGTCTTTGGCATATACCCCCAATTGGCCTTGTGAAATAGGGACAAACAAGCTCGCTAAGCCTGTTTGATTGGCAGTAGTATCAGCAGCAGTCGAATCTGCTTTTGCTCCTTTGGCCAATTGCGCTGCCAGATCATCCCTGTTTTACTGGTATCTGTTTTAATTGTCGCTTTTTCGGCAATTTTCTTTTCTAAATCTAATTGCGTCATATAAGCCCCCAAGGCATTAAGGGCAGGAGAAATATCGTTGAGGGTATAAACCTCACAAAACTCTAACTTAGCCGAACCTGTCAATAAACGACGCACACGCTCAGGGTTGTTTACCCGGGTAGCTCAATCAAAATACGACCAGACCCTGGCAAACGCTGAATATTGGGGTTGGCTACGCCAAACTTGTCCACACGTTGTTGAATAATCTGAAACGCACGGCTGGTAGCACCTTCTACTTCTCCTTCCAAAAACTTGATTACCTCGCCATCCGAAGAACTATTATTAATTTTACCACGATTGGCACTATTAGAAAAAATTTGTGCCAAGGTAGCATTGGGAGCAATGCGCTTATATTCTGTGGCAAATAAACTTACAATACCCGATTGGCTGGTTTTTTGAGCCTCTACTGCTTTTTTGAGTGCTTCGCTGAATTGGCTATTACGGGCATTACCACCTGCCAATCCACGCATGATATCGGCAGGGGCTACTTCCAATACTACGTGCATACCACCCTGCAAATCGAGCCCTAAGCCCAGTTCGCGCTGGGTAACTTCCTGATAAGTAGAACCTAAATACACAGGCTCGCGGCGCAGTGAGTCGAGATAGCGTTCTTTCTTTTTAATGTCTATTTTACCGTCTTTACCTGTGGCGAAGGCTTCGGCATCACTGCGTATGCTGCGTGCTACGAATGTAAACGACAAGTAATAGATGCTCAATAAGGCTACTACTACTGTCAAAATCCAAATACCAAGTTTATTTTGCATTGTTTATAATAATTATTGTTTGCACTAAAAAATACGAAGAGAATTAATGAATATTCCAAATTTCAAAAATTTGGAATAGCTTGTTCAAATTGAAACAGAACCGCAAATCACTAATGGAAAAATATATTTATCAAGCTGTCAGCCCACTGCCGATAACCACTGCTAAGGAGCATTTATCGCGATAAAATGCCCGAACACATTTTGGAAGAAAGAGAAGAAATAATAAAAAATATCGAACCGTTTAAGAACGGTGCTTACAAAAGGAAGTTCAAGACCAAAAACGGGAGGAAGGAAATAAAACGTTTGTGCAAAATCGAAAGTAATGGCTGGTGCAACCACCGCATCTAATGACATTTCCTGCACCACGGGGCGTTCATCATTAGCTTTTTTCTCTTTAGAAAGTTGCTCAATGACTTCTTTAGATGTCGTATTTACATGAAACGTCAATGACTTCCCTGCTGTGGCAGCAAGCAACAATAGCAAGGCCAAAGCAGAGGTGATGAATCTTGTATGCAGTCTTTTTTGTTTCATTGATAGACAATTGCGAAAAGCGGTGACAAATTTCGTACCATTTTTTCTTTCAAACAAGTATGTCCTTGTTTTATGTTGTAATTTTTGTCTATATCTTTCCCAAAAATGTCATAAATCAACTGCTTTTTTATGCCCATACATCAGCAAGTATTATCAACAGATGGGCTTCTACAGCCTACTATCGTTGCTCCTGCCCCTTGGACTTTGACTGGAGATGGTTATATTTTTTTGTACCGTTTTCCCAAACAATGGATTGTAGAAAAGGGGTTCTTACTTGATTATCAACAACTCAACTATAAAGGGATTGTTGGATGTGTAATGCTTGTAGATTATCACAATACACCTGTAGGGCCTTACCGAGAGCTATTGTTGATTCCAGGATTATTCAAACTATGCCACAAAACCACCTTTTCTATCTCAAAAATTTATGTATCAGATTCAAATAGTCTTTGGAATGGTATCGAAAATTGGGGTATTCCAAAGGAGTTGAGCGATTTTACCCTGCAATCCATAGATAATCATACAGAGAAAATTGGCGTTATAAGAGAAGGGAAACCTTTTTTTGAAGCTACAATACAGCGTGGAAAAATTTCGTTTCCTCTTACGACCGCGCTTTTCCCTTTGCGTATCACACAGCAACTACGCGATAACTGGATCATAACAAAACCAACCGCAAAAGGAAAGGCGTATTTTGGCAAACTGACTGATATAAAAGTCAATGGAGATTTTTTTCCCGATATTGGATTTTTAAAACCTGTAGCTGTATTGGCCATCAAAGATTTTGAAATGACTTTTCCCCGAGTAGTGTTCAACCCTATTGCATTATGAAATCAAAACCACACTTTTCATTTTTTACTTTTTTACTCATAGCACTCCTGTATGCCTGCGGTCGCCCTACTACTACCTCCAATGGTGGTTTGGGAATTCCCATCAAGCTGGCCAATGCGGAGTATCCGCTTGACATTTTCTACGAGAACCAACCCACCAATCGGCCCTACACCACACTCGGCCCCGTGAAAGTAGAAAAAGAAGTGCCACTCAATACTGCCCAAACCAGCAGAGAAGGCCGTATGATATACCGAGGCAACAACGAAGAGCAAAAACGGGCATTACTCGACCAACTCATCCTTCAAGGAGTTGGGATGGGCGCACATGCACTTGTCAATGTTCGCTACAAATACTACACTGCCAAAGATTATCAGGGGTTCGTAATGGAAGGAGTCGCCGTAAAATATGGTACTCAAAACTAATGAACCTCCAGCCAATTATCGCCAATATTTTTTTATTCACTCTTATAAATACTTTAGCCATCTATTTTCTTGGTGCATCATTTTATAATTGCTATACCATCGACAGACAGGATAAAGAATAGCCACTACACTTAGCCAAATTAAATACATAACAGGTAACTCAACTCCCCCAGCAGAAGGACGGCCAAATGTAAATCCCCCAAACTGCAAATCTTTCCAGTGAAATCCTTGTAATAGAAATACCATTATAGCAACAAGATGAAGTAAATACCAGTGGATGATATAATAAAACAATGGTACTTTGCCATAGACTACAATGATTTCGGTAAATTTATTCTTTACTCCATCCGATACCGCAAATATCAAGAACATAATACCAAGTGTGGAAAGGATATAAAGCAATGAGGGTGGGTATTTGGTTATGTTAATAAATGAAAGCAATGAATAAAAAGGTGCTTTGGGATGTCCATTTAGAGGGGTCTCCGTATCCATTGGCGAATCGAATAACCATAAATAACAATAAGAAAATGCCCCCTATTTGCCACAGATATTTTGTACGTTTTTCAACAGGTAAAAGAAATAATTGTCCACACGCATATCCCAAAAGCATTATGCCAAACCAAGGAACAATCGGATAATTGATCAGTACGTTAAATTGGGAAGATACCGCAAAGAAATTAGGGTTAAACAACAAAGCCCAAATAAAATTCAAAACAAAGGCTTTTTCAAAAACAATACCTTGCAGAAGGTTATGACCAAAAATAATGACTAACCCCATAATTCCAAGTGTATTAGGTCTTAGTTTAAGTAAAAATGAAAGCAAAATAAAACCCGCACCAATGGCAAAAATGACTTGTAGCATTAGAAAACGGAAAAGGATATCGAACCATATTCCTAAACTTATTACAGTCAGTTCCAGTAGTATAAGCCAAATACCTCTTGATAGCAAAAATCTCTTAAAGTCTGGTATATCTCGCTGATTATTAAGGGATAGAAAAACGGAAGCTCCCGACAAAAAAACAAAAATAGGAGCACAGAGGTGTGTTATCCAACGAGTCATAAATAGAGAGGGAGTAGTTGTACTCAAATCAGTAGGGCTGGTGGTTAAAGCAGAGATATGAGTTAAATCTCTAAGATGGTCAATAGCCATAACAAGCATTACCAATCCTCTCATAAAATCAATAACAGTAATTCTTTTCATCTGTCTTGCTATCATTTATCGTTGAGTAGTTATAATAAATCCTTATTTAGGCATTTTAAGCGCATTTGACAAATCATTACAGTAAAGGTCAAGTTTTTCTAAAACCCTTCGCCTAACTGCTTCAACTCAAGTACTTCACCATTTTTTGAGCAGACTAATATTCTCACACAATGGCCATTCGCCAATAACCTCTTCGTGGTCTTATAACCTAATTTTCTATCAGCCTATATTATCAAAAATCATTCTTTCATTTCATTGGTTTTTAGTAAGTTGTCGAATAGAGGCCAAATGACTAAAAATTACTATCGGAACAATTACAGACGGCAAAAGAACAAAAGGGAAGTATTGCATCGCTATATTGGGTTGCTCAAAAGCAAATTGTTGAAATTTAGTTGGGGCAGATAGAATACCATTGACGGCAATGTTAATCACTAAGCCAAGGCAGCAAAAATTCCAAATAAGGACGGATACATTGCTCAATTTTGGCTTGACAAACCCAAAATAGTAAACAATGATGGCTGTTATGCCTGAAAGAATATCAAAATTTCGGCCTTCAAACGTCATTAATTCTGGTACAAATTTGTGTATAAAAAGCCAATATAAAACCCATTCGATAGGTACACGTATGACATGGAGTAGGGTCAGGGTTTTTAAGTCTAAAGCATCTATAAACATTTTTCCTTTTGAAGTATTGAAAAGAAAAACAATCATAAGGATAGGTGGTGCAAGCACAAAAAATAGTCGCGGGGGAAAAACATTGGTTTTTGGGGATTCAATTTGATAAAAACCGCCTATCGCCAAAGAAGATTGTAGGAATATCCAAAGCCCAATGATTATCAAAAAAGTCTTGGAGAAGTGGGTTGCTCTATAAAAAAGCCTTATTCCAAACAGAAGCGAAAGAAAAAAAATGAAATAGACGTAGAGAGGGAGGTTTTCCATGACTTTCAAAAAATTATAACACAAAGGAAAACATCAACAAGTAAAGTTCACTTGTCAAATGACAAGAAATAAAGAAGAAGGTTTATTTTCTTACAAACTCACGCCGTATTCTACTCAACGAAGAATCAGTCATGCCCAGATATGCTTCAGCTGAGCGTATTTGAATATTTCTTTGTTGGTTTGAATCAAATCAATATAACGTTCTTCCGCACTTTTATTAATCATAGCCAACATCTGCTGTTTATAGAGCACAAATTCTTTTACCAACATTAGTCGGCCAAATTCTCTAAATTCTGGTACACTATGAAATAAGGTGTTTACTTTGTCAAAAGTGGTAAAATACCCCTTACAGTGCGTTACAGCTTGTATATTTTCTGTGGAAGGAATATGTAAAAAGAAAGAAGCTACTTCAAAAACAACCCTATTCTTGCTATAGAAATAAGTAGTGATTTCATTTCGTCACTATCAAATGTAAAGGCTCTCATAAACCCCTCAACCAAAAAAAGTACCCACTTACTTTCCCTGACTGAAGTAAAAAATCATTTTTAGCCAACTCTCTAACTTCAAAAAGGTCATAAATAGCATGTATTCCTTCCTCTGTTATATTAATGTTTGTGATATTGCTTCTAATAAAGGCAATGAGTGGTTCATCTGTCATTTTTCTGAGGATAATTTAGATGTAGCTTTTCAGCAAGACTAACTATTCTAATGCGCCTCCAGCCAGTTTTCACCCACACCAATACCCGTTTCCATTTTCACCGCCAGCGGGATGGCATTGACCATCAGTGCATTTACTCGGTCTTTGAGTAATTCGATTTCTTCACGGTGGGCATCAAATACCAGTTCATCATGCACTTGGAGCATCATACGGCTGCGCAGTTTTTCCTTTTTCAAGAAATCATGAATATTGATCATGGCTACCTTAATCATATCAGCAGCCGATCCTTGAATAGGCGCATTGATGGCGTTGCGCTCGGCAAAACCTCGGGTGGTTTGATTTTGAGAGTCAATGTCGGCTAAATACCGACGGCGACCTAAAATCGTTTCCACATATTTTTGTTCTCTTGCTTTGTGAATAGACAAATCCATGTATTCTTTTACGGCAGAAAATTCTTCAAAATAGGCTTTGATGATGTCGCTTGCCTCACCGCGCGAAATACCCAGCCGCTGCCCCAATCCAAAGGCCGATATACCATAGATAATACCAAAATTGACCATTTTGGCTTTTCGGCGCATGTCAGAGGTTACGTCTTCGATGGGTACTTTGAACACCTTACTGGCCGTACTGGCATGAATATCCAAGCCGTTGTTGAAGGCTTCGAGCATGGTAGTATCTTGGCTAAAGGCTGCCATGATGCGTAGCTCAATTTGAGAGTAGTCGGCAGAAAGAATCAAATAGTCTTCGTTTTGGGAATAAACGCCTTTCGAATCTCTCGCCCACGTGGCGTACGAATGGGGATATTCTGCAGGTTGGGATTGGTACTACTCAATCGCCCCGTAGAGGCCACAGCTTGATTGAATGACGTATGAATACGGCCTGTTTTGGGGCTTATCAAAAGTGGTAAAGCATCTATATAAGTGGACTTTAATTTTTGTAGTTCTCTGTAATCCAATATTTTACGTGCTATTTCATGTTCGGCTTCTAAATCCGAAAGTATGTCTTCGCCTGTGGCATATTGGCCTGTGGGTGTTTTCTTGGGCTTTTTGACGAGTTGCAATTTTTCAAACAAAATAACACCCAACTGCTTGGGCGACGAAATATTGAATTCTTCGCCAGCCAATGCAAAAATTTCGATTTCTACTTGCTGCATGTCTGTGGCCAACGTATCCGACATTTCTGCCAAAATTTGCGTATCTACCCTTACCCCTTCGCGCTCCATGGCAGCCAAAACAGGCACAAGCGGGATTTCAACGCCTTTTAGTAGTTTTTCGGCTTGATTTTCGACTACCAACGGATGTAATTTCTCTTTGAGCTGCAGCGTAACATCAGCATCTTCTGCTGCATATTCTACCAACTTTTCAATTTCTACCTCGCGCATCGAGAGTTGTTTCGGCCCTTTTTTACCAATCAAGGTTTCTATCGAAATAGGCTCATAATTTAAGTAAGAATTGGCCAAAATATCCATATTGTGGCGCTTGTCGGGTTCTATGAGGTAATGCGCCAGCATCGTATCGTACAGAGGGCCGCGCACTTCTACGCCATAATTTTGCAGAATGGCCAAGTCATATTTGAGGTTTTGGGCAATTTTTTCAATTTTCTCATTTTCCAACACCCTCTAAAATCTTCTACTACTTTTTGCGCCTCGTCGCGGTGAGCTGGCACAGGTACATAAAATGCTTCGCCTTTTTGGTAGGCAAAAGACAACCCCACCAAATCGGCATCTAAGGTGTCGAGCGAGGTGGTTTCGGTATCGAAGCAAAATGAGGTTTGCAGGCTTAAATAGTAGGCCAGCGACTGCCGCAATTCAGGCGTATCAATCAGGCGATAGTGATGCAGCGTATTGGTGATATTACGACGTTCGGTAGCAGTAGTCGCCACGGGTAGCGGCGTAGTCGAAATAGGGCCAGCGTTTGGTGTAGCAACTTTAGGCGGGGTGGTCTCCCCCACGGGTGCGCCAAACAAATCCAACTGCCCTGTTTTGTTGGGTTTGGGAGTGGCTATGGGGGCTTCGTCTTCCCCCAAAAGCCTTTTTTTCAAAGTTCTAAACTCCAATTCATCCAAGAGTGCCGATAGTGCTTCTCTGTCTGGCTCACACATCTTTAGGTCTTCTTCGTGAAACTCAATGGGCACATTGATGTCAATGGTAGCCAACTGCTTAGATAACACGGCATTTTCTGCTCCTTTTTCCACATTCTCTTTGAGTTTGCCTTTGAGCTTGTCGGTATTGGCCAGTAAATTTTCGATTGAGCCAAATTCTTCAATGAGTTTTTGGGCGGTTTTTTCACCCACTCCCGCTATGCCAGGGATATTGTCCACAGCATCGCCTTGTAAGCCAAGCATATCTACCACTTGGTCTATTTCTTTGATACCCCAGCGTTCACACACCTCTTTAATACCCATGATTTCTACGCCCTTGCCCAACATGGCAGGCTTATAGAGATAAATATGCTCTTCTACCAACTGCCCATAGTCTTTGTCGGGGGTCATCATAAATACCTCAAATCCCTCAAGTGCAGCGCGTTTGGCCAAAGTACCCACCACGTCGTCGGCTTCGTAGCCATCCAATTCCAGAACAGGGATACACATTGCTTTTAACAATTGCTTCACGTATGGAATAGCCGTCGTAATGTCTTCGGGCTGCTCTTGGCGTTGGGCTTTATAAGCTGGAAATTGCTCGTGCCTAAAGGTACGCTTAGGGGTATCAAACGCTACGCCTATGTGCGTGGGGTTTTGGTCTTTCAAGACCTCCAATAGGGTATTGGTAAAACCAAACACTGCGCTGGTATTCAACCCTTTGGAAGAAATACGCGGATTTTTGATAAAGGCAAAATGCGCACGGTAGATCAACGCAAAAGCATCTAAAAGAAAAAGTTTTTTGTCGGGCTTCATTATTCAGATAATCGAGTTATTTCCTACAAATAACGCAAAGTTTGGAGAGAATTTTGACACTTATAAACTACCTTTTGCTTTTGTACGTTAAATTTATGGTTTCGATTGATTATTTTTTCAAAGCATTGTATGGAAAATCCTATTCAAAATGACCGTCGGACGGTTCGTCTTCCTATTCTATTGAGCATTACCCTTGCGGCAGGTATGTTGCTGGGGGCTACTTTTTTTGGTGGTGGCAAAGGCGTAACAGACGTAGCACGGGGCTATACTAAGTTCAAAGAAGTACTCCAACTCATTGATAATAACTACGTTGATACCGTCAACACCGACGATTTGGTGGATTATTCTATCACCAAAATGCTCGAAAAATTAGATCCACATACTTACTATTTCAATCCCAAGGATGCCGTAGCGGCACGCTCGCAATTGGAGAGCGGTTTTGATGGCATCGGCATTGAGTTCAACCTCTACAAAGATACCGTCTATGTGGTGTCACCCTTGGTGGGGGGACCTTCGGAGGCAGCAGGAATTTTGGGAGGTGATAAAATAGTAAAGGTAAACAACGAGCCTTTTACAGGAAAAAAAATAGACAATGCGTTTGTTTTTTCTAAACTGAGAGGCCCGCGTGGCAGCGAAGTAAAAATCGAAATTTTGCGCCGTGGTGTGCCTAAGCCTTTGGCCTTTCAGCTCCGCCGCGATCGTATTCCTACTTTTTCGGTCGATGCCTCCTATATGATGGACAAAGAAACTGGCTACATCAAGGTAACGCGCTTTTCGGAATCTACCTATGAAGAATTCGAGACCTCGCTGACCAATCTGAAAGCGCAAGGAATGAAAAAACTCCTGCTCGACCTACGTGGCAACCCTGGTGGCTACATGGACAGGGCCACCAATATGGTGGACGAGCTGATTGCGGGCAATAAAATGATTGTTTATACCGATGGCAAAGACGACCGCTACGACCGCCAAACCCGTGCCAAAAATACGGGTCTTTTTGAGAGTGGTAGCGTCATAGTGCTTATTGACGAAGGCAGTGCCTCGGCTTCCGAAATTGTGGCAGGAGCCTTGCAAGACCACGACCGCGCCCTCATCGTAGGCCGCCGCTCGTTTGGGAAAGGATTGGTGCAAATGCCCGTCAATCTTTCGGATGGGTCAGAACTGCGGCTTACTATTTCGCGCTATTATACGCCCAGTGGTCGGAGTATCCAGAAGCCCTACAAAATGGGCGACTTAGACAATTACGACAAAGACCTCAAAGAACGTTTTGAGCATGGCGAATTGTTTGTAGCCGACAGTATTAAAAACAACCCCAAACTGCAGTTTCGGACCGATGCAGGCCGTATTGTGTATGGCGGTGGAGGCATCACCCCCGACGTGTTTGTGCCACGTGATACGAGCCTAATGACTCCTTATTTGTATGAACTGTTTGCGAAAAATACAGTACGAGATTACGCACTCAACTATGTGAGCAAAAACAAAAAACAGTTGGAGAAACAGACTTTTGCCGAGTTTTTGAACGGCTTTACAGTAAAAGAAACTGAACTCAACGAAATTGTACAAATGGCTACGGATAATGGTATCAAATGGAACGAAAAACAATTCAGCCGTTCTAAACCTTACATCAAAACCTACCTAAAAGCGACCATTGGGCGGTATGCCTACCAAAAACGCGATAAAAATGGCCTCAACAATGAGTTTTATCAGGTCATGTCTTCGCTGGACGAAGGGCTACAAAAAGCCCTGACTTTGTTTGATGAAGCAGAGAAATTAGCGCAGGGAAGTGTGAGTTTGAAAGACGGGAAAAAATAATGACCGCAAAATCTGTCAATACCTCCCGCACCACCATCACCGAACTGATGATTCCTGCCTACGCCAATTTTGGGGGAAAAATTCATGGAGGCATTTTGCTGTCGTTGATGGACAAAGTGGCTTATGCCTGTGCTTCGCGCCATGCAGGAAGCTATGTCGTAACGGTATCGGTAGAAGGTGTCAACTTTTTGCAGCCTATCGAAGTGGGAGAATTGGTTTCACTCCATGCTTCGGTCAATTATGTAGGGCGTAGTTCGATGGTGATTGGCATCAGGGTCATGGCCGAAAATGTGCAAACAGGCAAGCAACGACACACCAATACCTCCTACTTTACGATGGTTGCCAAAGACGAACAAGGCAAGCCCACTGAAGTGCCACCACTGATTTTAGAAAAACAAAGAAGATGTCAGGCGTTTTATGGAGGCCATCAAACGGCGTGAACTCAAAGCTATGTACGCGGGCGAATTTGATAATGAAAAAACGCGTATAAAAGCAGAAGAAAATCCAGAACTGTTAGAAAAAGAACGCTGTGTAATCGCCCCAGAAAATCCATAAATCTTTATCTTTGTGCACACTAAAATCAGAAAACTATGTTTGGAGGAGATATGATGGGTATGCTTGGAAAGGTCAAAGAATTTCAAGCCAAAATGAAGAAGCCCAAGAAAATTTGGGGCAATTGAGCGAATCGGCAGAGGCTGGCGCAGGGATGGTCAAGGCAACTGTCAATGGCCGCAAGCAAATCGTAAGCCTAAGCATTGATCCCGATTTGATGAAACCCGAAGACCGCGAGATGCTTCAAGACCTGGTTATAGCGGCCGTCAATCGGGCTATCAACAACATCGAAGAAAAAATTAAAGTCCATATTCAAGAATCTACCGAAGGCGTATTACCCAATATTCCTGGCTTTGATTTGAGTAAATTTATGAAATAGCACGATGGAGAAAATCGCCATTGTGGTTCTCAACTACAATGGGAGAAACTTTCTTGAAAAGTTTCTCCCGTCGGTAGTTCAACACTCCCCTCCTCACGCCATTTATATGGCCGATAGTGCCTCCAAAGATGATTCTGTGGCATGGGTGAAAGCCCATTATCCCCAAATACATACCATTGAATTGGGGCGTAACTTTGGCTATGCGGGTGGCTACAATCGCGCTTTGGCCCAAATTGAGGCGCAATATTACGTTTTGCTCAACTCCGACGTAGAAGTTACGCCCAATTGGCTTAGCCCTCTTATTCAACTATTAGACAATACACCACAAATAGCCGCTTGCCAACCCAAACTATTGGCCTATCACGACAAAACCCAGTTTGAATACGCGGGGGCGGCGGGCGGCTATATTGATTGGCTGGGGGTTCCTTATTGTAGGGGACGCATTTTCGACCATTGCGAAACCGACCGAGGCCAATACGATAGCACGATACCTATTTTTTGGGCTTCGGGAGCGTGCTTGTTTATTCGTGCGGCAGCTTTCCACGAAGCAGGCGGGTTCGACGAAGACTTTTTTGCCCATATGGAGGAAATAGACCTTTGCTGGCGGCTGCATCTATTGGGGCATAGCGTCTATTGTTGTCCCGAATCGGTAGTGTATCATGTAGGCGGTGGCACCTTGCCGCCTTCCAATCCTTTCAAAACCTATCTCAATTATCGCAACAGCTTGGCGATGTTGTATAAAAATTTACCCTCTCAAAATCGTTGGGGCGTTATTTTCTTACGGCTTGTGGTTGATGGCCTATCCGCCGTTCGATTTTTGCCCAAAGGCCAATGGCAAAACATAGTAGCTATCATAAAAGCACATTTTAAGTTTTATACGTGGGCTTTCAGCCTACTTCCTGCAAAGAGAAAAAAGATAAAGCAGATGATAGGCACTGTTCCAACGATTAACTCCTCTTTGATGTGGTCTCAAAGTATTGTCTGGAACTATTTTGTAAGAGCACACAAGACCTTCAATGCCCTAATGAAAGTACGTTAAATCTCTATTATTTTATCTTGTAATTCTCTGGTTTTGATTTTCAAGTGGGGAAGAAAAGTGGCTAAAAGTTGCTTTTTAGCCCTTTTTTTTATATTGGGGTGTATAGCTCAAGCCATCATGGCTTTTCGTACAACTAAATATTTTATTTTCACTAAACACAAAACACATTATTAGCCCAAGCAAAAATAACATTGGGACTCGTTTCGGCAGCGGCAGCAGGCGTTGCTGCAGGTATGCTCTTCGCCCCAAAAAAGGGAAAAAGCTCCACGTGCCCAAATACGCCAAACGACTGGCGATATCACTTCTGATTTAGTTGATTCGGTACAGAAAAGCCGCCAGCAACTCCTCAAAGCAGTAGAAGTAATCAGAAATAAAGCCCAAGGTTTCAAGTCAATGGTCTTTAATGACAAAACCAAAGAAACAGAGGCACTCTTAGAAGAAGAAATAAACAAGAAAGAAATGGCCGCAGCCTGATAAGTTACTTTAGGTTCTCCCTATGCTGGCGGGAGCTTTGTCTCTGCCGCAGAGGTCAATCTTATTTGAACCACTCAGCATACATGACGTAGTTGTTAGCAGTACGCATAAATACTTCTTCTAAATCAGGAGTAACGTCTTTCAAATACTTTGCGGGATTGCCCGCCCATACCGTGCCAGAGGCACTACCTTCCCTTGCGTAGCCACGGCCGCGGCTTTATAATCGCGCCTGTGCCTATGTGCGCCCCATCCATGATAATCGCCCCCATTCCCTATTAAGACCTTATCTTCAATCGTGCAACCATGCACAATGGCGTTGTGTGCAATAGAAACATAATTGCCAATAGTGGTCTTTGTCTTCTGATAGGTGCAATGGATAACAGCCCCATCTTGAATATTGACATTTGTTTCCTACATAAATGGCATTAACATCGCCTCGCACCACAACATTGAACCACACCGTACAATTATCTCCCATTACCACTTCACCTACCACGGTGGCATTATCGGCCAACCAACAGTTCTAATAAATTGCGGAATGATCCCTCTCACAGGTTTAATAAGCGCCATATTGATGATTTTTTACTTTAGACCAACAAAGATACCAAACCTTGCGGGTTTAGAGTCGTATAGATTTTGAAAACCCCGAGCTTTGGCTTACTTTGCAGTATGGAAAAAAATGCAAAAATATATGTAGCAGGCCACCGTGGGATGGTAGGTTCGGCCTTAGTACGTCGTTTGAAGCTGACGGCTTTCAGCAAATCATTGTTCGTACTTCAAGTGAGTTGAACCCACGCGATCAGGGTGCAGTCAATGCTTTTTTTGACTCTGAACGCCCTGATTATGTGTTTTGGCCGCAGCTAAAGTGGGGTATCATGGCTAATAACTTGTACCATTGCCGATTTTTTGTATGAGAAACCTCCAAATCCAAAAATAATGTCATTCATCATGCGTATTTGACAGGCGTAAAAAAACTGATGTTTTTAGGTTCATCCTGCATTTATCCCAAATTAGCCCCTCAGCCTCTCCAAAGAAGATTATTTACTGACAGGTCCGCTTGAATATACCAATGAACCCTACGCTATAGCTAAAATTGCAGGTATAAAAATTATGTGAAAGTTACCGTAAGCAGTATGGCTGTAATTTTATCTCAGTCATTGCCTACTAATCTTTACCTTCAACGACAACTATGATCTGAACAACTCGCATGTGCCTGCCGCGATTCGGAAATTCCATGAGGCTAAGGCTGAAAAAAGACCTTTGGTGGAGTTGTGGGGAACAGGCGCACCGCTGCGCGAGTTTCTTCATGCCGACGATTTGGCCGATGCTTGTGTTTTTCTCATGGAAAATTACAATAACGAGCAGTTTATCAACATTGGCGTAGGCGAAGATATCTCCATCAAACAATTGGCCGAGCTTATCAAAAACATTGTAGGGTACAAAGGCAATATTCATTGGAACACCGATAAGCCCGACGGCACTCCACGCAAATTGATGGATGTTTCGCGGCTTCACAGCTTAGGTTGGAAACATCAATACAGCTTAGAAGAAGGCATCACACGCACCTATCAGGATTTTTTAGCAAAAGTAAGAGTATATGCAGTGTAATAAACTATACAAAAGCTGACATTACCTCTTCTACTGATTTAACTGTTGGAAAGAATGACAACATCCGCATCAACACTCCTTCGATGACAGCATCGGGGCAAGAAGCCCCACAAGTAAGCAAAACAGTTACTGGTTCTTTTTGAGGAATGAATCCTTCCGTAGTCTCTTCTGTCTTCAGATGAAGATTGTAATGGGCAATAAGGCTCTGATTCAGAATTTTATGAGCAGATTCAATAAAATAGGTAGGCAATTTTCCTTCGCATAGTTCCACAATGTGCGACGTATTCGAGCTGTTGTAGCCACCTGCTACAATCGCAAAATCAGCCTCATGCTTGAGCAATGCGTAAGTAGCATCTTGATTGTCGTTGGTGGCATAGCAAAGCGTATCGCGGGTATTGGCAAAGTGTTCTTCTATTTGTTGCGGTTGCAAATCGTAGTGTGCAATCATCACACTTTTTAGATAATCAGCAATGCCCTGTGTATCAGAAGCCAGCATGGTAGTTTGATTGACAACGCCAATGCGTTTTAAGTCTGTTTCAGGGTCAAAACCTACAGAATACTGTCCTCGAAACTCTTCAAAAAACTCTTCTTTGGTTCCTTCTTTGGTAATGTACCGCGCCAATCGCTTGGCCTGCTTGAGGTCTTTGACAACAATGGTAGGAGCATTCTCTTTACTATGCGAAAAAGTAGCGCGGGTTTCTTCATGCAAGGGTTTTCCGTGTACAACAATAGTGTAATCTTTCTGTCCTATTTGCGAAGCGCGATTCCAAACTTTCTCTACAAAAGGGCAAGTAGTGTCGTATTTATAAGCATCGATACCGAGCAGTTTTAAGCGATTTTGTATTTCAATGGTTGTTCCAAAAGCAGGCACAATCACGATATCTTCGGGCGTAAGGCTTTCCCATGGAATAATCTGCCGTCCAGTGGTTTCCATCAAAAAACGTACCCCACGCTCGCGTAAATCACGATTTACATCGGGATTATGAATCATTTCACTGAGCAAAAAAATACGTTTTCCTTGATTTTCTTCTATTGCCTTGTAGGCGATTTCTATGGCATTTTCTACTCCATAGCAAAATCCAAAGTGGCGTGCTATTAAAAACTTTATGGGACCAAAATCTAAGACTGTCGGGGTAAAATCTCTTTTTAATTTGTCGCTTCTACGTCTATACTCTTTGAGAGGAGTGATGATATGGCTACGATAAAAATTGGGTATATGAAAAGTTTTCATGCAATACGAAACGAGATTTAATAGATAGAACCCAATTTCTAAACCTTATTTTTAAGGGGTTTGTTTCAAAATTTCTCTAAAAAACTTGTTCGTTTACTTTCATTTTAGTTACTGGATCATATTGATAAGTGAAACTTTGCCCTGTTTTTTGAGTTTCTACAATCCGAAAACCACGGTAACTAACCCCCCAGCTTCCACCGAAATGCCCATCAAAAAAGGCAGGTATCACCCCTTTTTTGCCTTCATCTATCAAGTGGTCGTGCCCATGAAAGGTGGCTTTTAAATTAGGATACTTCAAAAATAATTTTTCCAAATCAGGGCAAACTGTTCCGTGCTCTGTCCAGGTTTTAGCAGGAATGTGCATGAAAAGAAATACATTTTCTTTTTTAGTGAGTTTGGATAATGCTTGGTCGAGCCAAACCATATCAGGACACAAATATTCTCCCTTTTCATTAGAAGTATCTGCCAAAAGAATGGCATTTTTGCCCATATCGACGGCATGATTGAGATCATAACCCCAAGTATTGTGCCATTGAGCGGGTGTTACGTGGTCGTGGTTGCCACGCGTAACGTAATAGGGAAACCCTAAACGATCAAAATATTTTTTAACCTCGGGTAAGAATCGAATGTCGTCGTGAAACAAATCACCGTTGAAGACCACAAAATCCAGTCCATTCGCTGCTCGTTCTGTTTGAAGATTTTTGATAATAGCTTCAAAATAAGCCTCATAATCGGTCTTGGGTTGTCCAAAATGACCATCTGAAGCCACTGCAAACCGCAGGGATTTGCTTGATTTTGTCGTTGGCTTCTGGCATCCAATAGCCAACAGGCTTAAAGATACTTTTAAAAAATCCCGACGTAGTAGCATATTCGTCATTCTCTATTTTTTTGTTTAAAAACAACCTAAAATTTACAAGCCCTTAACTGTTCCATATTTCCCAAGCTTTTTCGGCTTGGAGTTGTAGCATAGCAAGGCCATTGTGGGTATTGGCTTTGTGCTCCATTCCTTTTTTCAAAAAAAGCGTTTCAGCAGGGTTATATACCAAATCGTATAATAAGTGTTTTTCGGTAAGTAAGTGATACGGACTAGCTGGCGACTCTTCTATATTAGGATAAGTACCTACAGGGGAGGTATTAATAATCAGATAATGAGTAGTCATTATTTGTTCATTCAAATCGCTGTACTCAATGGTATTTTCTGTACACTGACGAGAAACAATCTTAAAATCAATCGTTAAATCTTCTAATGTCGTCCTGACCGCTTTTGCTGCACCCCCATTACCCAACACCAATGCCTTGAGGTTTTTGGGGGATAGACTGAGTTGTTGCAGCCAATTTTCCAGTGAAATTCTAAAACCATAGTAATCTGTGTTATATCCCTTTAGTTTTCCATTGGGTAAAACCTTGATGGTATTCACTGCCCCTATTCTGGCTGCCGAAGTTTTGTCAAGCTCATCTAAAAAAGGAATGACGTTTTGTTTATGTGGAATCGTAACATTCAATCCTACCAGATTAGGGTTTGAGGTCAATAGTTTTGGAAAATCTTGGCAATTGGGTAGTTCAAGCAATTCGTAACGACAGCCTTCTATCCCTTCATTTTTAAATTTTTCGGTAAAATATTTTTTAGAAAAAGAATGAGTCAGAGGATAACCAATGAGAGCGAATAATTTCATGGGGCTTGAATAACTATTTTTTGTCCCTGTTTAAAAGTATTTGTATTAACTTGAATATAATAAGTACCCACAGGCAAAAAACTAAAGTCAAATTGAACTTGGCCATTCAGTGTGGGCAAAGCAGTATTAAAAATAGGCTTCCCTGTTAAATCGTAGATAATCAAAGTAGGATTAACGAGATTTTCAAGGGTTTCGACCGTTACTTTTCCATCTATGCTTGGGTTTGGATAAATGCCAAGTCCTGTAGAAGAGGGTTCAAGTACAAAATTAAAGTCAGCAGAAGGCTTAGAAGTACAAGTAAGTGTGGGGCTATGTTGAATAGATGCTGTTACGGTATAAATTCCTACTTGACTTGCTTTTATAGATGGGGTGATTTCATTGATAGACTGCCCATTGAATCTCCAAGAATAAATAGAGGATGGCACATCATTAACTACCTGAAGAGTGTATATACCTACCTTTTGGAGAGTAGGTGTTGGAGGCAATGTTTTCGCTTCTATCCTAACTACTCCTGAAAATGGCGATTGACAACCAATCTCATCTACAATCCTTGCTGCATAATTCCCCGACTGTTTTACCACTATTCGTTTGGTCGTTTCGCCTGTATTCCATTCTACTTGGTAGAGGTTTTCTACCCGAAGCCCTACCTGATCGCCCTCACAAAAAGTAGTTCGATTTTCAGCAATTATAGAAGGAGGTGTTGGCAATGGATTCACTTTGATGGTAATGGGATCTGATTCAGGAGAAAAACATCCAAACTCATTGCTAACCGCCACGGTATAATTTCCCGGATTATTGACCGAAATAGTGCGAGCTATAGCCTGGTTTGACCAGCGATAACCACTTGACTGAGGCGCATTGAGGGTTACATTTTATCAGCGCAGATAGTTGTTGGCCCTGAAGCAGTAATGATTGGTTTTGAAGGAAGCGGATTGACGGTAATGCGGATAGGTGGGAGGGTGGAGAAGTACAACCCGTTGAAGGCTCATAGACTGTAGCAGTTATATCACCCGCTGAGTACGTCTTAATACTTCTACCTCGTTCACCATTACTCCATTCAAAAGTGTTACCTCCAGAAGTAATGGTTAAAATGGTATGATCAAATAAACAAAAAGTGGTTGGGCGTTCATTGATGACCGAAGGCGCAGCAGGGAGGGCATTTACGGTGATGATAAAAGCATCAGAAACAGACTCACATCCATTGGGGTCTTTATAACGAACCCGATAATCTCCCCCTTTGGTTGCAGCAATCGTTTGGGTTGTTTGAAATGTATTCCACGAAACACCCGTACTGTAATTAGTGGATAACATTACTTGACCTCCTTCGCAAAAAGTTGTCGGTCCTTGTGCTGTAATGGTAGGTTTAGCTGGCAAACGATTTACCACTACTGCAATAACATTGGAGGACAGCGACTGACATTGGTTTGCATCTACCGTTCGGGCAGAATATTGACCTGTGAGGTTCACAGTGATTGTTCTTGTATTTTGTCCATTACTCCATATATAGCCCATTTGAGCAGAAGATGTCAATGTAAGCACTTCGTTTTCGCAAATATTAGGACTGCGGTCGGATGAAATAGACGGGGGTTCAGGCAAAGAATTTACTTTGATGCTAACTGTCTCTGAAGCTACTGAAGTACACCCATTTACATCTGTGACTGTAACAAAAAAATTACCCGCTTTTTTTACCTCTATTCGACGGCTTTTTTCACCTGTGTTCCAGTTGTATTGAGCGGCATTGTTTGATGTAAGCACTGTATAGTCGCCTTCGCAAAAAGTAATGGGGCGTTCGGGTGTAATGATTGGTCGGGCAGGAAGTGGATTTACGGTTACTGTAATATTATTGGAAATACCGTCACAACCATTTATATCTCGAAAGCGTACATTATAAGTACCTGATTTAGTAACTGATATATCTTTTGCTTGCTCTCCAGTACTCCAATTATTGCCGCTTGGATAATTGGAGGACAAAATAACTTGCCCCCCCTCACAAAATGTAGTACTTCCCGAAGCAATAATACTTGGAGCAGCCGGGGGAATATTTACTTGTACGATGACACTATTGGGTTCAGAAATACACCCTTGAGTATCTAAAACACGGAGTTCATACATCCCCCCTTCTCTTGCTGTAATCGTTTGACCTCGTTCACCATTAGACCATCGGTATTCGGCCGCAGAAGAAGAAGTAAGATTGACCGAGCCACCCTGACAAAAAGAAAGCGTGCCAGAGGCTGATATGGTCGGTTTAGCAGGAGGAGGGCTATTGACGGTAGTAACTGTTATTGAGGCAGAAGAATTACAGCCATATAGATTTTTTGTAGAAACGGTATAAGTGCCAGCAGTCGAAACATCAATTCGTTTGGTAGTAGCTCCAATGTTCCAAACATTATCAATTGCACTACTCGAAACAAGTCCAACACTACTTCCTTGACAAAGTGGAAGTTTTCCATCTAATGTTATATTAACTGGGGAGCTTTGTATATCATTAGGAACAATAATTGTAGGTGTGTATATGACATTACCTGATACATCTCTTAGTGTAGCTTGGTAACTCCCTGGGCTAAAATTAACAGAAGAACCGACGGCACCATTGCTCCATTGGACAGATATAAAAGGCCCTTGAACATTGATATTCAATTGATTATTACCCGCACAGCTCACAGAAAAACTAGGAAAAGTGCCTATTTGTGGAAAACAGGCATTAAAAAAGTTATCATCTAAAGCCGCCGCCCAAGCATTACCCACTTGTTCTAAACCTGTATTTTGAAAATGTGCACCATCTAAGCGAGGTATTTGTATATTGTCTGTATTAGGGCCAAAGAAAACGAGTTGATTGTTTAATACTGCTTGATTTTGGCCATCAATTACTTGCTGACTGCTATTCTTGGCATTATAATAAGATGCTCTTGCTACCACCCAACCCACCGTTTTTCCAAAATGCTGGCGTGATTTATCAATAATGGTTTGAAGGTTGGAAGTATAGACATTCGCTGTTGTATTGAGAATATTGTCTGCCTCTCCCTGATGCCATAATATAGCTCTCACGCCTGTGATGCTGGCAAAATAATTAAGCGTTAAGCGCAAATTACCATATGGCTGTCCTGGAGCATAATAGTCATCTATATAAATACTTTTGGTCGTTCCCCCATCTACCGTTTCCTTCCAGTTTTTAGAAGCTGTTCCTTCCCAAGCAGCATTATAAAACAAAATAGGAACATTAAGTCGGCTTGCCAATATATCGCCCAGCCTTCCCCAGCACCATGACGAAAGGCCACGGGGACCCACGTCACCATTATCACTCATTTTGACAAAGGTAGGGGCAGGAAAAGCGGTATTTTGACTGGTAACGTTACGGTAATTGACGCAACTGACACGGTCGTCGCCAGGAGTTGGTGCGCCATAATTAAAAACCTTGCGCATTTGATTGACCTGCCACTAAAAATACCTCTCCTATTCCTACACGTTGAAGTTCGGCTGTACTTATTGTGATATTATTCGCAATACCTCTGACTTGTAGTTCATACCACCCCCCTCTTGCAGTTATATTGCCAGAATAAAAGCCTCCCTGAGGATTTTGTTGGACGAGCCGCCAATCTGTTTGTTCTCCTTGTCCAGAGGTCATTGGGACCAAACGAGCTTCTACCCTATCTATATTTTGGGAATAGTGTCCTGTAATGTAAATAGTGCCATTACCAAGATGATCGCGTTGAAAAACTATCCTGCTTGTTGGGAAAGTGATATTTATTTGCCCATGTACAATGAAAGGGAACAACCCACAAAGTAAGAAACACCCAAAATAACTTAGGTAACTACTCAACTTCATTTTTTATCTTTTGGTGGAATATTCACTCATTTACAAAAGGCCCAATACCAACCTACCTCTCATTGATTTAAGACTTTTTTCATCGTTTTAAGTCTCTTGCTGGTTTAATGTTTTCCAAATTAGGTCTTTTAATTCGCTAATCCCCTCTTGGGTGACTGACGATATAAACACAGATGCAATATCTTTGGGCAAGGTTTTCAATAGTTTAGTTTTTGCTTTTGCATTGATCAAATCACCTTTTGAAATAGCCAACAAACGTTCTTTATTCAATAAAGTAGGATCATACAACTCCAACTCTCGCAATAACGTCCGGTATTCCTCTCCTGCATTTTCGCTGGTAGCAGACACAAAAACAATAAAATAGAGTTACGTTCTATATGTCTTAAAAACCTTAAACCCAACCCTTTACCTTGCGAAGCCCCTTCAATTATCCCAGGGATATCAGCCATCACAAACGATTTATAATCTCGATAAGCCACCACACCCAAATTAGGTACAAGGGTGGTAAAGGGATAATCGGCAATTTCGGGTCGTGCCGCCGAAACGGTAGAAAGTAACGTGGATTTCCCTGCATTAGGGAAACCCCACTAAACCCACATCAGCCAGCAATTTAAGTTCTAATATAATCCACTTTCTTGTGCGGGTTCGCCAGGTTGGGCATAAAGGGGGGTTTGATTGGTAGCCGACTTAAAATGCGTATTTCCCAATCCTCCTCGCCCTCCTTTAAGCAAAATTACTTCTTGGTCGTGTTCTGTCACTTCAGCTATAATTTCTCCTGTTTCAGCATTTTTGGCAATTGTACCAAGGGGTACTTCGAGTATTACATCGCTTCCTTGCTTTCCTTGACAACGCGCTCCACTACCCGCTACGCCTGCCTCTGCCCTGATATGTTTGCGGTATTTGAGGTGGAGCAATGTCCAGTGTTGCGAGTTGGCCTTCATAATCACATGCCCACCTCTACCACCATCTCCTCCATCTGGGCCGCCTTTATCCACAAATTTTTCACGACGAAAATGCGCCGATCCAGCTCCCCCCGCCCCCGAACGGCAGTTGATTTTAACATAATCTATAAAATTGGAATTTGCCATAATATCAATAAAAAACTCGTGTAGCCACCAAAAATATAGCCACACGAGTTACAAATTTGAGAAAGAAACGGCAGAGTCTAAATGAAATTACCGTTAAATTTTATTATTCGGTCAATAAATTTATTATTCGGTATCAATCGCAGCACAGAGATTATTAAAAATTTCCTCAATCTGTCCTATTCCATTGATAACCGTTACTTTGTTTTGTGCTTCATAATAGGGCAATACATGAATCGTTTTAGTAAAATACTCATCAATCCGTTTTACTAATTTTTCAGCGTCATCATCAGCCCTACCACTTACTTTTTGACGTTCTGCAATTCTACGTTTGAGCTCTTCTTCATTGACATCCAACTGCAATACTGCTTTTATTTGGGTGTCTTTGGATGTTAAAAAAGCATCTAAAGCTTGTGCTTGTGGCACTGTGCGAGGAAAGCCGTCAAAAATAATGCCTTGCGCATTTGGATTTTTTTGGACTTCTTCTTCGAGCATATCAATAGTTACTGAGTCAGGAACCAGAATGCCGTTGTCGAGCAAATCTTTTACACGTTTGCCCAATTCGGTTTGTTCTTTGATATGCATCCGAAATAAATCACCAGTAGAGATATGAACGAGTTGGTATTTTTCGATGAGTTTAGCAGCTTGGGTGCCTTTGCCCGCACCTGGAGGGCCAAAAAGTACAATGTTAAGCATCTGACTGAAAGGGCGTTTTGGTAGAGGTAGTGCTACGATTTTGGATAATTGAAATGCAAATTTACAATTTCGTAACACTCCTCCACGGTTTTCCCTCACAAATTACAAAAGGAATTTAATAAAAGCTTTAATTTTACTCTACCACAATGCGTTTTACAGCCCCGTCTTCATTCTGCACGACACTGATAAAATAGGTACCTTTGGGGTTTTTACCCAATGATAATTGGCCCACATAGTCACCCGAAAAATCTTTGACTTCTTTTTTACTTACTTGCTTGCCTTTTACATCTGTAATAGTGATAGTCACGTCCCCTTTATTGGGCGCATAAAACCGTACATTGAGCTCATCTCGCTCTGGATTGTTGGGAAACGCCTCCAAACCACGCACAGTAGCGGGCTTATTATTGCCCCCCATATTGATATCTCCATGCCAAAATTCTCTGAACTTAGGCTCAAAATCACGGCCCCATTCTTCCATGTTTTTTTCTAATTTTTTCATTTTGGGTGCCAATTCTTTTTCCATACGCTTCATGCGATCGGCAAATGCTTTTTCATCAAAATTAAACTCATAGTGGCGTTTACCGCCTTTCCAAGTTTCAACTCGACTATCGCCTGGCCCATATTTAAAAACCCGCACTTCTTCGCGCTTTTTACCATCTTTGGGAATAATGACAACACGCTGCTCTTTCTTCATTCTTTCGCGCATAGGTGCATCTCCTTCTTCTATGGTCACACTAAGACGACGATTGGTTGCTTCTTTGTTTGTTCCTTTTAGAGAATCTACAATTGCCTTTATTTTTTCCTCGCGCTCGCTATCAGAAAGATTATTGTAAGTGTATGTTTTTTCAATGGTCTCGGTTTTACCGTCTTTTTCTTCACTCATGCGGATACGCACCGTCACTTTGTCGGTGTCTTTATTTTCTTTCTGATTGTCTTGCGACATGGCCATCGAGGCTACTCCCAACCCTACGACCAATGTGAAAAATACGACTTTTGCTTTCATGATGTTTACTGGTTTGTTTATTTTCAAAGTTGCGTAACATTCAGGACACTACCCTGTTAAAGTTTCTTAAAATGTGTTAAAGGATTGAGTGAATTATGTTAATTTGTGTGTATTGATTAATTATTAGGTTTTACAGATTTGTATGAATCCACCATATAAGCAGCCACTCCTGAATCTATTGCCTCTGATAAGAGAGGTGTTTTTGATAAGGAACGTTGCACAGGATTAGAAAAAAATGATGGCGAAACAAAAAATAAGGCTTTTGATTGCCCTCATGGGGCTGGCTTCATTAGGATTAGTCGTTTTTCAATGGTACTGGATTTCGAGTGCGCTGGACTTGAGGAATGAGCAGTTTGACCTCAAGGTGTCGGATGCGATGCAGGAAGTAGTACGTAAATTAGAAAAACAAGAAATCATTTACTTGATTAGGCAGCGCGAAGAAATCGAGCAACAACGCCGCAAATTGGAAGCACTCAATAAAAATCGGTTGACCAAAAGACTTGATAAAAATGTGACTTCTACTCGTCCACATCTACCCGAAGAATATACAGTTACTACCAATCACAGGGATAAATTAACGGGTACTAACCCTACTGATGCCCTTACCCCTCGCAATCGCTCGATGACCGATTTTCAGGCTAATTTAATCAATGAATTTCTGAGCCAAAAAAACAATGAATTACCTCATCTCGAACGTTTTTTGAGACTTCATGCCGAACAAGAAAGGTTATTTGATGCTTGGTTTGAGCAAATGGGAAGGGTGGCTTGGCCTACCGATAGCATTGCCAATGGGTCTATATTAATGACCGTCCGGTCGTCGGTACAAAGAGCGCAGCAACCATCCTTGATTGTATCATCGCCTCCATCAAAAAAGCGGCAAAAAGAAGAAACGTCACCTGTCATTTCCTCACAGACTGATTTACTAAAAGACGTATTTAAGGATTTACTTTTTAGCAAACGACCCGTAGAGCAACGCGTCAATCGGTTGATGTTGGACTCCCTTTTAAAGAAATCATTACAAGAACGCGGCATTTCTATTCATTATGAGTTTGCAATTCAGCGCGATATAAACCAAGCTATTTTGTTCTCGACGGCTTCTTATCGCCCCACCAGCAATAACGCCGAACTGTTTCGAGCCAGTTTATTTCCCAACGAACTCAATACTACCCCAAGCCAGTTGTTGGTTTACTTCCCCAACCGCCAAGCATTTATTTTGGAAAATATGGGCTTCACCTTCCTAAGTTCCGTATTGTTGTTATTGGTTATTCTCAGTTGTTTTTATGTGGCAGTTTCTACTATTCTGAAACAGAAAAAATTGGCCGACATCAAAAATGACTTTATCAATAATATGACCCATGAGTTCAAAACGCCTATTTCTACTATTTCGCTTGCCGTAGGCATGGCACGCGAGCAGGTCGGCATAACACCCGAGGTAGCCAAAGTGCATCGCTATTTGGGGATTATCCAAGACGAAACCCATCGGCTCGGAGGCCATGTGGAAAAGGTATTGCAGGCAGCTCTGTTGGATAAGGGAGAAATAAAAATTCGTCCTACCCAGTTAAATATCCATGATATGATTGAAAAAGTACTCAACAATCAGGGTGTTTTATTGGAGCAGCGCAATGCTGAAGTGGTACTTCATTTTGACGCTACCAACGAAATCGTAGAAGCAGATGAAGTGCATCTGACCAATATCTTGACCAACCTCATTGACAACGCCAATAAGTATTCGCCTGATAATCTACATATTGATATTAGTACCTATAACGACAACGACAATCACGTTTTCATTGCCATCAAAGACAAAGGCCAAGGAATGACCAAAGAGCAACAAGCTAAGATTTTTGAGCCATTTTACCGTGTACCAACAGGCAATATTCATGATGTCAAAGGCTTTGGCTTGGGACTAAGCTATGTCAAAAAAATGGTAGAAGCCCATAGTGGCACCATCCAAGTAGAAAGCAAACCAAACTCAGGCAGTACTTTTACAATTCAGCTCTGCAATCACATAGACACGTAAAACGCATGGTAACTCCCACCTCAATAACAAAAATACTACTGGCCGAAGACGACCCCAATTTAGGACAATTGTTACAAGAGTTTCTGATAAGTAAAGGCTACCAAACTCAATTGGCTACCGACGGAAATGTAGGCTTGAAGTTGTTTTTGGAAAATACCTACGACTTGTGTCTGTTTGATGTAATGATGCCCAAAAAAGATGGGTTCTCGCTGGCCAAGGAAATTCGGCTCACCGACAAAGACGTTCCTATTATCTTTTTGACGGCCAAAACCATGAAGGAAGACACTATTCAAGGTTTTAAAGTAGGTGCCGACGACTACATCACGAAGCCTTTTAGCATGGAAGAACTTTTGCTCAGGATTCAGGCTGTATTGCGCCGCTATCAAAAAACACAGATGATGACCGAGCCAGAGCAAAGCGTATTTCAACTTGGTATTTACACCTTTGATGCGGACCATCAATTGCTAAGTAAAGATGGCTTCTCACAAAAATTGACCAGCAAAGAATCAGCCTTACTCAAACTATTTAGCGAAAACCAAAACCAGCCTATCAATCGTAATTTTGCCCTCAAACTTATTTGGGGCGACGATTCCTACTTCAATGCCCGCAGTATGGATGTTTATACTAAACTTCGTAAACACCTCAAAGATGACTCTTCGCTTCAAATCATGAACCTCCATGGCGAAGGCTTCAAGCTGCTGGTAGATGCTTGATTTATTTTTTCGATTCATTTTCTTACCTTTCCTGACCTTGACGATCGGCCTCTAAGGGCTTCTATTTCGTCCAAAAGCGATTTGATATTGCCCGAATTATCGTTGCTAAAATCAATCATGCCTACATAATCGGCTTTACTGATTTGGAGTACATCAATAGGTTTGTCGAGAAGTTTTTCTATTTCTTCTAATAGAGGTTTTTCTTCAGGACTGCAAAACGACACGGCATTGCCTTTTTGTATGCCTCGCCCTGTGCGCCCTACACGATGAACGTAGTTTTCGGCTTGTTCGGGCAAATCATAATTAACAACATAGTCCACTTTCGCTATGTCTATGCCACGTGCGCTAATATCGGTTGGCTATCAGCACTTTACGTTCCCACTTTTGAAGGTATTGAGCGCGTAGTTACGTTCTTTTTGGTCTTTGTCGCCATGCAGTGTTAGGCTTTTGATACCCATGCGTTCCAATGCGCTAAATACACGTTCGGCACGAACTTTTGTACGTACAAACACCAAGATTTTACTCTCTGGATGCTCGTTGATGATACGTTCTAAGAAAAAACGTTTGTCGTCCATTTCCACAAAAGCCACAAAATGGTCAATGTTTTTGGCCACGGGGTCTTTGGGCGAAATCTGTATCCGAATAGCCCCGCTGTTGATAAGCGAGTAAGCCAATTTTTTGATTTTGTCGTTGATGGTAGCCGAGAAAAAGAGGGTTTGCCGTCGTCTTGGCAAATGCCGCAGTAAATCCTGAATGTCTTTGATAAAACCCAAATCGAGCATTTGGTCAGCTTCGTCGAGAATGAGCACTTCTACGCGGTCGAGTTGAAGATGCCCTTGACTTACCAAGTCAAACAATCGCCCTAGCGTAGCCACCACTACATCCACCCCTTTGGCCAATTTGGCAATTTGAGGGTCTTGGGCCACCCCACCAAAAAGCCCGAGGGTTTGGACCAAGGTAAAATGCCCCAAACGATTGAATACTTCGGTAATTTGTAAGGCCAACTCGTGGGTGGGGACCATCACGATACACTTCACACCGTCGGGGCGACGATTGTTTTTTTTACGCTCGTTGAGCAAATGGATAATCGGAATCGCGAAAGCCGCTGTTTTTCCAGTACCCGTTTGGGCAATCGCCAGCACATCCTCCCCTTTTGAATAGAAGGAATAGCCTTGAACTGAATGTCGGTGGGGCGTTTAAAATCAAGATTTTTCAAACTTTTTCTTGATTTCAGGCGCGATATGATAATCTTCAAACTTCATGTTTTTTGTTTAAAATATTGATAGCAAGCTATTTAGGCTTTATATTCTTCCATTATTTGTTCAATCATAGGAAGTGTTTGAGGCAAATGTACTGTTACAATCCTCCAAATAATTTGAGCATCAATACCAAAATACTGATGGATTAAGATATTGCGGGTTCTATACATATCATTCCACGGAACATTCGCATTTTTTTGATACTTTCTGGTAGTTGGTGGGCAGCTTCTCCAATGACTTCCAAATTACGTAACACTGCATCATAGCGCATCCAATCGTTTTCCAAAACTTCATAATTGGGTATATCTTTAATGGCCTCAATGATTTTTTGGATTGAAATAATTATATCTTCTAAGCAAAATAAAAAATCTCTTTTTTAAAGGTTCACTTTATATGTATTTAGCTTGTTTCAGGATTGCTTCTCTCCATTGTGGTCTCAGTGCTCGTTTTGTTACCAAATCCACCTTGATTCCTAATGCAGCTTCCAATGCATCTTGTACTCTAAAAAAATCCCATCCGATGGGTTGGCTAAACTCTACAATCACATCTAAATCACTTTTGTCTGTTGCACTCCCATTGGCATAAGAACCAAAAAAACCAATTTCCGTCACATGGTATTTATTTTTAAGTATTGGTTTGATTTTACTTAATTTTTCGACTAATACCTTTTCTGTAAGCATATCATTAGGCGTTAAATGTAGAAAATTGAGTTTAGACTAACCTTTAAAATATTTTATTCAAAAAATTGGTACTCCCAAAGATACAAACCATCTCAGTTTTCTTGTAGCAATGCCAAATATTCTGCCACTAACACCCAACTGTGCGCCTCACATTTCCACTGTATATGAAACAAAGGCGACTTCGCCAAATGATACAAAGCGGGGTTTTCGTAGGCAGTGAGCAGGCCCGCAATGAAAAAATAAAACTTATTCGTCTTTGGGTCTTCGGCTTTCAACCAATCGCCTATTTCAAAGGTCAATTGTCGAACATCATGCCCCTTTTCGCCAAGCCTTAAAAGCGATGTTTTCAGTAAGATTTCATCTAATGGCTGCTGAGGATATTGCAAAAGTTCATAAATGTCATTGATAATTTTATCTTTAATAGAGTCTAATTCAGGGATGTGAAACGCCCCCATGAGCCGTGCTACATGATAAATAATCAACACCGTGCGTGGATATTGATGGGCACAACGAAAAGGCTCGGTAAGATAACGGTCTGTTTCGATGACAGAGCGAATATAAGTAAGACTATCGTAGTCATGCTGATTCAGGGGTAGTTGATAGTGGTAAACACAATACAGCAGATTGCTCAATACACAAGCATCAAACTCTATGTACATATTTTTCCCAAACCAAGTAGAATAAGCCCGCAGTTGGCGGTATTCGGGATAGGTGTTTCGGATGGTGTGTTTTGAGCGATTGGCGTGTTGGCTTAGTTTTTCTTTCAACCAAAGGAGATCTTCTTCAGTAGGTGAAGTGGTCAGATAAATCATAGCCGTATCGTCCACATCGTCAGGAATACGAAAATGATCAAAATGGTGGAATAAATACCCATTGGGAAAATGTTTTGAGGGCTTTGTCTTCCAAAAATTATAGGTTTTCAGCCCGTCTTTGTTCCGAAATTTTGGATAATTCTGAATCGCTTTTTCTGCAATACTACCAACCAATAGCTGACTTTTTGGCGAGAGCAAATGGCTGATTTTTTGTAGCGTAAATACCATGATTGCTGTAAAAAACACTGTCGTATCGGGGCGTTGATAGCCCACCATGGCATTGGTGCGTTGGGCAGGGAAAAGCCCTTCGTCAAAATACACGCTGCCCACCGACTGAAGCGCAGCTATACGACCAATAATTTCGTCTAACTCTTTCATTTTTTAAAACTTAAATACGAATGTCGTCAATTCTATGCTATTGTCATCAACCCCCTATTCAAATATCTACAAATCAACTGTTTATCATTTTGGCACGATTATTGTTAATGATTAAACACAATCACCTTAATCCAAATATTGCTATGAAAAAAGTATCTATACTTCTTGTTGGATTGCTGGCTTCAGTTTCAGTTTTTGCACAGCAACGTTTTATTTTATCACATATTGACCATCGTGGCTTTATCAATCTATCGGGCGGGGTGAGTATGCCCGTCAAGTCTTTGATGAAAGGCGACCCCACTGCTCCCTCAGATGTAGTAGCTTTGCGTGGTACTTCTATGCAAGTATCAGCAGGCTATCGGCTTACGCGCCGCTTAGGAATCCAGGGGTCTTTTACCAACTGCCTCAATGAATCAGGAACACAAAAATTAGTTGAAAACATTCAAAAAAGCCATGCTGATGGTAATTGGACTTCTACGGGAGGTGCCTGGAACTGCTCCCACTTAGTGGCAGGCCCATACATCACTTTTTCGTCTGGTATTTTTATGTTTGATGGGCGCATGACGGGCGGTTACTCGTGGATTCAACGCCCCTCCACAGAGTTGAAAGGGCAGTTTTTTGATGTTCCATTGTCTATTAAAACATCCCAAACACGCAATGGCTCTTTTACTTTAGGGGGTGGTGCCAGTATTCGCTGTAAAATCACGCGCAATTTTGCTTTGGGTCTTCATGCAGATTATGTCAGCACCAAAGCCTCTTTCAACGACCTGACCAGTACGCTCACCGTAGGCGAAGACAAAGTGAATGATAAAATTCGTGAAGTACATCCCATTGGCCTATTGAGCCTCAACGGAGGATTAAGTTTACTATTCTAAGGCTTTTATAAACATCTGACCCCGACGGGGTCAAACAGAATAATGCAAACTAAATATACACAAGTACTTAAAATCAAGAAACAATGTGTCTATTTTTAAGCCTCAGCCTCGCTGGGGCTTTTTTGTTGGACTTTTCCGCGAGTAGTCAGTTAAAAAGAACAAAGCAATGGCTTTGATGTCTAAACCATTGAACGCAACTCCCCATGAAAAAGCATTTCCTTCTTTTGGCCATTTGGGTCATAGCTGGTGCCTGCACTTCTTCAACCCAATCAACTACAGATGAATCCCCAATTGACTACCGTCCCGTACATCATTATAGCCCACCCAAAAATTGGGTAAACGACCCCAATGGGTTAGTCTATCTCGACGGAGAATACCATTTGTTTTACCAGTACAACCCCTTTGGCGACAAATGGGGGCATATGAGCTGGGGCCATGCCGTGAGTAAAGACCTGAAAACCTGGGAAACCTTGCCCGTAGCACTGCCCGAATTTGACAACGACGACAGCACCCAAACGATGATTTTTTCGGGTTGCGCGGTTATTGATAGTGCCAATACCACTGGTTTTTTTGAAAAGGGATTTAAAAAGGGTATGGTCGCTATTTTTACTTCTCATATTGATAAAGCAGGCCAAGGCCAAGCACAGCACCAAAGTCTTGCCTACAGTGCCGATAAAGGGCGTACTTGGAAATACTACGACAACAACCCTGTTTTAGACCTAAAAATGAAGGATTTTCGTGATCCCAATGTGATATGGTATCCCGATAAACAGCACTGGTTGATGACCGTAGCTAAGCCCCTCGAATATACCGTACAGTTTTATGAATCAAAAGACCTAAAAAGTTGGACTTTATTGAGCGAGTTTGGAAAACAGGGCGATACCACCAAGATTTGGGAATGTCCATCGCTGGTGAAAGTACCCATAGAAAACACGACCACAGAAAAATGGGCTTTGATGATTTCGAGTGGCCATCGGCAAAAAAACTACCTTGGTATGCAGTATTTTGTAGGTGATTTTGACGGCAAAACCTTTACGCCTCAAAAACAAAAAGATGTGTTTTATGTGGACGAGGGCAAGGATTTTTATGCGGCTATTCCGTTCAACAATTTACCCAAATCACAGCCCAATCCCATCATCGTTGGGTGGCTCAACGACTGGGAATATGCCCGAGAAATCCCGACGGGCTCGTGGCGGGGAGTTTCTCTATGCCTCGAAAATTGACCCTTACCAACAACGAAGGCATCTACCAATTAACCCAAAGGCCTATTGTAGCTGACAATATTCCCACAGAAGAAATAATCCTTAATGCCCACGACGCTATTACCTCAAATGTGGCCACGACCAGCAGCAATACTTATCGCTTAAAGCTGACTATCAATTTGTTAGATAGCAAAGGTTTTGCATTGAATCTATTACAAAACGATAACGAAAAGTCTATATTAAGTTATGATGTAGCTACCGAAACGCTATCTTTTGACCGCACTCAATCGGGTCAGGTGGGCTTTCACCCGAGATTCAAGAGTGTTGAAACCATGACCGTAAAACCACAAAACAAGCAATTGAAATTGGATATAATCGTGGATAAATCGGTAGTAGAAATTTTTGCCAACAATGGCCGAAAAGTACTCACAGACCTGGTTTTTCCAACTAAAACAAATGGAAAGGTTTTGATGATTTGGCAGTAGTTTCAAAAAACTCACTGACGAAGACCTATCAACTTTTTGATGGCGAAAAGATTGAATGGCAATACCCTAAAAGTACGATTGCAGTAGCGTACTTAAAAAGCAGTGCACAATTAAAAAGTACTAAACAATACAAAAAGTACGACCACACAGGCAGCCTTGGCTAAGGCTGCCAAAATATTAAAAAAGATACCAAACAATACAAAAAGTACTGCAAAACTTTCGCATATTTGAGAGTTAGCAGTAATGGTAGGACGACCCAACCGACAACGATAGACAATGCAGAAAACGACATTTAAAATATCAAAAATGGACTGCCCATCCGAAGAACAAATGATACGGATGAAACTTGCCGACTTGACAAACATCAACTCGTTAGACTTTGATATACCTAACAGACAACTGACCGTTTTTCATACAGACAATCACGACCAAATTTTTCAGCGACTTGACAATTTACAGTTTGACACCTCACTCATTGACAGCGTTTCGGCAGACAACTACACAGCTACAACAGACAATACAAGCCGAGAAAGAAAATTGCTTTGGCAAGTTTTAGCCATTAACTTTTTCTTTTTTGCACTTGAACTTACGACAGGTTTTGTTTCAAACTCAATGGGTCTTGTCGCAGACAGTTTAGATATGCTTGCCGACAGCATTGTTTACGGACTTGCACTTTTTGCAGTTGGTGGGACAATGACACGAAAAAAGAACATTGCAAAATCAGCAGGTTATTTCCAATTGACACTTGCTGTTTTCGGCTTCATTGAAGTTATAAGACGTTTTGTAGGGACAGAACCAGTTCCTGCATTTCAGACAATGATAATTATTTCAATTTTTGCTCTTATCGGCAACGGACTTTGTTTGTATTTACTACAAAAAAGCAAAAGCAAGGACGCACATATGCAAGCAAGTATGATTTTTACATCCAATGACGTAATTGTAAATCTTGGAGTAATTATAGCAGGCGGACTTGTTTACTTGACAAACACAAAATATCCTGACCTTATCGTTGGGACAATAGTTTTCATCATCGTTGGACAAGGAGCATTTAAAATTCTAAAACTATCAAAATGACGGACGGAAGAACCACTACTGCTAACAGCGGTTTGGCAAAAGGCGGGCTGACGTGCTTCGTAGAAACATTTGCGGTTAAACAAACATTTGTGCTTCGTATGAACTTTAGTGCTAAAAATCCCGCCCTTCGCCAAGCCGTCAACCGTTGGACAAGAGAACTTCGCTCCCCAAAGCCTTTATACGCTGCGATTTAACCATGAAATTCTACCTTCATCAGCGTATATGGCATCACTAACCACCTACTTCTTAGAAGCCCGCAGATTGATTTTTACTAAAACCGTAGAAAGTATCGCTTCGCTTTCGTTGTGTAGGCGGTCGAGGGCAGTAATGGCATACGTGTAGCGATGCCCTCGAACAGCAGTGCGGTCGAGGGCGCGGGTTTGGCCATCGTAGCAAGCTGCCAACAGGCGCGGATTTTCGTCGTCGGCATAGCGATAAATAGCATAGTAGTACGCTTTGTCGCCATCGCGTGCGGTCTCAGAGGCACTCCAACGTATATCCACACCGTCGCGGGTGTCATTCACTTGTAGATTTTGAGGGGCAAGGGGTGGCACCCGGTCTTTCCAAGGCATAGTAGGCGGAAAAGCAGGTTCTTTGTAAAAAAGCGTTCGGAGTGAGTCGGAAATACCCAATTTGTTGTTAATCAGCGATTTTGAACTAAAAAATACACTACCCGTAATTTCGGGATTGAGCCTTATAAAGCGCATCTGATTGGGAAATTCTGAGGGGTCGGCCCAGGTTTTGTCTTTGTCTTGTGTACCTACCCGATACGCCCCCTGCCCAATGTACAAATGGCGGCCATATCTGTGCTGAAGCCACCAAGCAGTCAGGGTTTTGAAAGGTACTTTGTCAAATTGGGTCGAAAAATAGACCTGTGGTACCATATAATCTATCCAACCTGCTTTCATCCATTTTTTAGTGTCGGCATACAGATTGTCGTAGGAGGTTTGGCCAGCCTGCGTAACCGAGCCCGTAGGGTCGTCTTTGATATTTCGCCAAACCCCAAAGGGGCTAACCCCAAACTTGACGTACGATTTTTGGGCGGTAATGCCATCACTGATTTGCTTGATGAGCTTATCCACATTGTCGCGCCGCCAGTCGTCTTTGTTTCTGAAACCTCGGCCGTATTGGCGAAAAGCGGCTTCGTCTTTCAGCGTTTGCCCTGTAACAGTATAAGGATAAAAATAATCATCGAAATGAATACCGTCCACATCGTAATTTTTGACGATATTAGTGGTGATACCCGTGATATAACCGCGCACTTCGGGCAAGCCAAAATTGAATAGTTTATAGCCATCATAATCAAAAACCCATTCTGGGTGTTTTTTGCCCACGTTGTCGTTGCTACTACTTTTACTAACTTTATGAACTACTCGGTTGAGATTCAACCACGCATGAAACTCCATGCCACGCCGATGACATTCTTCAATCATAAATGCCATGGGGTCATAAAATGGCTCGGGAGCTTGGCCTTGCTTACCCGTCAGCCATTCTGACCACGGTTCTTCGCTTTGGGCATAAAAGGCATCGGCAGCCGCTCGTACTTGTACAAACACTGCGTTGATACCTGTTCGTTTGTGTGCATCCAGCAGTCGCACAAACTCCTCCCGCTGCTGTGCGGGAGAGAGGTTTTTGCGACTGGGCCAATCAATGTTATCGACCGTAGCTATCCATACGGCACGCATTTCGCGTTTCATACCCATCGGGCCAAAATCGCGGGGGGTAGTGCGTGGTTTTTTGGAAGTTTTACAGCCTTCTAACGAAAGAAAAAGCAACAGGCAGAGCCAAGCGAGGTGTTTTTTCACGAAATGATTGGGATTAGGGTGAGCATAAACTATTGCGCCGACGACAATGACTTATAGCTACAAAAGTAAGAAGTTTTAGGTAGATACCCGCTTTTGGGAGCGATTACTGCGGCAACGGTCGCTGCAGTACTTCACTTCTTCCCACACTTTTTCCCATTTTTTGCGCCAAGCGAAAGGCCGCCCACAAGTAAGACAAATTTTGGTAGGTAGATTCGCTTTTTTGACGTGGGTAGGCATAAATAGTTGCTTTAAACAAAACCAAAGAGAATAACGAAAATGGATAAAATCTAAGTACCAAAACAAAAATAAATTACATTATTCGACCCCGTCGGGGTCGCTTGTTTATAGCAGGTTATTGGCTTCTATGAACATTTGACCCCGACGGGGTCAAACAGAATAATACAAACTAAATATACACAATCTATGAACATCTGACCCCGACGGGGTCAAACAGAATAATGCAAGCTAAATATACACAAGTACTTATTTATGAAGTAAGTTTAACAACCCAACTCTTTTAAACCAAACTTATGCCTTCCATTTCTTTCTGTTTTATAAACGGTTGATTGTAAAGTCGCTTGCCTGTGGCTTTAAAAAAAGCATTGGCCACTGCCCCGGCGGTAGGAGGCAGAGCGGGTTCGCCAAGCCCTGTGGGATTGATGGCGCTATCTACAAAATAAACGGCCACTTCAGGAATTTCATTGATTCGTATGAGTCGGTAGGTATCAAAATTCTTTTGCTCTGCCATGCCCTCTTTCAAGGTAATTTCTCCATACATGGCATGTCCAAGGCCATCTACAATGCCCCCTCTTACTTGCTGATAAGCACCGCTTAAATTGACGACCACGCCACAATCTACTGCCGCATATAGCTTATTTAGTACGGGTTTCCCATTTTTCATCACTATTTCGGCTACTTGCGCAATGTACGACCCGTGAGAAAAATAAGAACTAAACCCATGAAATACTTTTTTGTTTTTCCCCCATCTCGATTTTTCTGCTACCAATTCAATAACCCCCTTCATGCGGTCAATATCATACTTTACCACACCTACAGGTGTATTCTTTGCTTTGTTGAGGTATGCCAAACGGTATTCGATTGGGTCGCGTTGGGCAGCAGCAGCTACTTCATCCAGAAAGGTTTGTTCGGCAAAACCTAAAAAATTTTCAGAAGGAGCCCGCCAAGGGGCAGTAGTTACGGGCGATTTATAATCTAAAGATTCAATGAGTACATTGGGTACAGCCCCCACAGGAAAATGCTCTGGGCGGGTATTGTTCCCTGAGTTAATACCTACCCCACGCACTTTGTAGCCAATCATATTTCCATCAGCGTCTAATGCCGCCTGAAAACGGTAGCGCATAGCAGGGCGGTACTGACCACCCACTTGGTCGTCTTCTCGTGTCCACATCAATTTGATAGGAGCTTTCAGCATACGGGATAGTTCTGCTGCTTCTAAAGCTATATCTGGACGTTGTCTTCGTCCAAAACCGCCCCCCATGCGTGTCATCTGAAGGGTGATTTGCTCTGGCTCTATTCCGAGGTATTTAGCCACATTTTTTCTGGTGTCTTCGGGTAACTGTGCTGGTCCTACCAATTCAGCTCCATCGGGGCGCACATGGGCAAAGAAATTCATGGGTTCCATACACGCATGAGACAAAAAAGGAGACTGATATTCTCTTGTAATGACCTTCGCTGCTATTTTAAAAGCGGCCTCTACATCACCATCCGATCGAGAGGGCTTCACGCCTTCCTTGTCCAACATTTGTTTGAGTAAGCGGTCGTGGTCGGTAGTACTTTCAATAGTTGTGTCTGGCTCGTAGGTTATTTTGAGTAGTTTACGCGCTTGCAATACCTCCCAAGTAGATTTACCTACTACTGCCACTTTATTTTGAAACACAACCACCTCTACGATACCTGGCATTGACTTGGCAGCTGAGGTATCAGCCGACTTTATTTTTGTACCGAAAGGTGGGCGTTCTACCATGGCCAGCAACATTCCTTGGCGGTAGAAGTCCAAACCATACATCGGTTTACCTGTCAGTATCTCTTTATTATCAACATTATGAATAGGCTGGCCTATAAGCGTATAGTCCTTTTTTTGTTTTAATCTTACCTCTGAGGGAATGGGTATTGTAGCGGCCTCAGTGGCCAGTTCTCCGTAATTCAACCTACGACCACTTTCTATGTGTTCTACAAACCCACGGTTGGTAGTCAATGTTTCGGCTGAGACATTCCAACGCTTGGCTGCTGCTGCGACGAGCATGAATCGAGCAGTAGCTCCTGCTTTGCGAAGCCTATCCCACGAATGTTGCATAGCGCCACTTCCTGCCGTTGCTTGGCGATTGAACTTTTGTGTGTCAAGGTGAGCTTGTACTACTTTCACGGTCGTCCAATCAGCATCCAACTCCTCGGCCACAATCATCGGAAACGACGTTTTGATATTCTGCCCTACTTCTGGATTAGGCGCAAAAATAGTAATTACATTTTCTGAAGAAATAGACAGGTAACTGTTAAAAGAAACTTCGTTCGCTAAACTTTGATTACTGACCTTGTTAGCCATTTTAGCCAGAGAATCGCTCCAGGAAAAGCTCAACAAAAATCCGCCACCTGCCATAGCCGAAGCCTTTATAAAATTTCTCCTGTTTGATTTTAGTGACATAACCGAAGTTGTTTAATTATGGCAAAAATAAGCCACTCTTTTATAGATTTTACTCATTAATTACTGCACTCCTCTTTCATTATAAACATATTATTCGATTTTGTAATAGGTTAATTCCCCTTCCACTCGGGCATACGACCAGGGGTATGAGGGGCACCAGCACCATCAAGCGTATTTTCGAGGGTAGTTATGTCTGCATGGGTTTTCTTCAATGCTGCCACTACCGTCGTAAGCTGTTTGGAGAGGCTTTGATAAGCTGCCTGCATAGTTTGGGTTGGGGCAGCCGAAGTTCCTATCAAGTTACCTGTGATACGATAGGCTTTTTCAAGCATCGAAGTAGGTGTTTCAAACTCTCGTCGTGAGAGTGTAGCATCTCCAAACAGGCTCGTTCTGATGTCCAACAATTGCTTTTCGATATTGGCAATTTGTGCTTGCAAGTCTGTCGAAGCTTTGGGGGTATGTTGCCAAGCAGCCTTCAAGAAGCGCATTTTATTGTTTAGCTCTCCATAAAAACTCTGTGTGCCGCCCGTAGCGCGTGCAAGCGCCATGGCTTTTTTGGCGAAGTCATCCAATGCTTTTTTGTCGGCAACAGGAAGCGTAACGGTGTTAAGCGAAACCACTTTGAATGGTTGTGGTGCTACCAATTCTGTGAACAGACCCTCTTCAAACTTACTCAATGATACCTTATAATCACCTGCCACTGCCATTGGGCCGAGGTCAGGGCCCGAGAAAAAGTTCATTGGGTCGGGTTCGTTGAAATTTACGGGGTCAGGAGCATCATAGCGAAAATCCCAGATGATGCGCTGCAAGCCTTTTTTGGCAGGAGCTTTGATTCGTCGAATCGGATTGCCGTCTGCATCTGTAATAGTAAAAAGCAAATAAGGCGCGGGCTGGGTATCTTCTATCCGTAACGAGTCAATGGATGGATAAGGTACATCCTTGTTGGCAGCGATGAGGGCCTTTTCTTTCTCTTTTCTTTTCTCTTTGAGGGTTTTAATGTCATCTTTGAGGTAATAAGTAAAGACCGACCCACCGTGGGATTGGAGGTAGCAAAATAACTTTCGCCCTGAAAGCCCTTCCCACCAAACCCAAAGGCTGCTTGAACGGATTAAATTGCCAAGTATCTTTGATGGCTGTGATAAAGGCATTTTGGTTAAATCTTCTTTTTAAAGTGCGCAAAGGTGTAGTCTTCCAAAATATAAAATCCTCGGCCAAACGTGGCTGGGCAAGGTCATTTTCGCGTTTTGTAAATCACGTACAGCGATGGTGGGTAATCCAACTTTTTGAGCTGCGTCCATTTTCAAAACCGCCCTCTGTACTGAAAAACAAGCCAAATTCAGTACCTACAAAAAAGCAAGTTAGCGTTTACATGGTCTTCGGCAATGGTATAAACTGTACCGCGTTCAGGCAGATTGTTTTGGAGAGCTGTCCAAGTTTTTCCCTTGATCATTACTTATACAGATATGGCTTAAAGTCGCCGTAGCGATGGTGATTGAAAGTAGCATAAACCACGTTTTTGTCATGTTGCGAAGCAATAATTTGATTTACATAGGTGCGTTCGGGTACACCCGAAATGCTGTTGGCATCTATTTTAGTCCAGTTTTTGCCCCCATCATTAGTTACATGAAGGAGGCCGTCGTCTGTACCTGCATACAATAAATTTTCGTCCAATGTCGATTCGGCAAAAGCACAAATATTACCATAAATATCAGTGGACTGGTTTTTGGCGATGGCATCCACACTCCATAACTTACCCATGATAGGCAATGTATTGCGGTCGAGTTGGCGACTCAAATCAGGGCTAATCACCTGCCATGTATCGCCACGGTCATCACTACGAAACACTTTGTTAGCTGCAAAATAAATACGCTTCGGTTTGTGCGACGACACTTGCAAAGGTGCGTCCCAATTCCAACGATAGGCCGGTTCTCCATCGGCCTCGATGGGCCTTATGTCCACGTTCTCCCCGCTTTTTCGGTCAAAACGCCCCAAGCCTCCGTATTGCGACTGTGCGTAGATGATATCTGGGTTTTGTGGATCTACCGCCGACTCGAATCCATCTCCACCTTGAGTCACAATCCAATTTTCGTTGGTAATCCCATTGCCACTGATGGTACGAGAAGGTCCTGCAAGGCTAAAATTATCCTGCGTTCCGCCCAATACATTATAAAACGGAAAGGCATTGTCGGTAGTAACTTTGTAAAACTGCGTAACGGGCAGGTTTTCTTTAAAATGCCATGATTTGGCCCCATCATAACTTTCGTATAAACCTCCATCACAGCCCACAATCATCTGATTGGTGTCATTTGGATTGACCCAAATGACATGATTATCAACGTGTTTGTGCATTTCTCCGAGGCGTTTCATGGTTTTGCCGCCATCTTCTGATTGCATAAAATAGGTATCAGTGATATAGATTTTGTTTATATCTTTAGGATCACAAAAAAGCTCTTGGTAGTAGTTTCCCGAAGTAGAAAAGCTATTCATTTTGTTCCAGCTTGCTCCTCGGTCATTGGAGCGATACGTACCTGCTCCTTCGGCTGCTTCGACCACTGCATACAACACATCAGGATTTACTGGAGAGATGTCCATTCCAATACGACCTACATCACCACTTGGTAAGCCGTTGCTCAATTTGTTCCAAGTAGTACCCCCATCGGTACTTTTATACATGGCTGATTCTGGCCCACCGCCGACGTAAGTATAAACCTTACGCTGACGCTGATGGGCCGTAGCGTAGAGGGTGTTGGCATTGCGGGGGTCTATGTGGATTTCGTTGAAGCCTGTATGCTCGCTCACCGTCAAAATAGCTTTCCAAGTCTTGCCTCCATCGGTGGTTTTGTAGATACCTCTCTCGCCTCCCGATCCCCATAAAGGCCCATATCCCGCCACATAAACGATGGCTGAGTTGGTAGGGTCAACGGCAATCATACCAATGTGTTCGGAGGTTTTTAAGCCTACATTTTTCCACGACTTGCCACCATCCTCCGATTTATAAACACCATCACCATAGTTGGCGGCACGTTGATTGTTGTTTTCGCCACTGCCTACCCATACTACATTGGCATTGGAGGGGTCAATCGAAACACAGCCAATCGAGTAAGAGTTCTGACTATCGAAGATGGGCTCGTAAGTCACTCCATGATTTACGGTTTTCCAAACACCTCCTGCGGCTGTAGCCACATAGTATTCACTGTGATTGTGTGGATTTACGGCCAAATCTACCACTCGCCCCGAAGTAACGGCAGGGCCAATGCTACGCAGTTTGAGTCCGCTAAAAGTGCTTGAATTCCAGTCGTCTTCCTTCGTCTGCTCTTTAAGCGGCGTAGGGGTAGGTTTACTGTTTTTTTTCTTTTGGGCAAAACTAACTGTGCAAGTACAAGCCATTAACAGGCAAATAAGCAGTGTTTTTGTTGAAGAAATGAAGTACATTCTGTAGATGATTAAGGTTCTTGGTTTTATCGCAAGTTACAAAAAATAACCAGTGATTAACATACCGTTTAGGAAGTTGGTTTTCTCTGATGATTAGGAAAGGCTGGTGCTTTAAATTTCTATCCTACAAAAAATGGGGGTAGGTCAAAGTAATTGACCTACCCCCATTTTGCATTTAATATTTCCGAATTAACTCACATCTTTGGGCGAATCTATCGGGTATTGTTTGTCTGCTTTTGCCTCTTTAGGTGTTACCTGTGGCGTATGATCTTGGGCATACTTTTCGTAGTTGAGGTCTTTTTCAGCTACTTTGCTCACTACGGGTTCGAGCGGTGTTTCGGCATTTTTCTCTACCGTAATCTTCACGGCATCTACCGCCGCTTGTGTGCGGAGGTAATACATACCCGTTTTGAGTCCTTTTTTCCAGGCATAAAAGTGCATGGAAGTTAGTTTGCCGTAGTTGGCGTTGTCCATGAAAATATTCAACGATTGCGACTGGCAAATGTAAGCGCCACGGTCGGCGGCCATATCGACAATGGTCTTTTGTTTGATTTCCCAAGCCGTTTTGTATAGTTCTTTGAGGTTGGCAGGGATTTCATCAATTTTCTGTACCGAACCATTGGAGGCCATGAGTTTATTTTTCATGGCATCGTTCCATAAGCCTTCTTTCACCAAGTCTTTTAACAAGTATTTATTGACAACTATAAACTCGCCAGACAATACTCGACGAACGTAAAGATTGGAAGTAAATGGCTCAAAACATTCGTTATTGCCCAAAATTTGGCTCGTAGAAGCCGTGGGCATAGGTGCTAAAAGCAGGGAGTTGCGTACACCATACTTCACCACATCTTTGCGGAGTTGCTCCCAGTTCCAACGACCACTTTTAGGATTCACCTTCCACATATCAAATTGGAAAATTCCTTGAGAAATAGGCGACCCTTTCCAAGTTTCGTAAGGGCCTTCTTTTTGGGCCAATTCCATCGAGGCCATCATCGCTCCATGATAGATGGTTTCGTGAATATCTTCATTGAGCCTGCGTGCTTCTTCCGACTCAAAAGGTATTCTCAACATCAGAAAAGCATCGGCCAGTCCCTGAATACCTATGCCGATGGGGCGGTGGCGTTTGTTGCTACGCTCGGCTTCGGGTACCGGATAGTAGTTGAGGTCAATGATTCTATTGAGGTTTTTAGTAACTACTTTGGTAATCTCTAAGAGTTTTTGGTGGTTGAATCTCAAGTATCCGTCTGTCCCTTGCTCTACAAATTTGGGTAGCGAAATCGAAGCCAAGTTACACACCGCCACTTCATCGGGCGAGGTATATTCCATGATTTCGGTACACAAGTTCGACGACTTGATGGTACCTAAGTTCTTTTGGTTTGACTTACGATTGGCGTGGTCTTTGAAAAGCATATAGGGCGTACCCGTTTCAATCTGCGACTCCATGATGGCAAACCACAAATCTTGGGCTTTGATGGTTTTGCGTGCTTTGCCCTCTCTTTCGTATTGTTCGTATAATTGCTCAAATTCGTCGCCGTAGCTATCGGCCAAGCCAGGCACTCGTGTGGGCACATCAACGACCAAGTGTCGTTGGCTTCGACGCGCTTCATAAACAAATCGGGAATCCACATGGCATAGAACAAATCACGGGCCCGGAGTTCTTCCTTTCCGTTGTTTTTCTTCAATTCTAAGAAGTCAAACACATCGGCATGCCAAGGCTCCAAATAAACCGCAAACGAGCCTTTGCGCTTGCCACCTCCCTGATCTACATAGCGAGCAGTGTCGTTGAAAACCCGCAACATCGGTACAATACCATTGGAGGTACCATTTGTACCCTTGATATAAGTACCTTTGGCACGGATATTATGAATGCTCAAACCGATACCACCTGCCGATTGCGAAATGAGCGAACACTGCTTGAGGGTATCATAAATACCCGCGATGCTGTCTTCTTTCATTGTTAATAAAAAGCAGCTCGACATTTGGGGCTTGGGTGTACCTGCATTGAAAAGCGTAGGCGTAGCATGGGTAAACCAACGCTCAGAAAGTAGGTTGTAGGTTTCAATCACCGAATCAATATCATTCAAATGGATACCGATGGCCACACGCATCAGTAAGTGCTGGGGGCGTTCAGCAATCTTACCGTTTACTTTGAGCAAATAAGATTTTTCCAGGGTTTTGTATCCAAAATAATCATAACCATAGTCGCGATCGTAGATGATAGTCGAGTCGAGTAAGGCAGCGTGTTTGCGAATCACATCATACACTTCTTTGGAAATCATCGAAGCATTCTCGCCTGTTTTTGGATCTACATAGGTGTAGAGTTGCTTCATGGTAGCCGAAAACGACTTGAGTGTGTTTTTATGCAGGTTGGAGATAGCAATACGAGCGGCCAAAATGGTGTAATCAGGGTGCCGGGTAGTCATAGAGGCAGCCGTTTCGGCAGCCAACACGTCTAATTCGGTTGTGGTGACACCATCATAAATACCTGCTACTACTTTTTTTGCTACATCAACAGGCTGAACATAAGCAGTTTCCAGTCCGTAGGATAATTTCTCAATGCGAGAAGTGATTTTATCGAATTTGACCGATTCGCGGCGGCCATCGCGCTTGACAACGTACATGATTAAGTGTTTTTTATGGGGTAATCTTTCGTTTTTAGGGTAATACTCAATAAATATACAAACAATAAGACCCTACGCAGGCGTATATCCTACACTTGTGTAAAGCTTCTAAACGTCGATTGATTCTGCGAAAATACGAATCTTTTACATCCCTTTCTAATTCATTTTTAATGCAAACTCATCAAAAATTTAAAAAATCTAATCGCAGAACTATATTAAGAAATTGTTAACGAATTTGCCCTTAATGGGTTACACACACCAGAAACTTTTTGGGTTCGTCAAAAATTTATACATTATTTTTTTGAATAAATTTTCTGTGACGTTTCTGCTTGAAGACTGCTACTATTTATTTAATTTGTTTACAATTGTAAACATTCGCTTTTTGGTATCAAAATTTTTGCCTATTTTTTTTCAATTATTTATCCAACGGTATTCTCGACGCTATCACAAGATAAAATCGTACCGCCAAAGGGGCAATATTTCGCCTTTGAAAATGTATGTTTTCCTAAAGGAAGTTCTAAAAATCCCTGATTATCAACTAAGTTGGCAAAATCTCCAGAGCCATGTCCTACAATAGGGCGTGCCATGAGCATAGCCCCTTCTTGATAAAGCTGTACTTGTAAGAAATAAGTAAGGGGCGATTTGTAAACATAGTCTTCGCTCAATGCTGCCCAAACACTATCCATAGCCGCCAGTCCTAATGATTTTCGCAGCCAAGGAATAAAGTACCTACGAGCGCATACAAAGGAGGATACAGGGTTTCCAGGTAAGGCAAAGACCACTTTATTGTCTTTGCGGCCAAACCAAAACGGCTTGCCTGGTTGTTGGCTAAGTTTATGAAAAAACTTGTTTACGCCAGTCTGCGTAAGAGCTTGGGGAATAAAGTCTTTTTTGCCTTGCGATACGCCTCCACAGAGAATAAGCGCATCGTATTTTATGAGTGCTTCTTCAATGGCTTGTTGTGTTGTGGATAAGTCGTCAGGAATGTGGATAAAATCAGCTTGAATTTGATAATACTGCAACAAAGCAGCAATACAATGGATGTTGGAACTGCGAATTTGATGTGGCAGAGGCGATTGATGGATAGGCACCAGTTCGTCGCCAGAAGTGATGATAACCACCGAAGGTAGTTTTTTGACCAAGGGTCGAGAAGCGCCCACACTGGCCATAATAGCGATTTCAGTAGGGCCAATGAGGGTATTCGTTTCTACAATCGTTTTTCCCTCTTGTCTATCTTCGCCACGCCAGTGCACGTTGGAGGGTAGCCAAGGTCGCTCCATTATTTTGGCTATTCCATCTTTGATTTCGAGGTCTTCGTATTTTACGACTAAATCTGTACCATGGGGTAGCGAAGCCCCTGTCATTACCTCTATACAATTGTTAGGGTTTTGGAGTGTTTGTTGTATTTCGCCAGCAGTTTGGGTACTTTCTATCTTATATTCTCTCCGCCCTTCCTCGTATATGTATTGATTAATGGCTATCCCGTCCATTGTCACGCGGTCGAAGGGCGGGAAGTCACGGTCGGCTACAATGGGCTGCGCCAACACCCGACGAAGAGATGCCGTAAAGTTGATTGATTCAATCCCAAAATCAAGGGTATTTTCTAAAATAATACGTGTGGCTTCGGTTACGGGTGTAAGTTGCATGATTTGGATGGTGCTTTTTGTTTGTCAAAGCAAAGCACAAATTTACGACAAACTTGTCTATTGCACCCTATCCTCTTTTTCATTGAAAAGATGAGTATTTTTACTCAATCTTTCAATTTTTATAACTTTGCAAGCAATAGTTCCTCAACCTTTCTTATCTTAATTTCCTAACGTGAGAGATCTTTATACCATTCATGTCAATTTTAAAGGCGGTATTGCATCGCCCTCCGAATTAAAGTCTATTTTAGAAGCAGCGCTTGCCTCTCAAGTTTATAAAGTACGTTTTGGATTGCGCCAACAAATGATTTTTGATATTCCTCGCAATTATCTAAAACCATTTCAAGAAAAAATAAATGCGATGGAGCTTAATCGCACCGGCAATCCGATAGAAATTGACAGCAATACAAAACCTAATATCGTAAGTTCTTATGTAGCTGAAGATGTCTTTCTGACGGGCAATTGGCTCACAGAAGATAGTCTTAAAACTATTTTAGATGCGTTTTCTTATGAACCCCAACTTAAAATCAACCTCTCAGACGCACAGCAGAGTTTTTCACCGTTGTTTTCAGGACATTTGAACTTTGTTACTTCAACCATGCCCAATTATTGGCATTTGTATCTTCGAATTCCTAAGACCAACCGGGTTTATCCTTACCAACAACTCATTTTTTCAGGAGATATTCCGCTCGTTGCTCAACAGCTCGAAGAACTGATTTTATCTTCAGAACAATCAACGAGTGCTGACCCTGATTCTCTTTTAGACAATATTGTTGCTCCACATGCTATTCCTCTGGAGATACCGTTTGATTTACCTGCCTTTTCATTGCCTTATTATGAAGGTTTCAATCGCTATGGCAATAAATCTTGGTTGGGCATTTATAGGAGAAATGAATTGTTTGCCATAGATTTTCTAATGGAAATAGGCACACTATGCGAACAGACAGGCATTAAAGAGATATGTATAACACCTTGGAAGTCAATCATTATCAAAAATATAGAGGACGAATTTCGTACTGAATGGAGCAATCTTCTCTTTAAGTACAACATCAATGTGCGCCATGCGGCTAATGAGTTAAATTGGCAAGTAGAAGATGATTCGGAAGCAGCCCTGAAACTCAAACTGGCTTTGGTAAAGTCCTTTGATGAGCATGATTTGCGCACTTTTGGGATATGTTTTGGGATAAAAACGCGCCCCAAGACCGAAGTGTATGCTTCTATAATGGTAAGGAGAAGAAGATTTAAACTGCTCAATCTGATTCCTTTCAACTATGTTTATGACATCTCCTATACTGAGGATTTTAATCCTAATGGGCGTACCAAAAAATATTTTTATGTAGGTGCATCACGGTTCATTTTGGCCGAACAACTTCGCCGCTGTGTACTAAAATACAATAAGTTGAAGGCAGCCAATCTCATCAAAGATGCGGGGATGAAAGATGATTTTGACACTGTTTAAACTTTTGTAGAAGTAGAATTACAGTAGGGGAGCATTTTTTTTAATAAAATATCTAACCTATGAAGAAAATATTGTTGATGACTACCAGTGTACTTTTGAATTTAGCTGGTAGCCATGCACAAAATATAGAGAAAGAAATGCCCAAAGGTTTTGACCAAGTTAAAACGGGCATTATGGTTGGCAAATTGGATAGTATCAGTTACGAATCCAAAACCGTGGGTACACTTCGTAAAGCATTGGTTTATACACCACCAGGCTTTGATAAAAAGAAAAAATATCCTGTCTTGTACCTTTTGCATGGTATTGGCGGTGATGAAAAAGAATGGCTAAAGGGAGGAAATCCACCCGTAATTTTGGATAATCTCTACGCAGAAGGCAAAATACAACCCATGATTGTGGTCATGCCAAATGGACGTGCAATGAAAAACGATCGGGCCGTTGGTAATATTTTCGACAAAGACAAAGTAGAGGCTTTTGCAACATTTGAGAAAGACTTGCTCAATGATTTGCTTCCTTTTATTGAAAAAAAATATCCTACATTTACCGACCGCGAACATCGTGCCATAGCAGGGCTTTCGATGGGTGGAGGGCAATCACTAAATTTTGGTTTAGGAAACCTTGATAAATTTGCTTGGGTAGGTGGTTTTTCGTCGGCCCCCAACACTAAAAAGCCAGAAGAATTAATACCAAATCCCGAAGAAGCAAAGAAAAAGCTTCAACTCCTTTGGATTTCGTGCGGTGATGCCGACGGACTCATTGGCTTTAGTAAACGTACCCACGACTATCTTTACCAAAACAATGTACCGCATATTTATTATCTCGAAGCTGGTGGACATGATTTTAAGGTATGGAAAAATGGCTTATATATGTTTTCACAGTTTTTATTTAAACCTGTTGATACAGCCTCTTTTTCTCAATACAGTGTTTTAGGGACACCTGCCGCTACCAATACGAGAAATGCCAAATATCCACAGATTTTGCCCGATAACCGTGTCATTTTTCGTATAAAAGCCCCCAATGCCCAAAAAATACAAATTGATTTGGGCAAAAAATATGACATGATAAAAGATACCAGTGGGTTTTGGAATGTAACTACCGATATCATCAGCCGTGGTTTTCATTATTATTCACTTCTTATAGATGGTGTAGCTGTGGCTGACCCTGCCAGCGAAACCTTCTATGGTATGGGCCGCATGGCAAGTGGCATCGAAATCCCATATATAGAAAGCGGATACTATGCCCTCAAAGACGTTGCTCATGGCGATATTCGCATAAAAAAATACTTCTCAAAAGTCTTAAACACTTGGCGCGAAATGTATGTCTATACGCCACCTAACTATGATAAATCAACCGAAAAATACCCTGTTTTATACCTTCTGCATGGAGGGGGTGAAGACCAAAGAGGATGGGCTACTCAAGGGAAAACTGACCTCATTCTCGACAATCTAATTGCTGAAAATAAAGCAAAGCCAATGCTTATTGTGATGATGGATGGAAATATTGGCATGGGCGGAGGTGTGGCTGGTTTTAATGAAAATTCGCTTAGGTCTTTTGAAAATGAGCTAAAAAACGAAGTCATTCCGTTCATTGAGAGCAACTATCGCGTAGAAACCAATGCCCAAAACCGTGCCTTGGCAGGGCTTTCGATGGGCGGCTTACAAACGCTATATGCAGGCATAAAAAATCATAATGTCTTCGCCTATTTGGGGGTGTTCAGTTCGGGTTGGTGGGCTAACAATCCCCAGCTTTCTACTCCACAGTACGAGTTTATGAAGAACAATGCAGCTGCTATCAATGCCAATATCAAACAATTCTGGATTTCAATGGGGGGCAAAGAAGACATTGCTCATCAAAACTGTCAAATCATGATGAAAAGGTTCGATGAAATAGGGATTAAATACCAGTACAGTGAATATGCAGGTGGACATACTTGGCCTGTTTGGCGACATGACTTATTGATGTTTTCACAACTCTTGTTTAAATAATAATTGGTAAGGGAGTAAAGCCCTTCAAAACATAATTCCAACATGAAAAGACTTTATTTTACCTTTATTCTATGCTGCACTTTAGCGGAAGTGATAGCTCAAGCCAAGATTACGCTGAATACTGATTTGGCAAAAACTCAAATCAATAAACATATCTACGGGCATTTTGCCGAACATCTTGGCCGTTGTATTTATGGTGGCATGTACGTCGGAGAGGGCAACAAGAAAATTCCTCATACCGCAGGGGTTCGTAATGACATTATTCAGGCACTCAAAGATTTAAAAGTTCCTAATCTTCGTTGGCCAGGTGGGTGCTTTGCTGATGCGTATCAATGGAAAGACGGTATTGGCCCCAAAGCCAATCGCCCCAAAATGGTGAATGTTTGGTGGGGAGGAGTTACAGAAGATAACAGCTTTGGTACACACGATTTTCTGGACCTCTGCGAACGTATAGGTGCAGAACCTTACTTAGCTGGCAATGTAGGCAGTGGAAGTGTAAAAGACCTTTCAGATTGGGTATCCTATGTAAACCACCCAGGTGGCAGCCCGATGGCAGAAACCCGTAAACAAAATGGCCGTGAAAGCCCGTGGAATGTAAAACTTTGGGGTGTAGGCAACGAAGCCTGGGGCTGTGGCGGAAATATGACTGCTGAATACTATTCAAATATTTATCGTCAATATGCCACTTTCATGTCAGATGCTAAAGATGCCAAACTTTATAAAATTGCCTCCGGGGCCAGCGATGGCCAATATGACTGGACAGAGACTTTGATGAAAAATATACCCCATAACATGATGCAGGGAGTTGCATTACACCACTATTCAGTACTCAGTTGGAAAGAAACCAAAGGCCCATCCGTAGATTTTACAGAAGCACAATACTTCAAAACACTGGAAGAAGCATGGAAAATGGATGAGTTTATCAAAGGACATAGCACCATCATGGACAAATACGACCCACAAAAAAAAGTAGCTCTGATTGTGGATGAATGGGGGGGGTGGTATGACGTAGAGTCAGGAACAAACCCTGGCTTCTTGTACCAACAAAATACCATGCGCGATGCCATGATTGCGGGTCTTACGCTTAACATTTTCAACAACCATGCCGAGCGAGTACGCGGTGCTAACTTAGCCCAGATTGTAAATGTATTGCAGGCAGTGATACTGACAAACGAAGAAAAAATGCTGCTAACACCTACTTATCATGTCATGAAGATGTATAATGTACATCAGGATGCAATGCTTGTACCTATGAACATCGAGTCGCCTTTGTATGAGTTTGCTGGCAAAAAACTCACAGCCGTTTCGGCTTCTGCTTCCAAAGATGCTTCTGGTACTTTACACATTTCATTGACAAATATTGATTATCAAAAACCTCAAGAAATAACCATCAACCTTAGAGGAGATGAGTTCTCAAAAGTATCAGGGCAAATTCTATCTGCCCTAAAAATCAATGATCACAATACCTTTGAGCAGCCCAACAAAGTGGCCATAAAGATTTTTCGGGAACTAAATTAGAAAAAGGGGTTTTAAAAGTTGTGATTCCTGCTTATTCGGTAATCGTCTTGAAGGTGTTTAAATAACAAAGTCTCATATGAAATCAGTCGTAGTCTATTGTGGCTCCAATGCGGGCAAACGCCCAGAGTATCTTCAGTTGGCCACCCAAGTGGGTACCGCCATTGCTAAGCGCGGTATCAATTTAGTGTATGGTGGGGGAAACTTGGGCTTGATGAGGGGCGTGGCCGATGCTGTTTTAGCAGGTGGGCAGCAAGTAACGGGCATCATTCCCAATTTTTTGGCCCAGCTCGAAGTAGCCCACCAAACTCTCACTGAAATCCATTTTGTGGATACTATGCACGAACGCAAAGCCCGAATGGTGTCGCTTTCAGATGGGGTCATCAACCTGCCTGGAGGCTATGGCACGCTCGATGAGATGTTTGAGATTTTGGCTTGGGCGCAGTTGAAAATCTTTCACGGCCCTGTGGGTGTCTTGAATTTCAATGGATTCTATGATCATCTGCTGGCTCATTTAGAAGTCATGGTAGAGGAGGGATTCCTCAAACCCGAAAACCGAGATTTGTTGCTCGTAGCAGATAATATTGAAGAATTGTTGGATAAAATGGCCGCCTTTGAAAGAAAAGAAAGTGTTGGAATTGAAAAATATACAGCGAAGCAATGATTAAACATCAACTATATGTTTCCAACAATTTCTCTTCAATGGCTTCCCAAGTATAACGACTAGCGGAGGGTAGCCTCAAAGGTGTATGACTTTTTCAACCTAATTAACTCTTCCAACAACTTGGCTGGCTGTGGCTCATAGTAGCCATTCAATACATACCCCAAGCGATTGTTCTCTACAAACTCCGCCACTTTGATTTCTGCATTGATGATCACGGGCGTTTGAGCCTGAATGGCATCATATATTTTATTGGGGCTGGCGTTGAGATTATTGTCGTTGAGGGGTTCATATACCGACAAGATATAATCACATTCCGAAGCCAATCGCATGGTTTCTTGTTGTGTTTTCACGCCCCAAAATCGTACTTGTGGGTGATGGCTCAACTGACGTGTGGGTTCATCATACACCCAGCCTATCATCCATATCGTTACTTTGGGCGAAAGGGCTATTAAATCACTCAATAACTGCGTGCCGCGAGTCATGCCCAAAGAACCACTATATAAAATCAGGAGCTCGTCGGCTTTGGCCAACTTGGGTTGTACGTCCTGAAAAGTGTAAGGATAATTTTCTACAACGACTATCTTATCCTGAAATGCGGTGGGTACGAGCGTTTGTCGGTTGTGATCGGTTACGATTATTTTTTGGGGCAGCCGATATACCAACCCCTGTAATGACCGCACCCACCTACTGGCTGTCCGTAGAAAAATAGAATCGAAAATATCGGCCACCACACACTTTCTTTTTATCCACAAAAAAGGGAAAAACAATAACAATAACTGTTCATTGACCACATGAATGGTGTGGTATCGTCGCGAAAAATAGAGTTTTAGAAACCTAAAACACCCCGATATGATAGTAGATGGCGAAATGCAAGCACATTTACCTTTCGACATTGAACTATTGCAGACCAATCACCCATTCAGCAAATTGGCTGAAGGTGGTGCCAACACCCTAATTTTCCCTAATCTTTCTGCCAGTAATATCGCCTATAATCTACTCAAAGAAGTAGGTGAATATGAGGCCATTGGGCCTATTTTGTTAGGCATGGGCAAGCCTGTCTATGTCTTGCAGTTGGGTAGTTCGGTGCGCGAGATTGTCAATATGGTGGCCATAGCCGTCGTAGAAGCTCAAATGAAAGGGTAACCTTTTCAACTAATGAAACTTATAACGATTCGTAATTCATTTACTACCCTGAGTACTATAAGTAGTTGAGCTAACTTAGTTTATATTGTTTCGGTTTGACCCCGTCGGGGTCAGATGTTAATAGAGGTCAACAATTCGCTACAAATACGCGACCCCGACGGGGTCGAATAATGCCATGTATTTTTGTTTTGGTACTTATCTCTACAATCCTTTCATTTTCATATCTCCACATTGAGCGACCGCCCCCTTATTTACTCTGGGAGTTCCATTCTGATGCGCCAATCTTTGGGCAAATAATTGTTGATACGGTTTCCAAGTCCTTTCATCCAGCCCAAGCCTAAGCCTTGGTAGGTTGCCAAAAGCCAACCTTTGGGTGTTTCCAACGACAGGTTTTCCTTTTTTAGGAATAGTAAAGCCTGATTTTCTGATAATTCCAAATGAGGAATTTGCTTAGAAAGCGCGTTGCTTAATGCCAAGGCATGAGAAGGAATGAAATCATTTCCTTTGAAAACACCCATTTCCAAACCCAAACCTTTGGTCCAAAGTGTATTGTCTAAAATGCGTAGGTCGTCCAATTGGCTATCCATCAAGGCCAGTACTTCTCCGTTTGGTTTGGTAAAGAAGCGGTATGTCTCGGGATGCGCCAACCAACGGCTCACTTCTGGTATTTGCTTGGCAGGTAGTCTTTTGCACGACCGAAATCCTTCCTCTTTGCCTTTTTTGGGTAACGAATCGTAGCGTTGGGCAGTTGCTACACTTGCTTTTTTGTGAAACAAGGCAAAGAAAAACCCCTCTCCTCGCACCCGATGCGGATAGCATTGATAGCCAATAGGTTTGGCCACAACGCCCCAATGTAATGGTAAATTTATCTTCTGTTCTTCAAAATCCATGGTTTCTAAAATAAACTGCCCACTTTCTTGGTTTTCGGAATCATTGTAAGTACAGGTACAATACACCAATGTTCCCGAAGGCTTCAGTAGTGGTAAAGCTGCCTCCAAAATACGTTTTTGTCTTCCCATACATACTTTTACATTTCCCAAAGACCACTCGCTGACGGCTGCGGGGTCTTTCCGAAACAATCCCTCGCCAGAGCAGGGCGCATCTATGAGAATTACGTCAAAAAATGCTTTTAATCCATCAAGATCTTCGGGGTCGTGATTACTGACATGTACATTGGCAAAGCCCCACTTCTGAACATTTTCTTTCAGAATCATCACACGGCTTTTGATGACCTCATTGGCCAAAATCAAGCTTTCTTCGTGTAAAATAGAAGTCAGAAGCGTGGTTTTTCCTCCTGGGGCAGCGCACAAATCCAGCACACGTAGTGGTTTTGTAGTGTCCACGGCTTGTTGAAGTGCATAGCCAATGAGCATCGAAGAAGCCTCTTGTACGTAATAAGCCCCTGAATGAAAAAGCGGGTCGAGCGTAAAAATAGGACGCTGCGACAAATAACGCCCCGTTGCACACCAAGGTATTATCATTTCGCCAGCTATGTCAGTAGGCTTAATTGGGTTATAGCGAATACTGACAGGAGGTGCTTGATGCAAGGCTGCCTCAAAATCAGCGTATTCGTTGCCCATTTGGGCTTTTATTTGGGCAATAAATGCGTCGGGGAGTGTCAAAATCAGCGTGATTGATAAAGGTTTATTAGTTTTTGGGCGATGTTTTCTGCTGAAAATTGTTTGATATGCTCTTGTCCTTGCTTGACGAGTTGTTGGCCCAGCGACTCATCGTTCCACAAAAGTTGCAATTTTTGCGCCAGTTCGTCGGTATGATGGGGGTCAAAATAAACTGCCCCACTGCCACCGGCCTCCTCTAAGCAAGAACCCGTTGCAGCTATGACTGGAATACCGCTGTGGAGGGCCTCTACTATCGGAATTCCGAAGCCTTCAAACAAAGACGGATAAACAAAAATATGGGCTGCTTGGTAAAGGACTGGTAAATCGAGGAAAGCAATCTTATTCAAAATCTTGATGCTACCTTCTAAATGATGTTGAGCGATATATGCTTCTATTTTTTGTTGATAAGGCGTTTTTGCACCCACCAGTATAAGTTGTGCATCAGGCAATTGCGCTTCACAAAAAGCTTTTACGAGTTGAAGTTGATTTTTACGGGCTTCGATTGTTCCTACACTCAAGATATAGGGCTTCGAGATACCTTCTATCTTTAAAATCTGAGAGGAGGGAGGCTGTGCTTGATGAAAAACCTCATGGCAATCTTGATACACTACTTGGATTTTATGAGGCGCAATGTCATAAAACTCTATAATGTCGCGTTTGGTTTGCTCACTCACTGCCACAATCACATCGGCAATTTCGCAGGCTTTTTTGAATTTTTGTCGGTAAAAAAATCGATCAATGGCTGGGTAGAGCTCTGGATAACGTAAAAAAATCAAGTCGTGAATTGTTACCACCGATTTGATGCCTGCTTTTTTGAGCCCGGAGGGTAATTCATTACTTAATCCATGAAAGACTTCGATTCTATCTTTTTGCAAGTCTTTTACCATGCCAATACTCCGCCACCATGCCTGCTGCAAAGCATTTTGATAGGGTGCATTTCTTACATTTTTGGGCAGAAACTCTTCAAAAAATCCTGCTTTTATTTTGGGTGTATAGGCAAGGTAATCGTACTCAGGAGCATATTTTAGCAAGGCATTCAACACAAACCTACTATAATTGCCCAAGCCCGTGCGGTTATTGAAAGCGCGTTTGGCATCAAATCCTATCCTCATTGTTTTTTGAGGTCTGGTTTATGTTCATGTTCTACTTCTGCTAAGTCTATCCATTCGTTGCAGTGCGGGCAGCGAATGAATTTACGGCCTTTGTCGCGCCGTACTTGTTCCATAAACCCAGAAGCGATAATACCCGTAGGAAGGGCGAAAAGCGCAATCCCTAAAATAAGAATAATACCCCCAAAAAATTTGCCGAGGTTCGTCACGGGGTACATATCTCCATAGCCTGTGGTAGTCATCGTAATGACCCCCCACCATAGCGTGGCTGGAATACTGCTAAAGCGTTCGGGTTGGCCAGTGTGCTCTAAATAATACATCACACTCGAAGATATAAACAACGTAAAAATGATAAACGAAAAGCAAATCAGTAGTTCTTCTTTGGTTTCAGTCAATACCGTTCTGATCATCTTGAGGGCGTGTGAGTAGCGCGTAACGCGGTAGAGCCTGAACAAACGAAAGACACGTAAAATACGGATGATGCCAAAATCGGAAGTAAAGAGGGAGAAATAGAAGGGAAAAATACCTAAGAAATCGACCAACCCCCAAAAAGAAACCATGTAACGGAGCCGCCCCCGCCAACCATCTTTGTATTTCGGAATCTCCACACACGACCAAACCCTAAAACAATACTCTATCGTAAAAATTATGACCGATACTACTTCAAAATCTTGGAATATTTGGTCGTAGAGAGCCTTGTTTCTGATTTCGGGAATGGTGTGTACAATGATAGCTACCGAGTTGAGGAAAATAACTGCTATCAACCCCAACTTTATATACATACTCAGCCCCTGCCGGCTACCGATAGCGGCAAATTCTAAAGTAGTAAAGACACGTTTGCGGAAAGTCACAATAGCTACGAGTGGTTGCTACAAAAATAAAGAGAAATCACCTTATTTTTTGCCAAATACAAAAAAACCCCTTTAGCAACATGCCGAAGGAAATTGGTCAGAATGGATTTACTTTATTTCCGCTCAAACACTTTCTCACCAGCCACGTAGGTTTTTAGAACCTTTACCTCACGCAGTTCGGTAGCGGGGGTGGTCATTAAATCTTTTTCTAATACTACAAAATCTGCTCCCTTGCCTACTTCGATACTGCCCAAACGGCTTTCTTCAAAATTGCCGTAGGCTGCCCAGATGGTCATCCCTCGCAGGGTTTGCTCGCGGCTCAGGGCATTTTCCATTTGGTAGCCCCCCGCAGGAAAGCCCTTGGCATCTTGCCGATACACCGCCGAATGAAAGGTGTAAAAAGGCGAAACGGCTTCTACGGGAAAATCTGTTCCGAAGGTGATTTTTCCATTTTGTTTTAATAAGTCTTGAAAAATATAGGCATTTTTTTCGCGCTCCTTGCCGAGGCGGTCGCCGGCCCAATACATATCTGAAGTGGCATGGGTAGGCTGTACAGAAGGCAAAATATTGAAATTTCCAAAAGTAGCCACATCGGCTTTATCCACAATTTGGGCGTGTTCGATGCGCCAACGGCGGTTGTTTTTACCTTTTAAATACTTGGCGTATAGATTGAGTATCAACCTATTAGACGAATCACCAATGCAGTGGGTATTGGCTTGAAAATCGCTATTGGCCAATTGGCTCACATAGTTTTCCAACTCTTTGGGGCTTAGGAGCAAAAAGCCCGTGTTGTCGGGGGCATCGCTGTATGGCTTGAGCAAACACGCCCCACGCGAACCCAGTGCGCCATCGGCATAGAGTTTGAAAGAGCGTACATTGAGGCGATCGGTGGCAAAAATGCCTTTTTTCAACATCTTGTCCACGTTTTCATGGCTTAAACTTACCATGGGGTACAATCTAATCTTCAAGTCGCCTTTTTGTTGCATTTCGTCCATCAAATCAATGATTTCGGGCGAAACCCCCGCATCGCCTACGTTGGTGAGGCCATAGCTAAAACATAACTGCTGCGCTTTGCGTAAGATGGTCTTATTTTCTTCCATAGAGTGTTTGGGATTCAAAGCTCGTACGAATCCCTGTGCCCTATCAACCAACACACCCGAGGGTTCGCCATTTTTGAGCACTACCAAGCCGCCCTCTACGGTGGTTTTGGCTGTGATTTTGGCCAACTGAAGTGCCTTTGAATTGACCCAAGCTGCCTGGCCATCAATACGGGTAAGGTAAACAGGCTGATTAGGAAAGGCTTTGTCCAATAGTTCTTTGGTGGGAAATTCCTTCACAGGCCAATCGTTCTGATCCCAACCACGACCAATAATCCAAACGCGATCGGGGTGTTCGGCTTGGTATTTTTTTAAACGTTCGACAATTTCATCGGGCGACTGCGTATCTACCAAATCGGCTTGGTCGAGCATTTGGCCGAGGCCATAAAAGTGCGCGTGGGCATCGTAAAGCCCAGGAAAAACAGCTTTGCCTTCGACATTCAGTAGGGAATCAGAAGAAAATTGTCCAAATACCGTGGCCGAATCGCCAACTGAAACGAATTTGCCTTTTTGGATAGCAAAGGCCGTAGCCGTGCTAAACGTGGAATCAACGGTATAAACCTTGGCATTATAAACGATTAAATCGGCCTTTTGCTGGCCCGAACAAGCCGCTAAAAACAAGGCACATAGCGCGTAAAAGTTGTTTTTCATCGTATCAGGGTTATTTAGTGGCTAAAACTACGTTTTTTACACTATTTTTGAAACAAAAAAAGGCTTTTGTCGCTTCTAAAACAAAGCCACCTCTTTTTGTCTGTGACGCTATGACACGATATTTGCCACTACTGCTCCTTATTTTTCTACAACCTATTGTATCGGTTTCTCAAGAATTGCTCACCCTCGAAAATGCCATTTCGACTGCTTTGGAGGAGAATTACGCCGTCAAAATTGCCCGTAGCCGCGAGGTTATCGCCAAAAATGACAATACACGCGGTAATGCCGGAATGTTGCCCATTGTATCAGGCACAAGTCAGGCCAATTTTAATAACAACAGTGTCAATCAAACCTTTTTCCCTATTGGCGGCACCACCCGCGACCCACTTGTACAAAGTGGCGTTCATAACCGCAACTCTGCCACAGGGGTCAACTTGGTTTGGACGGTTTTTGATGGGATGGGGATGTTTGCTACTGCCGAACGTTTACGCCAAATCGAACAATTAGGAAAAACCACCGTACAAATCAACATCGAAAATACGGTAGCGCAAGTGGCTGTTGCCTATTATGACATCATCCGTCAAAAACAACGCCTTGAATCGCTCAAAGATGCCTTGGATATTTCAAATACACGGCGAGAATTGGCCTTGGCCAATTATGAAGTAGGCACTACTTCGAAATCAGAATATTTGGCGGCGCAAGTAGATTATAATGGCGACCAAGCAGCCTTAGTTGCTCAAGAACAACTGCTAAAAAACAGTAAGGTAAGCCTTAATACCCTGTTATTGAACGACTTTAATACTGACTTTACCGTACCCGATACCATTATTTTCAGAAAAGATCTGGACATTGGTCAATTGCAACAAAACCTAAAAAATCAAAACCCTAACCTTTTGGCAGCCAGTCAAAATAAAAAAATAGCCAGTATTAGTGAAAAGGAAATACGGGCTACACGCCTCCCGCAGGTGGACTTATTGAGTGGTTACACTTATAGCACACTCAACAATGAGGCTGGTTTTGGTATTAAAAGTAGCAAAAATGGCTCGCTCAATTATGGTGCGAGATTGAGCATCCCAATTTACGATGGCTACAATCAACGCCGCCGCGAACAAAATGCCAAAATCAATAGCATCATCACGGAATACCAAGAGAGTGACTTAAAAATTCAGCTACTTTCAGCTTTAGAACGTACCTACAATTCTTATCAAAACAGTGTTCAACTTTTTAGTTTTGAAGAACAAAATCTCAAAATAGCCCGCCAAAATGTGGATTTGGCTTTTGAGCGTTACAAATTTGGTAATTCCACGGCTATTGAGTTTCGCGAGGCTCAACGCAACGCCGTTGCTACCGAATCGCGGCTGATTGAAGCGGCCTTTAATGTAAAAATCACCGAGATTGAGCTTCTTCGTTTGAGTAGCTCGATTGTTTCGGAAGTAAAATAAAACGCTGGTTCCTGTCAGTTGCTAAAAACCAACGGGGAAGTCTTGATTTCAGTGTAAGCTTTGAAAGAATACTTGACCAATGGAATCTTTATCGAATAAAACTTTTGTGCGAAATGTATTCATTACAGTAATAACGAGTGTCATTGTAGCCATAGTGTGCTTCCATGGACCCACAGTTCACTTGCCTTTTTTAGTCGGATTAGTAGTAGCTATTTTTTTGGGATGGCTTCAACCTCATAAAGGATGGCTCTTGGCCATCATACAAATAGTGCTAACAGCGGCTTTTTATTTTTTGATTGCTGAGCTGCACTTGCTTACTCCTTTCAATGCCGAAGCGACTCGATTCACAGCACTTTTACAATTTTTTCCCGTTTTTACAGGTAGTTTTTTAGGAGCATACATCAGACGTACTTTCTAAAGACTGGCTCAAAAGGCAACAAAAATATTTTTTTTGACGTTGTATTAGTCAGCTTCAAAAACTCTAAGCAATGAAATACATTCTTATTCTGCTGGTAATCAGTATCTTATTAATTACTCCTTTTTCTATTTCAGCCGATTTTAATACCATACCTAATCCTCCTGCTGACGACTTAGTGCAACTTTACCAAGAACTGTGTTTAGGCGATATCGGGCTTGATCAAACTGTGTTTGATTATGCCATTCGTGGCGTAAAGAAAATTAATCCTTCAAAACCCATTTTGACGATTGCAGATTTAAGCCAGCCCTCTACCCAAAAACGATTATATGTGATTGATTTAGTAAAACGCAAGGTACTGTATCGCACTTTTGTAGCTCACGGTCGCAATTCGGGCGATTTATACGCTCATCGTTTTTCCAATCAAATGTCGTCCTATCAATCGAGCCTTGGGTTTTACCAAACCTTAGGAACTTACCAAGGCAAACACGGCCTATCGCTTCGACTCCAAGGTTTGGAGTCAGGCTTTAATTCCAACGCCCTCGACCGCGCTGTGGTGATACATGGTGCCGATTATGTAAGTGAAAGTTTTATCAAAAAAATTGGTCGATTGGGCCGCAGCTTTGGCTGTCCGGCTATCCCTTACGATGTACACAAAGCCATTATTGAAACTATCAAAAATGGAGCTTGTTTGTTTGTGTTTTCTCCCAATAAGCAGTATTTACAAAAGTCATCTTTTCTGCTTTGATGCAAACGGCTTGGGTTGTTAAATCCTCCCGCGTTCAATGGCCTTCATTGCCACATTACTCAACGAGCGAACACCCATCATCAATCCAGCAAAGCGTTCATCTTTGCTAAAGCCATTTTTCCAACGCGCATAGATTTGCTGAATGACTACTGTATTTTTAAACAATCCGAATACATAATAATAGAGAATGTTGGATAAATCGCGGCCACTTTGCATAGCGTAGCGGTCGGCAAATGCTTGTCGAGAAAGGTTTCCTGGCAGCCAAGTCAAATTAAAGCTTTTTTCAAACGCACCATCCCCTGCTTCTGCCCAGTAGCTCAAAGCCGTACCTACATCCATAAGTGGGTCGCCTACGGTAGTCATTTCCCAATCTAACACAGCCACTATATCACCCAAATTGGCTGCATTTAGCACCAGATTATCGTACTTATAATCGTTGTGAATGAGTGTAGGCGCGTTTTCAACAGGTAAATTTTTGATGAGCCATTGGTACAGTTCGTCCATAGCAGGCACAAGGTCGGTTTGGGCATTTTGATAACGCCTGTACCATCCTTCTACCTGACGTTGTACATAGCCGTCGGGTTTGCCCAATGCTATTAGCCCTGTGGCTTGGATATCTATGTTGTGCAAAACGACAAGGTTATCTACCAATGCCTCCGATATTTTTCGCATGGTATGAGCATCAATATTCATTTTAGGTGCGCTGTGAGCACGTAATATCACCCCTTGCACCCGTTCCATGACATAAAAAGAACAATCCAGTATGCTCTCATCGTCGCAAAACAGCATGGGGTTGGGGATTTTGGCATATCCTGCTGTTTTCAACATCGAAAGTACCCGAAACTCTCGCCCCATATCATGGCCTCCTTTGATATGCTTCGAACCAAACGGAGGGCGACGCAGCACATATTCATGGTCTGTTTCTGTCTTCAAAAAATAAGTCAAATTAGAGTAGCCACCTGGAAACTGGCTCACCTCTATTATTTTGCCCAATGCTGGATTTTGTTTATCAAAATAATCATTCAATTGAGGCACGTCGAGTTGTTCATCTTCTCGCACATTTACAGGACTATCATTCTTTAAAGAGGGCATGAGTTTAGAGATTATTTGCACAAAAGTACGACTCTTACCGAATTGCTCGTTGATTTTTGAAACTACCATTTTCTACAGCCCATTCTATTTCAAGAAATCACTTTTTATTGTTTTCTTTGCCCTCACCTATTGTGTTCACTTTATCCAAACCTCAAATCGTTTAACGTTATTCCATTCATGTCCGAATTTCAAGCTTATCTTTCTCTCGGTTTTGACCATATCACAGACCCCAATGGCTATGACCATATCTTGTTTGTGATTGCCCTTTGTGCCATTTATAGTTTTCAAGACTGGAAAAAGTTATTGATCTTGATTACTGCCTTTACGGTAGGTCATTCCATCACCTTAGCCTTAGCCACTTTACAGCTTATTACTTACAGTTCGGCGCTTATCGAATTATTGATACCCATTACGATTTTTATTACAGCCCTCACCAACTTTGCCGAACCCGAAAAACAGATGTCCCAATCGTCAAAGCTACGGTATGGTCTGGCCTTATGTTTTGGACTGATACATGGCATGGGCTTTTCCAATTATCTAAGAAGTTTGCTTGGTAGTCAGGAGAGCATCATCATGCCTTTGTTTTCATTCAATGTGGGCTTAGAAATCGGCCAATTACTCATCGTTGCCATTGCCCTTTTGATTTTTTCTGTTTTTATCGAATTGGTGAGAGTAAAAAAAAGTACTTGGAATCACTTGATTTCGGGAATCGTGGCAGGCATGGCCTTGTCGCTTATTTTAAACAATGAGCTTTTTCGTACAGTTTTAGGGCAATCAGCGGAGTAATGTCGCTAAAAAAACCTTAATCGTCGAAACAAAAAGCGTAAATAGTTGATTTTCACCTAACTTTGTTTTACAATCAACAACCAAAATCCTAATGAAAAAAATACTCTATCTTTTCTTAACAATTTTTATCCAATTCAATCTTCAAGCACAAAGAGGCGGCGGTGCCGACTACCATGCCAACAGCCGATTTGAGCAACTGGGAGGCACCCTACCCACGCCCAACACCACTCGCACTGCCTCAGGCGCACCTGGGAAAGATTTTTGGCAACAACGTGCCGACTATGACATCAAAGCTGAATTGGATGACGAGCAACGTAAAATTACGGGTACAGAAACCATTACTTATTTCAATTACTCTCCCGACGAACTAAAGTTTGTGTGGTTGCAGCTGGATCAAAACTTATTTCAAAAAGGCTCTATCAATGCGCTTTCACAAAATAGCAGTATTCAATCTCAAATGTCGTCGGGGGCAGTTAGGGGCATTGGCTCGCCCAGTTCGGTACGTACCAGTATTGTGAGCGATAAAGAATTTGGTTACAAAATCACAGCAGTAAAAGATCCGAAAACAGGCAAGCCCCTCACCTATACCATCAACAACACTATGATGCGTATTGAACTACCCATGCCCATTAAAACAGGTCAGTCTTATGCCTTCTCAGTTGATTGGAATTATTTTATCACCGAATACTACGGACGCTCAGGCTACGAGTTTTTTGCCAAAGATGGCAATGCCAACTACTTCATCGCCCATTGGTTTCCACGTATGTGTGTTTATGATGATGTAAACGGCTGGCAACATAAGCAGTTTTTAGGGCAAGGGGAGTTCACCTTGACTTTTGGCAACTATAAAGTGGCAATCACTGTCCCCAACGACCATGTCGTGGGTGCGACAGGCGAGCTTCAAAATGCCAGTCAAGTGCTTACAGCAGAACAAATGAAACGCATGGATAAAGCCAAAACAGCCACCCGCCCAGTGCTGATTGTCAGCCAAGAAGAAGCCGAAAAAGCCGAAAAAGGCAAGCCTACAGGTAAAAAAACGTGGATTTATAAAGCCGACAATGTACGCGATTTTGCCTTCGCTTCGTCCCGCAAATTTATTTGGGATGCCATGCAAATAGACCAAGCTGGCAAAAAAGTAATGTGTATGTCGCTCTACTCTAAAGAAGGCAACCCGCTTTGGGGGCAATATTCTACCATGGTGGTAGCACATACTATTCGGTCCTATTCTAAATATTCTATTGACTATCCCTATCCTGTAGCCTACTCATGCCATGCCACAGCAGGTGGCGGTATGGAATACCCCATGATATCGTTCAATGGCGGTCGCCCAGAGGCCGATGGCACGTATTCTGAACAAGTAAAATATGGTATGATTGGCGTGATTATCCACGAAGTAGGACATAATTTCTTCCCCATGATTGTCAATTCTGACGAACGCCAATGGTCGTGGATGGATGAAGGTCTCAATACCTTTGTACAATACCTTGCCGAAAAAGAATGGGACAGAGATTACCCCACACGCCGTGGTGAGCCACAGTTTATCACCGACTATATGCGTACGGATGCCACCCAGCAAGTGCCCATTATGACCAGTTCGGACAACATCATGGCTTTTGGGCCTAATGCCTACGCCAAACCTGCCACAGGGCTCAACATTCTGCGCGAAACCATCATGGGCCGCGAACTCTTCGACTACGCCTTCAAAGAATACTCCCGCCGCTGGGCATTCAAAAATCCTACCCCCGCAGACTTCTTCCGCACTATGGAAGATGCCAGTGGCGTGGACTTAGACTGGTTCTGGAAAGGCTGGTTCTACACCACCGAACCCGTAGACCAAGACCTCGTAGAAGTGGAATGGTTTGCCCTTGACTCCCAAAACCCCGAAATCAATAAAGCCACTGCCAAAAAAGAAGCCGAAGACAAGCGCAATACCATGGCCCGCCAACGCGACAAAGACTACATCAAAGAAAGCGTAGTGGACAAAAACCCCGACATGAAAGACTTCTACAACTCCTACGACCCCTACAAAGTAACCGACAACGACAAGAAAAAATACGAAGCCTATTTGGCAAGTTTGAGCGAGGACGAGCGCAAGCTGGTAGAATCGGGTTTGAACTTTTATACCCTCAAGGTCAAAAACAAGGGTGGTTTGCCGATGCCCGTGATTGTCAAGATGCAGTTTGAGGATGGAACTGATTCGGTGGCGCGTTTTCCTGCGGAGATATGGCGGCTGAACGACCAGCAGATATCGAAGGTGATAACTTCAAAGAAGAAGGTAGTGCAGTGGACGTTAGACCCATATCGTGAGATAGCCGACATTGATGAGGAGAGCAATAGTTTCCCTCGCCAGCCCGCACAGCCCACGAAGTTTCAGTTGTTCAAATCGCAGGGTTTTTCGCGGGGGCCGAATCCGATGCGTGAGGCGCAGCAAAGCCAGCAACCCAAAGCTGGACAGCAGGGAGGAGCTAAAAATTAAGACAACCAACATTACTTAGACATTCCAAAGCTGGCGTTTACGGGTTTCAGTTTTGGAATGTCTTGTTTTCAAAAAAGGGTGGCATTGTAACTAAGGTTTACAACGCTACCCTTTTTTTATGGCACGTATTTTGCCTCTTCCTCTATATAATGGGTTAGTTCATTCATTCAGTTGTCATGTCGAAAAAACATCCCTATCTTCTTTTAACACTTCTATTTTCTATTGGCTTTTTGCAATTATTAGCTCAAAATAGCCTCAAAATAGAAGCTCGAATTACCAACTCAGAACCAACTGCATTGGTTTTGATGCAACATTTCGGTGGCCACTTAATGCCCGTAGATACCGCGTTTTTGGGAGTGGATGGAATGGTGGTTTGGGAAAAAAAAGAAAAGATACCAGCAGGTATGTGTCGTATAGTAGGTCTTGGGCATGGATTGGATATTTTTGTTTCGGATTCGCAAGTATTTTCTTTTGAGGCCAATCTGAAAGATATTGTGAGAACAATTGAGTTTAAAAATTCGGACGACAATACTTTATTTTTTAATTATCAACGTGAAATTCGTAGGCGTTATCAACCTCTACTGACCTATCGGCAGCAGGAGGGCATTAAAGACAATAACGACCCAAGGTGGCAAAGCCGTTTCCAAGAATTGAATGAAAATATCAAAAAATACGTGGACTCGTTGTACAAAAAACAACCACAATCCCTTGCCACCCATTTTTTAAAAAGTTATCAAGAACCCAAATTACCCATATTGCCACTTCAGCAACTAACAGCCAAAGATTCTACTTATCTTCAAAAATACGCTTGGGAGCACTACTTCGACCATACTTTTTTGTCTGATGAGCGCATGCTTTATACGCCTACTTTTCCTGCCCGTTTTGAACGATTCTTGAAGATAATTCCTCAAATACCTACCGAGGATATTACTAATTTGATAGACAATGTCATTCAACAAACCAAAGGCACGGTTGAAATGCGCAAGTATGTGGTAGGTCAGTTGGTACAAAAATTTGAACTTACTCCCAGTGCTACTTTCGATAGGCTATATCAACACATTGTGGATAACTATGTGGATAACGAGCCGAATTTGTGGGATGCAAGCACGCTTCAAAAAGTGAAAGAGGTTCAGCAAATCAAAGAAAAAATAGCTATTGGGCGTACATTTCCTTCATTACCATTGACTGATTTCAACGGCAAAGAAATACTACATTCTTCCCTTCAAAGCCAATACACCGTCTTGTTTTTGACCCTAACTGTTCTCATTGCCGCGAGCAGCTTGCCAAATTGAGTGCACTGGTCAAACAAAACTCCAACCAGCTAAAAGTATATGCAGTGAGTTTGGAGCCAGATAAAACCACTTGGGTCAAATTTATAGAAGAGTTTCAGACGCAACATTTATCAATGTGCAGGATAGCTCAGGAAAATCGAGTTTTACAAGTGGGGTGTTTTCAGCCCATCCCACTATTTATCTTCTCGACCACGAAAAAAAACTCCTTGCTCGTTGGCTAAGTGTAGAACAATTAGCCGCTTATTTCGACAATCGATAAGCAGCAGTAAATTGTATAGCCCCAAATCTCTGCTGAAAATGACTATTTTTTTAGTTGAGTGTCGCCTGGAACGGCATAGGAAATATACATGTCGCTTACAGGCTGGATACTCGCCAAATAACGTACTCCTAAAGAGAGCTTATTGAAGTTTACCCCAGCACCAGCCTGATAACCAAACGTATAGGAACGATAAGGTGAAAAAGTAAGAGGCGATGCTGAAAACTGAGACAAAAAGCTTTTGAGTTTGTCATCATCAAACAGTTGTAAAGAAATCAATGGGCCACCTGTCAATTCAACTCGTCTGTATTTAAATCCTAATGACAAAGGAATGTCTAATTGACCATACTGTATCGCTGTAACAATTCCGTTATTATTATTTTTTAAAGAAGCCCCTTTTACCGAAACAAGCAATTCCCCTTGTAAAAATACATTTTCCGTTGTCCTTATATAACCCCCTATGGTATAGCCTGCATTATTACCTCCTTTGGTACTTATTCTGTCCAAACTGTTAGAGCTAGAGGTAGGTTGTCTTCCCGAAAAATCATCTCCTTTAAACTGAGTTATTTGCAAACCAGCCTTTAAGCCCCATTCTACTTGCTGTGCTTGGGTGCTTACTACCATTAGAAGGAATGAAACCGAAAGTAAATATTTCATAAAATTGTTTTTAAATGCCAAATTTCTTAATCTTTTTAGATAATCTTCTATAAAATATTTATTCCCGCTCTCTAAATGCTTATTTATGGATTCATCATTTTACCCATAAACAAGATTGTATTAGAGGTTTTTTCACTAATAATAAACACAAAGGGTCGATCAGCATAATAAGTTTGTCCAATAGAAGTAAGTTCTATGCCAATCGTAGTAACTGCTGCTGCTTCTGTTCCTTTTTCATCTATTGCCACAAAAGTATTTTGCTTGACAAAACCCACATTTAAGTTACCATTTTTATTAATTTTTGTCAAATCAGCCACACCTGGTATAAAAGCAGTAGGCATACCCATTTGTTGTAAGATTTCATTAAGTCTTATTTCATACTCAAGGGTAAATTTAGGCAGCCCTATTTTGGTTTTAGGGGTTTCTCTCATGGCTTGTTGTAAGGCTACCCATTCTGTAGCATTTAAGGTCTTCACTAAATCAGCCACGTTGCTTCCTTCTTGGGGGACTAAGACTGTCATGGTATATTGCCCATTACCGTAAGGAAGTTCATAAGCAAAATAGCCGTTACGACTGCCCAAACGCAGTTTTTCTTCCAATTGCATCATTTTTACTTCCTTTGTCTGTCCATTACCCAATTGGAAAGGATAATCTCCTGTCTTTTTCTCATCAAAACTGATTTTCCAATCTCCTTTAAAATAGAGTGCGTTCATCAAAAACAAAACCATCTGTGGGTCAATATTATCTAATACTTTTTTGATTTTACCATTGGTTTTATCACTTGCCCACTGATTGAGTGGGGTAGCATCGCTTCCCGTAAACTGATTTACATCCGATTTAAACCAAGTTTTCATTGTATTCAAAAAATCAGTTTCTGGCTGAAACGTATTCCGATACCAAACCGAGTTGGCAAGCCCCAAAGTAACTTTAGGGTCAGCTTTAGGTAATCCTTCCATGAGTTGCTGGTAGGCTTGATTTGCTTCAGACATAGAAATACCACTCAATTTGAGTGTTTGCTGGATTTCGTCGACTGTTTTTCCATTGGCTCCATTTAAGAGCATACCCAGTGCTGTATGCAAACTCAAAGGCGACACAAATACGTTTTTATCTGTTTGTGCTGGTTGCGCATTGAGCTGCTTAAAAAACTCAAAAGCAAAGTCATTGGTTTGACCCGCAAATTTTGCAGAAATTTCTACGGGAGTTCCTGCTTCGTTAGGATTGGGCTGTTGAGAAGAACAACCCAATGCTGCCCAGAGTAGTAAAAGAGTGGCTGCAATCACCAATATACTTTGGAAAAATGAGGTTGATTTCATGTTTGTTTCAAGGCTTAGTATTGGCAAATAGCAACTACATGAGATTTTAGGTGAATCACTCCTATTATGACGCTGTGGAGTTAATAACGGTGTAACACAAAAATATTTTTTAAATCCATGCAACCTTTGTATCCTTGTTTTGCATCTTCCTTATGAAACAGCCAAAATATGGTCAAGATTTTACAACTATTCACAAACGAGGGGCAATTAGTGAAGGCTTTACAAAAAGGCGACACCAAAGCACAACGTCATTTTTATGACAAATATGCCGCCCGTATGTTGGCCGTTTGTGTACGTTATTTGAGCGACCAAATGGAAGCAGAAGATGTAATGATTGAGGGTTTTATGAAGGTATTTGATCGAATAGACCAATTCAAAGGAGAGGGGAGCTTTGAAGGATGGGTGCGGAGATTGATGACTAACGAAGCCTTAATGAGGCTTCGCTCACGAAAATACATAGAAATTGACATAGACACCCCCGAAGTACAACTCCAAGCCGCTAACTTTGATTGGGTCGACAACACCTTAGAAGTTGACGATTTGATGGCAATCATTGAAAAATTGCCCGGTTATCGCACCATTTTTAACCTATATGCCATAGAAGGTTATTCTCATGCTGAGATTGCCGAGCAATTGAGCATCACAGAAAGTACCTCAAAATCACAATTACACCGTGCCCGGGCGTTGTTGCAAACGATGTTGAAAGAAACTGAAAGTATAAAATTTAAGTACTAAAGATATGAAAAAGCACCCTATTGACGATTTGTTTTCCCGCAAACTGCACAATGCAGAGATTACGCCACGCGAGGAGGCTTATCAGAAATTGCAATCACGGATGCAAGTCAAAGAGCGACGCATTGGTGGTTGGTGGCACCAAGGACCGTGGTTAGCGGCAGCGAGCATCTGTTTATTGTTAGGAACGGGTTGGATTGTTTGGAAAAATTATACACCCGAAAATTCTACTACTGCCCAAGTCGTACCTGAAACTTCAATAAATATTCCCAAACCCGAACAGGTAGCACCTAAATGCAGGTGAGAAGCACTATTAAAAGTAACACAAGTTTAACAAAGAACTCAGATAGAAATAAAGTACATGCTAAATTCCAGAAAATAGTGCCTCAAAGTAATGTTATAAAAGAGGTCGAAACAAAGATACCATCTCAACAGCAGGTAGCTCAAATAACAGAGGAATCAGCTATCAAAAATCCATCTTTGTCTTCAGGCAATGCAAGAGTCAAAGGCAATAGCACAGTCAAGCCAGCCTTCTGTCAATGATACAAAGTCTCAACCTAAAACCTGTCTTCTTACAACTTCCCAGTATCAAAGAAACCTTAGTTGCAAGCACTGTCAATGAGCCAATTGACAACACCGCCGATGTTCAGAGTACCGCAATTAATGAAGACCTAATCAACAAACCAAGAAAGTCATCAAGAATGGCAAAAGTATGAACAACTCAAAAATGCAAAAAGTGGTGAAAGGTAGATTAAAGAAGTAGGCATTAATTCAAAACTTTAGCCAAATAGTAAAAATAAAACAGTCATTTCAATAAATTATTCTAAGAAAAAGCTATGAAAAAGTTCACTACACTCGTTACCTTTGGTGGCTACTTATTCTACCCTTGTAGTATTATGTCATGAAAAGTACACTATCAAAGGAGATTCCCCTTACAGTCTGCTGAATAATACCCGCATGATTATCCAAGCTGTTATTGTTGGAATCATCAACTTAAAAGATTACGACCTCAACAAAATCGTACGTGACATGAGTTACTTGGATTCAGAGGCAAGGAATCATACATTTATATATCAATGAGCAAAATGGGAGAAATACTCGAAAGACATCAGTTCGGTAATAAATCGCAAAAATGGTGAGATCAAACACCATTAATGAACCCAAAAAGCCAAGAGTCCAACAATCCTAAAGAAGAGGTGGTAGAAGAGGCTAACGAAAGCAAAACCAGCGATGACATGGCAAAATTACTGAGAAGTGTTACGAGGCGTTATCGAAGCCCTCGAAATGGTTTTGACGTGTTGGGTCGGTCTAAATGCTATGGCCAAAATAATCCGCTTAATTATCGCAGCAATGATTACAGGATTTAATGTTCTGGGTTCTGATTTATAAGTTTAAATCAATGCCAAAGCTGCCAAGGGTCGCGGCAAAGATGCCTCATTAGGCTTAGATTTAGTGTAGATGTATCTTGGTATAATATGATGTATGAAGGTAGTAATTCTGTCCGCAAAGATGCCAATGCCATTAGTTTCTACTAAAGACCAACGATTTATACAACCAAGCCGACAGCGGCCTATCTCAATCTTTCTTATGTCACCTCGCCATTCATAAAGGCATTATTTCCTATCTTAGTTTTGGGGTCTATGGCGGCTACCGTTTAGATAGTTACACAAAACACAAGACGTAAGAAAAGATGGAGCGAAATCATTCTAATTTCTACCTTAATAATTTTCGTTATGGCCTTGAGCGAACTGGCATTCGCCATTTCCTGACTTGTTTATGCAATATGATATGGGCGAATTATTTGAATCTAATAAAGGGCCTGCCATAAGAATGGTTAGTTTTGGAATACGCATATAGTACCAATATTAAATAAGATGAGAGGTTTCAGCTAGTTGATTTTCACTGGTTTGAGCCTCTATTCTTTTTTTAACATTCAAAGATTCAACAAATTTTTAAACAAAGATTTGAAAATATAATAAAAGCGCGTAAATTTGCGACTCTAAAAACCAGCCCAGTCAGTTTTTGGATGTTTTTTGACAATTAATTGGGGGTGTACCAGAGTGGCCAAATGGGGCAGACTGTAAATCTGCTGGTGATACCTTCGGTGGTTCGAATCCATCCGCCCCCACCATTTCATTTTTCTAATATCATTAAATAAAAACAATTATTTTTGGTATCTTGAACAAATGATCAATGAAAAGCGGGAGTAGCTCATTTGGTAGAGCGGTAGCCTTCCAAGCTTCAGGTGGCGGGTTCGAGCCCCGTCTCCCGCTCCATTGAAAGTTAATTGTTACTCGTTAATCATTCGTTGTAAGCCTCTACTGTCAACGAGCGTTAATGAATGACGATTAACTTTTTTATTGAAAGCTGTTATAGCTCAGTGGTAGAGCACTTCCTTGGTAAGGAAGAGGTCCGGGGTTCAAATCCCCGTAACAGCTCGAAACGAAGTAGTTCTTTGGTAAAAAAGAGTCAAGGCATGAGATTTCAAAATCATCTTGATAACTCGTTTCATTTTTATAAGCAAGTTTCTCGGTAAGGTACATATTTTAATAAAAACCAAATTTTAGTAATAAAACAATGGCAAAAGCACAATTCGACCGTAGCAAGCCGCACGTAAACGTAGGTACTATCGGTCACGTTGACCACGGTAAAACTACTTTGACTGCTGCTATCACCAAAGTCCTTTCAGAAAAAGGTTTAGCAGAAAAGAAAGATTTCTCATCGATTGACTCTGCGCCCGAAGAAAAAGAGCGTGGTATCACCATCAACACAGCGCACGTTGAATACCAAACAGTAAACCGCCACTATGCACACGTTGACTGTCCAGGCCACGCTGACTATGTAAAAAACATGGTAACTGGTGCTGCACAGATGGATGGAGCTATTATCGTGGTAGCTGCTACTGACGGCCCCATGCCTCAAACACGTGAGCACATCTTGTTGTCACGTCAGGTAGGTGTACCCCAGTTGGTGGTATTTATGAATAAAGTGGATATGGTTGATGATCCGGAGTTATTGGAACTTGTTGAGATGGAAATCCGCGAGTTGTTATCATTCTATGAATTTGATGGCGACAATATTCCAGTTATCCAAGGTTCTGCTTTGGGTGGTCTGAATGGAGATCCTAAATGGGTAAAAACCATTGAAGATTTGATGGATGCAGTAGATAGTTGGATCCCAACTCCTGCTCGTGAAACAGACAAGCCTTTCTTGATGCCTGTAGAGGACGTATTTACTATCACTGGTCGTGGTACAGTAGCAACTGGACGTATCGAGCGTGGTATAATCAACTCTGGCGAACCTGTAGAAATCTTAGGTATGGGTGCAGAGAACCTCAAATCAACTGTAACTGGTGTTGAGATGTTCCGCAAAATCCTTGATCGTGGTGAAGCTGGTGACAACGTTGGTTTGCTCCTCCGTGGTATTGAAAAATCAGACATCCGTCGTGGAATGGTAATCTGTAAGCCTGGTTCAGTAAAACCACACGCTAAATTTAAAGCAGAAGTTTATATTCTGTCAAAAGAAGAAGGTGGTCGTCACACGCCATTCTTTAACAACTACCGTCCTCAATTCTATTTCCGCACCACAGACGTAACAGGTATCATTACTTTACCTGCTGGCGTAGAAATGGTAATGCCTGGTGATAACTTAACAATCGATGTTACGCTTATCAATCAAATTGCTATGGAAAAAGGGCTTCGTTTCGCAATCCGTGAAGGTGGCCGTACAGTAGGTGCAGGTCAGGTAACTGAAATCATCGACTAATCTTTTTTTAAAAAATAGTAAAAAGGGTACTCAATCGAGTACCCTTTTTTATTGGCATTATTTTTTCAATCTTATCCAATTCATTATTTTTATTCTGCCTTTTACAGATATTTATGACATTATTGGCGTAGAAATCGGGCTTACCAAGGCTTTTATGGGTGTTTTTAAACTTTTTTATTTTGTCAAAAGGTGCTCTTTTGGTCAAAGCACAAATAAATAGTATTATTGCGAAGTAACATCTTGTAATAATTCATTTTTTAATTTGAATTATACATTAAAATCGTTTAACCGTGGAAAAAAGAACAAAAAAGAACCGACTTTTTGAAATAGCCTGGGAAGTATGTAACCAAGTAGGGGGTATTTATACCGTCATTAGAAGTAAAGTACCCGCCATGGTTGACCAATGGGGCGACGAATACGTATGTCTAGGGCCTTATTTTCCCCAGCGTGCCTTGACTGAGTTTGAGCCTATCACCGCTGACGACGGCTCGGGTATCTATCAAACCGTTCAGAAAATGCGTGAAGAAGGTTATGTCGTAGAATATGGATTTTGGCTCATTACTGGAAAACCCCGGGTAGTGTTGTTTGACCATCGAAGTGTGGCAGGACAAATGGATCGTATCAAATACAACCTTTGGGAACAACATCAAATTTCAACGGTCAATATTGAAGACTTAGTCAATCAGACTATTGGTTTTGGTGAAATGGTGCGCGTTTTTTTGACTTATTTTGCCCAAGATTATGCCAAAAAATACGAAATAACGGCTCATTTCCATGAATGGATGGCGAGTTCTGGATTACCTAACTTGCGCAAAGATGATGTTCGGGTGGCTACGGTATTCACTACCCATGCCACGATGTTGGGACGATATATTGCTTCAAATGAACGCGATTTTTACCAAAAACTTCCTCTTTTTGACTGGAAACACGAGGCCCGCCACTATGGCATCGAAGCCCAAGCAACCATCGAGCGGCTCGCCTATTTGGGCGCGCATGTAAGTACCACAGTGAGCGATGTAACCGCCAAAGAATGTGAGGTATTCTTAGGCAAATACCCTGATTTGGTTTTACCCAACGGGCTTAATATCCAACGCTTTGCCGCTGTACATGAATTTCAAAATCTCCATATGAAATATAAGGAAAATATCCACGATTTTATCATGGGGCATTTCTTCCAAAGCTATTCTTTTAATCTTGACAAAACGCTCTACTTTTTCACCTCGGGACGATATGAATATGTCAATAAAGGATATGACATTACGCTCGAAGCCCTTGCACGACTGAATTGGAAAATGGTTCAGGCCAAAATGGATACGACCGTTGTGATGTTTATCGTTACTAAGCAACCTTATCATTCTATCAACCCCGATGTATTACAATCACGGGCCGTATTAGGCGAAATTCAAGATACTTGTGAGGCTATTGAAAAGCAAATTGGAGATAAACTTTACATGGCTTCTGCTTCATCTACAGATCATCATTTGCCCGACTTGAACCAGTTTGTAGATGAATACTGGCGGCTACGTTTAAGGCGTACTATTCAAACTTGGAAGACCAAACGCTTGCCTCCTTATGTTACACACGACTTAAAACAACCTGATTCTATTACAGATTATTGCGAACGATCGGGTCTAAAAAATCACGAACAAGACCGTGTAAAAATCGTCTATCACCCCGATTTTATTGCTTCTACCAATCCCCTCTTTGGCTTAGATTATGGGCAATTTGTGCGTGGCTGCCATTTGGGCATTTTCCCGAGTTATTACGAACCTTGGGGTTATACTCCTTTAGAATGTGTAGTGCGTGGTATTCCGACTGTTACAAGTGATTTATCAGGTTTTGGTGATTTTATCATGCAAATCATGCGAGATTTTGAAAGTCGAGGCATTTACGTTATCAATCGCAAAACGCAAAACTTCGACCAAGCGGCTGACCAGTTGGCTGATATTCTTTTCAAATTTGTAAGAATGAGCCTGCGCGAACGCATTCAGCAGCGCAATAAAGTGGAGAATATTGCAGAAGTTTTTGATTGGAACAATCTTCGTTCTTACTACGACACTGCACACGATTTAGCTGCCAAAAAGGCTTTTAAAGCAAAATTGTAGCATATAAAACATTCCAAATCTATTACATTCTAAAGTAGATTTGGAATGTTTAATTATATTTTTAGACTTCAAAGTTCTATTACTTCTCCTATACCTGCTAATACAATCAGAGTGTTATTTTGAGGTGCTTGCTGAAGTTTTTGGAGTTCGCGGTAAGGATCTCCAAGCGGCTCGTCTGATAAATCAAAAGTACCATAATGCATTGGAATAAAACGTTTTGCTTTCATTTCGTGTGCTGCTTTTAGAGCATCCTTAGGGCTTGCATGACTGGCGACCATAAACCATTCGGGCTTGTATGCACCTATGCCTAATAATGCAATATCTACCCCCTCAAAATATTTGGCAAAATCTTGGTAGTGCGTTCCATAGCCAGAATCAGAGCCAAAATAAATACTTTTTTCATTCGCCCTTATCAAATAAGCTCCCCACAGATTTTTATTAGTGTCATTCAAAAACCGCCTACCCCAATGCCGCGCAGGTAGATAAATAATTTCAATTTTAGATGAATCTGTTTGATAAACCTGATACCAACCCGCTGCTTGAACCTGTTTACTTTTTGTCCATTCTCCCAATAGTTTATCTAACCCTAAACCTGTCAAATAAGTAGCGTTAGGATTTTGAGAGGCTACTATTTTAAGACTTTTTTCATCACAATGGTCGCGGTGGTCGTGCGAAACTATGATATAATCAATTTCTTTTAAATCAGAAACTGGTACAGGTAAATCGGAATATCTTTTTATTAAAAATGAGGGACTTTCTATAACAGGGTCAGTAAGTATATTGATTCCGTTAAGTCTAATAAAAAAGGTGGCATGTCCGAGCCAAACGACACAATCTTCTGTTGAGTTTAAAAAGTCATTATTTTTATTTACTTCCAGTCGAAAGGTGTCAATTTTTTTTTCAGTTTTTTGGGGGTTAGTTTCCGTTTGCCACCGCCACAAATCCAGAAAACCTGGTAATGATTCTACATTTTCATTTAAAAACCGCCCCTGAGGATTGATAGGATTCCCTTTCCAATCGGCTCTAACAATCTTCAGATCGGGATTAGAACGATAGTCTGAGATTTCCCATTTGAAATCTTCGTACATAAAAAGGTAAAAAACTACTAAGAAAGATAGTAGCAAAGTAGAAGCAATAATCATTTTTTTATGGCGAAAAATAGGGTGCAATGAGATTGAAGTTAGTACACTCAAAACAGTCTAATAGGAGGCATAGTTCGCATTTAGTTATAAAATCATTCTTATTGGCTTTATACTTTCAAACTCTATACCTTTCATTATGACTACCTCTTTATCCACACGTATTTCATCGGTAGATGCCTACCGTGGCTTTGTCATGTTTTTGATGATGGCTGAGGTTTGGGAGTTTGGCCATGTATCTCAATCACTCCCCAATAACACTTTTTGGGCTTTCTTAGCTTTTCATCAAGACCATGTTCAGTGGGTAGGATGTTCGTTGCATGATCTCATTCAGCCTTCTTTTTCCTTTTTGGTTGGAGTAGCTCTGCCCTACTCTATCGCCAGTCGTATGGCCAAAGGACAAAACTTTAGGGCAATGTTTGGACATACGGTACAGCGTGCGCTGATCCTTGTATTGCTGGGTATTTTTTTGCGTTCTATGCACCGCGAACAAACCTATTTTACTTTTGAAGATACCCTAACTCAAATCGGCCTGGGCTATCCTATTTTGTTTTGGTTGGGTTTTCAAACTTTTCGTACACAAATCATAGCCTTAGCTACTATTTTGGTAGGTTATTGGTTGTTTTTCTCTGTTTATCCTTTACCAAGTGCTGATTTTGATTATGAAGCAGTAGGGGTAGCAGCCAATTGGGATCATAATCTTACGGGCTTTGCAGCGCATTGGAATAAAAATACCAATGCTGCTTGGGCTTTTGATCAATGGTTCTTGAATCTGTTCCCGCGAGAAAAACCTTTCATTCGAAATGGTGGTGGCTATGCTACATTGAGTTTTATACCCACACTTGGCACCATGGTGCTGGGACTTATGGCAGGTCAATGGCTCAAAAATGACGAATCGTCCAAGGAAAAACTAAAACGTTTTTTATCAATTGGTTTAGGGCTTTTAGTCCTTGGCACCTTACTCGACTGGTCGGGTATATGCCCCAATGTAAAAAGAATCTGGACACCTACTTGGACTCTTTTCAGTGGCGGCTGGTGTTTTATTCTTCTTGGTGCTTTTTATTGGATGGTAGATATTAAAAACTTACAGAAAGCTTTCTTTTGGTTAATTATTATTGGAATGAACTCTATAGCCGCATATATCATTGCGCATACCATTAACGATTTCATACATCATTCTTTCCAAATTCATTTTTCTAAAAACTATGACCAAGCTTTGGGACAAGCCTTTGCCCCATTGATGCGGGGTAGTTTGATCTTATTCGTAGAGTGGCTGATTTTATATTGGATGTATAAGCACCGAATATTTGTGCGGATTTAGCTAATTTTCCGATCCATTAATTCGCTTAGCTCAGTGTTTAGAAAACTCATTTTTACTATTTGCTTTATCGGAGGTTACTTCTCTATAGTTCAAAGCCAAACGCGACAAATTTTTTTTCAGAACTTGTACTGGACACGGTACTATAATCAACTGGCGTTTAACTCCAAGTGGAGCTGGCATAATGAGTTGGATAACAGGCGTTTTTTTGAGCATAATATTCAGCATCATTTTATTTCTCACAGCCATTTGCATTATCTTATTCTTCCCAATTTAGACCTTTCCTTGGGTGTAACCTACTCTCGACAAAGTCCACAGTTTACCAACTTACCCAACCGCTTGGTTGTTCCAGAAATTCGCCCTTTCCAAGAAATTACCCTAACAACCCCCTTTAGCAAGCGACTTACATTTTCGCAACGATTGCGTATTGATGAACGTTTTATTCATAGTAATAATGGTATAGAACTTTTGAATGGCTATGAGTTTAATTGGCGTTTTCGGTACCGTATGCAAGCCACTGTACTTATCTCCAAAATAGGCGTTAAATACCCCACGCATCTTAAATTAGCTAATGAGTTGATGATAAATGCTGGAAAGAATATTGTATTCAATTATTTTGACCAAAACCGCTTTTACGTGGGTATAGAGCATGCTTTCAGTAAAAAAATAGCAATAGAAGCGGGCTATTTACACTGGTTTCAGCAACGAAATACAGGCAATCAATTTTTTAATCGTGACATATTTCGTCTCACCTTGTACCACCGAATCAAATTATAAATTTCTATTTTTCTGGGTTTAATCTAATATAAATACATAACCCGAATTTAGCCAGCAGTCTTGCAGAGTTTTACTTACTGAAAATCAATTTATCTGCAGTTTTTTTGGAAATATGACTGAAACACCCTACGTTTGCAGTGCTGCTTGGTAAAGGTGGCATTTAATTTAGTTAAATAAATCTACTAATACTATATATTATATAAACTATTGGAATTAACCCCAAACATACCTAACAAGCACCTTGAATTAGCTCCTTGGAATAGCTTAGAGGTGGCCGTTATCCAAACAGGTAATTTGGCTGAAGATCGTCGCTTGGCGGCATTGGCACGAGCACAGGGGTTACAGGTATTGCTGAAAGATTTACCGAATGAATCGGATTTTTTATATGCTTTATCATCAGAAAAATCTGTACAAACATCTCAAAGAGAGGCTTTATCTTGGTTACCCCAAAAATGGCTCGCTCCAATTTTACGCCAACGCACACGCGCCGAAATCGCCACAAACTTATTAGCAGCTTTAGCTCTAATGATTGTAGGACATTGGATTTTTAGTTATTTTACGCTTGAACGCATCACAATCATTGGCCAAACGCTCCAAATTTCTGATGAGATTTTTTACTTTCTTTTAGCTGGTTTCATAGCACAAATGATAGATGGTGCATTAGGAATGGCTTATGGTGTTACGGCTACTACCTTTTTATTGACACTTGGCATTCCTCCATCAGCAGTGAGTGCGAGCGTGCATAGTTCGGAGATTTTTACCAGTGGCGTTTCGGGCTATATGCACCTTAAATTTGGGAATGTAAACAGTAAATTATTCAAAGTTTTACTTATCCCTGGCGTGATTGGGGCAGCTCTTGGAGCTTACGTCTTGACTTCTTTGGAGCAATATGCTCATTTTATTAAACCTATAGTGGCCGTATATACATTGATTTTAGGTGTATTGATTATTCAAAAAGCACTCAAAAAACGTATTCAGAAAAAGCAACTCAAGAGAGTAGGTTGGTTGGCACTTTTTGGAGGCACTATGGATGCTATCGGTGGGGGTGGTTGGGGGCCTATTGTATCCTCTACGCTCATTGCCAGTGGTCGGCATCCCAAATACACGATCGGTTCAGTAAACTTAGCAGAGTTTTTTGTGTCATTGGCCAGCTCAGTAGCTTTTGTAGTGCTCATAGGTTTTTCTCATTGGCAAATCATCATTGGTCTTATCTTGGGAGGGACTATTGCAGCCCCTATTGCGGCTCATCTTTCTCAACGTTTACCCATAAAAGCGATGATGATTATGGTCGGTATCGTCGTAATTATCGTAAGTTTGCGGAATATTTTAACAATTCTATACTAACTGCAATTAGACCACTTGATATTTAAAGTTTAAATATCAAAACTAAGTCATTCATTTAGTCGCAAGTCAAATCTTCAAAGTCTTTCTAAAAATCATGAAACGTCAGACAAAAGCGATACGTACACAAACCAAAAAAACACAATACCGCGAACACTCCACGCCGCTGTTTCTAACTTCCAGTTTTTCGTTTGAGTCGGCTGAACAAGGCAAAGCCCTATTTGATGAAACAGAAGAAGGCAATATTTATAGCCGTTTCTCTAATCCAAGTGTACAGGAGTTCGTGGATAAAGTGTGTATGCTGGAGGGAGCAGAAGATGGTATAGCTACAGCAACGGGTATGGCTGCTGTATTTGCAAGTATGGCTGGGCTGCTTAAATCTGGCGACCATATTTTGGCTTGCCGAGCCTTATTTGGTTCAGCACATCAAATCATTACGCAAATTTTAGCAAAATGGGGAATCACTTATACCTATTTAGATGCGGATGCCTCAGAAGCGCAGTGGGAAGCCGCTGTGCAGCCCAATAGCCGCATGGTATATCTCGAAACCCCTTCTAATCCGGGGTTAGAATTGGTTGACTTGGCCATGATTGGGCGTATTTGTAAAAAACATCATCTCATTTTTAATGTGGACAATTGCTTTGCTACGCCTATCATTCAAACTCCTGCCGACTTTGGGGCTGATTTAATTGTACATTCAGCTACTAAATTCATGGATGGCCAAGGGCGTGTTTTAGGCGGTGTGGTCGTTGGAAAAGCCGAGTACATTGCCCCCATTCGCTTTTTTTGTCGACATACTGGCCCTTCAATGTCGCCCTTTAATGCTTGGACATTAAGTAAAAGCCTCGAAACACTCGAACTACGAATGGAACGCCATTCACAAAATGCATTGCAATTAGCCGAAGCATTAGAAGCTTTACCAGAAGTAAAAAAGGTAAATTATCCTTATCTCCCAAGTCATATACAGTACAAGCTTGCTAAAACTCAGATGAGTTCGGGAGGGGCCATTGTGACCATCGATTTAGAAGGTGGATTTGAGCGTGTCAGTGCTTTTATGAAAGCCTTAAAAATCCCAACACTATCCTCCAATTTAGGGGACACACGTACCATTATCACTAATCCATACACCACCACTCATTCCAAACTAAAACCTGAAGAAAAGGCGGCGTTAGGAATTACCGAGGGCTTGATTCGGATTTCAGTAGGCTTAGAAGCAGTGGGCGATTTGATCGAAGATTTTACACAGGCTGCCATTGTTAGTGCCGAAGTAGTGGCAGAGAAAATATAAATGCAACAATAAAATGACACCTACTGAAACAATCGATACTATCTCATTGCTTCGCTTAATGAGCGGCAAAACAGAGATAGAAGCATTGGGACTATTAGCCGAACTATTCCCTGGCCAAGTGGCTTTCTCTACGAGTTTAGGTTATGAAGACCAGGTAATCACCGATATGATTCTGGCCAATGAATTTGATATTAGAATATTTACCTTAGATACAGGACGTATGTTTCCTGAAACCTATCTGACTTTACAAAAAACCAACAATCGCTACGGCACTAAAATAGAAGTATTTTTTCCAAAAAATGACGGCGTAGAAAAGTTACAATCGGAAAAAGGACCTTTGAGTTTCTATGAGTCGGTCGAAAACCGCAAAGAGTGTTGCTTTATTCGGAAAGTAGAGCCGTTGAATAGAGCTTTGCAGGGCGTGAAAGTCTGGGTAACGGGAATTCGTGCAGAGCAATCGCCCAACCGTACCGATATGGAAGCTATTGAATGGGATGAAGGCCACCAGTTATTCAAATTCAACCCTCTTTTATCATGGACATTTGAGCAAGTTAAAGGCTATATTAAGGCAAACAACGTACCCTACAACCCACTGCACGACAAAGGTTTTGTAAGCATTGGCTGTGCACCTTGCACCCGTGCTATTAGAGAAGGGGAAGACTTTCGTGCGGGTCGTTGGTGGTGGGAAGATGAAAGCAAAAAAGAATGTGGATTACACGTTAAGTAATTTTCAAAATATGAATCTCAACAATCAAACATTACAACTCAAAAGCCAAGATTACCTCGACCAACTTGAATCGGAGGCTATTTATATTATGCGGGAGGTGGCAGGGCAATTTGAACGCCCAGCCTTATTATTTTCGGGAGGGAAAGATTCCATTACACTTGTCAGGTTGGCGCAAAAAGCATTTGCACCTGGCAAAATCCCCTTTCCTTTGGTACATATTGATACGGGGCATAATTTTCCAGAGGCAATCAGCTACCGCGACTGGTTGGCACAGGAAGTTGGAGCAAAATTGATTGTTCGTCAGGTAGAAGATACCATCAAAGCTAAGGGGCTGAAAGAGCAAACAGGCAAAAACGCCACCCGCAACTGGTTACAAACTTATACACTGCTCGATACCATCGAAGAGTTTGAATTTGATGCTTGCATTGGTGGTGCTCGCCGAGATGAAGAAAAGGCCCGAGCTAAAGAACGTATTTTTTCATTCCGTGATGAGTTCGGTCAGTGGGATCCCAAACGCCAACGCCCCGAATTATGGAATTTGTTTAATGGTAAAATCAGCAAAGGAGAAAATGTACGAGCCTTTCCGATTTCTAACTGGACAGAGTTAGATGTATGGTCATATATTGAGCGCGAAGGAATCCCACTCCCAAGTATTTATTTTTCTCACCAACGCGAAATGATCTTGCGTGATGGCAATCTACTGGCCAATGCCGACTTTATTTATAAAGATGAAACCGATGTAATTGTTACTAAAACAGTGCGTTTCCGTACCGTGGGCGACATGACCTGTACTGCCGCGGTAGAATCGTATGCCGATACCATCGAAAAAGTCGTGAGCGAAATCAAAGCGACACGCATCAGCGAGCGCGGCGAAACCCGCATTGACGACCAGCAAACCGAGGCCGCCATGGAAGATCGCAAAAAAGGAGGGTATTTTTAAAGTTCACAGTCTCCAGTAGGCAGTTCACAGGAATCGAAATAAATGAACTGCCATTTTCACAAACTGTAAACTTTGAATCTGTAAACTGTAAACTGACAAAATGGACATTTTAAGATTTATAACCGCAGGCAGTGTAGATGATGGCAAAAGCACACTCATTGGCCGTCTGCTCTACGATACAAAAAGTATTTTGGCCGATCAAATGGAGGCCATCGAACGCGCCAGTAAGACAAGAGGCGATGGAGAAATAGATTTGGCCCTATTGACCGACGGTCTCCGTTCAGAACGAGAGCAAGGCATTACGATTGATGTCGCCTATAAATATTTTCAAACTGATAAGCGCAAGTTCATCAGTATTGATGCCCCTGGCCATATTCAATATACCCGCAACATGGTAACGGGAGCCTCTAATGCCGACTTAGCTATTATCTTAATAGATGCACGGCAAGGCGTAGTAGAACAAACGCGCCGCCATTCGTTGATTGCCGCCTTATTGGGGATACCTCATATTGTAGTGGCCGTCAATAAAATGGACTTGGTGGGTTATTCAGAAGATACGTTTTTGGGTATTGCACAGAATTATCAGCAGTTGGCTGATAAACTTGGTATTAAAGACCTAAAAATTATCCCTGTAAGTGCATTGGCAGGCGATAATATTGTGGACAAATCGGAAGCAATGCCTTGGTACACAGGCACAACACTCCTCGATTTCTTGGAGAATGTCAATGTCTTGAATGATATTAACCTGACCGATGCACGTATGTCAGTGCAGTATGTGTTGCGCCCACAAACAGAAGCCTTGCACGATTATCGTGGCTATACGGGGCGTATCCAAAGCGGCGTTTTTAGAAAAGGAGATAGCATTATGGTATTGCCCTCAGAACAAACGTCGAAAATTGCGCAAATAGAAGTTTTTGGTCAAGAAGTAGAAGAAGCCGCTGCGCCACAATCGGTTACAATTTTATTAGAAACCGATGTGGACATTAGCCGTGGCGACTTGATAAGTAACACAGAAAAACTGCCCGCCTTGAGCCAAGATGTGGAAGCAACGATTTGTTGGATGGACGATCGCAAAGAACTAAAAGTAGGGAACAAATACGTGCTTCAACATGGCACTTCTTTGGTTAGATGCTCAGTAAAAGACATTGAATATCGCATTGACATCAACAACTACAACCATTTGGAGGACATCGAAAGCCTAAAATTGAACGACGTAGCTAAAATTAGATTACGAACTGCTAAACCTTTGGCCTTCGATTCCTATCAGAAAAACAGAGCCAATGGTGCTGCTATTTTGATAGACGAAACCTCTAACGTAACCGTGGGGGCGTGTATGATAGATGCCTAAATTCGGTCTTCGGAAAGTATTCAATTTCTTTCCGAAGATTTTTCAGAAACCTACCCTTCTATCTTCTTTAACTCGTTGATAAGTGCTTCTACTTGCTCTAACGATACGGCTGGGAAATTGGCGATACGAATTTGTGAATCTTTGAAAGGCCCATAACCACTACCCACCACCATATTAGCTTTTTTGATTTCAGCAATGACTTCCGAAGCAGGTTTTTGGGTATTGGCCACTATCACTGTCCGAGAACGGTGCCTTTCTTCTGCTACCGAATGGCTAAAATTGGTACTGTTTTCTATGAACTTATTGAGGATTTTGTATTTCTCCTCCGTTTGTTTTCTTACCACGTCGCCTCCGATATTGTTGAGGTCTTCGGCAATTTTTCCAAGCAGATAAATCCCTATTACGTTGGGCGTAGCGGGGGTTTCATAGGTTTTGAAGTTTTTCCAAAGCATCGGCAAACTATTGTGTGCGCCGATGGTAGCATCTTCATATTTCTGTAATCGCTCTGCTTTGGCAAGGCACTTGTCGTTGGCAATCCACACTCCCAACCCTGCGGGTAATCCGAAGGCTTTTTGTACTGAAAAAAAGGCAGTATCAACCACGCCAAAATCTAATTCGGGATAAGGAGCCGACGAAACCATGTCCACGGCTATCAATTTTTTAGAGTTGCTTCGTTTGAGCTTATGAATATCAGGCTCACGCATCTGTACACCCGAACTGGTTTCATTGTGGGTTACACATATCACTTCGGCGTATTCGGGCACCTCTACTTCGGCATAGTCAAAGCCTTCTCCAAAGGATTTTTCTTGCTTGTGGGCATATTTGCGTAAAGAGAGTGCATACTCGTAGAATTTCTTAGAAAAAGAGCCATTGACCAGATGAAAACTTTCATGTTCTACACAGTTCATCAAGATTCGCTCCCAAACCTCAGAGGCAGAGCCCGTAAAAAATACCCCGTGCGACTCATAGATATTCATCAAAGCACGAAGTTGTTCTACAGTGAACTGATAAATATCTCTAAATTTTTGACTACGGTGAGAAATAGAACCCAATTGAGCATCAACAGCAGCGCGTAAGTGCTGCTCAAAGGTAGGGTACATTTCTGCGGGACCTGCTGTAAAATAGACTTGTTTCATGGATATTGATCGGTCTAATTGAAAACGAAGTCGCAAAAATAAGGCAAAACTTGATGGAACTGTAACCTACACGGGTTTCTTCTTTGTTTGAGGGTCAAAAAACTTGCATAAATGGGTCAAATCACAGCGATGGCACTGTGGACTTCGTGCCAAACAAACATACCGCCCATGTAGAATAAGCCAATGGTGGGCAAGCGGAATCACTACATCAGGGATGTATTTCACCAATTCTTTTTCTACGGCCAAGGGAGTTGTTGCGGTCTTAGCTACTAAGCCTAAGCGATGTGATACCCTAAAAACATGTGTATCCACAGCCATAGCAGGTTGATTGTAAATCACGGAGGCAATTACGTTGGCCGTTTTTCGGCCTACACCTGGCATTTGTTGCAATTCATCTACTGTGCTTGGTACTTCCCCGCCAAATTTGTCGAGCAGCATCCGCGCCATCCCTACAAGATGTTTGGCCTTGTTGTTAGGATAAGAAATACTCCGAATATACTGAAAAACCTCTTCTGCTGTGCTGTCGGACAAGGCTTGTGGGTCGGGAAAACGCTCAAAAAGGAGTGGTGTTACGAGATTGACCCGCTTATCGGTACATTGAGCTGAAAGTATTACTGCCACCAACAACTCGTAAGGATTGGTATAATGGAGTTCTGTTTCGGCTTCTGGAAATTTCTGAGAAAAATGTTCAATCAATAAGCGATAGCGTTCTTTTTTTTGCATAAAATACTCGTATTTTTCTATGTTACATCCCTTAAAAGTTCCTCTACGGCCCTACGACTTGACTCCATAGCCCCATGAACTGTACCACTATGCCCCCCATAATGTGTTGCCTCTCCTGCAAAGTATAATTTGCGCAATACTGGCTGCGATAAGGCTTGACGTGTAAGCAACCCACCACCACCCACTATCGGATAAGAATACGATCCTTTGATAAAGGGTTCTTTGCCCCAGTCCATTACACGGGCATTAGTGAAGGAGGCAGAGGCGACACCATTTCCGAAGAGATTATCTAAGTCTTTCAGCAAATTCTGAACAATGGCCACATTGGTTTGGCTACTTAAAGTCTCGGCTTTCTCCCCCATCACCACGGCCGTGAGTACAAAAGATTTGGTGCTTTTCCCATTAGAACTTACTTGGTATTTGGGGACAATACCTGACGGATAAATCACTGCCATATCGCTTTCCCAAAATCTACGACTAAACGAAAGCACAATTTTCATTCCTGCCCCTATTCCTATGTTTTTGATAGCCGCTATTTTTGTGTCTGGCAAAGCGGGGGCAAACTGCAACTCATTGCTTTGCAATATACTAAGGGGGACCGTAATGATGACTTTATTGACAAACCTTCGTTGCCCCTGATCATCTTCCAGCACAATGAGTTCGTTGCTAAAATCTATTTTTTTGATGGGTTTATTGAAAACTATTTTCGGAATCACGTTTTTGCACTTTTCTTCCAAAACCGATAGTAGTGAGCGATTGGCGATTTCAATTATATCATTTCCCGAACTCTTTATTTGTTCTTCTTCAGCAATGCCCACCAAACTTAGGCGACTTGCCGAAGTACCATACTCATTAGATATCAGGGCATTGGGTATATGTTGTACACGAGTAGGGAGTTTATTGTTTATAATATATTGCTGCAACGTAATATCTGCTGCGGTATAGTTACGTGCTTGATTTGTCAAAAGGAGTGCATCTCTGAAGTCTAAGTCGCCTTTGAGTTGCGCCTCTGTTCGTGGCAAACCTCCCACTTGAAAGTAATCAGTCGTACTGACAGGTGTTACAAACGTCGCTCCTGATTCTTTGGCCCAATCGTACCAAAGTGAGCTTTTCCCACGAATTTTATCCGCCCCCAATTCTATATCAAAGTCGGTAAATCCTTTCAATGACCGAATACGCCCACCAATCTGGTCTGATGCTTCAAATATCGTATAGTTTGCTCCTTTCTCTTCCAACAAATATCCTGCATATACCCCTGCAGCACCTGCCCCTATGATGGCTATTTGGCCTTCATATTTTCGTTGGGCGTAGGGATCTTTTTCCTTACAACCTACGACCAAAGCACTGCCCCCCAAAAAACTATTAATGATAAAGTCTCTACGCTGCATGGTGTTTGAAGATATAGGTAAAAAATCAAGTTAATATAGGATTGTAAACGTTTACCTCGCTCGTATCAGTACATTCGACCAAGAGTTCTTCATTGGTTTTACCCAAAAGAGGATGGACAAAAGTAGGAGCTATTTCGGCCAAAGGAATAAGTGTAAAACGACGTTCATGAAGCCTCGGATGTGGTAAAGATAAATCAATCGTATCTAAGATAAGCCCATTGTAGTATAAAATATCAATATCTATCTTCCTTGCGCCCCATCGCAATCGTCGCTTGCGACCCAGTTGTTTTTCTATGTTGAGAATACATTCCAAAATTACTTTTGGCGATAAATGAGTCTCTATTTTGAGAACCTGATTCAAAAAAGCGGGTTGGTCTAATACGCCCCAAGGGGCTGTCTCATATAATTTAGACTGTGCTACAATGGGTGCGATTTGGTCTGAAATCAATGCCAACGCTTTGGCTATTGTAGATTCTCTCTTGCCCAAATTGGCACCCAGCAACAAAAAAATGGGGTTTTTATCCATGTTACAAAGGTAGGAAAACTATCAATCTTTTGGATTAGCCAACGACCATGCTATTTGAAAAATCAAAGAGGCTCTTTTTTGAAGGAGCTGATAGTCTATTTTATCGGCTGTGTCAGTGGTTTGGTGATAATCTGGATGCTCTCCATCCATGAAAAACAGCGCAGGGATGTGTCTTTTAGCAAAGTTATAATGGTCAGAGCGGTAAAAATATCGGTTGGGATCATATTCATTGTCATAGCGATAATCAAGCGTAAGATTGAATGAGAGATGATTGCTCTCTTTGACGGTGCTACGGAGTTCAGGGAAAAAATGAGGACCAATGAGATAGCAATAATCGGAGTTTTTTCGGTGCGTTTTATCTCTTCTTCCTACCATATCGACATTGAGGTTGTACCTGATATTCTCATGCAAAAATGGGGAGTTTTCTAAAAAATATTTTGAACCTATTAAACCTCCCTCTTCTCCCGAAAACAACAAAAAACAAAGGCTTCTTCGAGATCGAATTCCTTGTTTTTGCAAACTATCGCAAAGGGCTGCCATGGCCAAAATAGCTGCTGTACCAGAGGCATTATCATCTGCACCATGAAAAATACCTGCTTTTGAACTACCCAAATGGTCGTAGTGAGCAGTGATAATGACTATTTCCTTTTTCAAATCTGTTCCCACAAAAATACCGCCTATATTTTGCCCTTCTAAAGTAGTTTTCTTTTCAAATTCGGTGCTTGGCTTCTCAGTAAGTGTGTATAAACCTCCCATTGGTATCACCATTCCTGTTGGCATTGTAAGGTTGAAATAGTAAGATTGCGAAAACAACCAAAGAGAATCCGTCTTAAAAATGGGTAAAGCGTGTGTAGCTCTCAAGCTCTTTACGCAATAATTTCTGGCTATTTCTTGCCCTTTCATCCCTGTTTTACGCCCTTGCATGCTATCAGCTGCCAAGGTATAAACATGTTGTTGAAGTAGATTTTCTGAAACCAATGCCGAAAATATATTCTCTTGCGCAACGGTAAAATTGACAATAAAAAATAAATACACTACCCAAAAGAAACGCATAAAGAGAAGCCTTTTGGACTCAAAAGTAGCAAAACTTCATTAAAACAGCACTCGAAACACGGTCTTCTCTGGTGCTTCTGTCTGCAATGACAATGCAAAGCCATGATTGACCAAAATTTCGCGTACTAAGGTAAGCCCTACACCTTGTCCATTTTTTTGGTAGAGAAAAACGGCGAAAATAGCTGGTCGGCAATGTGGGGCGCAATCCCTGAACCGCTGTCTATAATTTCTAACTGCGTAGGCAAATGGGTTGTTTTGAAAATAATGGTTCCCTGTTTATCAATGCTTTCTAAGGCATTTTTAACAACGTTGATAATGGCCTGTTCTAACTGCTGCCGATCGGCTTGTATCCAAGAGGAGGAAGAGGTTCTAAATATCATTCTATTTGCTGCTGTCGGGCGTTGTAGGCCATAAGCTGTGCTATATTGCCAATCAACTCGTTGATGTTAATTTTCTCTTTTTGTGGCGTTGGTAAGCGCACAACATCGGCAAATCGACGCATGATGGTTGAATCGTTGCGATCTCGGGCTATTTGAAGCTGTTGCATCGGGTTGGGTTTGTTCTAGTGAGATGGTCGTGTCTAAAATCGAATTGACAGCCCCTACCGAATTATTGACTTCGTGGGCCATCATCCTGATTACCTTGCCGTAGGCATTTTTTTGAGCAGCCAAAATCTCGATGGTTAGTTCCTCTACCATCACAAAATAACGAGGGAATCCCCTGTCTATAAAATGTGCTTTTTGACATTTATAGGTTTCTACCCCCTGCGTTGAAATAACTTTGGATTCTCCTGTGTGGAGTTGTGTAATGGCCTGAAAAATAGGATGATTGACCTCATAGACGAACTGATGAAGCAAATCTTGCTCTTTCATGCGCAATATTTCCAATAACTTGGGATTGAGGGTAGTGATACGATTGTCAAAATCAAGCATCAAGATGCCCGTAGGCGAAGTATAAACGAGCTTTTCCAGGAAATAATGCTGCTCTTGCTGATAAGTACGCTCGTGTCGAAGCTGATCTATCATTTGGTTGTAAACCTCCACTAATTGGTCAGTTTCATACTTCCCCGTTTTCAAAAATTTGACGTTAAAATCACGGTCCTTGATGGCATCTATGCCCGTCATCAACAATCCAAGAGGCTGTATAAGCTGCTGATATAGTTGCCAGCTAATGCCAATTGAAATCAAAATAAAAATCTCTGAAGCAATGAAATACAGTTTATTTTTTTGGAAGATATAAAAAGACAATCCCACAGCCACAGCATGGATGATTACTATGAAAACAATGAATTTGGTTTTAATCTTCATCGAAGGGAATATTGAACTTCTCTAATCTACGATAAAGAGCCGAGCGGGTCAGTCCTAATGCTTTGGCTACCCGCGCTACTTTACCACGATAGAACTCCATAGCACGTCGAATCATCTGGATTTCCATTTCTTCAAGCGTCATGCTCCCTACATCAGGCAATATTGACTTTTGATTTTCAACGGTCGTTTTTTGATTAGAGATTTGGTAGTTCTGTTGAAAATCTTCTATTTCAAGTAAGTCCTTGGTACTGACTAAAATGGTTCGCTCCACCAAGTTTTTGAGTTGTCGAATATTGCCGGGCAAATTGAGTTGTTTGAGCCATTTGAGGGCCTCGCGGCTTATGGCCAAATTGGGTCGATGATATATTTGACCCAAATTATGGATAAAAAACTGAACCAGTAACGGAATATCATCGGGGCGTTCGCGCAGGGCGGGTAGCTTCAGCGTGATTAAGTTGATGCGATACAGTAAGTCTTCTCTGAAGGCTCCTGATGCTACCATTTCTTCGAGATTTCGATTGGTGGCACACACCACCCGCACATCTACGGTTTTGGTTTTGCTACTGCCCAGCACTTCGTAGGTTCGGTCTTGTAAAACCCGCAATAGTTTTACTTGGCTACTCAAATCTAATTCGCCAATTTCATCCAAGAATATAGTACCTCTATGCGCCAATTCGAAGCGGCCTGTTCGGTCAAAGCGTGCATCAGTGAAAGCCCCGCGCACATGTCCAAATAGCTCAGATTCAAACAAATTCGTTGAAACCCCGCCCAAATTAACCTTCACAAAAGGACGCTTGCTGCGCTGGCTATTTTGGTGAATAGCCTCTGCAATTAATTCTTTACCTGTACCGCTTTCACCCAAAATCAAGACAGAGGCATCAGTCTGCGCTATACGCCCAACGGTCTGAAGCACTTGCAATAAGCTTGGGTCATTGCCTACTATTTGTCCCAAATCCAATTGTTTGTCCAACAGCCGACGGGTAGTGGGTTGTATTTCTTGTTGTTTTGCTGTTTCTTTTTTATTGACTACCAAAGCGGTTCTGATGACCTGCACCAAATGGGCATTTTGCCACGGTTTATGGAGAAAATCGGCGGCCCCCAATTTCATTCCTTTGACGGCCAAATCAATCGTTGCCCAACCCGTAATGAGCACCACAGGCAAGGCAGGTTTTAACTCCTTGAGTTGTTGTAAAAGTGCCAAACCGTCTTCGCCAGTGGTATTATTAGAAAAATTCATATCTAATAATACCAATATCACCTCATGCCTTTGCAAAATAGCAAAGGCTTCCTCTGGATTTTGAGCAGCGGCCACGTCAAACCCTTCTTTGCGCATGAGCAGCGCAAGCGAAGTACAAACGGCTATATCGTCGTCAATAATTAGGATCATTATTCTTCATGCAATACCACTGCAGGCTGTAAAACAGACGCTTGGCGGCTGGGATAGAAAGCGCAAATGGTAACTAATAAATAAATAGAAATCACGGCCAATACAATTCCTATGAAATAGACCTTGGCTGCAACATCAAATACATTGAGCAAGGGAAATTGTATGGCAAAGAAAATACCCAAAAGTAGCCCAAAAGTAGCAATAACAGCGGTTTCACCAATAAAATGCCACAAAATAGCACCTTTTGTAGCTCCCATGGCACGTCGCACACCTATTTCTTGTTTACGCTGATTAATTGTTTGAAATAATATCCCAAAAAGTCCCAAAGCTACATTGAATACCAAAAAACTACATACAATCAATAAAATGCAAATGGGTACTAATACCATGTTATTCCGATTTGATTTCATGTTGTTCATTTGTTGGATTTCGACCGACCAGTCTTTTCCCAAGCGCGTTACTTCTTTTGAAATTTTAGCCTCCAATATTGCACCGCTTCCTTCTTTCACTTTCATGACCATGGTATCATCCCAATTGCTGGATGGTCTGAATACACAGTTTGAAAGTGGCTGAAAATCATTTTCATGCCTAAAAAAATCAACGACCCCTACTACTTGCATTTTTGATTCACTTGTTGCTTCTTCGTCGCCATTGCCCAAAATTTTCCCAACAGCCATTTCATTTCCAAATAACTCCTCGGCCAAATGCCTCGTAATAACAATTGGCCTGAATTTACCAGATTTATCCGCCTCGTTGAACCATCGCCCCTCGCGCAATTCCATGCTCATCACCTTCGGAAAGTCAGGTGATACACTCATGATTTCACTCATTACTTTTTTCTTTTTATACTCAAACTCATTGTTTGATGAGCTAAAAGTAAAAGGTGCATTACTACTGGTATAGGCAAGTTAGTTACTTCACTATACCTTTTCATTTGCTGGCTTACCAACTCTTTGTACTGCCCTTTCAACGTATCGTTAGAGGTATTGAAATTAATAAATGCCACCCAAACATGATCGGTTTCGAGTCCTGCTGGCCGGGCATAATTGCTGTAGTTATAGACCCCCAAAGTCCAAACTGCAAAAAGAATTAGGAAAGAAAAAAAGATTTCGAACATCATCAAGGCGTTCATTTTTTTTCTTTTCCAAATCAGTTTAAATAAGTGTTTTAACATGGCTTTAGTTTTTTAGTGCTTCTACAACTTGTAATCTCGACATTCTCCATGCTGGGTAAGCCCCTGACAACAAACCAAATAATAAACTAATTACTATGGCCATAGAGAAAACTTTCCAATTAAAACTCAAATCAATGTAGGCGATCAGGCCACTGTGATTCAAATAATAAATAACACCCAAAGACATAAAAATGGCCAGTATCCCACCAATCAGTGTCAAAAAGACATTTTCGATGATAAACTGTAAGACCAATGTTTTGGATGATGCTCCGAAGGCTTTTCGTACCCCAATTTCTGAAGCACGTTCCATAATGCGACTGATATTGATATTCACCAAATTGATGGCTGGCAAGGACATAAACAAAAGGGCAATGGCAATAATAATGGTAAAAACAGTTCCTCGGCCTGCCTGTTCCTCATCCCCCCTAAGCTGGCGGGTAAAGCTTGTCACATAACTGTCAGCAGAAACGTATAACTTATCAGGATTGAACCATTTATCACCTGTTGGAGGTAGTTTGATTTTTGATACAACTGCATCAAATTCTGCTTGAAATTTAGGTATATCTGCAGGGTTATCTGGCATAATAATGGCAGCAAACTGTCCTCTAAGATCTTTTCCTTTGTAATCAGACTTATTGGTATTATAAGGAAAATATAAATCTGACGATACTTGAAAACGCGTAATAGGCATCCTTTCACTACACTGATTCGATAATTAACATTGTCATCAATCTCAATCATTTTACCAACAGCTGGCTGATTTTTTCCTACATATTCGTTCACGTACGTAGTCATTAATTACCACCACAAAATCATTGTTGGCAATATTTTGTTCGGTATAATTTTTTCCTTCTAAAAAATCAAAAGAGGTAATATCCCAAAACGTACCATCTGGTATAGCGGTAATTTACCTTCAATTTATGATTATTCACATAAATATTAATGCTATTGGGAATGGTAGATGCCGCAATTCTAGTCGGGTGTTTTGAGCGTTCGCACGTAAGTATTTATGAAAGAAAAACTAATAGACCCGAGCTCATTCCTCCTTTTTAGTATCTTTTGTTTAATACTCCATATATATAACGATTTGTCACGGTTGATCTCTGGATAGCCTGGCGCTACCAAATGGTCTATAAATGCCTTAGGCCACCACCAAAATGGTAAGTGTAAAACTGATACCAAACAAGCTGATAAAAGTGAAAAACTTCCTCAGTGTTGCAGCACCGCGAGGGTAACTTTAATATAATTGAGTAGCATAGTTATGAAACTTGTGATCCGTCAAATAATCTGATTAAACGATGTGTGCGTTTTTAGCCATATTTTCATCATGAGTAACCATAATGATAGTGGCTTTATCGCGCTGGTTGAGGGTGGTCAGAATGTCCATAATTTCATTACCCATATTACTGTCCAAATTTCCAGTAGGCTCATCGGCCAAAATAATTTGTGGCTGCCCCACTATTGCCCTTGCAATAGCGACGCGCTGTTTTTGGCCTCCCGAAAGCTGGTTTGGATAATGCTTCATGCGGTTGCTGAGTCCTACTTTTTCAAGGGCTTCGCTGGCCAATTTACGACGTTCAGCCCCCGATACTTTACGGTACAGAAGTGGCAACTCTACATTGTCTAAAACAGGTAAATCATTAATAAGATGAAAACTCTGAAAGATAAAGCCCAATTTTTGATTGCGAAATTGCGCCAGTTGGGCATCGGGAAGTCCGTTGGTAGGGAGGTTGTCAATCGCAACATCGCCTTTTGAAGGAGCATCCAGTAGTCCAATGATATTGAGAAGGGTACTTTTACCACAACCCGACGGCCCCATTATAGAAATAAATTCGCCTTTTTCTACACTCAAACTGATATTGTTGAGTGCCACTGTTTCTATCGTGGCTGTTCGATAGACTTTTTCGATGTTTTTTAGGTTTATCATGGTTTGTTTGCAGTTAATTTACTGTCTCGTTCAAAATCGTATAAAGTCAATTGTCGTAGTTTATAATAAGCACTCCAATAATCGCGGAGCGCATAGATATAGTCTCGTTTAGCCTGGTCTTTTTCTTGGAATGAAATACTTAGGTCGGTAATGCTTAAGTTTCCCAACACGTAGCGTTCTTGTGCTATTTTATATTTTTCAGAGGCAATGCTATCGGCTTGAACTGTCAAGGAAAGTTGGTCGCGGAGCATTTCAAAGAGCGTCACTTGGGTATAAATTTCCTGTTGGAAATTCTGCTTATCTTGCTCTACAGTATATTGGGTCAATTGTCGTTGCGCCTCCGCCGTTTTGGTACGCGATTTAGACCTTCCCCAATCCAAGATAGGAATATCCAACTGCAACTGAACTGTCTGCTGGTCTTGGGGTTTTTGGTACAATTCGGGCACTGTTTGCCCTCTGTTAGAAAAGCCCATGGTAGCCGTAAGGGTAGCATTCAGGCCGTTGTCGCCTTTGGCTTTGGCTACTGCCCTTTGCGCCTCCAATGTTCTGATACCAAAACCGATGGCATCAGCCCGATTGGCAAATGCCTGCTCGATGGCCTTTTCTGGCGAAATCATAAATGTCGGTGGCTGTGTCGGTGTTTGTAGATTTATTCTTCCCTCCGTTTGTAGCCCTATATACGATTTTAGGTTTAGCGAAGCGATTTCTACATCGCGTTTGGCAATACCCGTGGCTTTTCTTGCCTTGAGCAATTCCAATTGAAGTTGGAGAATTTCGTTACGGGTATTTTTACCAAGCGTATATTTCTCATTGGCTACTTTGAGAATATTCTCTGTATTAGTCAGGTTAGTTTCGGCAATTTGTAAATTGGCTTGTGCCAATAGTAAATCAAAAAACAAAGAATTAGCCCTAAACGCGATTTGTTCCAAAGACTCAATAAACGTTTGTTGGCTTTCATTAAATTTAAGCGGTTCAATTTTCTTTTCCCATTTGAACGCATTGAATCTCAATAAAGGTTGAAGGTATCCAAGGGCAAAAGGCGTACCATTGTAGAGTGTGTTTTTTCGGTCAAAATCATCAAATCGCTGTAATTGGGTCGTAGCATAGATACTTCCCCCCGTAGCTGCAATACTTTGACTAAGCGATAAATTGAGCGATGAATTATTGTTTCTAATGGGCTGAAACTGTATTGTTCCATCAGGCTGCCTCACTTCTATAAACGACCTGCTAAAAGCTGGCAAATTGCCGTTTAGGGTTAATTGAGGTTTATAGTTCGATAAAAACGTGCGGTATTCCCAGTATTTTGTTTCTTTAGTCGTAGCTGCTTGACGTGCCGAAATAGATTGATTTTTAGCCATTTCTACCACCTCGGCAAGCGTAAGTGTTTCTTGCCCTTGGAGGGGGTGCATCATTAGTAACTCAACCAAAATCGTAACTGTAAAAAGATTTTTCATCTCAATAATCTAACCCATTTATGGCTCTTGGAATTAAGGGACTATTTCTAACTCTTTCGCATTTTTGTATTTGCTCATGTCTGATACAATCACGCGCTCGCCTGCTCGAATCCCTTCTTTGATTTCGACATAGTCGAAGTTCATCAATCCGATTTTTACGGTTCTTCGTTCAGCTTTTCCATCATTTCTAATCACAAACACGTCTTGGATAGAAACACCCGTAAAAGCCGGCCCATTGGCTACGCGCGTTGCTTTGGGGCTAGCATCTGTTACTAAATATGCCTCTACCTTCATTTTGGGGCGCAAAAGTTTGTGGCCTTTATCGTCCAATTGTATATCAAAATTGACAACATTATTTTGAACAGAGGGCAGTATGTTGGTGAGTGTTCCGCGGAGTTGAGTATCATTAATGCGAACAATGGCTGACATACCTACACGAATTTGAGGTGCATAATTATCAGAAATAGAACCCATTACTTTAAATCCACCCAAGTCGGCCAATCGAGCAAGCACCTCTCCTTCCCCTACTTTGGAGCCAATGTTTTTGTTGACATAAGTCAAAACCCCCGAACGAGTAGCCATGATGTTAGCTTGTTGAAGTTTTCGCTGAAGTTCTTGTAGGTCTTTTTCTTTGATTTGAGCACTGATTTTAGACTCTTGCATATCGGCCTGCATCGTTTGCTGTTTGATCCAGATATCATTTTCCAGTTGCCTTTTTTCTAATTGGGCAATGCGTAAATTTTGTTCGGCCTGCTCAATGCTTTCTTTGGTGCTACCTCCCGCCTTAAAAAGCCGCTTGGCGTTTTCTACTTCTGCGCGTAAACTGTTAATTTTTAAGACTTTGATAGAGTCATTAATTTTTAAGTCGTAAAAACTTTTTTCTAACTCCCATCCTAATTTGACAATTCCATTGCGTTTGAGTGCCAGTTCATCTTTTAGTTTTTCAAGATTCAACTGAGTAAACTCCTTGTCTAATTCTAAAATCTTATCCCCTGCTTTCACTGCTGCTCCTGCCTCCAGATACGTTTGTTGAATCACTGCCGTAATAGGGCTTGTAATAACCGCCTCAAAATCAGGTTGGATTTCTCCTGAGGCCGTGAGCGTATTTTCAACATCCCCTATTTCGGTAGTAGCGATTCGGATATCGGTCTTTGAAATCGAATTGCTTAAAGTGCTGCGAAGCATCCAGATAGCACTCAAAATCAAAATCCCAATGCCCCCTCCCCACAGCCAAAGGCGAAGGGATTTTTGTTTCTTATCGTTTTCTGATAAATCTCTGTCCATTTTCGAGAAAAAATTGGCCTTTTATCTTAATAAGAATCAAGAGATATGCCAGCAGATAAGTAATTGAATGACAAACCATTGACCTTTTCTTTAAAAGGACAAAGTGTTCGAAATCGAACACTTTGTTTGAAAATGAAAATATAAAATACCCATCAAACACTCTTTTATCACTAAGTAGTGGCATTTCGTCGAGATTGATGGGTAAAAAGTTGGCTATCACTAACTTTTATCTTCAATTTTATGTTATAGAGCAAAACAAAACCTTTTCAAACATGGCATTATATAATCTGAAAATCAATGGCAAAACCTACAAAACTGAGGTGGATGCCAACACCCCCTTGCTTTGGGTTCTTCGTGACCACCTCGGTTTGCTGGGTACCAAATATGGTTGTGGCATGGCTCAGTGTGGCGCTTGTACTGTACATATCAATGGTGAAGCTACACGCCTTTGTGTCATGCCCATTTCTGCGGTTTCAGAGTGAAAGATTACAACGGTAGAAGGGCTATCCGAATCTGGCACACATCCGGTGCAGCAAGCTTGGGAAGAAGTGGACGTGCCACAGTGCGGCTACTGCCAAGCAGGACAAATGATGACTGCCTCTGCTTTGTTGGCCAAAAACGCCAACCCTCCGACAAAGATATTGAAGAGGCGATGGTCGGCAACATTTATTGCTGTGGTACTTATCATCGTATTCATGATGCTGTCAAGTTGGCTGCCAGTAAGATGAAAAAATAATTTCCTAAATCACTTAAACTACGGGCAGCTTGCCCCTATCTAAAATATTATAGTGAGCACTATTCAATCCCGAAGAGATTTCTTCAAAACAACCGCCACGACTGGTGGGGCTTTGGTGTTGGGTTTAGTTGGCTTCGAGCGAAGCCTTCCAACCGCAAGTCCTTACTCAAGCCACAGCCGAAACCATTAACTTCAACGCCTATCTTTCTATTGCTCCCTCAGGCGTTATTACCATCTTTTCGCCCAATCCAGAAATAGGACAAGGTATCAAAACTGCTTTCCCGATTATTGTAGCGGAAGAACTGGATGCCGACTGGAGCAAAGTAGTGGTAGAACAATCGCCATTAGATACCAAAAAATTTGAACGCCAACTCACAGGTGGGAGCGGGGCGATTCGCCATTCGTGGGAGCGACTCCGCAAAGCAGGTGCCACTGCCCGCTATATGCTCATCGAAGCCGCAGCCAAACAATGGGGCGTACCCGCCTTAGAATGTAGTACCAGCAAAGGTTTCGTTCAGCATAGTTCAGGCAAAAAATTAAGCTATGGAGAGTTGGTCATGGCTGCTGCACAAATTACACCGCCCAAGGAAGTAAAACTCAAGTCCACGAAAGATTTTAGCTTGATTGGGCAATCTATCAAAGGGGTGGATAATAAAGATATCCTCACAGGCAAACCGCTGTATGGTATTGACTACAAACGCCCAGACATGTTGCAAGCGATGATTCAACGCCCCCCTGCCTTCGGACTGAAACTCAAGTCTTTTGATGCGACCGAGGCCAAGAAAATGCCTGGTATTACTGATGTAGTTTCCTTTTCCAACAAAGTGGCTATTGTCGGAAAAACCACTTGGGAAGTGATGCAAGCACGCAAAGCCGTCAAGATAGAATGGGAAAAAGAAAAGAATCTCGAAAGCTCTTCCGATCATGATCGCTTATTTAAAGAGATGCTCAACGGAGGTAAATCGACGGTACAACGCAAAGATGGAGACGTAGATACCGCTTTCAAAAATGCCCATAAGGTAATAGAAGCAGAATACCAGTGTCCCTTCTTGCCTCATAGCCCCATGGAGCCCATGAACTTCTTTGCGCATTTTAAAGGGGATAGTATCGAAATGGCGGGTCCCAGCCAAACCCCCGAATCTGCACAAAGGCAAGTAGCCAAAATGCTCAACCTCGCACCTGAAAAAGTAACCATTGAACTCACGCGCATGGGAGGCGGTTTTGGCCGACGACTCAACACTGACTATGCCGTAGAAGCTGCTGAGCTATCAAGCATTATCAAAGCCCCAGTGAAAGTAACTTGGTCGCGAGAAGATGATATGACAGGGGGTATTTATCGCCCTGCGGTTCGTTATCGTTTCAAGGCTGCCATTGATAAAGCGGGCAATATGACGGGCTATATGCTTCATGGAGCAAGCATCAACGCAGGCAATGCTACCCGCCAGGATAATTTCCCAGCAGGAGCAATTGAGAACGTATTGATTGAATCCACAGATTATAAGTCGCCTATTACTACTGGGCCTTGGCGTGCGCCTATCACCAACTTCTTGGCTTATGCCGAACAAGCGTTTTTGGATGAAGTAGCCCAAGCCACAGGCAAAGACCCCATTCAGCTTCGATTGGAGTTGCTTGAAAAAGCGGAGAAAAACCCCGTTGGAAAAACATATGAACCTCTGCCCGTTTTCGTGAAGCCATCAAACTGGTAGCTGAAAAGCGCAGGTTGGGATAAAAAGAAAAAAGGGGTTTCTGGCGTTCAGCGTCTATTTTTCTCATGCTTCTTATGTGGCTCAAATTGCCGAAAATGACAATGGTTAAAGGAAAACCTACTTTAAAAAAGTATTATGGTGATTGTGGCATTGTTATCAACGAGTGGTAGTGCCAAAAACCGCGTTTGGGGCTATTGTAGACGGTATTATTGCTGCCATGTTTGGTAATCTTACCTTCAAAGACGGAGCACCTCAGCAAGATAATTTCAACAAATACCGCCTCATCCGCTACAATGAAATTTGAAATAGAAGCCCATTTTAATAGTAATGGCATATCTACAGGCTTGGGTGAGCCAGCTTTTCCTCCTACGGGCGGTGCTTTGTGCTAATGCCATTTTCAAAGCCACAGGCAAACGACTCTACAACCAGCCTTTTGCCGAGCAAGGGCTACATTGGGATAAGCACAAAAGAGGTTAATACTTGTCAAACCAACTTTAGGACTATTTTTGTGCCATCAATTATAGACCTTGACAGGTTCAAAACCCTGTCGATTTAATTCTCACCACTCACTACTCAAAATTAAATGGCTTCACAGTACGATTTAATCATCATAGGAAGCGGGCCAGGGGCTATGTAGCCGCCATATCCAACATTTCACAGTTAGGTTTGAAAACTGCCATATCGTCGAAAAAGAAAAATCTCGGCGGTATATGTCTTAACTGGGTTTAGACTCCCACCAAAGCATTATTAAAAAGTGCCTAAGTTTTTCAGTATATCAATCATGCCAAGGACTACGGCATCACCGTAAGCAATGCTGAGGCTGATTTTGGGGCGGTTATCAAACGTAGCCGCGATGTGGGCCAATGGTATGAGCAAAGGCGTTAATTTTTTGATGAAGAAAATAAAATTGACATCATAGAAGGCCCGACGTGTAAAACCTGGTAAAAAAGTGGAGGTTGGAAAAGACGGTAAAAAAGCACAGAATATACTGCCAACAGTATCATCATAGCCACAGGCGCCGCGCACGACAACTACTCCAATGTACCCATTGATGGCAAAAAAGTCATTGAATACCGTCGGGCCATGTCGTTAGAAGCACAACCTAAATCTATGCTGGTGATTGGTTCGGGAGCAATTGGCGTTGAGTTTGCATACGTCTATGCCAGTATGGGTACTAAAGTAACAATTGTGGAATTTATGTCCAACGTCGTACCCGTAGAAGATGAAGATGTTTCAAAGAATTGGCGAAGCAATACAAAAATGGGTATTGAAATTCACCTTAATTCGAGTGTTGAAAAGGATACCAGCGGTGCAGTTGGTGTTTCGATACGGTCAAAAACACCAACAGGGAGAAATCAAAAATAGAAACAGATGTGGTACTCTCTGCCGCAGGCGTAGTAGCCAACATCGAAAACATTGGCTTAGAAGAAACAGGCATTAAATTAGAAAGAGGAAAAATCGTTACCGACGATTACTCTTCAAACCAATGTGCCGGGTTATTACGCCATTGGTAACCAAAGGCCAAGCCTAGCACATGTAGCCTCGCAGAAGGTATCATTTGTGAAAAAATAGCGGGTCAGCCGCACGTTCAATTGCTCAACTACGGCAATATTCCAGGGTGTACGTATTGTACGCCCGAAATCGCCTCGCTAGAAGAGACAGAAAAAAGCCGCTATTGAAGCTGGCTATGAAGTCAAAGTAGGTAAGTTTCCGTTTTCGGCCTCGGGCAAAAGCCAAAGGGCGCACCCGAAGGCTTTGTAAAAGTAATCTTTGATGCTAAGTATGGTGAGTGGCTCGGTGCCCATATGATTGGTACCAACGTTCTCACAGAAATGATCGCCGAGGTGGTAGTAGCGTAACCTTGAAACCACAGGTCATGAAATCGTGGAAGTCTGTCCATCCACACCCCACCATGTCGGAGGCTATTATGGAAGCCGCCGCCGCCGCATATGGCGAAGTAATTCATCTGTAAATCAATTCAATAATACGATAAAAGCTCCTAACTGAATAAGTTAGGGGCTTTTTTAAATGAAAATTGCAATATTTCAACCACTCATCCGTTTTGGTTTGCGTATTTATTTTGCAAATTCATCTTCCCCGCCAAAATTTTCACAAAAGCCATGAATCGCCTTTTTTGTATTCCTTACTACTTCTTACTTCTTTTAGTGTATTGTTGGGATGTTCGTCTGAAAGAGAAAAAGCCCGTCACAGAAGGCCCGCATTTATACCTTAATTTCATGGATAAAACCCAAAGTGTCAATGTGAATAAATCATTCGTTGCCCAAAAATATCAACAAATTTTGAGTGATTTGGTAGAACAAAATATTCACCAAAAAGGCGACAAATTGGAGGTTTATTTTATTCATGAAAACACCCAAAAAGCAAGAGCCTTATCGCTCACTTGCCGCACGCAAGTGGAGGACATCAGTCAAATGAGTGCTACTGATCGCGAAGCTGCCCAAACCAATGCCGATTTGACACTCCAACGCGAACGTATGGTCTTCCTTCGTCAATTAATGGCAAAATTGGGTATTCAGAATATAGGAGCATCACAACGGCAAACCGATATTTGGGCCAGTTTGCCTGTTATCAACAAAGCTGCCGAAACTGGTGCCACCATCAAAGTATATTATTTGAGCGATATGATAGAAAGTATGAAAGGCAGCAATCGTCGTGATTTCCATAATCGCCCCCCTCAAGACAACTCTGAAGCCGAAAACTGGGCAAAAGCTGATGCCAAACAAATGCAACAGTATGCCCTCAACGCAGCAGATATAAAAATTGCCTTGCCTTTTGAACCCACCAGCAGTACCAAAGAAAATAACCCCACCGTAACCCAGTATTGGAGTACTTTATTACAAGAATTGGGAGCAGGAACAGTAGAAGAATTGTAAAGTTATCCAAACAACCTTCGCCAACCCCATAGCATTAAGGCAAGCAAAACGCCAAAAATCACCAATACATACTCAAATCGAAGATAGGAAAATACTACGATGTGTGTTCTGTCCACAATCCACATGAGAGCGATGGTTGCAAAAATCATCAGCACTAAGCCACTTAGTTTTTGAAACCCTGGAATATAATCGAAAGAAATTACATTACGACGAATGAGCCATAGCGTGATGAGCATGGAAAAGAAGGGTAAAATCTGGGTGTAAATATTAAAATCGAAAATACTCCGCCGCTCAAACAAAAATAAATAAACATTGAGTGCCACAGCAAATATGCCTGGTACACACACCAAGTAGATTAGAAAAGCATAAAAATATTTCCAAGGAGATAAGTGCCCTTCATTCTTCCCTAAAACCCCCGCTAATAAAGCCATCAGCGGCAATACACCAAAGTAAAATAGTACCCAATCTGGACTTTCACCAATACGGTCGAAGAGTTGTTGCAGTGTCATTTGTGAAAAAGCGAAACACAGACTTTTGTTGCCATTCTAGATAATATAGGAGGAATCTTAGTCAGAAGGTTTAGATTCCTCCTATCGTCGGAATGACAAAATCAATTAAAAAATATCTGTAATGCCTCCACCTGCATTTTTTTGGTCAGGCGAGAGTTTATAGTTAGGATTTGACACGCGATTGGGGTCACTGACTTCAAATTCTCCACCTTTAATTTGATTGGCAAAAGTTTCAAGGCGAGCATAGGCACGTTCGTCATTGGGATTGAAATCGCGTACAATATTATCCAAATCGCGGATATTAGCTTGGGTATTAGCAATATCGCTCGCTATCTGACCTGAAATTACTTCTAACGCATAATCCAACTGCCAATCTTGGTTTTGACCTAATACCTTGCGTGCTCGAGTAGTGGCATTGTTAGCGGCAGCCATAGCCCGCGATTCCGTTTTTAGTAAATTGATACTTGTCGCAAAGTCTTTGAGTTTCTCATCGAAGGCATGGCCATAGCCTACCAACTTGCGATCTAATTTCGCAAAAACATTAGCACGAGAACCAAAGGTATCTACCAGACGGCGATAGGTTTCTGCTTCTGAAACCGCCCGATTGCCATCGCCGATTGCAGCATTTAGTTTCCCTTCCAACTCCACATAGTCGTCTGTTTCGCGGGCTGCATCGCCTCCTTTCTCTGTCATTTTATCTAACTTCACTTTCAAAGACTTCGCATCTTCTTGGCAATAAAGTACTTTCTGGCTCGCATCTTTAGCCAGTTTTTCGGCTTTGACAGCCTCTTGCTTCATTTGGATTTTACAGGCATTGATTTCGGCTTTTACTTTCTCAAATTGCTGACGAGAATCTTTCATTTTGTCCAACTGATCATCTAACTCCGCAAAGGGATCGATTTTAATAAGCAATTTGTGCAAACCCCGAACCATGCGACGAAATAATTTGAAAATAAGAGGCCACAATATAGCGGCCATCAATACCCCTCCAACAACAACCATCGCCTCCAAAAGCTTGGAGGCCAACGCCACAATGCCCGAAAGCAACGACGTAAGGGCTGGAACTGCAAATGTCAGGAATCCATATGCTACCACTACCATTAAAATAAGCCCCACAAACCAAGCGATTGATTTTTCCCCTTTTTTCCAGTTGGCCAAGTTTTCAGGAAGAACCTTTAGCTTGTTTTCACCACCATCCAAATGTTTAAGAATCGGCAAATCACTTAGTTTTACTAATGATTGATTTTTTTCCATGTCAATTATAATTAGGTTTAAATTGGTTAATGATTGTTAAGGTTTCTATTTCATTTTAAGCCACTACACAATCTATTTTAGCCTAAATATAGGGCTTAAAACCTTTAAAATCACAGATTTTTATGAATGGTTAAGAGACTTTAGGAGATATACTTTTTACCTTAAGATTGGTTTCTTCGTCAAATTTAGAAATTTCTCTAAACAATCTGTATCCCCCCCATGGCGTTAATCTCTCAAAGTTCATCAAATTATTATCTTATAACGCTCTAAAACCATGAAAAAAGTACTTTTGATAGCAGTTGTTTTGTTTTCTTTACAAGCCAATGCGCAGTTTAATCGAAAATTAGTATTTGTTGGAATAAGAGGTGGAGCCAATTTTTCACAGCTTCAAACAGAAGGGTTTACTATTACAAAACCCGGTGCTTCAGTTCAAGACTTTTTTAGAAATAATTCTTCCAACAAAACAGGCTATGTTTTAGGTGCATATGCTCGCATTGGGCGCAAGGTTTTTATCCAACCTGAAGTATTGTTTTCATCTAAGGGAGGTACTTTTGAAATTCTAAAAAATGGTGCTAGTTCTCCTTTAAATGTTGATGTGAAGTTTAGTCAAATAGACATTCCAGTATTGGTAGGGCTAAAAGTAGGGCCATTGCGCCTTAATGCGGGCCCTATGGCATCGCTCAATGTATCAGGGGGGAATAACTTAGGAGAGGCTATCAAAGTCTATACGACTCAAAATTTCAATAAAACCATCGAGCAAGCCACATTTGGTTATCAAGCAGGTATCGGTTTAGATATTCGGTCATTTAATATAGACTTACGCTATGAAAGTGGTTTTTCTAATATTTCTCAGCTTAATCTTCAAAACAACGCTCAATTCAATACTAAAGTCTCTCTTTGGCAGCTAACAGCTGGTTTTGTTTTATTTTAAAATTTCCTTCCAATCTCAAGGTTTTGCCATTGGAAGGAAATAAGCTATTTTGACTACCCTTTCTTTACAAGTGGCGCGAGGAGTTCGGTTACTTCACGGACACGACGGCGAGAAATGGCGATTTCTTTTCCTCCTTTCATTTGAAGGGAACGCTCATACTCGCAAAAACCTTGTAGATACTTTGGATTGATAAGCCAAGATTTATGAACCCGTACAAAAGAAAGGCCCTCCAATAAAGCTACATAACTCTTCAAAGTCTTTGAGACCAAGTATTTCCTTCCATCAATTGTATAAATAAAAGTGTAATTTCCAGAAGCCTCCATGCACATTAGATGGTCTGTTGGAATAGCTATGTAGCGGCTACCACTGGGGATAAGAATGCTCTGTGGAGGAATAACGGAAAGTGCACCAGAAGAATAATAAGGGTTGAGTAAGGGTTGCGTGTTCATAATGTTTGTCTTTTATGGTTGAAAACCTCTAACAAATTGACAAGACAAACTTAATATAAAAAAATCCGTTGATAAAACAGGGCAAAACCAACAAAAGCAAACAACTATCTATTAATCAGCACTTTATAATATATCCCCTCTAAATAAAGCCGTACTATCACTTGACAAAACACGTAGAAATACGTATATAAAAAAGCCCTAATCGTTATCACAATTAGGGCTTTTTTAGAGTTTGTAACAAGTCCTTTAGTCCTTTTTTTCCAATGAACTTGACAATTTGGCCTTATTGGCAACTTTGACAATCATAAAAATCACACCCATGGTAATCAGAAACTGGATAATTACATTAATGAAATTACCATAATTTACAGCAACTTCCGCAGCCCCAGTAACGGGATCAGCCACTTTGAGTACTGTTTTTAATTTAGACAAATCTACTCCTCCCACAGCCAAACCCACTACGGGATTAATAATGTCGTCCATGAATGCAGTCACCACTTTTCCAAAAGCCGCTCCCACTAATACACCCACTGCCAAATCAAGCACATTGCCTTGTGCAATAAACGTTTTGAACTCTTTAAGCATAATAAATTAGGGTTTATGGTTGAAAAAACGAAATTATATTTTTACCAAGCATATAAAAAGCCTATGCCCATTGTTTGTGAAACTTGAATCTGGGTAGATTGACTCTGAAAATACATTCCAACAAAACCAATATTGAAGTTAAAGTATTTAGCAAATTTAGCCGTTAGTTGTGCGTCTAAACGGTTATCAACTGATCCAAAATTCTTTCCATATGGTACAAACGCCTGATAACGCCATTTTAGGTTGACATCCTTTTTCAGGTCTTTATTATAATCCGCAACCAATTGAAAGAGCCCTAATTCATTTTTCACTGTTTTGCCTATTTCTACACCATAGTTGGTGGGGAATGTTCTGTAAAGGTTCTTATCAGCTACGATAATTTGACGCATAGACAGTGGGGAGAGTTGTAAACTAAAATGAGGTACAGGCTTGTATTCAAATCCAATAGCTTGTGTGAAATAAGCAGGTGCAAATAAATTAGATATTTTAGTGGCTGTTTCACGGCCATCTGCTGCCTTTGCAAATTTATAACCTACGGCAATCTGCGAAAGAAAGTTGAAATTAGCATACAGATTCCATTTAGGGGAGATTTGATGAGCGTATTTGCTGTCAAAAAATAGCCTATCGGCATTTTTACGCCAATCGTTTTGGGCTTTGGTCCAAAGAGAGCCAAATTGAAACTGAAAATCGTTGGTCCAAGCATCTTTTGCTTTTTTATACTCAGCTTTACCATTATAAATCACCCCCAATGCTACGGAATTAACACCCCCGCCTGCCCAGTTGCTACTAAAAGATCCTTGATTAAAATTTATCCCGAATTGAGACGCTTTTTTCCAATAGCTTGTATCCTTTACAGCTTCTTGTGCTGATAATGATATAGCGATAAATGACGATAAAAAAAGTGTTAATAATTGTTTCATATCTTTTGGTATTAAATAAAAAACAGGTGGAGTTAATCAAATATTTCAACCCTTTTTGACTGAAGTACTTGCAATGGAATCACTGTTTTAGTTTCCCCTGTTTGAAGTGTAATTGAGGTATTATCAAGACTTATTATTTGACCTTTTACTTCATCTATTTGAACTGTTTGACCTTCCCGATAGCGGTTTTTGTTATAAAATGATGAGAGAATATTGGCCAAAATATCTTTGGAAGCAAACCCATAGCCCACCGAGAACGCCAGAATGATACCGCCGATGAGAAGATTAAAGCTGGACTCTAATAATTCAGTATTAATGCCTGCTTGACCTAAAGCACTGATGATGGTTATAGCCAAGAAAAAGGAAAAAACAATTGAGCCAATCAATTTGGCCGAGGGGACATTAAACGACTTACAAATAGAAACTACTGCATTTTTGATAGCATCCGACACAAGTACGCCTATTTGGAGCATAATAGCAGCTACTATCAGTTGTGGAACAAAATTAACTAATTTCTCTACTAAACTCGTAATTGCCCCTACTCCCAATGTACGAGTAGCGTCAGTAATGAAGCCCAACATAATAAAATAGTACAACACTTTGGATACTATTTGACTCAATTTGATTTCTGTTTGAAGTTGTTTTACGATACTCACTTCATTCAATTTATCTCCAATCTTATCAAACCCAACACGCTCCAAAACTTTTTAAGCACAATAGCAATCCCTTTAGCTACCAGATAGCCTATCAATAGAATAAAGCCCGCAAAAATAAATCTGGGCACAAACTCCACAAATTGATTGATTAATTTTGTGAGGGTACTAATGATAATATCTGTAATACTGGGGAGTTCTTTCATGATGATTAATCATTATTTTCTTGATTAGAATTAGATAAAGGCGTAGCCATTACCCTGGCTGCATTAAAAAAATGGCCTACGAATAAGCTAACAAGTTCCATTGAATTACGGATAGTATCAATCTCCGAAATCAGTGCTTTCTTGAGCGATTCAGGTACTTTATCGTCGGGATCAATGTCAAAAAAGGCATTGTTCATGAGAATTTATTGATTTAATTTTTTCTATTTAAACCACCATTTAAGTAAAATAGATAGTTTCGTGATAATAAATATCCAAAATAATACACTTTCAAGATAACGTTTTCGCAGTTTTTCTTTTGTCCTCTTGAGTCTCATCTTTACAGCGCTTTCTGTAAGACCAAAAGTATCTGCTATTTCTTTGATGCTAAAATCGTCTTGGTATTTCATTAATAAAATAGTACGTTCTTGGGGCGAAATTTCCTCGAGTACTTTTCTTAAGCGTTTAGCATCCATTTCTATCTCTTCGGCATCTTCTGCTTCATCTGCTAGCTCTACCGTTTCTGTTAGTTCATCTTCAGCCATTTTTTTACTTAGCCGTAACTGATCCATACAATAGTTATAAGTAATGGAAAATAGCCAAGTAGAAAATTTAGAACTTTCTTTAAAAGTACCGATACGTACAATAAGTTTCATGAATATATCGTGTGTAAAGTCTTCTGCTTTGGCTTGGTCTTTTACAAAAGACAGGCATTTACGATATACTTTGTCGGCGTAACGTTCGTAGAGTTCCTCAAAAAAGTGTTGCGTTGTGTATCTACATACATACGCACCAATTGTTCGTCGGTGTATTGATTCATTCCAATGGAGTGTACGCTCATTTTGACGAAGAGGAAGATTGGAAGTAACAAAACATAACCTAAAAAATAAAATTTTTACTTCAAACACCTTCAAACTGTCGCAAAAAACGTACATCATTTTCGGAATAAAGGCGCAAATCGCGCACACCATAACGAAGTTGGGCAATGCGTTCAATCCCCATCCCGAAGGCAAAACCAGTATATTCTTCAGGATCAATACCACAATTGGCCAATACATTAGGATCTACCATTCCACTACCAGCTATCTCTACCCAACCCGTCCCTTTCGACAATCGGTAGGTTTCTTCGGTATCTGTTCCCAGCCAAACGTCTATTTCGGCACTGGGTTCTGTAAATGGAAAAAAGGAAGGACGCAGGCGAATTTTTACGTCTTTATCAAACATTTCCTTAGAAAAATGATAGAGTGTATCCTTCAAATCTTTGAAACTTACGTTTTTGTCAATATATAACCCTTCTACTTGGTGAAAAAAGCAGTGTGCCCTTGCCGAAATGGCCTCATTACGATAAACACGCCCAGGCATAATGGCACGCATGGGCGGCTTTTGGCGTTCCATCATCCTAATTTGCACATTAGAGGTGTGCGTTCGCAAAAGCATATCTTGAGTTGAGTCTTCGGTATTTTTAGCCACAAAAAACGTATCTTGCATTTCGCGAGCAGGATGATTTTCGGGAAAATTAAGTGCTGTAAAGTTATACCAATCCGATTCGATTTCGGGACCGTCGGCTACGCTAAACCCCATGCGTTCAAAAATCTCAATGATTTTGGCACGCGCCAATGTGAGCGGATGAATACTCCCCAGTTGGTTGGGAGCAATGGGTAGGGTCAAATCTATCTTGGGGGAACTTGTAGAATTATCGTTGGCTTCAAAATCAGCTTGAAATGCCTGAAATCGGTCATTGACGTAGTTTTTGAGCGCATTTAATTCTTGCCCTACGGTACGCCTTTCGTCCTTGGCAATGTCTTTTAAGTTTTCAAAAAGAGCTTCTACCGCTCCTTTACGCCCTACAAATCGTTGACGGTATTGTTCTAATTGTTCTTTGTTGGCAACAGTAAACTGTTCTATTTCTTGATAAATCTCTTTGACACGCTCGGTTAACATAAATTAATTACTGGTTGGTGTACTAAAAAACCTTTTTTGCTACAAAGTTAGGCATTTACTTTCATTAATTACTGCCAGAAACTTTACCAGATTTTTGGGGAATTCCTGGCTGTGTGATTTCAAAATTTTCTTCTCTTTTAGCATCGATAACGATTTTACGTACATCGGCAAGCAATTTTTTAGCATCATACACTACCCCATCTTTTATGGTGTATTTTACTCCTCCCACCCGTGTGACTTCGTTTTTATCATTCAGCCGAATCGCTCCTGTTCCATACAGTACTTTTAAATTAGCGAGTGGATTTTCTTCCGTAATCACAAAATCAGCCAACTTACCAATCTCTACTGAACCTATTTCTTTATCCATACCCAGTGCTTCTGCCCCTTTGATAGTAGCTGCTCGAATTACTTCCAAAGGATGAAAACCTGCCTCGCGCAAGAGTTCCAACTCACGAATATACGCAAAGCCATATAGCTGGTAAATAAAGCCTGAATCAGAGCCTGTGGTTACACGCCCACCACGATTTTTGTATTCGTTAATGAAAGCCATCCAAAGGCGGTAGTTTTCTTTCCAAGCCACTTCTTGCTCGGTTCCCCAGTTGTGCCAATAAGAGCCATGAGAAATACGACTGGGGCCATAAAATCGCCAGAGAGATGGCAAAGTGTATTCATCATGCCATTCGGCACGACGGGCAAGCATCAACTCGCGATTAGCCTCGTAAATATTAAAAGTGGGGTCGAGTGTAAAATCCAATTTTAGGAGTTCATCCATGACATAATTCCATCGCTCTGAGCCTGGTTTTGCCGCTTGCTTCCAAAGTTTTCCAGCTTCTTCAAAGCGATTTTGCTCATTATTGTAATTATAATCAGCAGGATAATTTTGGAGTGTTTTATCATCAAAAAGGGCTTCTGGCAATCCGTACCAATGTTCCATGCTGGTAAGCCCAGCTTTGGCTGTTGCCAACACGTTCATTCGACCCACTTCGGTTTGGGCATGATGACACGCCGAACCCAAGCCCAGTTTTTTATTTTCTTGTAAAGCCGCTGTAAAGACCTCTGGCTCGGCTCCAAAAAACTTAATACCATCGCCTCCTTTTTGGGCATTTTGGCGCACCCATTCGCGAGCTTGTTCGGGGGTAGTAATAAAATCTTTCGCACCCTGCCCAAACACCGTATAAGCTTTAATACGAGGGGCTGTAATCAGGTTTTTGGCACTTTTATCTTTTTGATCGAGCACCCAGTCTAAGCCGTTGCCACAAGATGGATCGCGAACGGTAGTAACACCGTGCGCCATCCAAAGTTTAAATACATATTCTGCATTCGCTCCTTGCTGCACACCGCCTATGTGACCATGCATATCCACAAAACCAGGCATAAGATACATTCCTTTGCAGTCAAGTTCCTTATCACCAATGTTGGCCTTTATGCCACTTTTGGGGTCGCTGGGCATCCCTGGATAACCAGCTTGGCGAATTTGAGCAATCCGATTGTTTTCTACCAAAATATCCATCGGACCAATCGGTGGCGAGCCTGTGCTATTGATAATGGTTACCCCCCTGATGATGAGTCTTTTGTGAGGACCATCTCCCTCTGTGCGGTTGGGTGCTTTTTGTATTTGGGCTTGTAGGCTCATCATAAAGAATACAAAAAGAGCAAAAAATAAGGATAGCTTTTTCATTCGTGTAAAGTTAGGTTGATGAATATTATTCCAATTTATAATATTGTGTTATATAAAAAGCGGCGAGCCAGTAAGAGTGTCTTCCCAGTTCGCCGCTTCGTTTTTAATTTTACTATTACATTTCGTCCACTTCTACTTCTTCCTTTACCTCAATACTATTCTGGACATTTTTAATGGTTTCGTTTTTTAACTCTTGTCTTTTCGACTTGAATTTTTTAACCTGTATTTTGAGTGCTTCTAAGGCTACATCGGTTGCTTCTTCGAAAGTTTTCCCTTTTTCTTTCACAAACAACTCGCCATTAGGAACATTTATTTTTACTTCGACAATTTTATCTTTGATTTTACTTTTTTCACTTTTGTCTAATCGGAGAAACACCTCCCCGCTGGTTATTCGATCATAGAACGTTTCAAGTTTTTCTAATTTTTTTTGGATAAATTCGGGCAGCTTGGGGTCTGCATCGAAGTGAATTGCGTGAATCTGCAGTCTCATAATTACGCACAGTTTAAAGTTTAACAATTATTTTCAACCGTATTTGTGATTTTAGAACGGATAAATAGTGGCCTACAAAATCAAGCCGCTATCTTTCAAATTGTTTTTTCACCTCTAACGATTGTGACTCCAAACTGTGTATTTATTTTGAGATAATCAAGGATAAAAGTATTTTTTTTAGAAATTTATTTCAATTCACTCATTGCCAGCATATCCATGTCTGTAAAGGTATAATTTTCTCCAGCCATTGCCCACAAAAACGAATAACTCGTTGTACCTGCTCCAGAATGGATAGACCAAGGAGGAGAAATAATGGCTTGCTCGTTGGCTACTACCAAATGGCGCGTCTCGCTTGGCTCACCCATGAAATGGAAAATTCGTTGATCGTCGTCAATGTCAAAATATACATAAATCTCTGAACGACGGTCGTGTACATGTGGTGGCATGGTGTTCCAGACGCTACTGTACTTCATAGCAGTCATGCCCATTACCAACTGACAGCTCTCAAGGCCATCGGCATGAATATATTTATAAATGGTGCGCGTATTGGCCGTTTCGGGCGAGCCCATATCTACTGGGGTAGCATCAGCAGCTTTCATCAGCGCGGTCGGGACATCCCGATGAGCAGGCGTAGAAACTAAGATAAACTTGGCTGGGAACTCTGCATCTAAGCTTTTAAAGGATACTGACTTATGCCCTTTGCCAACATATAAGCAGTCTCTTTTTTGAAGTGTGTAGAGTTCTTCTCCTACCATCACAAAACCATCTCCTCCAATGTTGAGAATACCTAACTCTCTTCGTTCAAGAAAATAATCAGCTTTCAGCTCTTCGTAAGTAGGCAGTTTATGTAACTGCCCCACTGGTTTAATACCTCCTACAATCATCCTATCATAGTGTGTATAAACGAAGTGAAATTGATCAGGAACAAATATTTTCTCCATCAAAAATTCTTCCCGAATCCGATGAGTATCATAACTTTTGAAGTCTGTAGGATTGGTTGTGTGCCGAACTTGAATATGCATAATCAGTAGGTGATAGTTCTTATTTTAAAATTGATTCGAGTGCTTTGTTATTAGTATCAAGCCATTCAGCGATGTCTTCTACTATTTGTCGGACACCAATTTTTGGTTTCCAACCCGTCAGTCGTGTTACTTTTGCATTGTCTGTGATATACATACGAATGTCGGCAGTACGTGTTTCTGGGACTTGTTTGATAGGGATTGTTTTGCCTGTTACTTCTTGGCAAATGCGGGTTAATTCTTGTAGTGATGTACTGCTTTCCATGCCCCCCCCGGCATTGAGTATTTCTCCGTTGATTTTATCTAAGTTGTGCAATTGCCAATCAATTAAATTGTATAAATCAGCTACATGCAGCATATCACGCGTTTGTTTACCTGTACCACCATAGCCAAAATAGCCCAACTGCTGCTCCCAATAGTGCTTGGCAATCCAAAGCACCATCACACCCTGATCCACCTTCCCCATTTGCCACGGGCCTGTAATCACCCCACAACGATTGATGACTGTTCGTAGGCCATAAAACTCATTGTACTCTTGGATAATCAGTTCGGAAGCTAATTTAGTTGTTCCATATAAAGAGCGCGCACCGTCGAGGGGAAAATCTTCGGCAATACCTTTGGAAGAAACCCCTTTGACGGGCTGGTCGTCAGTGAGTGAAAAACGGGTTTCAGTTTCAACAAAATGCAACGTTTCGATGGTCTTGATAGGATAAACGCGGCTTGTTGAAAGAAAAATGAAGTCGGCTTTATGTTTCAGTGCATAATTGAGGCAATTGACAGTGCCAAACAAGTTGGTATTGATGAGATAGTCGGGTGTGCCGTCGAGCCCTGCCAAAACGGATGGCTCGGCAGAGGCTTCAATGACGGCATTGACGGCAGGTAGGGTATCAAAATCTTCTTTGTTGCGAATGTCGCCATGTACAAAGTGGATACCTGCTTGGCCCAAACGTGCTACATTGAGCTCTGACCCCTTACGTTTAAGATTATCTAAACAAAAGATCTCGTAGTCGGGATAATTGGTTTTTAGGGCAATGGCCAAGGACGAACCAACAAATCCAGCACCACCAGTTATTAGAATTTTCACTAAGCTAATTTTGAGTTATTAATTAATTATATCTTCTTCTCATCTGTACGCTTTCAATAGGTTGGATGATAAGAGGGACTTTTTCTATTTTTACTTGCGTTTGCCCCTCTAATCCAAACCATTTGTCTTCTGCAGGAATAAACTGTTTTACAAAAAAGTAAGATTTCATGATTATTCTATCAAACAAAGATAACTCATTTTCTAAAGACAAGTATTTTTCCAACACTACAAATCTAAAATCTCCAATCCGATTTAGTTTATTGAGTGACTCATAGCGGCTTGTTACATCTATTTCTTTATTTCTGACCATTTCCTCTATGACTTTTCTTAGATATAGATTTATTTTTTGCTCCACACGAAAACCCAGATAAAAATTTACCTTGACCACATCGTCGTATTCCAATACATTGGCTTTGTATTCCATGGTGTAGGGTTCATCCGTGATTTCAACATGCACAAACCAATAAATGTCGGCTCTTTTGGGTCGTTTTTCAAAAATAGAATAGATGATTTTTGATTCTATTTCAGTCATACGCGAGGCATTAGACATAAAAACCAAATGAGTGGCATATTTGGGAATAGTCAAATCTCTACTCAATGCTTTGAGGTCGTCTATGTATTTTTCCAACCTGACATATTCCGTCAACCTCTGTTTGATATAAAACGATTTATACCAAATAAACATCACCGACAGAATCACGCCACTAATGAGCAAAGATACCCATCCTCCATGTGTAAATTTGGCCAAATTTGCTATCAGGAAACTGCCCTCAAGTGCCAGATAAACCAACAAGAAAAGCATAATTCCCCATGGGGCATATCGTTTGGCATACAGGTAATAAGACATCAATAGCGTCGTCATGAGCATAGTCATCGTGATAGCCAACCCATATGCTGCTTCCATTTTGCCTGACTCACGGAAATAAAGCACCACACCAACACAACCTAAATAAAGTAACCAATTGACACTGGGAACATAAATCTGCCCTTTTTGAAGACTGGGGTAACGAATCTGTACTTTAGGCCAAAAATTGAGTCGAATGGCTTCGCTAATTAAGGTAAAAGATCCTGTAATCAGGGCTTGGCTGGCAATAATCGCTGCCGAAGTGGCAATGAAGATGCCAATCAATAAAAACCAGTCTGGCATTAGTTCATAAATCGGTTTACGCCCATTGAGTGCTTCGCCCGCGTGTGCTATGAGCCAGCTGCCTTGCCCAAAGTACTGGAGTATCAAGCAAATCTTTACAAAAACCCAACTGACTCTGATGTTGTCGCGGCCACAATGACCTAAGTCTGAATACAATGCTTCGGCACCCGTTGTGCATAAAAACACTGCTCCCAATAGCCAAAAACCATGTGGGTACGTTGCCAAAAGTTGATAGGCATATATAGGGTTTATGGCACGAAGGATGGTTATGTCTTTGGCTATCCATATCACTCCAAACGTAGCCAACATACCAAACCATAGCGACATAATAGGGCCAAAAGCACTGCCCACCGTACTCGTGCCAAATACCTGAATCAAAAATAACAATGTCAGGATAGCAATGACAATGGGGACAGTTTCAATGTCAGGATAAATAGCGGATAACCCCTCTACTGCCGATGAAATTGAAATGGGTGGTGTGATGATTCCATCGGCCAAGAGCGTGGCCCCTCCCATCATGGCAGGGATAGTTAGCCACTTGGCATGTCGCCTTACCAACGCGTAGAGTGCAAATATACCTCCTTCTCCACGGTTATCAGCACGTAAAATTAAAACAACGTATTTGAGAGTGGTTTGTAGGGTAAGTGTCCAAAAAACACAAGACAAAGCCCCCAAAACTACTTTAGGTCTATATATTATGTTTAGTTTCTTTAATAACAGCTTCCATCACATACAAAGGCGACGTGCCGATATCGCCATAAATAATCCCCAAAGCTACCAGCAATCCCCCCTACTGTTACTTTGTTGATATGCTTAGCATGTCCTTCTTGATTCATAAACGTTTAAGAATATACCCTACTTAGATTGACTACTTCAGCGGGTCTGATAATAAGCGGGACTTTTTCTATTTTAACGGCACTACTATCCAAACCAAACCATTTATCTTCACTGGTAGTAAAGCCTTTAATAAAAAAATAGGTTTTCATGATGGCCTGTTCAAAAAAAGGTAATTCGTTTTCAAAAGAGAGAAATTTTTCCAAAACAACAAAGCGAAAATCTCCAATCACTTGATGGCGATTCAACGACTCATAACGACTCGTGATGTCCACCTCTTTGTTTTTTACCATGTCTTCTATGACACGTTTAAGATATAGATTGATACGTTGCTCTATCCTAAAGCCTAATTTAAAGGTCACTTTGATCAAATCGTCAGGTTCAATTACATCTACTTTATACTGCATTGTATAAGGTTCGTCGGTAGTATCCACGTGCACAAACCAATAAATATCGGCTCTCTTAGGCCGTTTTTCAAAAATAGAGTAGATGACCTTAGTTTCTACCTCGCTGGTGCGAGAAGCATTAGACATAAACACAAGATGAGTGGCATATTTGGGGACACTTATATCGCGGCTTAATTCTTTGATAGGGTCAATATATTTACTAAGTTTTACATATTCTGTCAGGCGGCTTTTAATTTGCGATGACTTGAGCCAAACAAACATCACGCCCGCCACAATTACACAAATAAGAATAGAAACCCAGCCTCCATGTGAAAATTTAATCAAATTTGCCCCCATGAATGACCCTTCGATGGCGAAATAGACTACCAAAAACAAGATGACAAACCACATATTATAACGATGCGTATAGAGGTAGTAAGACATAAGCAAAGTATCTACTAACATCGTCAATGTAATGGCCAATCCATAAGCGGCTTCCATATTGGAAGAGCGTTGAAAATATAAAACCACTGCAACGCATCCTACAAAAAGCAGTAAATTGACACTTGGTACATAGAGTTGGCCTTTTTGATTGGAGGGATATTTTAATCTGATTTTTGGCCAAAAATTTAAGCGAATAGCCTCACTAACCAAAGTAAATGAGCCTGTAATCAATGCTTGACTCGCAATAATCGCTGCCAAGGTAGCAATGGCGATACCTGGCAATAAGAACCAATCAGGCATTAGTTCAAAGAAGGGCTTGCGACCTTTGAGTTGCTGCCCATTGTGTGCCATGAGCCACGCTGCCTGCCCAAAATAATTGAGCAATAAACACGACTTAACAAAAATCCAACTGATACGAATATTACCCCGCCCGCAGTGGCCAAGATCAGAATAGAGGGCTTCTGCTCCTGTTGTACATAAAAACACCGCTCCTAATAGCCAAAAACCCTCTGGATGCTCAAATAGTAATTTATAAGCATAGTACGGATTTATAGCTTTGATAACCAATGGATTTTGTACTACATACCCGCCCCCTAAAATGCCGAGAGTACAAAACCAAATTAGCATGATAGGGCCAAAAGCCCCTCCCACTACCTTGGTACCAAAAACTTGTATCAAAAATAGCCCTGTTAGAATAGTTAATACGATAGGAACTGTTTGAATATTAGGATATAAAATCTCAAGTCCTTCAATAGCAGAAGACACTGAAATAGGTGGGCAAATAATCCCATCGGCCAGTAGTGCTGCTCCTCCAATCATAGTAGGTATAGTGAGCCATTTTGCATGCCTTCTTACCTGAGCAAAAAGAGAAAGTGTCCCTCCTTCTCCACGGTTATCCGCTCGTAAAATTAAAACCACGTACTTAATGGTAGTCTGTAAACTCAATGTCCAAAACACACAGGAAAGCGCCCCTAATACCACTTCTTCATTAATGACTGAATCACCGATAATGGCCTGCATCACATACAAAGGCGATGTACCAATATCACCATAAACAATTCCCATCGCTACCATCAGACCAGCAGCAGTTACCTTATCTAAGTGATTGTGTCCATTAGTGCTTTCCATGAACTATGTTTTTATTAATATTAATGACATCATCTGAGTCGATAAAAGCAGGAATTTTCTCCAGTGGAAGTAAATTCTTTCAATTTAGTAATCAATGAGTTAAAAAAAATCGGGCAAATATAAAGGACTGTATCATCGGTTGTACTTAGAAAGTAAAAAAAATCACAAAAGCTTTATCCAATCCATAAGCCAGTCTGCTTTTATGAATAAGACAATGAGGAGTATCGTAGTAATACAAACGACTATTCGACCTAAAAATGGCGTTTTATGAAAAATAGTTTGCTTCTCTGTTCTAAAAAATAAATAAAAAGGAATCTTCAAATAGTAAAACAAAGATACAACTGCGTTTAGTAGCCCCACCACCAAAAGTACAAGCAATAGATGATTACCTTCTGCTTGATAAGATGACCAAAGAGATGAAAAAACGAATAGTTTGGCCATAAAGCCCGCCGTAGGAGGTAATCCCACTAAAGCTATTACTACAATAGTAAAACAAATACTTAAAAAAGGGAGTTTTGCTCCTTTCCCAGCCAAAGCATCAAAGTCTGTATCTCCTTGCCCTATTAAATCCACCAGTAGAAAAGCAGCGAGATTCATCGTAATATAAATAACCATATAGAAAGTAGCACCCTCAAATCCCATTTTATTGAATGCAACCAAACCTACCAATATAAACCCCGCTTGAGCAATGCCCGAATAAGCTAAAAGGCGTTTAAGATCGGTCTGCCAAAGCGCCGAAAGGTTTCCTATTAAAATACTGACCAAAGCAATGATGGCAAGCAAACTCTGAAAGTCAGTCGATAAAACACTCAATAGTCGCATGAAAACCAACAATGCTGCTGCTTTGGGGGCAGTAGATAAAAATGCAACCACTGGAGTGGGTACTCCTTCATAAACGTCAGGTGTCCAGATATGGAAGGGAACTAATGAAAGTTTGAACAATACTCCTGCCAATGTAAATAAGCCAACGATGAGTACGATGGTTGAATGATTTTCTGCTAAATGTATAGCAAAGACCTCGCTTGTTAAATCAAGTGTACCTGTCATTCCATATAGGAAAGAGAGCCCGTAAAGCATAATTGCCGAGCTCAAAGCACCAAATAACAAATATTTAAGGCCACTTTCCCCCGATTTTTTAGAATTCCCTAAACTTGCCACCAGATAGGAACCCACCGAGACCAGTTCTACAGACAAATAAATACTCAGTCCATTGACAGCCATTGTCATCAAACACAGCCCCAGCACCACAGTAACCAAAATACTATAAAACTCAACTGGCAATGGAACATTGTTAATTTGGACATGGATCAAAACAGCCAAGAATATCAGCAAAATAAGTATTTTAAAAAAAAGAGCCTTGTGATCAAGGTACATCAAATGATGAAATAAATAACCATTTGGGTCGTTCCATTGTAACAGTAGTAGTATCAGCATCACTAAGCCCATGAGAAAAGTTAGGCCGCGTAAAATGGAAACAGTATGATTTTTTAAATGACTGCTCTTTAAAAGTAATTCAACAAAAACAAGGAATAAAAAACAACCTCCAAGCCATATTTCTGGCAAAAAGCTCGGCAAACTTTCAATAACTTGGTACAGGTGATCTTTGAGTTGCAAGGGAGTTCCGTTTTTTTGTCAACAAAAGTACAATTCATCATGAAAAAGTCATTACTCTTACTCGGATTGATTTTATATGCCTTGGCCGTTCAATCTCAAGGTATGTATATTCAAGACCTCAATGGTCGCCCAATTTTTGAAAATAATTACACAGAAATAGAGGGTTCTCCTTATCTTAACGATACGTGGGGACGAGGAACGGTGAAAGCCAAACACAATGGCAAGGTCTATGAGATTGCCAAAATGCGCTACGATGTTTATAAAGACGAGGTAGAATATGAAGAAAATCAAAAGCCTTATCGGTTTGGGGGAGAAATTTCTGAATTTGTCACCAACGAGGGTTTATTTAGAAATGGCTTTCCTGCCTCAGAGTCATTGACCGAGCGTACTTTTTACCAAGTTTTGTACGATGGCCGTGTAAAACTACTGAAAAGAACGATGGTGAGAATCCAGTCGGAAAAGCTCTATAATTCTGCCACCGAAACCAAGCGTTTTCTCAAAGAAAGTGTATTGTATCTCTTGAAAGATGGCACAATGACCCGGCTTACCAAAGACAAGAAATCGTTGCTTGAAGCCTTTGGGAGTAAGAAAGCCGAAATCGAACAATTTATTAAAACCGAAAAACTCAAACTCTCCAAAGAAGAAGATATACTCCAGATAGTGGAAAAATATGAAGGATAAAATCGCAACTTTCCGAACAGAAGTCTAGCCTCAGCTCGAAAAGTTGCACGAATGTACTTTTAGGCCAAAGCCGCTACACCTGGTAGTATTTTTCCTTCCATGTATTCGAGCAAGGCTCCACCACCTGTGGAAACGTAACTCACACGATCGCCATAGCCTGCGTTGTTGATGGCGGATGCCGAATCGCCGCCACCAATGAGCGAGAAAGCCCCATTGTCTTCTGTTGCTTTCACTACTGCCTCGGCAATGGCATCAGTGCCAATCGCAAAGTTAGGGAATTCAAAAACCCCCATGGGACCATTCCAAAGAATAGTCTTGGAAGCACCTACGATTTCTTTAAATAGTTTAATGCTCTCTGGGCCAATATCCAAGCCCTCCCATCCATCGGGAATTTCACCAGTAGAGGCTATTTGGCGGTTGGCATCGTTGGAAAACGCATCGGCACAAACATTGTCCAAGGGCATAACAATATTTACACCTTTGGCTTTAGCTTTTTCAAGAATTTCGAGGGCTAAGTCTTGCTTATCGGCTTCCAAAAGTGACTTACCTATTTTACCGCCAAGAGCTTTGGTAAATGTATAGGTCATACCCCCGCCAATGATGAGGTTATCTACTTTGTCTAAAAGACGTTCGATAATCAGTATCTTATCAGAAATTTTTGCCCCCCCCATAATGGCCGTAAAAGGACGTTCGGCATGTTCTAACACACGTTGGGCATTATCTAACTCGGCTTGCATAACATAACCGCAGATACGGTCGTCGAAAAACTGACCAATCACTGCCGTAGAGGCATGGGCACGATGGGCTGTACCAAGCATCATTCACCCAAACATCGCCCAATTGGGCCAGTTTTTCAGCGAAGGCTACGTCGCCCTTCTCCTCTTCTTTGTAAAATCGGAGATTTTCTAAAAGCAATATTTCGCCAGGTTGCAGAGCATCCGCCTGCTCAAGGGCCGAAACACCGATACAATCATCTGCAAATTTGACAGGCACTCCCAAGATAACAGAAAGCGGATTTACTAAGTGTTTGAGTGAATATTTTTCGGTAGGGCCATCCTTGGGCCGACCCAAATGCGACATTAAAATACAAGACCCACCGTCGGCTAAGATTTTACGAATGGTAGGGAGCGTAGCTTGGATACGGGTATCGTCGGTGATTTCAAATTTTTCATTGAGTGGCACATTAAAGTCCACGCGGACAAGTGCTCGTTTTCCCTCAAAATGGTAAGCGTCAATTGTTTTCATCAAAAGTAAGTGGGTTGGTTGAAACATTGATTTTCAAGGCAAAAATAGTTTTTTCAACCCAGTCGCCTTACAAAAAGTACTTTTTCTTTTTGTGAATCATGTCATAAGGAGTCTAAAAAACAAAAATAACCCTTCAACAACAGTCAAAGGGTTGAAAATTATGGGGCAAAAAACTTCTTAGATTTTCACAGCTTGCCGCGCCAATAGCTTCCACTGACCTTTTTGTTTTTGCCAAACCAACAACACTGATAGTTTGGCCGTGCCTGCCTGGCCATTGTTGTTGGTTGTGCCCATGAGTTTGTGGCGTACGATGGCATTATTACCCACTATCTTGATGGTTTGGTCTGTTAAATCAATGGTTACAAAATCTGACTCGCCGCTGACAATTGCTCGTACAAATTCTGCCTTATCTTCAATTTTGTTGTTGGAATGTCCGTAGCTCAAATCATCGGCTACGCTATTTTCCAAGGTTATTTTGTCGGCATCAATCATCGCTTTACGCAGTGTTTCTACGGCTTTGACAACAGCGCTTTCGTCTTTCGATTGGGCGAAAGACCCATTAACGATAGAAAAAAGAAATAAAACAATCAGTCGTTTTTTCATTTTTAGCAAAGGGAATACACAGGTTAACAAATAATATGAGTAGTGATATTTACAATTTGATGGGCTGCATTTTAGGTACTAAAACGCGCATGATGAGCCATGCCAATAAGTAAGCCCCACCACAAAAGAAAAACATAATATAATAGCCCGTCTGAATATGGCCCAATTCTTTGTAATAATCAAACAGAGTAGTACCAATTTTGGCCACTAATACACCTCCTATAGCCCCTGCCATGCCTCCAATGCCCACAACCGACCCCACGGCTTTTTTAGGAAACATATCGCTCACAAATGTAAAGATATTGGCACTCCAAGCTTGGTGTCCCGAAGCGGCAATACCAATAATCAGAATCGCCAACCACATATCAAAACTACCTAAGTATTGGGCAAAAATGACTGGAAGCGCACAAAAAGCGTAGATAAGCATCGAAAGGCGGCGAGAGTCAAACACCGAACGACCCAGATTCACAAACCGAAGGGGTAAGTAACCTCCATAGATACTACCAAAAGTAGCAATGGTATAAAGCACCGCAATCGGAATAGCCACTTGCGTACCTGTCATGTTGTATTCGGCTTTTAAGAAAGCGGGTGTCCAAAACAAATAAAACCACCACACAGGGTCTGTCAGAAACTTGCCGATGGCAAAAGCCCAGGTCTGTTTGAAAGAGAGTAAAGTAATCCACGAAACCGATTCTTCTTTTTCTTTTACTACCTCTTCTGGTTCGTCGGAATGGATGTAATCAAACTCAGCCTTGCTCAATTTTTTGTGTTTGGAAGGAATTTCATAATACATTAACCACAACACCAACCAAATGAAACCAATGGCACCCGTAATGATAAAAGCCCACCTCCAACCCCAGACTTCGGCGATAAGTGGCACAGTGAGGGGTGCAACGATGGCTCCAATATTGGTACCTGAGTTGAAAATACCAGTAGCCAATGCTCGTTCTTTTTTGGGAAACCATTCTGCCGTAGCCTTGATAGCCGAAGGAAAATTCCCTGCTTCAGTAACTCCTAAAAAGGCGCGTGCCACCCCAAAACCAAAAGTGCTATTGGCTAAAGCATGGCCAATAGCCGCCAAACTCCATAGGAAAGTAGCCCAGGCATAACCCAATTTTGTCCCTATTTTATCAATAAATTTCCCTGCAAATAGCAGACCGAGTGCATATGATAATTGAAAGGCGATAACAATATTACCATAGTCGGTTTCTGTCCAGCTAAATTCTTTTTCTAAGGAAGATTTTAACAAACTAATTACCTGTCTATCAAGATAGTTGACGGTGGTAGCAAAGAAAACTAGACCGCAAATAGTCCAGCGATACTTACCAATTTTTTCCATTTAAAAAGAGGGTTTATCATAACTCATTAGAGGGTCTTGTATTTCAAGCAATTCATCTAAGTAGTTATATGGGTTTGATAATAATTAATTAGGGTATTTATTGTTTTGGTTATTTCCTCAAAATCTCCTGCCTCTACTACTGCTTTGGGAAATAGTTGTGAGCCAATACCTACGGCACTCACACCCGCTCCAAACCATTCCTTGAGGCTTTCTGGCGTGGGCTCTACACCTCCTGTTACCATCACTTTCACCTGTGGCATAGGCCCTTTTAGGGCTTTTACAAAGCCTGAGCCAACAATGTTGCCAGGAAAAATCTTTACCATTTCGGCTCCCAATGAACTGGCATTATAAACCTCCGAAATAGTCATTGCACCTGGCATCCATGCCACGTTACGTTTGGCAAACGTCAGCCACATCAGCAGAAGTAACGGGTTGAACCAAAAAGTCGGCCCCAGCTTCTATAAATACCTTTGCTTGCTCGGCATGAAAGATTGTCCCAATACCTAAAGCCATATCAGGGTAATTTGTACTGATGTATTCTCTTAATACTTCAAAAACTTCTGTGGCTTTCTCACCACGATTGGTAAACTCAAACGCCCTGATACCTCCTTCATAACAGGCTTTGATGATTTGGCAGGTAAGCGTAGCATCGGCATTATAAAAAACTGGAACAATAGGCGCTCTGGCCAAGATTTCATATACTTTTTGGGGTTCAAAGGCCATTTTACAGAAAAATTGATTGTTTTGTAGTGTTTAATATACTTTTCACATCTTCGACGGTTTGCTGTGTGGCATCGCCATACTCTTGTAATTTGCCAAAAGCTGCCGCCGCAGCAAAGTCAATAACTTCTTGGGCCGAATGTTGTTGGTATAGTCCATAAATAAGGCCTCCCATAAAGCAGTCCCCACTTCCTACCTTATCTACCACTTTGGCTGTCGTAAATTCAGGCGAAACGTATTGATGGTCGTCTTTATAAAGCGTTGTATAATATTCAATTCCCTGTTCAAAAGCATCAAATCGGAAGGTGTTGGCCACTACTTTGCATTTAGGGAATACTTTTTGAATGTTTTGGGCAGTAAATTGGCTATGGATTAAGTATTTTTCTTTGCTTGGATTTTGTTCTATTTGCTTGTCAAGTGGAATATCTAATAACCAATTGGCAGCCCAAATGTTACCCATAATCACATCGCAATACTGCGCCAAATCGGGCATTATTTCAACAGGCTTTTTACCATATTGCCATAGTTTGGCGCGATAGTTCAAATCTACGGATATTGTAATACCTTTACTTACCGCTACTTCTAAGGCTTCTTTGCAAGCATCGGCCACGTTTTGATTGAGCGCAGGGCTAATAGCACTAAAATGAAACCATGAGCAGCCCTCCAAAATGGTTTCCCAACAGATTTTTGCAGGGGTTAGTTCAGAAAAAGAGGAAAAAGCGCGATCATAAATAACGCCTGCATTTTTCAAATCGGCCCCTTGTGGCAAATAATAAATACCGATACGAGAACCAAAATGTCGAATTCCTGATGCATCTATCTCTTTTTGTTGGATCGCTTCATAGATTTCTGTAGATAATTGATTTTCGGGCAAGACGGTACTATATCTTACTGGCACACCCCAATTGGCCAGCGCATTCGCGACATTTAGCTCTGCACCACCCACGAAAACAGGCATCTGGGCTTGTTCAATCCAGCCGCCGTTAAGTTGTGGTGAAAATCGTAATAACAACTCTCCAAAACAACAAACCATATTTCTATCCTTCCTTATTCTAAATGTAGTCCTTTGAATTTTTTATTTTCCCTTAGTTATCTCAAAACCCAAAATACTGCTTAGCATTGGTATAACATATATTTTGAATGGTTTGCCCTACCCATGCTATGTCGTTAGGAATTTCACCATTTTCAATATCGTTGCCATAAAGATTACACAAAATTCTACGGAAATACTCATGACGCGGAAAAGAAAGGAAAGAACGGGAATCAGTCAGCATCCCTACAAAACGGCTCAATAGCCCCATATTTGATAAGGTATTCATTTGTCTTTCCATTCCATCTTTTTGGTCTAAAAACCACCAACCCGAGCCAAATTGTATTTTCCCTGCTACTGAGCCGTCATTGAAGTTGCCAATCATTGTAGCAATCACTTCATTGTCAGCAGGATTAAGATTGTAAATAATGGTCTGAGCCAATTGGTTGTGTTCGTCCAAACGCCCCAAAAATTTTGATAGCGCCTGCGCTTGTGACCAGTCGCCGATAGAATCCCAACCTGTATCAGGACCCAACAAACGTAGTGCACGGGGGTTATTATTGCGTAAGGCTCCGATATGAAACTGCTGTGTCCAACCCAGCTCGTGATACATAGTACCTAAAAAATGCAAAATAGCTGATTGATACACCAACGTATCGTTTGTCGTTATGCTCTGGCCTGCCAATGCTTTTTTCAAAATCTTATCGGCTTCTTCTAAGGTGAAATCGGCCGCATACAGTTGCTCTAAACCATGATCGGAGAGCCGGCAGCCCATGGTTGCAAAAAAGTCGGCACGAGTACGAAGGGCTTTGGTCAAATCATCAAATCCTTGGATTTCAAAATCTACTAAAGCCGCCAGTTTTTGGACATAAGTAGTAAAATTTACATTGCCAATCAAAATGAATTTATCTGGACGAAATGCTGGACGCATCTGGATTTCAAATGAATTATCGCTTTTTAGCTGTTGATGATATTCCAACGAGTCCAGTGGGTCATCAGTGGTGCATACCACTTCTACGTTCATTTTTCGGAGCAGATTTTGCACTGAGTACTCAGAAGTTCGCAATTTTTCAGAACACTCATCATAAATCTTACGGGCAGTTTTAGGATTCAAAACATCGTACACATCAAAATATCGTTGTAATTCTAAATGAGTCCAATGATACAAAGGATTGCGTAGGGTATAGGGTACGGTTTCAGCCCATTTTTCAAACTTTTCATAATCGCTCTTGTTACCCGTGCAGTAGCTTTCATCCACCCCATTGGTACGCATACCACGCCATTTGTAGTGATCTCCATACAACCAAATTTGAGTTAAGTTTTCAAATGTTTTGTTTGAAACGATTTGGTCAGGCGGCAAATGATTATGGTAATCAATAATCGGCATCTGCTTTGCAAATTCGTGATATAGAGTACGAGCCGTATTGTTTTGTAATAAAAAATCTTGATCGAGAAACGCTTTCATAGAATTGATTGATGGTCTTCTACGATTGAAAAAGTAGAAAGATATATTTTGATAAAGATTGATTTAAGCATATTTTACCCTCATTGATTCAAGAGCCATTTGGCTAACTCTTTAGCCGCTGAGAAATTTTCGTAAGTATTGGGTATGCGTCGCCCGTCGGTATATTCATTATATAGCCAAGGATCTCCCACAGCAAATACCCTCCCTTTACCTATTCTTACCGTAGTTAATAATGACATCGCCATTATGTTTCAATACTGGCATGGCAGGAGCTTTAAGCTGAGCGGAGCCAATTCTTTGATATAAACGGCTTTGGTATTTTTGAAAATGGTATTTCCTTGAGGAATATCTATACGTCCTTGCTCCCATTGCGTACCTTGTACCATATTTACATTTTTAGGCAAAAACTGTATGCCAAACTCCTTAGCTAACAGATTGAAATGGTAGTGCTCACAATTGGCGGTATCATTGGCCATCAATACAAGTGTTCCGCCAGCTTTTACCCAATCACTGATTTGCTTAATATCTCTATCCTGAATAAAATTAGGATTCGCTGTTTCTTTCTTGGTATCTGGATCTACAATGATATACACTTCTATATTTTTTAGTAATTGGGCAGTAGGAGCGGTTTTAATTGCTGTAGTGTTTGCTCCTAATTCATTGAATATTTTCCCCCAAAGCCAAAACCCCGAGTGAAGTTTATCTTCCCAAGTATAATGAAACTGCTCTTCTTGGCCATTGAGGTCTTTTCTAAATTCACGATTGAAAAAATAATCAACAGCCACCGTTTTGCCTCGTCCTAAAGTATTTTCGGCAGCTATTTCCATTTCTATACTGGCAAAAATAAAAGGACCGACTCCTTTTAAGTCATTCTTTTTAATGGGTTCGCTCAAATAATACTCGTAGCTCCCGTCGCGGTAAGGAGTACCGCCGAGGCCACCTACACTCACCGTTTTATTGAGAGAGAGCGTCCCGTCAGGTTCTTGTTCTACAAAATTTTTCAAAATACCTGCATAACCCTTTTGGGCAGCCACCAAATAAGTAGGCGACAAATAGCCCATACGCACTCCCTTGGCCAAAGTATAGACAAACATACAGGAAGCCGATGCCTCTAAGTAATTGCCTTTACGTGCACCCTGAGATGTCATTTGATACCAAACCCCCGACTTTGTGTCTTGGTATTTGACCAAGGCAGGAGCGAGTCGTTGAAGATATTTAATTAGAGAGGCTCTCTCAGGGTGATTTTGGGGAAAGTAATACAGTACATCTACTAAGGCCCTGGCATACCAACCAATAGCTCTACTCCAAAAATGCGGTGAAAGACCCGTTTTAGGATCTGCCCATTTCTGTTCTTTACTTTCGTCGTAGCCATGATAAACCAAACCTGTTTTTGTGTCCACAGCATATTTTTCAATCAACGCAAACTGTTTGGCTATGTCATTGAAATGTTCATTATGATTAAACAGTAGGCTATACTCTGCCGAAAACGGCTCGGCCATAAACAACCCATCTAACCACATTTGATAGGGATAGCGTTTTTTATGCCAATAGCCGCCCTCTTTTGTTTTAGGTTGGTTTTCAATTTGTTTCCACAACAAATCGGCAGCTTTGCGGTATTTTTCTTTGTTGGGCTGAGATTGCTGCGCCAGCATCAGTAAGGCGCGGCCTGTGGGTATATTGTCTAAGTTGAAGTCATCATATTTATACGTACGAATGTCCCCCTCTTTTTCTACATAGCGGTCTATGTCTTTACGGATATATTCAAAATATTGACCCTCGCCCGTACGATGCCATACCTTTTCGAGGGCTTTAAGCATAAGCCCTTGTTCATAGTCCCAAGCGGCTGGTTTGCCTTCCTTTACGGCAATAGAATCTTTGTGCCAAGCCATAAACGACCTTGCCATCTGCTCAGAATAAGGGATTTTTTGAGCAAAACCACTATAACTTCCTAATAAGGAGAGCGTATAAAAAAGAAAAGGTTTCATCTTGAAAGGGTGAGAGGTTGTACAAAATCTTGGCGCATGGGATTAAATACGTCTATCAATAAGCCGTCTTCTAAGCAGACTGCGCCATGAACTACATCGGAAGGTACAAAATAAACATCTCCTGCTTTTAAAGTTTTGCACTCTTCCCCAATAGTTATTTCAAAAAGGCCACTTGCTACATAACTCATTTGTAGGTGAGGGTGATGATGGGCTGTGCCTATACCCCCCTGCAAAAAAGCGACCTTTACCAGCATAAGCTCATTGGTGTATGACATAATTTTTCGCCGAATTTTTTCATCAACAATTTCCCAAGGAAGCTCATCATCAGCCACCAAAGTTTTTTCAAAAGCAAGATGTATTGGCTGTTCCAAAATTGTATTTTTTAGTTAAACACATATATAAATATCTATTACCCTTTTATAGAGCGAGGGACTAAGTTTACTTTCATTTGTTGAGTATGCCAAAGTTTTTAAATGATATTTTTATGCAAACGTTATCGGAAACGTTGCCAAATTGTACTTAACAAAAAATAGATTGTAAGTATTTGAGATTTTTTAACAAAAAAATAACTTCTCAAAATAAGATAAAATTATACTTTTTTAAGTTACGCTTTATGTCTTTATTACCTTTGTATCCAAATGACATCTGGCTTATTTCTTCTTGCTTATCCATGGATCAAACCAATAGTGTATTTTTAATTACTTTGGGCATCGCTGCAATGGGGTTCCTGATCAAAAAATTTGATTTCGTAACAGAGAATGATGGTAAATCTATTTCCAAGTTTTTGATGCACACCACCTTTCCTGCCTTAATGATTGTCAGTACACTTCGAATAAAATTTGAACCCACCTTATTTTTAATTCCCCTCATTTGTATCGCGCTGGGGGTCACGATGACCCTCATAGGTTGGGTTTGGTTTGCTAAATACCCTAATCCTGTACGGGGTGTATTGACAATGGCATGTGGTGGGTTGAATGTTGGCTTATTTGCCTTTCCAATTATTGAGGGCATTTGGGGGCGAGAAGGACTGGTATATGTGGCTATGTTTGACATCGGCAATACCATTATTACCTTTGGCTTGGTCTATTCGGTAGGAAGTTATTTTGCAGTAAAAGGTGAAGAAAAGGTAAGAATAAAAAAGGTACTGAAGAAAATAATGCAACTACCGCCATTGCATGGTATGGTTATAGGACTTACTATCAATGCTTTAAAAGTAGAACTACCTTTAGTGGCCTACGATTTTTTAGATATTCTTGCTAAAGCCAACAAACCCCTCGTGCTACTATTGATGGGGATTTATATGAGTTTCGATCTGGCACGTAGTCAGGTATGGGCAGTCATAAAAGTGCTCGCCATTCGGTATTCATGTGGGATTATTGGCATCTTTTTACTTTATGCCTTCATACCCACGCCGTCGCTATATCGCAATGTACTTATTGTTTGTGTAGTGCTGCCCATCGGTATGACTATTTTGCCTTTTGCCGATGAGCTCAATTATGATTCTCGAATTGCCGGAGTCTTAGTCAATACATCCCTAGTAATTAGTTTCTTAATGATGTGGGGATTGGTAGTAGGCTTAAATTTGGTGTAGCTTAAATCACTGTTTTGTGAAATTTTCCACCAAATTTTCAGCTTCTTCTAAAGCAGTCTGTAGGTTGTCATTTACCAAAATTACATCAAAACGATTTTGGAATGACATCTCAAATTTTACTTTAAAGAGTCGTTTAGAGAGTGTATCCTCTGTTTCAGTGCCACGAGACAGTAAGCGCTCTTTAATACTTTCTTCGCTTGGGGCTTTTACAAAAATAGCCAGAGCACGTTCTTTGAAGTATTCTTTTAATTTGAGCCCTCCTTTTACGTCCACATCAAATAGAACGTGTTTGCCCTCTGCCCAAAGACGTTCTATCTCGGATTTGAGCGTACCATAATATCCTCCAGGATAAACCTCTTCCCATTCCACAAATTCAGCATTATCAATTTTTTGCTTAAACTCGTCGGGAGTTAAAAAGTAGTAATCTTTGCCATGTACTTCATTTCGACCACGACGGTCGCGTGTGCAAGCAGAGATAGAAAAACCCAAGTTATTATATTTAGCAAGCAAATACCTTACAATGGTGGTTTTGCCAGAGCCAGAAGGAGCCGAGAAGATGATGAGTTTACCTTCCAATACTTCAAAATTTCAAGTTCAACTTAGCCTTAATAGTTGCTATCAGATTATCTGGACAAATACGCTTATCCACTTTGGCTTGGAGCGATTCTTTGACACATTTCTCGAGGTGGTACATTTTGATACAGTGGAGGCAATGATCCATATTATCTCTAAAATGAGCCTTCTCTACTTCTGTTGCCTCACCATCCAAAACCGCTTGAATTTTCTTCAAACACTCTGCGTGATGCTTACAGTATTCTTTTTTCTCCTTTGTACTTTCGATTGTTTCCACCGACGAACTCATATCCAATACTATTGTAAAGGTTCAATTTATTCTTTGAATCTTTCTGTTTTATGCTATTTGTTATGAAAAGGATTTTAGAAAAAAAAAAGTTCATTACGACTAATCCCTTTTTTCAATTAGGAAGAATCATGGTCAAAACTTTTGATTTTCAATGACTAAAGACTATCACCTGTGTCATATCCCATCGAAGAGGCATATGTTCTGAGTTTATCTTTAAGGAGATTCCGAGCACGATGTAAGCGAGAGCGAACAGTACCAATTGGAATATCCAGAATCTTAGCCATTTCTTCGTAAGTAAAACCCTCTATATCACAAAGGATGATTACAGTACGAAAATCTATTGGCAGTGAATTAAGCGCATTGGCTACTTCATCACCAATCATGTCTTGAACAGATTCAACACGCAAGTCAGTGGTACGATCTACTTCTGCTGCATCTTCCGAGTTGTAGGTGGTTTCTACTTCTTGATAATCTACCTTAGAAGGCTCTTTACTACGCTTGCGATAATCGTTGATAAAACTGTTTTTCAAGATTCTGAACAACCATGCTTTGGCGTTAGTTCCCTGTTCGAAAGAAGAAATAAAACGAAAAGCTTTCAAATAGGTATCTTGGACAAGATCATTGGCATCATCTTCATCCATTGTGAGCCGGAAGGCAAAGTTGTACATAGAGTTTATATGAGGCATAAACTCGCGGTTGAATATCTCTGTTCTCTCGATGTCGTTATACGACGCATCGGAGTCGGCTAAAGGGAGTTCTTCGATTTCTTCTGACATAGTGACTGACATGGCTGCCGTAAATTTACAAATTTTAACTAACCACCAACCCTGCTCGGTACGTTATTTCACTAAATAGAGGATAATATGCTTTATTTAGTTGTTTTGAGGTCGTGAATCAAGGAAAAGCTCTTATGAGTCGGTTATTTGTTATAATACGTCAAAAATTATTCCAATGGTTGCGTTGGGTATTTTTTGGGACAAAATGACAGCCTTCTATTTGTATTAACGAGAAAGGAGTTGAGCCAATAACAGCGCCACTGTAGTAAATGCTATGCTACATATAATTTTAAGAGCTGTGTATGGAAGCAGAGCGAAGCTACCTGCCTCCACTAAAAATAATACCGTATGATGAATAGAAATTAATAAGATAGTGTAGGAAAAAAAACCAGCTAGACCAAGCTCTCTTATTGAAATTTGTATCCGCCCTTCTGTTAGTTTTTGACCTAATTGGTACTGAATGATTATCGGCCTCAAGTAAGCTATCAAAACGGTAACTACTACATGTAAACCTAAGGTATTATCAAAAGAATCTATAGCTACTCCTGTAAAAAAACCTATGAATAATAAAGTGGTAAGATTGACCTCAACAGGCAAGAAGAGAATAGCACCTATATAAAAAAAACAGAAAGCATAATTAAATAAAACCAAATGACGTGCTACAAAAATATGAAGTAGCACATAAATCAACCATTTCAAAACACTACGGGTGATGTCGTTTGGGTTCATTTACGTTTATTAATAAGACTTTCTTGAAGTAACTGTTGCTGGCTTTGTAGTTTATTTTCCACTAAATATACATAAGAAATCTTTGAGAAGTCGGTGGCGAGTTCGAGATCTATGTCAAAAAATGCTTGGTCTGAAGCCACTTTAAAGTTTTTGACACGTCCAACAGCAATACCAGGCGGAAATACCGCATTTTGATCTGATGTCACTGCTGTATCACCTTTCATTACATTTTTATATCGCGACACGTCTTTTAGCTGAATAATAGAAGGGTTAATACTATTTTCCCATTTAGCTGTCCCAATTTCTCCACTTCTTAGCAGTTTGGTAGAAACCATAAACTGAACATGTAAAATAGAGGTAATGACAGAGAAGTGTTCATTACAAATTTTCACTTTTCCCACAACGCCCGTGGAAGAAACAACTCCCATTCCTTCTTTTACCCCATCTGTAGTGCCTTTATCTATCGTTATATAATTTTCAGCCTTGTGTGTACTATTGTCTATTACTTTTGCGATTGTAACATACTTAAAGCGATTTGCAAAAATAGAGTCCGCTTGGTAACCAGTAGGAGCATTATTAGGTTTTTGCTGTTGTAGCGTAGTAAGGGCTTCATTTAATCTTCTATTTTCATCAGCTAAAGAAGCATTGACGATTCGAAGATTAGTGTATTCTTTTATTGAATTGGAAATCTCTAATGATTTGGCATTAAGTGTGTTTGCTGTATTGAAGTACTCAACACTCCAATAGTTATTATTATTTACAAGCAACCAAAACCCAAGCACCTCTAATAACACAAAGAGGATAAAATTTCGGTTACGTGTAACAAACTCAAAGAGCTGAAGCATTTTTTTAGTTTACGGTTTGCAGTTTACAGTCGGTTTTTTCCCGCTTTATTTTCATTTATACATATTGTATTCTGCGTTTGCCACTCCGTACTTCACACGCCTCACTGAATCAGTACCGATTTGTATAATTCTAAATTTTTGAGAATCTCGCCAGTACCTTTTACTACTGCTTTGAGTGGATCGTCGGCTACATGGATAGGTAGTTTAGTTTTGGTAGCAAGTCGCTTATCTAGGCCATGTAAGAGAGCTCCACCCCCTGTAAGGTGAATTCCATTGGTATAAATATCAGCAGAAAGTTCTGGGGGGGAGATTTCCAGTGCTTTCATCACAGCTTCTTCAATCTTAGAAATAGATTTATCTAAGGCGTAAGCAATTTCGCTGTAAGTTACTTTGATTTCTTTCGGGATACCTGTCATTAAGTCACGACCACGTATCTCAAAGTCGGCAGGAGGGTTATCCAATTCAGGTAAAGCAGAGCCTACTTCTATTTTTATTTGCTCAGCAGATCTTTCTCCAATGAGCAAATTATGCTCACGACGCATATAATCTACAATATCTTTGGTAAATACATCTCCAGCAATACGAATAGATTGTTCACATACAATACCTGATAAGGCTATGACAGCAATTTCTGTAGTACCGCCACCTATGTCCACAATCATAGTTCCATTAGGTTGTGTAATATCTATTCCTATACCGATAGAAGCAGCAATAGGTTCATGTACCATATAAACCTCTTTCGCTCCTGCATGTTCTGCCGAATCCTTAACAGCGCGCTTTTCTACTTCTGTAATACCCGAAGGAATACATATCACCATGCGATGAGAGGGCGTAAAAAAGCGACTATTTGTTTCAATCATTTTAATCATTCCTCTAATCATCAATTCTGCCGCTGTAAAATCAGCAATAACACCATCTTTTAGAGGTCGAATTGTTTTGATGTTCTCATTGGTCTTTTCGTGCATTTGCATTGCCTTGTGACCAATAGCCAGCACCTTTCCGCTATTCTTATCCATCGCAATGATAGAAGGTTCATCCACTACTATTTTGTCTTTATGGATAATCAGTGTATTGGCTGTTCCTAAATCTATTGCAATTTCGCTTGTTAAAAAATCAAATAGTGCCATATTATTTGCTTTCGCAGAGTGACTAAATTTTTGTAAGCCGCAAAATTAAAGGATTTTATCGGCTTTTTGGCAGTATGTAATACAAGTAATTTTTTGAATTACCAATTCAAACTTTTTATCTATCTACAAAAACGACCTCTTTAAATTCAAAGAGGTCGTTTTTTTTAAGTAGTATGCAGCGTTTTACCCTTGGGAAAGAGCTTCTGCACCACCTACAATTTCCAATATTTCTTTGGTAATAGCTGCTTGGCGTGATCGGTTGTATTCTAAACGCAACGCTTTTAATAATTCTTGGGCATTATCTGTAGCCTTGTCCATAGCCGTCATACGTGCGCCGTGCTCGGAAGCATTAGATTCTAACACCGCCCGATATAGTTGAATTTTGAGTGTTTTAGGAATCAAATCTTGTACAATTTGCTCTTCGGACGGTTCAAAAGTATAGTTGGTGGCAGTCGCTGGCATCTTCTGCAGGGCTTCTTCATCTGCCACTATGGGCAAGAATTGATCGGCACGAATAATCTGCGTAGCTACGTTTTTAAATTCATTAAAAATCACTTCTACCGCATCATATTTGCCCGCTTGGAAATCTGCCATAATATGCTCTGCTGCTTCTTTCACTACCCCAAAACTCAGCCGCGAGTACACATCCATGTAGGAGGTGTTGACCTTAAAGCCTCTCCGCAAAAAGGCTTCTCCACCTTTTTTACCCAAAGCTAAAAACTCAACATTTCCTTTTGCTACTTGTGTAGGGTATTTTTCTTGGATAAGCGCTGTGGCAGCCTTAATAACGTTGGTATTGAAAGCACCGCAGAGCCCACGATCGGAAGTAACTGTTACAACCAATATTTTCTCGACAGTACGCACTTTTTTGAAGGGGCTATCTGCGGCTGTTTCTGCTCCTGCTGATACCGTAGCGAGCATTTCGCTCAATTTCTTAGCATAGGGTCGCATTTGAATGATAGCATCTTGAGCCCGGCGAAGTTTAGCGGCAGCCACCATCTTCATGGCCTTTGTAATTTGTTGAGTCGAATTGACCGATGAGATTCTATTGCGAACTTCTTTCAGTGAAGCCATAATTTATTAATCGTTTAATATTATTTTACTTTTCGTAACCAAATACTTGACCCACGCCCTCGCGTAGCATATACTGACATATTTTGAGCCAACCAATCGGCATGAAAAGTCTGTAGAAAATCGTTATGGAACAAAATCTGGTACCTGTCTTGGTACATCAAAAACGCCCGTAAAATATAGGCTTCATTCCAACCAAAACGACCATTTCCATCAATAACCCACGCTTTGGGGTACTCAAATGGATAAAATACATCATGGACATGAACAATCACCCCTGGTTTCAGACGTGGGAATATTTCAAACAAAAAGTAATTGACATCGCTACCCGTTTTAGAAACGTGTGTAGAGTCAATGAACAAAATATCGTTTTCTTCTAACTGTTCAAAATACGAAACAGGAATCTCTTGCAAAGTTTGCTCAAAAATCGTTGTATGTTGCCTATCTGAAGGGGTCAGTAATGAGTACAACCGCTCTGGATAAGGCTCGATAAACGTAAATTTGACGCTTTGATTGAGAAAATGCTCGTTAGTATCCAACATTACTGCTGATGAAAACCCCGAACCAGCCTCAATAATCTGTTTGGGCTGAAAATGTCTCATCATGCAATGAAGCGTAGTAGCGTCTGCATGAATGAAATACTTATTAACAAAATAATACCGAAATCCTACCTGCGGCTCATCTGTAAACGGCACACTTTTGAAGTACGATGTAGCAAACGTTTTCATCAAAGCCACCTGCTCTTCCTCTCTAAGATCTATCCCAGGTAATGTTCGAAGAGGAGTTGGATATATTTGAGCTTCGCGTCTGCGCACCTCGTCTGCGGATACTATAGGGCTGTAAAAATGCCCTGCTGGCACCCGTGTGCGATACTTTCCAATAAATCGGGCTACGTCTCCGATAAGAGGCGTAGCCTTGACGATTTCTTTGATGCGTGACATTGATAAGAAGGCTACAATAGCCAATTAAGCATATTTGGTAGCCAACTCGCGGCCAACTTTCTTGATAATATCGGTAGTAGCATCGTCAAGTTTGCCCGCTGCTAAGGCAGGGATAACTTCTGGATGAACAGCTTTGAGCAAACTAATAAGCTCTACTTCATACTCTTTCACCTTGGCTACATTTACCTTGTCTAAAACACCATTGATAGAAGCATAGATAATAGCTACTTGCTCACCTACACTTACAGGCGAAAATTGCCCTTGTTTCAAGATTTCTTGGTTACGACGACCACGATCGATTGTCAATTTAGTAGCTGCATCAAGGTCCGAACCAAACTTAGCGAAAGCCTCTAATTCACGGAACTGTGCTTGGTCGAGCTTGAGTGTACCGGCCACTTTTTTCATGGACTTGATCTGGGCATTACCTCCCACGCGCGATACCGAAATACCTACGTTGATGGCTGGGCGAATACCCGCATTGAAAAGGTTTGATTCCAAGAATATTTGTCCGTCTGTGATAGAAATTACATTGGTAGGAATATAAGCCGAAACGTCGCCCGCTTGGGTTTCAATGATAGGCAAAGCGGTTAGAGAACCTCCACCTTTTACTTTGTCTTTCAACGAAGCTGGTAGGTCGTTCATATTTTTAGCGATTTCGTCAGAAGCATTTATTTTGGCCGCACGCTCCAGCAAGCGGCTGTGCAAATAAAACACGTCGCCAGGATAAGCTTCACGACCTGGAGGACGACGAAGGAGTAGCGACACTTCGCGATAAGCTACAGCTTGCTTAGATAAATCATCATAAACCACCAATGCTGGGCGACCTGTATCTCTGAAATATTCACCAATCGCAGCTCCTGTAAACGGCGCAAAGAATTGCATAGGAGAGGGATCAGAAGCCGCAGCAGAAACAATAACGGTGTAGTCCATAGCACCATACTTACGGAGGGTAGCTTCTACTTGTTTTACAGTAGATGCTTTTTGCCCACAAGCTACATAGATACAAAATACGGGTTCTCCTTTGTCGTAAAACTCTTTTTGATTGATGATGGTATCAATACAAACAGCCGTTTTTCCCGTTTGGCGGTCTCCAATGACCAGCTCACGCTGACCACGCCCAATGGGAATCATGGCATCAATTGCTTTGATACCTGTTTGAAGCGGTTCGGTTACAGGCTGGCGATAAATTACCCCAGGGGCTTTGCGCTCAAGAGGCATTTCAAAGGTTTCGCCTTGAATGGGTCCCATACCATCGATTGGTTCGGCCAGTGTGTTTACTACACGTCCCACAATGCCTTCACCTACTTTTACAGAGGCAATTTCCCCTGTCCGTTTTGCGGTATCTCCTTCTTTAATTTCGGTTGACTCGCCAAGCAATACAGCTCCGACGTTATCTTCTTCGAGGTTGAGCGCCAGCGCTTTGAGTCCATTTTCAAATACAATCAGCTCTCCTGCTTGTACTTTGGTTAGGCCATAGATACGAGCTACCCCGTCACCTATTTGCAGCACCGTACCTACTTCTTCGAGTTGGGCTTCGGTTTTGGCTCCCGCCAACTGCTCCCGAAGTATCGCCGAAACCTCATCTGGTCTTACAGCTACCATATTATGTTATTGTGTTTATAGTGATTCTTAAATTTGCCGCAAAATTAGCGATAAATTCTCTTTAAGAATAGAGGTGCGTATAAAAAATATACAATTTTTTACTAAAACACCTAAAGAAGCTAATATCGCTTCAAATAGGCATTTTTTTGGATAAAGATTTAGAGGATAAGGATTAGAGGATTATAGTGAGGATTTGGAAGAGGCTGAAGCGTGTATCGGTAAAATTTTATTTTAGATATTATTTTTGTTTTACCTTTGGCTTACTTTTGTTACCCCAAATTTTGACACCAACCCCAATAGGTGGTATGAAGCCCGTTGTTATCATTGTTCCTATATATAAATTGAGTTTTACTTTATACGAACAAATCTCTTTTTCTCAATGCTTGCGTATCTTACACCGTTACCCTATTAAGATTATTAAACCTCTTTCTTTAGATATAACAACATTATTAGAAAAGCATCCTCATTTAGAGGTAGAAACTTTCGATGATAGTTATTTCAAAAGTGTTCAAACCTACAATCGCCTTATGCTTTCTAAGGAGTTTTACGAGCGTTTTTTAGGCTATAAATACATGCTTATTTATCAATTGGATGCTTTTGTTTTCAAAGATGAGCTACAAGAATGGTGCGCTAAAGGATACGATTATATAGGTGCTCCTTGGCGAATAGAGCGCGACTTTTCTTCTTGTTTTGATTTTGTGATTTTCAAAATCAAAAAACAAATAGCTATTTGGTTTAATTTAAAAGATAAAAAGAGGCAAAATCAACCCTTAGATGTTATTTTAAAGATGAGTGTGGGCAATGGTGGATTTTCTTTGCGAAAAATTCAAAAGATGTTGGATATCGTAAATAACAATCGCGCTAAGATTGAAGAATACTTAGCAGCAAAAGGTTCTTTTTTCAATGAAGACATTTTCTTTTGTATCGAAATGAATCGTTATTTAAGGCAAGTACATTTACCTCCTTGGCGAGACGCACTTCGATTTTCTGTGGAGGACTTTCCTTCTAAAGCATACATCTTAAATGGAAACCAGTTACCTTTTGGTTGTCATGCTTGGGACATTCACGAATTAGAATTTTGGAAGGCTCATTTTGAAAAATTTGGATACAAATTCTAAAAAATGAAGAGAAACTACAGCGGCACTCCTCGCGAAACAGTGCCTTTAAAGATAATTGATTTTTTTGTAGATATCTATGCCAAATGGATTTACAAAAAAAGGCAGCGCAGTCAGATTAGTCTGAATCCTAAAATACTCATTGCTTCTATGGGGCATTTGGGCGATGCGCTTACCGTGTCTTACCTGTTTCCTATTATCTTTCAAAAATATCCGAATGCCGTTATAGACCTTATTTCACCCACTTGGTGCAAGGCCGTTCATGAATATAATCCCCACATCCATCAGGTTTATTATATTGATCATTATCTAAGTAATAGAAGTAAAATTACCCAGTGGCAAAAAATCAAACAACACTACTATACTTTTAGGCTTGCGCTCAATGGCCTACAAAACCAACAATATGATTATTATTTAGATGTCCGTACTTCGTATGGCGTATCTCATCTTATCCTCCCTTTTATCAATGTCAACAAAGCCGTTGGGTTCAACCGCCGAGGTTTGGGTGGATTATTAGATGTAGAGTTAGCTATTCCCTCCCATGGCCAGTTTCATCATTTTGAAACCTATTCTGCGCTACTGAAAGAAATAGGCATTGAGGTCAATTTAGGGGATGTTGTACCCTACTTTCATCTCAACCCATCTGTTTCTTGGGAAATACTACAAGCCAAGTTATCATCAAACTTGAGGAAGCCTTACATTCTTATTTTTCCAGAAACGGGCGAAGAACACCGTCAAATGAGCATTGATTTTTGGAGAGAGATAGTTAAAAATATACTGATAAAATCAACCTATTCGGTCATTTTTTGCGGCCAGACAGCCCTATCAAGTCGAATTATAGACCGTATCAATAATTTGACAAAAGGAGCATTTACTCAAAACCTAATAGATGCTTCTCAATGCTTCTCTATCCAAGAATTGGCCTTTTTGGCAAACGAAGCTCAATATGCCTTGACTTTAGATTCATTTCCGGAGCACCTTTGCTGTATTTTTGCAAAACTATAACCATATATAAAGCATCAGGATTGCCTTTTTTCCCAATTGCCAATTTTCCTGTATTTTTATTGCACACACATCTTGCTAGTGTTGGCGTATCTTATATCCGCAAAAATGTAGAAATCGTTTATCGAGAAAACTTAGAAACTCAAGAAGTGAAGACACTTATTGAGGATAGGTTACTAAGCAAGTAGTCGTTATATAATCAGTACAACGACTACTATTTATTAAGCAAATACCTTTATTTCTTTGCTCAAAGCTTCCAAGAATAGTTCTGCCTCGTCTTTTTTGAGTGCCAATGAGGGTAGCAATCTAATCGTATTTTTACCAGCCACACCCGTAAATAGATGGTAGTCAAATAGGAGTTTGTTCCTTAATTCCTCTACGGGAAAATCATACTCTATTCCAATCATTAGCCCACGGCCACGAAGCTCTTTATAGCCTCCTATTTCGGCAATACCTTTGATCAAATAATCACCTATTTCAGTAGCATTTGCCATTAGGCTTTCTTGGTTCATAATGTCAAGCACCGCGATAGCTGCGGCACAAGCCAAGTGATTACCCCCAAAGGTAGTGCCCAACATGCCATACTTGGCTTGAAACTTGGGTGAAATCAAGACGCCACCAATCGGGAAACCATTTCCCATACCTTTGGCCGTAGTGTATAAATCGGCATGAAGGTTGAGGTAATGTTGGTTAGAAAAAAACGTACCCGAACGACCATAGCCACACTGCACACTATCCAAAATAAATACAGTATTAGTTTCATCGCATTTTTCACGAATAGCCTTTAGAAAGTCCTCAGAAGCTACCTGAATGCCTCCAACGCCTTGGATACCCTCCACAATTACAGCACATACATTGGTCATATCATGTTGACGGACAGCCTCGGCATCATTGAATGGCAAAAAAGTAACATGCTGATTATAATTAACTGGGGCAACAATAGAGGGGTTGTCTGTCATAGCCACTGCCCCTGCCGTACGGCCATGAAAAGCTTTGGTAAAAGCAACCACTTTGTGGCCTCCATTATAAAATGAAGCCAATTTGAGGGCATTTTCGTTAGCTTCAGCCCCTGAATTGCACAAAAATAAGCTATAATCGGGGTAGCCAGAGAGGTTGCCGAGCTTTTCAGCGAGTTCTTCTTGTAACGGTATCCTGACAGAGTTGGAGTAAAAATTGATACGTCGCAGTTGCTCCGTCATTTTTTCGACGTAATATGGATGGCAATGCCCCACAGAAATGACGGCATGACCTCCGTAAAGGTCGAGGTATTTCTCGCCTTTGTTGTCCCATAACCAAGCCCCTTGTGCTTGCACGGGTTCGATGTCATAAATCGGATAAACGTTAAATAAATTCATAATCAACTGAAAATTTCTGTAAAGATACGACTTGAAATGATTTATGAGGAAAATGGGATGGATTTAGCATTAATTATAGGGAAGTTTCAGATGAAATCGGAAATATCTGCACCTATTGCCGCGGCCGCTTCTTTGATGATATTTTGTTGAAATAAAGGACAACCATCAGATAAGGTCGCTTCTCCAGAAATCAGAAGGCTAATGGTTTCGTTGCTCAATAAATAGGGGTGAGTAAAATCCCATACTTCTCCTCTAACCAACGCTTTATAGGTAAAAAAATCTCATTTTTAAGGGTGTTAGATCGCTCGGCACGTAGCTGCATTTCTTTCAATTGCTGAGGTGTAGGTCTTGGTTTTTTTACCGGTATATTCAATTCAATGGCTCTTTGGGTAGCCTCTTCCAACACCCCTTTCAATTGCGCTGCTATTGCTGGATTTTGAAGTTTATAATGAATGCCTTTTAAATTTGTCCAATCGTCAAGTATAGCCGCATTTTGGATGGCCTGGTGTATAATATTTTCAATAATTACTTGATAAACAGGCTTCCCAATACGCTGCGCTTGGCTATCTCTGAATCGGTAAAGCTCGTTTAATACATATTGCTCAAAAGGATTAAACAATTTTAAATCTTTGGTAGTCAAGAAAGAATCTTTGGCCTTGGGAGCAAAGTTTTTATGCTCCAAAAACGCCATGCTCTGCATAAACCATTCCCAACGATTCTTGCTTCTTAATTCTAAAGTAAGGGTATCCCGTAACGCCAACAAGTGCCTCACATCGTTGGCTGCGTACTCCAATTGCTGGGACGTTAGCGGACGTTTGAGCCAGTTGCTTTGTTGTTTTTGTTTGCTAAATTCTATTTCCAGCACTTCACTCAAAACACTCCCAAGGCCGATTTTTTCAAAACCTAATAGTTTGGTAGCGATGCTTGTATCAAAAATATTTTTGGGGGAACAACCATGTAAGTAAAAAAGGCGCATATCTTCTCCACAGTCGTGCAGCACTTTTTCTATGGCTGAGTTTTCCAAAATAAGCCATAGTCTGCTTAAATCTTTTACCTCGAATGGATCAATCAAATAACACGTGTCAGCTGTGGCAATCTGAATCAAACAAAGTGTAAAGCCATATGCATAATGGTTATTATCAAACTCAGTATCAATCGCAAAAGCATCAACTTTACCAAGCGCTTCAGCTACACCTTCAAAGGATTTTTGATTTTGAATAAAAATGGGAGTGGACATATCGCCAAAACTATAAAAACAACGCCATTTTGTCTATTTCTAAACAACAAAATTAATAGAAATATGCCAAAATTTCCGTTTTTTTAGATAGGCATAGGTATTGCTACTATTTAAAATCATTAAAGCATTGAATGTGTCTGTGGCGTATTTTTATCACTTTAAATCTATAAAACCTGCCTACTACAGACATAATCACCTAAAATCAGCGAAAACAAAATGAATTTCAATCAATACACCATCAAAGCGCAGGAGATTGTACAGCGAGCTGTACAAATAGCGCAAAGCAACCAGCAGCAAATAGTAGAAACGGGCCACATTCTAAAAGCAATCTTGGAAGAAGACCCCAATACTTCTCAGTTTTTGGCTAAAAAACTGGGAGTTTCACTTCAAATGCTCAATACAAAGCTTGAAGTCATCACCAACGCCTATCCACGGGTAGCAGGGGCAGCCAACACCGAATATCTTAGTAACGACCTTAATGCTGCTTTTCAAAAGGCGCAAAGCTATTTGAAAGAATTTAACGATGAGTTTGTCAGTGTAGAACTGCTTTATTTAGGACTTTCTGCTGGCAAAGATGCCACAGCCAAACTCATGCAAGAGGTTGGTTTTAAAGAAAAAGAACTATTAACAGCGATTAAAGAATTAAGAGGAAAAATAATCCAGTGAAAGATCAAAACGCAGAAGCAAAGTACCGTTCATTAGAGCGATACAGCAAAAACCTCAATGAAATGGCCAAAGCGGGCAAGATTGACCCCGTCATAGGCCGTGACGACGAAATCCGCCGTGTATTGCAAATTTTGGCACGCCGTACCAAAAACAACCCCATGCTGGTAGGTGAGCCTGGCGTAGGAAAAACAGCCATTGTGGAAGGATTGGCACAGCGTATTGTGCAAGGAGATGTACCAGAGCAGCTCAAGGAAAAACAAATTGTTTCTTTAGACATGGGTTTACTCATTGCGGGGGCCAAGTACAAAGGGGAGTTTGAGGAACGCCTCAAAGCTGTTATCAAAGAAGTAACCGATTCCGAAGGGCAAATTATCTTGTTTATTGACGAAATCCATACACTCATCGGTGCTGGTAGTGGCGGAGAAAGTGCCATGGATGCTGCCAACCTATTAAAACCTGCACTTGCCCGAGGAGAATTGCACGCCATTGGTGCAACTACTATTAAAGAATACCAAAAACACATCGAAAAAGACAAAGCCTTAGAGCGGCGTTTTCAGGTAGTGGTCGTAGATGAACCCGATGAAGCCGATGCCATCAGTATTTTGCGTGGTATCAAAGACAAATACGAACTTCACCACGGAGTTCGTATCAAGGACGATGCCGTTATCGCTGCCGTAGAGCTGTCGAGTCGTTATATTTCTGATCGTTTCTTGCCAGATAAGGCCATTGATCTCATGGACGAAGCCGCCGCGCGGTTGCGCCTCGAGATGGACTCTGTCCCCGAAGAACTCGACGACCTCAACCGCCGCATTATGCAGTTAGAAATTGAACGCGAGGCCATTCGTCGGGAGAATGACAAAGAAAAAGAAACCCGATTGAACAAAGACATTGCCGACCTCAACGAAGAACGTAACGCCCTCAAAGCTCAATGGGAACTGGAGAAGGGGAAAATTAGCGAAGTAAGAACACTCAAAGAACAACTCGAACAACTCCGCCTCGAAGCCGACCACGCTGAGCGTACTGGTGATTATGGCAAAGTGGCCGAACTGCGTTATGGGAAAATCCCCGAAATTGAAGCGCAATTGAAGACAAAAGGGGATAACAAAGGCGTTGGCAATGAGCATACGCTCATTCAGGAGGAAATCACTGCCGAGCAAATCGCAGAGGTAGTAGCCAAATGGACGGGTATCCCTGTTAGTAAAATGCTCCAAAGTGAGCGTGAAAAACTACTGGGTTTAGAAACTGAATTACAAAAAAGAGTAGCTGGCCAAGAAGAAGCCATTGGAGCAGTAGCCGATGCCGTGCGTCGCTCACGTGCGGGCTTGCAAGACCCCAAACGTCCCATTGGTAGCTTCCTATTCTTAGGACCAACAGGTGTGGGCAAAACGGAACTTGCCAAAACACTGGCCAATTACCTTTTCAATGACGACAACGCCATGGTACGTATTGACATGAGCGAATACCAAGAGCGCCACGCCGTAAGCCGTCTTGTGGGTGCGCCTCCAGGTTATGTAGGCTACGATGAAGGTGGCCAACTCACCGAAGCCGTAAGACGCAAGCCATACAGTGTAATTCTGTTGGATGAAATCGAAAAAGCACACCCCGATGTGTGGAATATCATGCTGCAGGTCTTAGACGATGGCCGCCTCACCGACAACAAAGGCCGCCTCGCCAATTTCAAGAATACGATTATCATCATGACCTCCAATATTGGGAGCGAAATCATCATGGAGAAGTTTAAAGAAGCAGGCAATAAACTCGAAAAAGGCTGGAAGCTATATTTCAAAGAAGAAGCCAAAGAAGATGTTCTGGGCCTCCTAAAACAGACCGTTCGCCCTGAGTTCTTGAATAGAATTGATGAAATTGTACTTTTTGACCCCTTGAGTCGTGACAATCTCCAGCAAATCGTACGTATTCAATTCAGCCACATCAAAGCCCTTATGGCAGAACAAGGTATCACAATAGATGCCACTGACGAGGCACTTGTCAAGTTGGCAGAAGAAGGCTACGACCCAGCCTTTGGAGCAAGGCCTTTGAAAAGGGTACTTCAAAAGCGAATTTTAAACGAGCTTTCTAAACAGATTTTGAGTGGTAAAATCACCAAGGATGCCGTCATAATGATGGAAATCGACAAAGACGACACGTTAGTGTTTGCCAATGCTGAGGTTAGCCTTCCATTATAATCCATAAAAGGTGCGGTACAAAAGTGTTGACGGTTGATAAAGACCGCCAACACTTTTGTATATAGCCCCCACCAATGCTCTCCCAAATATTCCGTTGATAAGCCATCTCTGAATTAACTGCATCCTTTTGATTCACTGATAATTTCCCTAACTTTGCAAGCCACTTTTTCGTGTAAATGAAAGATCAAATAGATTTAAATAAACTTCCCCAACACATCGCCATTATCATGGACGGCAACGGACGCTGGGCCAAGCAGCGGGGTGCTATGCGTGTTTTTGGACATCACAATGCCATCAAGGCTGTTCGTGATGCGACAGAAGGTTGTGCCGAACTGGGAGTTAAGTACTTGACTCTCTATGCTTTTTCTACTGAAAACTGGGGGCGGCCAGAGGCCGAAGTAAAGGCTTTGATGGAACTTCTGGTGCATACTATTGGCAATGAACTCCCTACTTTGCTCAAAAACAATGTCAAATTAGATAGCATTGGTGATATTGATAGCCTCCCCAATAGATGTCAAAGAGAGTTGCAAGAAGCCATCGAAAAAACCAAACAGAATACAGGCCTGAATTTAATTTTGGCTTTGGGATATAGTGGTAAATGGGACATTGTCCAAGCAGTCAAATCATTGGCAAAGCAAGTACATACAGGCAATCTGCTTCCTGAAAATATTACCGAAAGTCTTTTGAATGACCAGCTTGCTACCCAGAATCGTCCCGAAGTAGATCTCATGTTGCGTACAGGCGGCGACCACCGAATTAGTAATTTTCTGCTTTGGCAACTGGCCTACGCCGAGCTTTATTTCTATGACGACGTATTTTGGCCTGACTTTCGGCGAGAACACCTTTATGAAGCTATTTTGGCATTCCAACAACGTGAAAGGCGTTTCGGAAAAACCAGCGAACAGATTCTAACCGAAGCGAAATAAACCCCCTTATTTATCGTTATCAATGGTGGGAAAGAACTGTGTATTAACTAATCTATGAAAAATTTCAACCAATTTATCCGCCTCCTTTTTGTTGCGGCCTTTTTTCTTTCGCTCATCGTATCGGCCAGTGCCCAGCAGGTAGGGCTGGGGCGTGGTATGTTGCCCTCTACCACCGCTGCGCCAGTCGTAACAGAGATTGACTATGCCAATCCCAAAGAACTAATCATTGCGGAAATCATCGTAACAGGCAACCAATTCTTAGATCCTAATTCTATGATTTCGATGTCGGGTTTGAAAGTTGGTGATAAAATCAAAGTACCAGGGGATGCGATTACAGGAGCCATCAAAAAATTGATGGATCAAAAGATTTTAGAGGATGTTGAAATATTATACCGCAAAATAGACAATGAAAAAATTTGGCTCGAACTCCAAATCAAAGAGCAATCGCGGCTTTTTAAAGTAACTTATAGCGGTATCAGAAAAGGCGAAAAAGAATCGCTCGATGATAAAGTCAAATTACCCAAGGGCCGTATTATCACCAATACCATGGTGAAAAATACCCAACTGGCTGTAAAACGTTACTTTGTGGACAAGGGGTTTCTGAATACCAAAGTAAAAATTACCCAAGTATCTGACACAGCACGTGGCAACGCTACCCTCAAGATTTTTATTACCAAAGGCCCTAAAGTTAAAATTCGTCAGATTGTGTTTAATGGACGCAAAGAAATTTTGGAAGGCAAAATGCGCAATAAACTCAAGAGTACTAAGCAGATGCGTTTTGGACGCTTGTTTACTCCCTCTAAATTCATTCCCAAAAAATACGAAGAAGATAAAGAAAAGCTGATTGAGTTTTACAATAAGAGCGGATTCCGTGATGCGGTCATTACTTCCGACACTGTCATTCATAATGCTGATGGAAAGACCATCGACTTAGTCATGAATATTGACGAGGGAAATCGCTATTATATTCGTAATATCACCTGGGACGGAAATTATCTATATACAAGCGAACAGTTAGGCAAAGTATTTGGACTAAAAAAGGGCGATATCTACAATCCACAAGAAATCCAGAAACGCCTTGAAGCCAATCCTGGTCAAGACGTAAGTTCACAATATATGGACGATGGTTACTTGTACTACAACTGCCACGCCGTTGAAAAATCTATTGAAGGAGATTCTATTGACCTCGAGATGAGGATTTTCGAAGGTAAACAAGCCACTATCAATAAAATTATCCTCAATGGAAACACTAAAACCAGCGATCATGTAGTATTACGCGAGTTGTTTACTTTGCCTGGACAAAAGTTTAGCAAAACCGAAATCATCAATACTCAGCGCCAGTTATCACAGTTGGGTTACTTCGATGCAGAAAAAATTGGTATCAATCCTATTCCTCACCCCGAAGATGGCACAGTAGATATTGAATATACAGTAGAAGAAAAACCCAGTGATCAGATTGAACTCTCAGGTGGTTGGGGTGGATACATTGGCTTTGTAGGTACTTTGGGCTTAGTATTTAATAACTTTTCCACTAAAAATATTACTAACTTAAAAGCATGGAAGCCACTTCCTGCTGGTGACGGGCAAAAACTGGCTATTCGTTTTCAGGCTAGCGGACGGCAATATCAGACCTACTCGGCGAGCTTTACAGAGCCTTGGCTTGGCGGTAAAAAACCCGTTACTTTTGGCATCAACTTAAGCCATACTGTTTATCGGACAGTGGATTATTCAAACTTTTATACCCGCTCCAGTGGTGCTTTAAGTTTTTTAGGGTCTTACAAAAATTCAGGGGTGACGATTTCACTTGGTAAGCGCCTCAAAGTACCCGATCGTTATTTTGTATTAAGTAGTGCATTGTCTTATCAGCGCTATCGAATGGACAGTCTCGATTTGTTTGGCATAGGCTTTCCTAATGGTGTATCTAACAACATCACACTCAATCTTACCTTAGCAAGAAATACCATAGATAATCCTCAATTTCCAAGAGGTGGTTCTTCATTTTCATTGAGTGGAACATTTACTCCACCTTATTCAGCTATTACGGGCAACACTAACTTTTCAAGTAAAGAAGCGCAATACAAATGGGTAGAGTACCATAAATGGATGTTTGATGCAAGTTGGTTTCAGACTGTAGCAGGGAAATTAGTTCTGAGTACTCGTGCTCACTTGGGCTTTTTGGGACGTTACAACAAAGACCTATCCATTAGCCCATTTGAAAGATTTGTTTTGGGTGGTTCTGGGCTTGCAGGGTATGGCATGTTTGCTTTAGCACAAGATATTATAGGTTTGAGAGGTTATACTGACCGCTCTGTAGTCCCTATTTATAATCGACTAAGCAGTACTGATGCCTCGCAGAACACGGGAGCTACCAATACTGGTGTAAATTCCAGCTTAGGTGGCGTGGCCTACAGTAAATATGTTATGGAACTTCGTTATCCCATTTCTCTGAACCCATCTGCTACTATCTTTGGGTTAGTTTTTGCAGAAGCTGGAAACAACTGGGGAACAGATGCTCCTCAAAAGAAATACAAAGACTACAATCCGTTTGATTTGAAACGTTCGGCTGGGGTAGGTGCGAAAATATTTATGCCTGCTTTTGGTTTAATAGGTATTGACTGGGCGTATGGTTTTGACCCACTACCCGGACAAACAAAGCGTAGTGGCCCCCAATTTCACTTTACTATTGGACAACAAATTAGATAGAAGTTCAACTTTCGCTCGTTAAAGAAATATGAAAACCCGCTTGCTTTTAGTATTTTTGCCGTTCGTTTTGATAACGCACTCATTGTCAGCTCAAAAGTGGGGCTATATGGACATGGAGTATGTGACAAGTAAAATGCCTGAATATCAAAAAGCACAAACGGAGTTAGATAAGTTCTCAGAAAGATGGGCCAAAGAGATTCAGGACAAATATGCTGAAATAGACCGTCTTCAGCGTATTTACCAAGCGGAAGAGGTACTGCTGACCGACGACATGAAACGCAAACGGCAGCAAGAAATTTCTGATAAGGAACGTGAAGCAAGAGAATATAATAATAAAATTTTTGGATTTGAAGGCTTGCTATTTCAAAAGAAAAAGGAAATCATCAAACCAATTACTGACCAAGTCTATAAAGCTACAGAGCGTGTATGCCGGCAAAGAAGGCTTGATATGCTGATTGATAAGTCCAGTGATTTTGTCGTTATCTATTCAAATCCCGTGCATGATTATACCGACTATGTGATGGAAGAATTAGGGTTAAATGATAAAAATACTAAAACTAATACAGAAAACGTTAGTACGACTCCTGTAAAACCAACAACAAATACCCCAAACAATAAAACAACCAAACCAAAACAGTAAATAAAAATGAAAAGTAAATTAATGATAGCCTTTCTTGCTGTCGTAGTATTGATAGGTAACCAAGCAAATGCACAAACAGCCCCTGCCACCACTTCTGCCCTTAAAATTGGTTGGACAAATGTTGACTATGTAATGACGCTATTGCCCGATTATAAAAAAATCGAAAATGAATTAATGATTCAGCAACAGCAAATTGAGAAAGCGATGCAAGAGAAATCAAAGGAATTTGAAGATAAGTACAAAGCTTACCAAACCAATGCTTCGAAGTGGTCAGAGATTATTCGTGCCGATAAAGAAAAAGAATTGACGCGTCTTCAAACCGATTTTCAGGATTTCCAACGTAGTTCTCAAGAATCATTGCAGAAAAAGCAGCAACAATTGATGCAACCCGTGATGGTCAAAATTCAGGGGGCAATTGATGCAGTAGGCAAAGAGAATGGCTACACTTATATTTTTAATATGGATGCTGGAGCCAACACTACGCCTATCATCTTGTTTGCAGGCTCTGAAGAACTCAATGTGAGCAACCTGATTTTGAAGAAATTGGGTGTTGACCCTGCCGAAGTAGAAAAACAGCAAAAGGCAGCCTCAGAAGCCGCCATGCAACAGCTACAACAAGCCACACAACAACCAAAACCTGCGGCCAATACACCTGCTAAACCAGCAACAACACCTGTTAAAAAGAACTAAACTGATAATCGTTTATCTTTTTGATAGATATAAAATCGTATTCATCAACTAAAAAAGGGAGCTATTGAATGGCTCCCTTTTTTAATTGATGAATAGTTTTGGAGTAGAAAAAATAACATTCGCTTCTAATCTATTGTATTAGCTCCCTGCTCATTCGCTTTGAGCAATAGTTCTCTAAACGTTCACTACTCTTCTCAGCCAATAATACTATTTTTCAAAAATCTGTCTAACTGTAAAGGAACTGATTTTTAGGGTGAAAGAGAAGTGTATTTTATCAGTAATACTGATAATTTTATCAAAAATCCTAATAACACCTAATGGCACAATAAACTATATTTGATTTATCAAACCAATCTGCCCAAAAGGCAGCTTTAACCATAGACTTGGCCAAGTAAATCAAATAAATTGTTTAATTTCAAAACTTACAAAATCATGAAAAAGTTATTGATGCAATTTTCGGACAATGTATTGTCTCGAAGTCAGATGAAACAGATACAGGGCGGTGAAGTTTGTCCTCCTCAATTGTATGCCTACTGCGAATCTCTTTGTGCCTACTTCGAGGAAAATACTGCTCCATGGAATCAATGCATGGCAACAGGTCCATGTTCAAATTGTACGAAAGGGCCTGATGAATAAAATGAAACTTTTAAGACATGGTTTGCTCATTGCCTTTCTACACGTTGTTGTCTTCAAGGTTGCAGCACAACAACGTGTAGTCATAGGAAATGTCAGGGATGCACAAACAAATGAACCAGTTTCATTTGCTGTAGTCTATATAAACAACACCGCCAATGCCACAGAAACCGACGAAAAAGGAGGTTATGTATTGAAAAACGTGTTTAATCACGTGCGCGGGGGAAGTGTCGAGATGGTTGTTTCTTCGTTGGGATACACCACTTTTCGGCAAAAAATCAGTGATAGCTCACAAGATACCCTCCGTCTTGACTTAGTATTGGCTTCTAGGGCTATAGTGGAAGTGTCTGTCAAAGGGAAACGCGACAAGCAATGGGAACGGCAATACCGAAAATTTGAAGATGCTTTTTTGGGAAGAAACGAAAATGCCCGAAAAAGTAAAATATTAAACCCTTGGGTCGTTGATTTTGAAGGCGATAACAATGAATTTTCTGCCTCTTCCTCTAAAATAATTGAGGTTGAGAACAAACCGTTGGGATACAAAATCTTTTTTGAATTGCAGCGGTTCGCGCTTTCGCCCATGCGAAGTAGTTTTGCAGGACTGGCAAGGTTTGAGGAAATAAAAATAACCGATGCAGCACAGAAAGAAGCAGTAGAAACACGCCGACAAAAAGCCTACGAAGGGTCAGAGCGGCATTTTTTCAAGGCATTGGCCGAAAAACGCCTCAAACAAGAAGGCTTTGTGGTGTATGAAGTCAATCCCAACTACAACGAAAAAAATAGCTTTTCTCACTTGAATCCTCAATTGGGTAAAAGATTATTACCCTTGGCTGATACCACTACTGTAAGGGCAGGACGTTTTCCGTTTTCTAAGGAAATTATTGCTCCCAATGAACTCGAAATCCTGAACACTAATACCATCAGTCGTGTAGGCACATACCAAGATGCGCCTTTTCCCGTTTCGTGGTTGCGAATCAAGGGAGGGAAAGCCGAAGTAACCAACATGGGTTTGTTGTTTGACACCAATCGTAGCGAATGGGCAGGCGATATTGCCGAGCGAAGAATACTTGATATGTTGCCGCTGGATTATGAACCAACACCTCTGACAGAAAACAACAATTGGAAATTCTTTGTTTTTACCCAAAATACCCTCCAAACGCAAATTGTATTCGAGTCGGCACCTGCCCCTGTAGTTACTATCAAGCATAGTTTCGAAAAAGATACGATTGTTTTTCATATACAAGTCAAAACACCCGAGGGAGTACCCCTACGCGGAAGGTTGTCGGTGGCTGTGATAGAAGACACCGAACCTCAAATAAACAAGACAGATACCTTGCTCGCTAAAAATTCGACTGACGATACCACTCAAATCAAGCAAGACAGCCATTCAATCACTTTAGAAGAGGTGAAAATCAAGGTAAAACGAAATAAAAATGCCCGACATACGATGTTGGGAAAAATAGATTATGTAGTGGATAGTAAGGAGTTGAAAGACATTATATCGGGTAATATCATCACTGTGCTACAAAACAAAGTGCCAGGTTTAGAGATTTATGAAACAATAGATAATGGAGGATTCAGTCGAAAAGGTGTCAGAATGAGGGGAGGAGGATATGGGCTTCGGCCTACCGGTGCCGTAGAAGATGAGCCTCTTTTTTTGTTAGATGGTATTCCGTACGGTACGTTACAAAGCCTGAATGCCATTCCTATCAGCGAAGTATTGCAGATTGAAGTAATCAAAAGTGCCAATTCGCTGTTGGGGATGCGCGGTAAAAATGGAGCGATAAATGTAGTTACGAAAAGAGCGGCCAGCAATAAAGATACACAGAGCGCGTCTATCAATGAAGGCAAACTGTTTTTTTGGCAACCTTCCACTGATCTATCTCCCCAAGGAGAAGCCGTAGTGCGTATGGCGTTGCCAAGGGGAATAAAATACTATGTGACCGTCAACGGAATTACCTCGGAGAATCAGCCCTTTACAAAAGAAATTAGGGTTTATTGATTTTTATCTAAAAGCCCTATACTGGTAGTGAGGGTTTTGTCCTGCCTTACATGGTAGCACCTAAAGGTTTTTGATGACCCTAATGATGCCGCATCTGAAACCCTAAGTATGGGTCATGGTAGATGTATCAGAAAGATTACAGATTTATCGCGATGGCAAATCGCCCTGATTTGGTTTAGAATATTTTGCACCAATGAGATTCCTAATCTTCTTTGTATTTTTATATGCTTTTAGTAGTACGTACCCAATCCATAGAAGGCAGCAATCGTGATGCCAAACAGGAGAGCCCTGTTTTTATGGCCTCACCGACAATACGTATCGCAACCGAAACGGATTGATGAAAAGACGTATTCCAAAAACTACCATCGAGCGACCTTCTATCCACATTGGTGGTGCGGTTGTAGGGTACGAAGTGTTTTCACAAAAAGTGGTATCAAAAGCTAACGCTCCCTTTACTGAAAATCAGCCTTAAGCTGACCTAAACAACTGAATGAAGTCAGGGTAACGGCAAAAAGAGACACTGAATGGCTCAAAAATTTTCGGGTCTTTGAGCGTGAGTTTTTGGGAGAAGGCGAGGTGCAGTCTTGTAAAATCCTAAATCCATGGGTACTGGCGTTTGAAATGGAAAGCAGGAGCATTTTCAAAGCTCAAAATCGTCATGACATCATTGGAAATAGACAACCAATACTTGGGCTATAAAATCTACTACACGCTGCAGTACTTTAGTTATGATGGCGCACAAGTAGGTTTTGGTGGATATGCCCAGTTCGACTATTATTTGAGCCATGACCCTATCCAAAAAAGCAACTGGCAAACCATTAGAGAAAATGCCTACAAACTTTGACCTCTTTTTGGTCGCTTATCAATAACAACATAGCCAGTTTGAAACATTTTTTGGATAAAGCAGGCGAAGATCCCACCCGTAAAACCCCCTATTTTCATCAAAACCGAGTCTAAAAAGTTGCAAAAAATAGCATTGGATGATTTGGTGGATACAGTCAACACATCGGCTCTATACGCCTTGCGTGTACCCGATAGATTGGAGGTGCATCTCAATGGGCAGCGGAAAAATGCCGTTACAAAGAGCAAAATATGTCAGTATTTTTGGCTTGAAAACGTACTTCTGTTCAGATCAACCGCGACGGGGTCGTGCTTAACCCGCAATCATGCACTTTTTCGGGGTATATCGTAAGCAAACGGCTCGCCAATATGCTACCGCTTGATTTTGAGATGCCACTTACCTCTTATCCAATGCCGCCGCAAGAATGGGATAAACAAACAGAAACACCCCTCTTTAACCTTGACCGTCCCTATTATTTTTCAAAAGATAAAATCGGTATAAAAGGAATAATGCAATACCAAAACCCTGCTTTTGGCGACTCCCTTAGCGGTGTTTTGTATATAGACGTAGTCAATGCCATCACCCAAAAAGTCGTTGTAAAACAGCCCGTAAAAATCCATCAGGGCTTTTTTGAAACTCAAATTTCCTTTTCTGACTCTGTGGCGATAGCTACGCCCTACTGGATTCGTGCTTATACCCAATGGATGCTCAATTTTGGCGATAGCAGCTATGCCTTTCGAGAAATAGGGGTAATTCCTGAAGGATACAACCTAAAGCACGAACAAAAGTGGGAAAATAGTGGAAACATTCCTTTGAGCCTTTCAGTGTATTCAAACTCAGTCGAAGACTCCGTCGAAATACTTTTGCCTGCATCCGTACAAAACAAAGTGCTTTGGGCTACTGTGGCTGTGCGAAACAAACAAATCGTCGGCAGCAACATGGACTATTGGTCTGCGCCGCATTTCGGGGCATTTAAGCCCCTCTATCAACCCGCCAAAACACTACATGTAGCTGGAAGGATGCTCAAACCAACGATACGAAAAGCAGGGAGTGCTATTTTGTTTTTTCCGCGCCAAGGAGCTACTTTCTTCGCAAACATCGTAGCAAACGGCACTTTTCGATTTGACAATATCGAAATAGACAGCACGCAAGAGGCTATATTTCAATTCAATGATGCCAAAGGTAATCCTATTGAAAATCCGAAAGTAGTCTTTGACGACCCCCCCACTCCTCAGTGGCTACCCACGGTTTTAGAGAAAAAGAAGGAGGCGCAGATGGTAGTAGAGAAAATCCAAAACAACTGGCCGAGAGAGGGCGTTCTTCTCGAAGAGGTTACGGTAAAATCCTCCAAGGTAATCAGGCCGTTACAGTCTATCTATAAAGAAGCTGACTATGTAGTACAAGGAAAAGATTTATTTGACAAAGCAGTAGGAACCAATATCTTAACAGCTATACAAGGGCGAGTGCCAGGTCTTAGAATAGTAGAGTTTCCTGATGAAGTAGGCCTACCCAAACTCGTGCTTACTATGCGCATGGGAGCCTCTGTAGGAGGGTTTAATAAGACCACCTTAGCACAGCCTTTGGTATTGGTAGATGGTATTCCCTTCGAAAATATTAATCAACTGGCCAATCTCTCTCCGACCATCGTGGAGCGGATAGAAGTGGTCAATCGAGCAGAAGCACTATTGGGGTTGAGGGGGTATGTGGGGGTTATATCTGTTATCACAAAAAATGGACTCAAAAATGGGAACTTCACTACTACTTCGGCCTCTTCAATGACTCAAAAAACGATTATGGGTTATATTTCTCCTTCCAGCACTCCTTTTTGGCAAGTATTAGACACCTCCAAACCCCTCAAAATACGCAAGCCCAGTTACCCCTTCTACGTGGTAGTGGAGGGGGTTACGTACTGGAGAATTATTTCGCACCTATCTCAATAATATCTCCACTTTATTTGCACATAACGCATAGCACCGAAAAAGAACCACGACAGAAGAGGTCATACCTTGAAAAACATACAATCGCCTACGTGGGGAGGTGTCGAGATGGTTGTTTCTTCGTTAGAATACACCATTTAAAGCCTAAAAGGATATTTTTGCCTATTTGATTATTCGCCTCGCAATTGTTCATTTTCTTTGAGCAACCTTTCTACGATTTTCTCTAAGCGTTCACAGCGTTCGCCACGCTCCTCAGCCAACATACGCCATTTATCAGTATCAGTATCAGTATCAGTATCAGTATCAGTATCAGTATCAGTATCAGTATCAGATGCTAAAAGCCCGACACTGATACAGAGTACTTTAGCCAATACCTTTAATTGTAGCACCGAAGGCTTTGCCTTCTCATTTTCCCAGTTGTTATAAGTAGATTGACTTACACCTACTTGATCAGCGACATATTCTTGCGAATAATGTAGGTCGTGGCGACGCTTGCGTAGTTTTTCTTCGATATTCATTTTTGCTCCGTCTTTTAGATCTGAAACCAAGCCGATAAGCAACCTCACAATAGAGGTTTGCATGGGCCAGGGCTTTTTCTTAAAAATTATCCGGTAGAGTATCTTTTGGCTGACAACAAAGAACGCAAAGAGATTTTAAAAAGACATATTATTTTTTAAAAATTTATCTAACGGTAAACGAACTGGTTTTTAGGGTGAAAGGGAAGTGTATTTTATCAGAAATACTGATAATTTTATCAAAAATCCTAATAAGACCCAATGTGATAATGAGTTAGATTTGACTTACTAAATCAACCCTCTTGCTCGTCATGTTTACATTGGGTAGCACATCCTTTACTGAACGCGAAAATTTACTCGGTATCGCGTGGGCGTATCTTCGTGGTGCTTCTGCACGGCTTACCCTCACTACCCTGCGCGAAGCCCTCGAACAGCACCCCGACTACCCAAGTCTGCTGAGTTTGGGCGATGCGCTCGACCGTTTTCAAATCGAAAATGCCGCGCTGCGCATTGATGCCGAGCAGTTGGCGTTGTTGCAAGTGCCTTATATAGCGCACCTGCGCACCAACGGCGGGATGTTTGTGTTGGTAGAGAGTGCTACTGATAGCACCTTCACTTATCGCAACGAAAAAAACAGGCGCATTGCCGAACCACGGGAGACTTTCCTCCAAAAATGGTCGGGGTGGTATTTATTGCCGAGGCCAATGAAGCCTCGGGCGAAAAGGACTACAAGGCCAAATACCAAAAGAACAACTCGAAAACCTCCGTTGGCCGTTGATTATGGCGGGGTTTGTACTGTTGACAGTTGTGGGTATGTTCCAAAGTCCTGATTTATCCTCGACCCTCCTATTGGGTCTCAAAGCCGTAGGTGTCATACTCTCCGCTCTGTTGCTATCGGTACAATACGGCAAAACCAACGATTTTACCGACTCGCTTTGCCGTATCAACCAAAAACCGACTGCAACCATATCCTCACCTCTCCCGCTGCCAAAATCACGCCTTGGTTGGGCTGGAGCGAAGTAGGCTTCTTTTATTTTATGGGCGGATGGATTTTAAACTACTCTTCCCTGAGAGGGGAAGGGATGGGGGATGGGGTTTAATGGCCTTATCTTTATTGGCTTTACCTTATACTTTTGGTCTATCTATTATCAGTGGCAGGTAGCCAAGCAGTGGTGTCCGCTATGTGTAGCGGTGCAAGTAGTGATTTGGTTAGAGTGCGGCTCTATTCTCCTACCTCTTCTCATAGAGAATGGGATTAATTTCCCTTCCCTCACAAGAGAAGGGATACAGGGATGGGGTTTGATGGCGGCAGCTTTCAGCATTCCTATTCTCCTTTGGCTTATCATCAAGCCTTTGCTCCAAAAATCAAGAAGCCGACGGATGGCAGCGAGAACTACGAAAGTTTAAAAATAACCGCACGCTGTTTGAAACGTTGCTGCACCAACAAAAACAAATGCCACTAATACCTTCTGACCTACAGCCTATTGTATTAGGTAATCCCACTGCCAAACATACCATTACGATGGTAACCAACCCTTACTGTGGACCATGCGCCAAAGCACATATAGAACTGGAAGAGGTACTGAGCGAAAACCCACACCTCAAAGCCCAAATTATCTTTGCTGTATGCTACGACTCCGACGGACGTAAATCTAAAGTAGCGAGACATTTGTTGAACCTCACCCCAACCCCTCTTCTGTTGAGAGGGGCGATGGAAGCTTGGTATGCCCAAACCACCAAAGATTATGATACTTGGGCAGCACAGTACCCTGCCGATGTATCTGCTGTGCCAGACAATGCCATAGCAGCGCATTGTGAATGGACAAAAACCGCCCATATTGAAGGAACGCCTACTCTTTTTGTGGATGGGTATGAAGTACCCCAAGTATATGGTTTAAAACAAAGTGCCAATTTATTGCCTCATTTGAATGAAGAGCTAACACACTAACCATGAAAACAGCCCTTTTTATCATGCTGCCTTATCCGAGTCATTACTTCGTAGGTTTTGGCAAGGCAAATAGGTTGAAACAGGAGGAGTATCACGTTGTTTTTACAGGACTAAAAACACATCAAACATTGGTAGAAAGAGAGGGGTTCGCTTTTGAATCACTTTTGTACGCCAGTCAATACAAAAGGTTAACTTGGAAAATGGGATTGGCAATTTTTATTCAATCAAGTTTAAACAAGGCTTATACAATTAAGCGGTACTATACTTTTTGGGAAGAGGTAAAAGCTATACAAGACTTAGCACAAAAAATAATGCCTGATTTAGTGTTCATTGATAGTCATTTAGGTCATTATGTCTTGTATTTGTGGCAGACCCAATGTGAAAAAATTATACTCAACACCAAACTTTCTTCTTATCCATCCAAAGGTATTCCACCGCTCACTGAAGGTTGGACAGCCAACGAAACGCTATTAGCAGTATATCGGGCATGGTGTAACTGGCAGTGGCATTTTATGAAAAGAACATGGAAAAAGTGGATTGAAAAAATGGTATTTCTATGTAAAGATGACGAATGGTTACATCGACGTTTGGCACAGAAAACGGGAAAATCGTTAGACCAATGGTTTGAGTATAAACACTGTTTTTATCCTGCTGTAAAGGGTCTGCCCAAACTCATCACTTACCCCCAAGCCATAGAATACCCCTGGAAAAAAACACGAGCAGATGAAATTTATGAAATCATCCCCTTTCAACGCCATGAAACACACTTATTTAGTGAGGAGTACAACCAATTAATAACTCACTTACAACACCTAAAAACGCAACATCCAACCACCAAGATTATTTACGCCAACTTGGGTACAACAGGCTTAAATAACACGCCCGAAGGAGTTCAAACGCTCAAAAAATAGCAGAAGCCATACAAAAGCTGCCCCACGTACAATTAGTAATAGCAGCCCTTTTTTTGAGCGTAAATCTTATCCAAATGTACATTATTGACACACGTACCACAATTAGACACGCCCGCCATGCCGACTTGATGATTACACATGGTGGCCTGAACAGTGTTTGTGAATGTTTGCAAGTAGGTGTACCCATGCTACTATGCCCACTCGGCCATACCGCCGATCATGGCAATGCCGCCCGTGTGGTATATCATGGTTGGGGTTTATTATATGATGTGCAAAAAAAGCCCTCAAAAAGTGCTCAAAGCGTTTTTAGGATAAACACACTAATAGCGGAAAGTAAACCCTCCAAACAGCCTCTAAAACAGGCATTTCTAAGCGACTTTGCAAAGTAAATTCAAATAAATTGTTTAATTTAAAACCTTATAAAATCATGAAAAAGTTATTGATGCAATTTTCGGATAATTTCTTATCACGCACCCAGATGAAAAGCGTGAAGGGAGGAGATGGGTATGGTGGTGGTGTAGGTTGTTGGTGTGTGTATGCACTCACAGAAACAATAATTATGGACGGTGTTCTACCAAAGCTGCTCCAGAAGGTACTACTGACCAAGAATGCAATGGCATATGTACAACAGGTATGGATCCTGCATACTGTTTACAAACAGCAGAGTTAAGAGCTAGTCAAACTTGTCCTTTTCCAGCTTAAAAAAGTACCTACCCCTACCAGTTCGTTGAGTAGGGGTACTCACATTCTTACCCTGCAATACATGAAAGCGTTAGCTTTTGCCATAGTCCCTCTGTGCTTCTCATTCTCCTTTTGTCTAAACCAAGGAAGCCATTGAACCTATCTTGGAAGAATATCAAGTACCCCAATTGTCAGGAGAAAGAAGCGTATCGTCTGATTATCGAAATACTTCTAATTTCATAGACTTGCGGTCTGGGTGGCTAATAAGCCACAAACAGACAGATGAAAGTATGACCTTTAATGGGACTCGGCTCAAAAACGTAAAAACTACTCATTATACAAAATCCTTTCTTTCTCCTCCTAATATTAACAATTTCGGGGGCGTTTTCGGTACTTTTGAGCAACTCGACAACTCTTTGATATTTACCTCAACGGACACAAATTGGAAAATATGCATTGCATTACCTTACATCACAATGTTACCAAAATCCTCATTGATAGCCTCAACATTAATTTCAAATCCAAACAAAAAACGAAAATACACCACCACCACCTCATTCTAAGACCTATTTGTGTTTGGAGTTCCTTAGGTTTTATTTTTATTCGTTTAGTACAGGACTGATGGATACAAGCAATAATGACTATTTTACTTGCAGAAGCGGAATCAATAAGCTGGACATATACAATGAAGTAAGTTACGAAACTTCGGTCAAGGTTTTTCACAAGACTTTACTTACTCACTCAGAGCTAATTCAATCTGCTTGGCATAAGTTTCGCTTTTTAATAACGATGCGACACAGTCATATTACAGTGCTTACAGCCATACAACTTATCCAGAGAAATATATTCAAGAATAGTCGAATTGACGGCGGCTGTTCACGCAGTCCAAGGGTGGGGGCTTCTTGGAACGCAGAATCACCCAAACTGTACAAGGTAATTCATAAAGCACAAACGAATCTGAGCAGCGACTCCATGTTTTCTTATCAATATATTGGTTTTAAAACAATGGTTACTAATACCAGCGAAAAGCATTGTTTTTAACAATAAACCTACTACACTCAAGGCCATCGCTACTTCTGGCGTGTTTATGGCAAGGAAGAAGACATTCGTCAAAAACTTTTGGCTCAAACAAAACCATTTCAACACTTTGCTATTGTCGGAGTATGCCCCCCAACTATGTTATCAATTTTCACACACTCATAGTATCATGTCATCAATAGTATTGATTCCAATCAGGTAGAAAAGGCAAAACAATTGTATATATATCAAAGAAAAACTCGTGTGATAGGGAGTCTGTACTTAAAGCCTCTTACCAAAGTACAACTACTGTCATTGAAGCGAGCCAATGGATTTCAAGCAGGCATGGAAGATAATTGAAACTTTTATTACAAAGTCTAAAATCTTCATCTATTGCTGATATCACCTTTTCAAAGTTTGAGGACATTGGCGATATGAGCAACGCCTGTTTAATGAACCTAAAAAAGTCATTATAACCCAATCAACGTGTTCCATTCAGACTCCTTGCAAAATATCATTGGTTTGCAAAATAATTTTGATTTTTTAGAAGTAGGGAAAGACGTAATTGCAAAATGGGAATTGCTTGAGAACAACAACATTATACAAAGCAAGGTTTTATCTAAAATCAATATAGAACCACATCAGTGTAAAGAAATCGAAGTGAATATTAAGTCATTTCAAAAAATCGAATATCTTTATGTCTTACGGGTAGTTAGTTATTTTTCTGAAAACCATTTTGGGCAAAGAACAAACTTATTTATTCAGAAGATTTTGAATTAAACATGGATTTTTGGCTCTTATTAAGCTAAAGTAAAAATAATTATAACATTAATCTCCAATAAATCTAACACCCATGGAAGCAGTTTTTACTTATTTTCCTTCCTCATTCCAATATCTGGCACAGATTAGCGTATATAAAGTCGAAGGGAAATTAGGGAATGTTGACCCAACAGACATAGCTTATGTGAGGTATTTTTTTGAAAACAAAGGCTACAGATTCCGCCCAGGTCCAAAAATGGGAGGTTTGTTGTTACAGGCACTATTGATCAACCCCACTACGCATGGCTATCTGATGGGAAAATCTGTTCGTTTTTATTTAGAGTCTGGTAATATTTCCGTAGTGAGTCCCACTTCCAAATGCAGTAGTGGTATCGCCTATGAATAACGATAACCGAAAACTCAAAGGCATGCTTAAAACCCACTGTTGATCAGCTGGAAATGATAAATAAGGAATATCAAGCAGCTACACCAGAGCAGAAAAAGGTGAAAGCGTTTGTCGAGGATTTCGAGAAGCGGAAAGAGGTCGTTTATGATCAACAGCAAAAAATTAAAGCACAGTTTATTCGGGAGAATCCAACATCCATGCTGAGTCTGTATATTTTGGATCAATACACAGATTGGTATGTTTCGATTTTTCTGAATTAGAACCGATGTTCAGTTCACTGTCAGCGGCTATTAAAAATTACTAAATCGGGCAAAGCATACGCAAAAAGTTGGCGCTTATCCAAGCCACATCGGTGGGCGCATTGCTTCCTGATTTTACCCAACCTGATACTTCAGGGAAAACCGTATCACTGGAGCAGCTTTCGGGAAATACGTCTTGATTGATTTTTGGGCGAGTTGGTGTGGTCCCTGCAGGGCCGAGAATCCAAATCTTGTCAAAAACTATCAGCAATACAAAGACAAAAACTTTACCATATTAGGTATTTCGTTAGATACGCCTGACGGGAAAGAAGCATGGCTCAAAGCCATTCGTAAAGACCACCTTGGCTGGACCCATGTATCGGAGTTGAAACAATGGAACGCCGAAATAGTGAAACTATATGCCGTTCAAGTTATTCCTCAAAACTTCTTGATCGGCCCTGATGGCAAAATCCTGGGGAAAAATATACGGGGGGAAAATTTAGATAAAAAATTAGCTGAAATTTTTAGTAGTAAGCCTTGATAAGGGGATGGTAGCCAAGTCACGGAAAGCTATTTGGCGCAGGCGTTGCGGGAGCGTACTCAGATCGGTAAAGATGGGCTATTATTTTTTGCTTTTACTTGTTGGTATGCTTTGGCTAATTTGTCGTGCATGGCTTGATGTTCGGGAGTAAGTTCAATTCGATTGATTTTTCCATTTAATGAAGAATCAGTAATGATGACAGCAGACTGGTATAGGGATTTAAGATTCTTTTTCATGTTTTTTGGAAATTTGAAATGAAAAATAATTTTTATTCGAAACAAACCTTTCAAGTTCATTTTCAAAAGTTAAACCATAGATTTCAAAATCGCTATCTGTTTCATCATAAAGTTTAGCGATGATAGCACGATATATTCGGGTTCTTGTGTTAGTACTTCCCATAAAGAAAATACTTTTTTCGGGATAAAGTTCCAGAAAACGATAAACCGTAACAATAACCGTGTTGATAATGATATGAAAAATCTTTATTATCACTTACCACTACTACGTCTAACTTGCCTTCTATCAAATCGCCAAATACTAACTCAACAGCATTTGAGTCGTATATTGACTCATAGAATCCGATGGCTTTGCGAATGACTTTATTGTTATTGATACTATCAAATTCGTACCAATACCCATCAGAAGACTCTGTTAATTGGTAAGTAGGTTTATTCATTTGGCAAAAATAACCTTTTATTAAGAATGCTCAAAAAGTTCCCCTTCTACCGCCAACACGATGCCATGGATTGCGGCCCTACCTGCCTACGCATGGTGGCTAAGTATTATGGGCAGAGTTATTCGGCACAGGCGTTGCGGGAGCGTACTCAGATTGGTAAAGATGGAGTCAACCTATTGGGCATTTCGGAGGCGGCAGAGAGTATCGGTTTTCGTACCGTTGCCGTCAAAGTTTCGTTAGATAAGCTCCTCCAAGAAGCCCCCTTTCCATGTGTTGTCCATTGGGGAGATTCATTAGGTGGGCATAATCATTTTGTGGTGGTCTGCCGTGCTGTGGGGAGGAGGTCGGGTGGGGAGGTTCAAATCGCTGACCCTGCTCGTGGGCTTATCAATTATACCCGCGCGGAGTTTGAAAAACATTGGGTGAGTACCCTCACAAACGGGCAAAAGATGGGAGTAGCCCTATTGTTAGAGCCTACACCTGCATTGGGAGCATCTAAAGAAGAAACAAATGGGTCTGATAAAAGCACCTCTGGTGCTTTAGGTACAGGCCGTATTTGGAGTTATGCGCTTCAACATCGCGGTTTGGTGGGACAGTTGGGTGTAGGGCTGTTGGTGGCAAGTTTGCTGCAACTGATTCTGCCTTTTCTTACGCAGTCGGTGGTAGATGTGGGGATTCAAACGCGCAATGTATCGTTTATTTTGTTGGTGTTGTTGGCACAGTTGGCCTTGACGGTGGGGCGTACATCCGTCGAGTTTATTAGATCATGGCTGTTGATGCACCTCAGTACACGGCTCAATCTCTCGCTGCTCTCCGATTTTTTAATCAAGATTACCCGCTTGCCACTCTCGTTCTTCGACACGAAGCAGTTTGGCGACATCATGCAAAGGATTGGTGACCATCATAGGATTGAACAGTTTCTAACAGGTCAAACCCTCAATACCCTCTTTTCCTTGTTCAATTTCGTGGTATTTGGGGCGGTATTGGCCTTCTACAATCTCACCATATTTAGTGTATTGATGCTCGCAGCTTTTTTATACACGGCTTGGGTGGTGGTATTTTTAAAAATTCGTCGCAAGTTAGATTATCAGCGTTTTGGAGTTTCTGCCAAAAGCAACAGCACCTTGGTACAACTCATTCAGGGAATGTATGAAATCCGTTTGGCAGGAGCCGAAACGCCCATGCGTTGGCAATGGGAACAATTGCAAACACAGTCGTTTAAGTTGGGTATGCGCGGGCTATCGGTATCGCAGTGGCAGCAGGCAGGGGCATTGCTTATCAATGAAGGCAAAAGCATTTTTATCACGTTTTTGTCGGCACAGGCTGTTATCAATGGTCAGCTTACATTGGGAGGGATGTTGGCGGTTCAGTACATTGTGGGTCAAGTAAATACCCCACTTCAACAACTCATTGGGCTTATTCAGTCGGGGCAAGATGCAAAAATCAGCTTGGAGCGATTGAATGAAATTTATGAACTGGAAAACGAAGAGACAGCCCAAGGATTAATAGAACTACCTCAAAATCAAACACTCTCTTTTCGAAACCTTTCCTTTACTTACCGTGGCGCAGGAAATGAACCCGTGCTACGTGAGATTAATCTCACTATTCCACAAGGAAAAACCACCGCCATTGTGGGCATGAGCGGTAGTGGCAAAACCACTTTATTGAAATTATTACTTCGCTTTTATGACCCCACCAAAGGTAGTATCCAAATTGGTGGCGTGGGGCTAAACAGCATCAGTCATAGATATTGGCGCAAACAATGTGGCGTGGTGATGCAGGAAGGATTTATTTTCTCTGATACGATAGCGAGAAATATTGCCGTAGGTGTAGAGGTCATTGACCGCCAGAAACTTTATCATGCAGCCCAAGTAGCCAATATTTTGGAGTTTGTAGAATCTTTACCACTGGGTTTCCATACCCGAATCGGAGCAGAGGGCAATGGTATCAGTCAAGGGCAAAAACAGCGACTGCTCATTGCCCGTGCTGTGTACAAAGACCCGCAATATATTTTTTTTGATGAGGCCACTAATGCCCTCGATGCTAATAATGAAGCCATTATTGTGGCCAATCTGCAAGACTTTTTCCGTGGTCGAACGGTCATCGTGGTAGCACACCGACTCAGCACAGTCAAAGATGCAGACCAAATAGTGGTCATGGACAAAGGCAGGATAACAGAAATAGGAACACACGCCCAATTGACACAGCAAAAAGGCGCGTATTATGTGTTGGTGAAAAATCAGTTGGAATTATAAAAAAGATGCTCGAGCACAAAAACGGATTATACATTGACCGTCCCGAAGGTGCGGCTTTGTTTGAGGAACTGCGAAGCGAGGAGGTGCAGGAACTTCTCTCCAACGCCCCTCCTTGGGCCTTACGCTGGGGCAATACGGTTTTTTTGGTAGTTTTAGTAGTTATCATTTCTTTGGCGTGGGTCGTCAAGTATCCTGAAATCATCGCTGTGCCTTTTCGACTTACTTCTACCAACGCCCCCAAACCTATTGTTTCCAAAACAAATGGACGATTGGTGAAATTGTGGGTAAAAGAAAACCAAGTCGTGCAACAAGGACAAACGTTGGCGTATTTGGAGAGTACAGCAGCACATCAAGAGGTTTTATCACTGGAAAAGGCATTGGAAAGGCTTTCTCTGTTGGTAAAACAAAAACAGTTTGATGTTATTTCATCTTTTCGGGCAGGGGAGTTTCAGCAACTGGGCGAGTTGCAAGGAGATTACCAAACTTTTATGCAACAGTTTACCGAAACGGCTACACTGTTTGCCAATGGCTATTTAGAGAAAAAGAAAATTTTCTTAAATGATGAACTCACCGACTTAAAACAGAATCATAAGCAACTTTTAGCGCAATTAGAAATTCAAGAAAAAGAATTCAAATTGGTAGAGAAGGAGTTTGAAATGCACCAAAAACTCTTTCAAGAAAAGGTGATTGCTCCTGTAGAATACAACAGAGAAGAGCGTAATTATTTGGCCAAGCAGTTGCCTTTGAAGCAATTGGAAATGAGTATGACCAACAATACCACCGCTCAAACCCAAAAACAAAAGGAATTGGCTGAATTGGACAAACAAGCCAATGACCAAAAAGTAAAATTTGCGCAAGCACTCAATACCTTGCGTTCAGTTGTGGGTACGTGGAAAACACGTTTTATAATGACAACTCCCCAAGCTGGGCGCGTGTTTTTTGCCTCATTATGGCAGGAAGACCAGCCCATCAAAGCCGACGAAACGATGTTTTATGTGGGAGTTTCTCAAAACAATTTTTTTGGTGAGGCACGAATCGCTCAAGCCAATGCAGGGAAAATCAAAACAGGACAACGAGTTTTGGTAAAATTTCAGAGTTACCCTTTTGAGCAGTTTGGTGTTGTGGAGGGACAAATCCACCAAATTGCCGTCTTAACTTCGTCAGACAGCACCTTTCGCGCCATTGTTAGTTTGCCAAATGGACTACACACCTCTGCCCATAAAACGCTCCCTTTTAAAAATGGCCTCAATGCTACTGCCGAAATCATCACCGAAGATTTGAGCGTAGCCCAACGGATGTTTTATGAAATTAGGAAAATGTTGAAATAAGCGAACTTGGACGTTTAGAAAATCGCAGTTGATCAGTACCTCAACGACCAATAGGGGTTTCGTTGCGATTTTATACTGTCTGCAATATGCTTTTGAAGAAGCTGCTCATAATCTTTATTTGTTATCTTTTTCCCTTTCATTTTGGGTAAAACAAGCTCCTTATTAATCTCCTTCAGTTCTACTTTTTGCGCAGCAACTACTACATCGCCATCATTAATGTCCAATTCCAGTATCAATCCAGGCAAACCGAAATAGCGTTCTGGCCCTGCTGAAACAGGGATATCCTGTGCAAACCATGCCGTAATTTTATGGTTTTTGATGGGGTCGAATGTCTCCGCTTTCATACATACATAACCTGCTACATCTTTGATTTGATTTTGAATACGCCAATTGTAGGCCATCAAAGAGTCTTCTAATAAGAATGTTTTTCCCAACATTTCGTGATGCTCTATCAGCTTTTCAGTGTCAAAGTTACGATAAATCAAATAATCGCTTTGTCGCCATGAATAACGTCCATCATCTGTTTGGCCTTGGTCACTGAAATAAGTGTAGATACTCTGTTTGTCATCAAAAAGAAGCTTCATTTTAGTCCCTGGACCATTTTCTTCATTGCCCCAAGTCAGTTTCATGCGGTCTTTTTCCTCTTTACTCAAAAAGTAAGACGCGAATTTACTTTGGTCCAATAATATTTATATTCGTACGTTACCATCCCTTCTGTTTGCTGAGCAACAGCTATTCCTCATAAAAAGACTGCCTATAACAATCCATAGCACAGCCTTTAATTGGTTCTTAATATTTGTAAGCATTATTTTATGTTTCATGGTTTTGGCACTAAAGTTTATACAAGGGTTATATCAAAGCAGTTTTACTAAGCAGTTATTTTTCAAATTTGCTAATTAAAAGAATCCACCTCTTCTTTTAATGTTGGTATTCATACCACGCATGTTATAGGTAAAACTCAGCATAGCATAGCGTGCGAGGGTCTGAATTTTTTCTTGTGAGACATAGTTTTGGTTGGCAAACTGACTGACTCCTAAATTACGATTGAAGGCATCATAAAGTGATAAGCGAACCTCTGCCTTTTTGGCTTTCCCTAAAATCTTATAAACGGAAGCGTTGAGAATAGGTACTTGTTGATTAAAACCAAAACGATTGTTGATATAGATTTGATAATTGAGATTAGAATTAATGAAGAAATCTTTGGGTAATTTAATATTCATAGTGCCACCATATGTTTGATTGAAAATCTGTTGGTTTTGGCTGGTGTTAATCGAATACCTTGTGTTGCTCACACTCCAGTTGGCATTGGCGAAAAAAGTAAAGTTATCACTCGGTGTTAAATCAAGACGTGTTCCCCAACGGTAGCTATCGGTATTGGTCTGGTTCATTACACCATTAATAGGAGTCAGGTTTTTACTAAAACCAGGGCTTAAATTAAAATTCATGGTAGCTTTGGTTTTTTTCAATGGAAATCCAAAGCCAATATAAGAGCCTATATTTTGCCCCCCCGAGATATTAACAGGTTGGGTAACAGTAATCAGAGTAACTGGATCAATCTGCTGATTATAAACCACTTGATTAACATTGTATGAATAATACAGATTTACATTGAGATTGGTAAAACTGGCAGGATTAAACATATTATACCCAAAATTGACATTATGATTAGTGGCAGGCAGCAAATCGGGATTCCCTTGTCGTATAATAAGGGGGTTACTGTTGTCAATGACAGGTTGTAAATCGCGCGTGGACGGCTGATTGACACTTACATCATACCCCGACCATATGTAGCGATTGTTTTTGAGGTCATAGTTGAGCGAAGCATTAGGCAACCAAGTAGTAAAGGTTCTATTGATATTAGTAAAATTGACAGCACTTGAGGAAGCAAAAGGCTCTACACCAAGTGCAAATTGTCCATTGATTTGAAAACTTTGCACAGCCAAACCTGCCGAAAAATTTAAGCCTTTAAATGAATAGCGTATGCTACTTCCTACCCTTGCATAATTGTATTTGTTGTTATAATAACTGCTGAGACTATCCACGCCTATGCGCCTTCCGCTTTCTTTGGCCAAGTCAAAGACATCTCTGTTTACTTCATCGGAACGATAACTTAGGTTCACAAAACTTTCCCAAAAGTATCTTTTTGCAAAAGGCTCCACAAAAAGTAAACTGCTCTTTATTTGACTCACTTTGCTTCCTGTGTTGTTGGTCAAATCCAACATACGACGAATGGATTCATTGGGGTCAGTGGCATTATAAAATAAGTTGAGCGAGCGTTGGTCGGCTACGCCGTCGTTGTTGATAAAGTTATAAGAAGCACTCGCAGCAAAACTCCGCCCCTTCTTTTTGAATTTCAATCGGTATATTAAAGTATTAGCCGTTTCAATTTTATTGACATTAGTGGTATTATTGATTGTCGTTTCATTCGATTTGAACTCATTGTTACGAAAAAACGCTTGCAAACTGTTGAGTTGGGTGTTGCCTGCGTTTAAACGGCTATTGTTTGTAAAAATAATCGTATTGAGTGAGTCAAGGGTTTGCTCATGACGAAACGCCAAGCGGTGGTTACCCACAAAATTGATTTGGCTGCTTTCTTCTGCTGTTCTAAAAGTGCCATTTTGCAGAAAATTCTGTCGATTTCTTACCGCATCCAATACTTGTCGGTTGGAGTTGTAATAATAACTGGCATTGGTCTTAATTTTTTTTGCATTGTAGTTATAGTTGATACCACCTGCTATATTGTTGGAATATCCACGGCCACTACCCCCTCCTACAGGAATACTGAGCCCGCCGTCGTCGTCGCCACCAATGATAATATAGCGACCACCTCCGCCACCAAAGCCAAAATCACCATTGTCATTCCATTGATTGAAAGAACTACTTCCTCTAAAATCCTGATAGTCGTCCCACGACATACCCGTTTGGTTGGTATTGTTGGTGAGGCCAATAATTGAAAATTGATTTTTATCATCAAACTTATTATAATTTCCTTTGATTTCTCCCCTTGGCCCAGCATTACCGTTACCATCGGCACCTACACCCGCCGTCAACTTCCCAAAGCCTCCTTTTTTAAACCCATCTTTGAGTTCCAAATTAACGGTTTTCTCCTTTTTGCCATCGTCCACACCCGTTACTTTCGATTGCTCCGATTTATCATTAAATATTTGAATTTTGGTAATGGCATCGGCTGGGAGATTTTTAGTAGCCATTTTGGGGTCATTGCCAAAAAAACGCTTCCCGTCCACCGTTACTTTTTGCACTTGCTGTCCTTGAGCTATGACATTGCCGTCTTGATCTACCTGCACCCCTGGGAGTTTGCGAAGCAAATCTTCAACAGTAGAGCCTGGAGGTACTTTAAAAGAAGCTGCGTTGTATTCAATGGTATCGCCTTTGATACTTAGTGGGGCGCGAGCGGTTTTGACTACCACCTCAAACAACTCTTTGGTAATAGCTTTGAGTTTGAGGATACCTACATCTAATATAGGGCTATCGTCAAATACAATATCCTTTTCTAAAGGAATAAAACCAACATAGGAGATTTTGAGCAAGTAATCACCACGTTTTATGTTTTTTAAGACAAATTCTCCTTTATCGCTGCTTCTTGTATAATTGACCAAAGAAGAGTCTTTCCTTTGCAACAGCATGACAGTTGCAGACCCCAAAGGGGTAGCGGAAGTGTCGGCTGTAATACCTTGAATTTGATAACGGGTGGGAGTTTGGGCATGTACAAACGACATGCAAAGGCACAAAAATGCCCCGAGAAGGGTAAATTTTGACATGGCTATTAGGGTTGATTATTTAGTTTAGAAAATGGCTATTAGTTTCCAAACGTACTAAATATTTAGTTTATTGTGAATAAACACCGAAAATATATTAAAGTTTGTTAAATATTATTTTCGATTACTTCACTCTCCCCCCAAAGGTTACATTAGCCAGTTATTTTTATTTAAACATGCCCAATTTTACGGTGGTGAGCTACCTACCTATGATCCTATGATAATTTCACATAGCTCACTCAACCTCTAAAATTTTATTTTATGGCACAATACCCCGATAAGGCACTTTTATATCTATTTTCCCTTTCCATTTTTTAGGAACTTTTTTGCCCAGCTCCCAATAGATAGCATTAATAACCAAACGTTGGAATGATTCAATCTGGAAATCTTCGGGATGGCCTAACGTTGTAAAAAATGTTTTTGCTCCATAACCATTTTCCCATGTCCAAGCTACAGGATTTTCAATAGCCGCTTTATTGGGATTGATGGCTTTGCCCATCAAGAGCCACTCTGCCCCTGCCGCCGGATAATCGGGCTGTACCTTATACAACCACGACGCTGCATGAAAATTAGGCGCAACACCCATCAGAATGGGGTGCTTGGTAACCCTGGCAATGACCGACACATCAGTGGTACTTTCATGGCCATAATGAGTATGGTTAGCCTTGCCTCCCCAGCCTGGAGGCGCACCAAATACAAACTCTCCAAAGGCATTCCATCGTTCAGATTCATGCCCTTTAGGAAAATTGAAGGCGTGGGTGGTAGTGCGAAAACCCATCACAGGCTTGCCTGTCTTTAGGTATTTTTCGATATGGACGAGCTGTTCGGGGGGTAATTGTCGCCAGCGCAGAAAAAATACCGCCAAATCGGCCTCTTCAAGGGCTTCCAAACCAGGAATGTCTTTTTCTGCATTTTGGTTTGGGTATGATTTGATTACTTTCGTACGCATACCATAGTTTTTTCTAATTCCGCTGCAATAAGAGGCAAAGTTTGCTCTCCGCTATATTCATGATCGCCTACCACAAATACAATCAATGGTTTGGAACTCTTTTGAGCCTTTGTTGAATGTATTATCGAACCAACAAGGGTCAGAATAAGTAAAGAATAAAAGAGATTTTTAGACATGTTTTGGAAAAGTTTATAAAATTGGTCTCTATCATTAAAGGGTATATTCAACCTAAATTTACTAAAGAAGCTCTATAAAAAACTTTTCCTATTATTTCAAAAATATACAGTTATCGATATTTAGTCAGAAGTTTTGGTCACTATTTATTTCTACTTTCATCAATTTTGTTTCACTAAACTAAGGGGTTTTTTCATTTTTCTTGTCTTCTTTATATAACCCGTTTAAGATTTTTTTATCTGAAAACAATATGATGTCTTTGGCTTTTCCCGAAAATATGAGCAACGAAGATGAAAAATCTAATTTTCATCTCCTTCCCAACACATCATCAGATGACTCCGACGTATCCCATGAAAAAGGAATTTCTCAAAACTCCGAACTATTCATCCGTCGAGAGTTTGAGCTCGATCCCGCCAAGGGATGTTCTTTGCTGTTTAGGCGTTACCATAAAGTGCTATGTAGCCATGCAGTACGTTTTGTATATTCTAAAGAAATTGCAGAAGATCTTGTAAGCGAAGTATTTTGCAGATTTTGGAAAACAAAATCTTACGAATCAGTTACGACTTCTTATCGCCTTTATCTATTTCAATGCATACGCAATGAGGCTTTCAACTACTTACGTTGGGAGTTTAGAGAAACAGAAGATATTAGCTCAGCTCATTACCAAGAGTCTCCGCTGGAACAACAACCTGATCATGCAACGCACTATGAAGAAATTTTCCGTAAGGTAGAAGATTTGGTTGAAACACTTCCTCCTCAATGCCGAAAAGTGTTTTTAAAGAGTCGTTTTGAGGGTAAAAAATACCAAGTCATTGCCGATGAGCTGGGGCTTTCCATCAAAACCGTAGAAGTACATCTCTCCAAGGCATTAAACATTATGCGTTTTGGACTCAAAAATCATCTTTAACTATCACACTATTTAATAGTAATGAAACAAGATATAACTAAGGAACTGATATTTAGCCATTTTTCGCACAAAACATCCCCCCTTCAACGGAAGATGATTGACGAATGGCTCACCCTTGAAAGCAACGAAGAACAGTTCTTTGAATGGCTGGAGGAATTTGAAAACAAGCATCCCCAGTATCTTCCTAAAAGCGAAGCTGCACTCATCCACTATGAAAATTTTTTAGTCAATAATCCTCATGGCGAAATACATGATAAACTAAATCAAAATAACGAGACTATATCTATTGCTCGAAGTAGTTTGGCTTATTGGTTAGTTGCTGCATCAGTTGTATTGTTTTTAGGGATATGGAGTTTTCGTAACCAAGTCCTATATCAAACCTATCAAACAGGTTTTGGAGAGACCAAGGCAGTGATATTATCAGACGGTAGCCAAGTAACACTCAATGCTAATTCTTCACTTCGCTTACCACGGTTTGGTTTTGGAAACAGTACAAGAGAGGTATTTCTAAAGGGAGAAGCCAATTTTTCTGTCATCCATACCCAAAACCACCAAAAGTTTATAGTAAAAACCAATAAATTCTTTGAAGTAGAAGTACTTGGTACTGAATTTACTGTTTTTGCTCGCCAACAAATTTCTAAAGTGGTTTTAAACAAAGGGAAAGTCCAAGTACGCTACCAACAAGGCCATGATATCAAACAAATTACCATGAGACCTGGCGATCTTGTCAGTCTTAATAGCCAAAATAAATTGGAGAAAAAAGTAGTATCACAGCCTCAAAATTATGCTGCTTGGGAACAAAAACGTTTTGTTTTTGAAGAAACAACACTTCAAGAAGTAGCTTATTTAATGCATAGAAAATTACGGCTTAGAAGTCAAAATAGACAATCAAGAGTTATCTGAGCGAGTTATTATGGGTTCTTTCCGTGCCGAGAATGTAGACCAACTTCTTCAATCCATTTCAGAATTACTCGATATTAGTGTAGTCAGACAAGGGAATCAAGTCCGACTCGCTGACAAATAAATCATTAGACTTTAATTTTAACTTTTATACTTATGAAAAAATATCTACAAAATACCTCTAAAATAGGATTAATCCTAGGAGTCATGTTGACAGGAGGGCAGCCAAGTTGGTCGCAAAATTTTGCAAGGGCCCAAAATCTCCCCCCTAAACATATCGAAGTTGCTCCTGTCACATCACCACGCCTGCTCAAAGACGTTTTAAATATCCTTAAAGACAACTACAAAATTGATATTATGTTTGAGCGTAAAGTCGTAGAAGGTTTAACAGTCTCCTAATGCATTCAAGCAAAACCTCAGTTTAGAAAAGAACTTGGAGAAGTTACTCAAACCGTTTGGGTTAAAGTATAAAAAAGTAAACGACAGTTCCTATTTGATATTAGGGAATAATAAATCAAAAAAAATAACGGAACAATCTTCCGAAAATACCTAGAACAAACTGTCGATGCAAAAGAAACCAATGAAACAGAGGCTTTGCAGGTGGCAAAAATAGAGCAGATTAATCTCATCATCTCTGGCACAGTAACCGATGAAAACGGAGGCGGTCTTCCTGGAGTTAGTATTTTAATAAAAGGGACTCAGCGTGGAACAGTCACTGACCCCAACGGTAAGTATAAAATAGATGTCCCCGACGAAAGTGCTGTTTTGGTTTTTTCTTATGTAGGTTATTTATCTCAAGAAATCGTGGTGGGCAATAAAACCCAAATAAATACTTCACTTGCTACTGATATGAAAGCTTTACAGAGGAGGTAGTGGTGGTAGGAGTATGGTACTCAGAAAAAAGTGATTTGACGGGTTCGGTTGCTTCAATAAGTGAAAAGACTTTACTCAGGGAGTCAATAACTCGGCATTACAACTACTCAATGGTAGAGCCGCAGGTGTACAAATAAGCCAAAGCAGTTCTGCTCCAGGTGGAGCAACGAGCATCCGTATTAGAGGTGCTGGCTCAATCAATAGTAGTAATGAAGCCCTCATTGTTATTGATGGCCTACCAGGAGCTACTACCTCTTCTATCAGCCCTGAGGATATAGAATCTATACAAGTATTAAAAGATGCGTCCGCAGCTGCAATTTATGGCTCAAGAGCAGCTAATGGAGTAGTACTTATTACCACAAAAAAAGGGAAAAGCGGTAGTCCTACCATGAATTATAGTACTTATGTGGGTGTTCAGAGTGTGGCTAAAAGAATGGGCTTATTGAATACACAACAATACATGAAGGTATTAAACGATATTTCTGCTGAATCAGGCAGTGCGCCAAAGTTCACACAAGACCAAATCAATGCCATAGGCCAAGGCACAGACTGGCAAGATGCCATTTTTAGAAATGCACTTGCCCAAAACCATCAGCTTTCATTTGCAGGAGGGGCTGATAAATCGCGGTATTATATCGGCATTAACTACTTAAATCAGGATGGCGTCGTAATCGGTTCAAACCTTAAGAAATATAATATCCGCCTAAATTATGAAATCAATCCCATTAAAAATTTAAAAATCGGTTTGAATCTCAATACAAATAGAGCTGTTACAAAAACGATTCTTACGACCAATTCTGGCAATGAAAATGCCGGCCCTATTAATGCTGCCCTGCAATTCGACCCTACTATATCAGCAGAAAAAAATGATAATGGGCAATATTTATTCAATCCCCTCATTTCCTTAGAAAATCCGCTGGCTTTACTTTATGGTACTACCCAAAGAGAAGCCGATAATCGCACATTTGGGGTGTTGTCTGCTGATTATAATGTTTTTAAAGGCTTGACAGCCACCCTACGTTTTGGGGGTGATCTTCAAAATACCAGAAATGATAGCTATAATAGTAGATTGACACAAAAAGGTCTCTCTTCAGGTGGTATAGGTAGTGTATCATCAGGCGAAAGTTTACACTGGCTCGCTGAGTTTTTTACTACCTACAATAGGACTATCGCACAAGACCATCAATTATCGTTTGTGGTAGGTGCAACTCTCGAAAAATTTGATGCCCTCAGTTTGGGGGCATCTACAAGAGGGTTTTTATCGGATGCAACGCTAACCAATTTACTCCAAAGTGGAGATGGAGACAAGGGCGACAACATAACAAGTGGCCGTTCTGTGAATAAACTTAATTCGTATTTAGGGCGGCTTAATTATACATTTAAAGATAGATATTTGCTTACCGCTTCTATCAGAACAGATGGTACTTCGCGATTCTCGCAACAACAAAAGTACGCAGTTTTTCCATCGTTGGCTGTGGGGTGGCGGATTTCAGAAGAATCTTTTATGAAATCGCAAAGTATTTTTAACGACCTAAAGTTAAGAGCGAGTTATGGGCAAAGTGGTAATCAAGCCATTAGCAACTTTGAAACTTTGCAAACTTTTATTGCAGGAGGAAGAGCAGTATTTGGAGATGGTTTGGTGCAAGGCGTAGAACCTGCTCGAATTCCAAACCCTGACTTACGCTGGGAAACGACCGAAGAAATAGATTTGGGCTTAGATTTTAGCGTACTCAATGGTCGAGTAAGTGGCTCGCTCGAATATTACCATAAAACCACTCGTGACCAACTATTTAACAAACCACTACCTACCATCTCTGGCTTTGGAAGTATCAGAGTAAATTTTGGGAAAGTGCTTAATAAAGGAGTTGATTTAACCCTCCAAACCAACAACTTGGTCAATAAATTCAAGTGGAGTACTACCTTTACCTTGTCAACACTCAAAAACGAAGTGGTAGAATTGCCAGATTATATACCACAAATTATTACTGGTGGTGTGGGATTTACTTCCAATTACGCGATTGTAAAGGTCGGATACCCTATGAGGGCTTTTTATGGCTATGAAATAGATGGAATATTCCAAAATACTGGTGAAATAGCCAGTTCGGCTCAGCCTAATGCCAAACCTGGACACCCAAGGTTTGTTGATCAAAACAAAGACGGTAAAATAGACCCTAATGATAGAACCATTCTTGGCAGTCCTTTTCCTAAGTTAATGGTAGGCTTTAGTAATAATTTTTCCTTTAATGGTTTTAATTTAAGCGTATTGATGACTGCCGTAGATGGTATTAAGACCATGGATAACAACATAGTCGAATCGCTTTATCCAGTCAATTTTGAGCGTAATCGGATTGCTGAACATTACCTTGATAGGTGGACATCAAGCAACCCAACGGCAAAATATCCTTCAGGAATCAATCCCAGTTCTTATGGTGGTGCATTAGCAGTAAATAGCCTAACGATTAGCGATGCTTCTTTTATTCGTATGAAAAATATTACGCTATCTTACGATTTTTCTCTACCCAAGAAGAAATTCTTACGTTCACTATCTCTGTATGTTGCCGGCGACAACTTGCTTACAATTACTAAATTCCAAGGGTTTGACCCCGATGCCAATGCCTCTGGAACAGGTATAGAGCGTGCCAGTTATAATAACTATCCTCTTAATCAAACCCTTAGAATAGGGGCTAATGTCGGATTTTAATCATATACGATTTAACATAGCACAACAATGAAATATACATATCTCAAACTAACATTACTGTTTGCACTGGTTTTTATCGGCTCTGGCTGCAACAATTTTTTGAAAGAAGAAGTCTATACTCAATACGCTCCTGAAGAATTTCTAAAAAGTGAAGATGGGATTCAGAATGTATTGGTAGGAGCATATAGCCAACTTCAAGTACAGTCTGGTATGCGGGAAGATCAGTTTACCCTTTCAGAATTCCCTACGGATATTACATTAGAAAGTGGTGGCCAATTTGAAAAAGATGCTTTACCATTTATCAATTTTCAATGGGATGCCTCTTCTTCATTTCTTCTTACTATTTGGGCTCGTATGTACCGTGCGATTCGTAATGCCAATGTCTTGTTGGATAATATAGACAATGTTCAATCTATTTCACCTGCAAAACTGGATTTATATAAATCAGAGGCTCGTTTTATTCGGGCAGAGGCTTACTCGCATTTGCATCGTTATTTTGGTGCAGTCCCTCTTATTTTGACCACTCAAACGACCGACTTTCAGCTTTCACGTCCAAGTGATACTGATTTTAACAATTTTATAAGCACTGAACTTGCTGAAGCAGCCAAGTTTCTTCCAGTAAAGCAAAATGCAAGAGGAAAAGCCGATAAAGGTACAGCGTTGGCAGTTTTGTGTAAATTTTATTTGAATACAAAACAATGGCAAAAAAGTGCCGATGTAGCACAAGAAATTATTTCTTTGGGTAAATATCAACTCTTTCCTTCTATAGAGACTCTTTTTTCGGTTGACAATGAAAATAACAATGAATTTATTTTTGTGTATCCGTGCATTGCACAGAGTGGCTATTCAAATGTGTATATGCCTCATGCTTTTCCTCCTAATTACCCCATTCAAACCAATTGGATTAATTATGGCGCACAGTTTAGGACTTACACCAGTTTCATAAAATCATTTAATCCTAATGACCGACGTTTTAAGATGATGGTACTTGAATACACAGATACTAAAGGCGCAAAATTAAAACTCGTTGAAGATGCCAGCGGCAAGCCATTAGATAATGCGCGTAGTTTCAAATACATTCCTGATCCTAATGCAGTGTCGGAGAGCAATGGCAATGACATACCTGTAATTCGTTACGCTGATATTCTATTGAGTCGTGCCGAAGCCCTCAATGAAATAGAAGGACCTAATCAAAAATCAATAGACTTGATTAATCAGATTAGAAAACGGGCAAATGTCCCAGACATAACTTTGAGTAGTTTCTCAACAAAAGAAGCATTGCGCGATCATCTTCTAAAAGAAAGAGCTTGGGAATTTTTCACAGAAGGAAAGCGTAGAGAAGACCTAATCAGAATGGGTAAGTTTATTTCAGGTGCATTGGAGCGAGGCAAGGTAGCCAAGCCTTTTCATGTACTTTACCCAATTCCACAAGCCGAAATAGATGCAAATCCTAACCTTAAACAAAATGAAGGGTACTAAATTTTTAAATAATTAGTTTCAAAAAAGGTCAGCAGTATTTTGTATTGCTGACCTTTTTTGAATTATTTCAGTCGTTTTATCTGTCATTTTAATCAACCATCATAAAGTCAAGTTTATATGTTTTCAATCTTGTCAAAAATTTCCTTTCTCTGTAGTTTGTATTTACTGACTCTATTTCCTTCAATAGCTCAAACTCCTGCACAACCCAATATCATCGTCTTTTTGGTGGACGATATGGGCCTCATGGACACCTCCGTTCCGTTCCTTACTGATACAAAAGGAAAACCAAAAAGTCATCCACTAAATAGCTGGTACAAAACACCCAACATGGAACGATTGGCGGCTTTGGGCACACGCTTTTCTACTTTTTATGCCCAAAGTGTATGTTCGCCCTCTCGTGCAAGCCTCATCACTGGGCAAAATGCCGCGCGCCACAGAACCACCCAATGGATAAATCCCGACGAAAATAATCGGGGCGATTTTGGTCCTAAAGACTGGAATTGGAAAGGAGTCAAAAATACCGATACAGCTACACTGCCCATGTTACTCCAAAAACAAGGCTACGAAACCATTTATATAGGCAAAGCACATTTTGGCCCTTTTGGCTCAATCGGCGAAAATCCAAAGAATCTGGGCTACAATGTCAATATCGGGGGTACAGCCATTGGACACCCTGGCAGCTACTTGGGACAAGACAACTACGCCCAAAAAATGAAGAATGGAAGCATAAGGCAGCAAGTACCACATTTGGAGCAATACCACCAAACCAATACTTTCTTAACAGAAGCCCTAACCATAGAAGCCAAAAAGGAAATCAATAAAGCAGTAGCCAACCAAAAGCCCTTCTTCTTACAAATGGCTCATTATGCGGTACATACCCCTTTTACCTTCGACCCTGCTTTCAAAAATTGGTATGTTTCTGAAAAATTTGGCGAGGAGGCACAAAAGTTTGCCAGTTTGGTATCAGGAATGGACCACTCTCTGGGGCAACTTATGGACGAATTAGAAAAACTGGGCATTGCTCAAAATACCCTCATTTTGTTTTTGGGGGACAATGGTTCTGATGCCCCTCTCGGGCCAATCCATGAGGTAGCGAGTTCTGCCCCACTAAGAGGCAAAAAAGGAACACACTATGAAGGCGGCATGAGAATACCATTCATCGCTGCTTGGGCAAAACCTCAACCCAACAACCAATGGCAACAAAAAATGCCGATTAAACAAGCCGCTGTTCAAACACAAATGGGCACAATCATGGATATTTATCCTACTATTTTAGATTTATTGGCCATAAAAAAACCAAAAGAATACCCCATAGATGGATATTCTTTGGCCCCGAGCCTAACAGGAAAGCCCAACTCTTCAAAGCCCGAAGTATTCCTCATGCACTTTCCGCACGACCACCGAAGCAAGTATTTTACAAGTTATCGTAACGGTAACTGGAAATTGGTTTATCATTATTTTCCCGAATTAAACCCCGCCAATACCAAATTTGAGCTTTTTAACCTATCGACCGACCCTTACGAGCAAGATAATCTGGCACAAAAAACACCCAAAAAACTCAAAGAAATTTTCTCGCTCATGTATCAACAGTTAGAAAGTGAGGGAGCTTTGTACCCAACAGATAAAAACGGACAGGAAGTAAAGCCTCACTTTTAAACGTAAGTATTATAACTCTCAGACAATTCTTGTAGAGACGGGTCTGTACCGCAGGTCTCACCTCGGCATTTGCTATTCTCCAATTGTATTGCAACTCCCAAGCACGGTAATGTAGCGGGTATTTTTTCTGCGTAATAGACTTTGGTTACATGTTATAAACAGTTATCCCAACCAAAAACCACACATGAATAAATACACTTTTCTCCTGCTGGCTTCCTTATTGCTACATCAATTTGCAAGTGCCCAAAAGAAAACCCACAAAGCCGATATCATTGTCTATGGAGGTACAGCCTCGGCAGTGATGGCGGCAGTACAGGTTAAAAAAATGGGCAAATCGGTCATCATTGTCTCACCCGATAAACACTTGGGGGGCTTGTCGTCAGGTGGTTTGGGTTTTACTGACACAGGCGACAAAACCGTAATCGGCGGCCTCTCGAAAGAGTTTTATCAACGCCTTTTCAATCACTATGATTCAGAAAAAGCTTGGATTTGGCAACAAAAAGAGGAGTTTGGCAACAAGGGTCAAAGCACGGTAGCCTTAGATGGTGCTTTGAAAAGTATGTGGATTTTTGAACCACACGTGGCCGAAAATACTTTTGAGCAATACATCAAAGAGAACAACATTGAGGTAATTAGAAACGAATACTTAGACCGTTCGACCAAGGGCATTACCAAAAAAGGGACTGCCATTGTGTCTTTCAAAAGCCTCAATGGCAATAGCTATCAAGGCAAAATGTTTATTGATGCCACCTACGAGGGTGATTTAATGGCGGCGGCTGGCGTAAGCTACCACGTGGGGCGTGAGGCCAACAGCGTCTATAATGAAAAATGGAATGGCGTACAAACTGATGTTTTCCAACATGGACATTATTTCAAGGCCAAAGTAAGCCCTTATAAAATAGAGGGAGATCCTAAAAGCGGGCTTTTACCCGAAATCTCCAGCGAAGAACCGGGAGAAAAGGGGTCAGGTGACAAAAAGCTGCAAGCCTATTGTTTCAGAATGTGCCTCAGCAATCACCCCGACAACCGTGTGCCTTTCGAAAAACCAGCAGGCTACGACCCCACTCGTTACGAATTATTGGCACGAGTATTTGCTACAGGATGGAGAGAAACGTTCGACAAATATGACCTCATTCCTAATCGCAAAACCGATACTAACAACCACGGGCCCTTTAGCACCGACTATATTGGAAAAAATTATGACTATCCTGAAGCAAGTTACGAACGTCGGCGCGAAATCATCAAAGACCATGAATTATACCAAAAGGGATTGATGTATTTTTTGCAAAACGACTCGCGCGTTCCAGCCGACGTTCAAGGCCAAATGAAACAGTGGGGCTTGCCCAAAGATGAATTTAAAGACAATGGCGGTTGGCCGCATCAACTCTATATCAGAGAAGCAAGGCGCATGATTGGCGAATTTGTAATGACTGAAGCAGATGCTTTAGGTAAAACCCAGGTACCTAATCCAATTGGTATGGGTTCTTATTCCTTAGACTCCCACAACACCCAACGATATGTAAAATCTGATGGTTCTGTGCAAAATGAAGGTGATATTGGCGTAAAACCCGATAAGCCTTACAGCATTGCTTATGGTGCCATTTTACCTAAAGAAAATGAATGTAAAAACCTGTTGGTCTCTGTCTGTGTATCAAGTTCGCACATTGCTTATGGCTCTATTCGGATGGAGCCCGTCTTTATGATTTTGGGGCAATCAGCGGCGGCAGCAGCGGTTTTGGCCATCGAAAATAAGGTCTCTCCTCAGAGTTTGCCATATCAAAAATTGCGTAAAGTGCTCATTGAGAATAGACAAAAATTAGCATTGTAAATCAATTAATCATGTCAATCGTTAAAAAATTATTCATTACAATTGTCTTCTTACTTTTCATTGCTTTTTCTACTAATGCCCAGCAGAAAAATTTTGATATTGTCGTCTATGGCGGTACATCCGCAGGGATAAGTGCCGCCATACAATCATCACGTCTTGGCAAATCGGTGGTTCTCATCGAACCTACCAAAAGAATTGGCGGCTTAACAACAGGTGGTTTGGGCCAAACGGACATTGGTAACAAACAGGCGATAGGTGGCATAAGCCGAGAGTTTTACCAAAATATAAAAAAACACTACGACAATCCAGCCAATTGGAAATGGCAAAAAAAACAAGACTATCAGGACAGTGGACAAACGAGAACAGAAAAAGGAGAAGCCACTATGTGGACTTTTGAGCCATCGGCGGCATTGAAAGTCTTACAAGAAATGTTAGCAGTTGAGAAAAATATCACCCTTGTATATGAGCAGCGACTGAATAGAACACCAAAAGGGATTCGTAAAAAGTCGGGGGTAATCAAGGCCATACAAATGGAAAACGGGCAGTGGTATGAGGGCAAAATGTTTATTGATGCCACCTACGAAGGCGATCTAATGGCCCTTGCGGGCATTTCTTATACCGTGGGGAGAGAAGCCAACGAAGAATTTGGCGAAAACCTAAATGGTGTTCAAGCCAATGTTACAAGCACATCTTTGACGGGGGTTATTTCAAGAAATGGGTTTAACCATAATTTTGTAGATGGAGTTGACCCTTACATTGAAAAAGGAAATCCCAAAAGTGGGCTGCTTCCTTTTATCGAAAAAGAACACCCTCTCAAAGATGGAACAGGCGATAAACGTATCCAGGCATATTGCTACCGAATGTGCTTGACCAATCATCCAGAAAATAGGATTCCTTTTGGAAAACCAGTCAATTACAATGAATTAGCGTATGAATTATTAATTCGCAATTTTGAAGCAGGGGAAAAAGTCAATGACTTGCCTTGGATTAACTCAAGCATGCCCAATCGAAAAACAGACACCAACAATCGACGAGGTTTTTCAACTGACTTTATAGGACAAAACTACGCCTATCCAGAGGCTTCCTATACAGAAAGAAAAGTCATCGCGGAAAAACATCTCAACTACCAAAAAGGCTTGATGTGGACATTGGCCTATCATCCCAGAATACCAAAAGAGGTAAGAGATGAATTCTCAAAATGGGGAATGTGCAAAGATGAGTTCACAGAAGAAAATGGCTGGCAACAACAACTCTATGTAAGAGAAGCCCGAAGAATGAGAAGCCATTTAGTGATGAATCAAAGACATTGCGAAGCCTTAATTATTGCCCCTAATTCAGTAGGATTGGCAGCCTACGGCATGGACTCGCACCATGTGCAACGGTATGTGACAAAAGACGGCTTTGTAAAAAATGAAGGAAATGTAGAATCCAAAGTAGCAGGGCCTTTTTCAATCGGTTACGAATCCATTGTTCCCAAGGAGAACGAGTGTAAAAACCTATTAGTACCTGTATGTTTGAGTGCTACCCATATTGCTTTTGGTTCTATCCGTATGGAACCAGTTTTTATGGTTTTGGGGCAATCGGCGGCCGCAGCGGCGGTTTTGGCCATCGAAAATAAGGTTTCACCTCAGAAATTACCTTATGAAAAATTAAGAGAAGTATTGCTCAAAGAGAAACAGCGGCTGTAGTTTTGGTACCATTCCTTCACAAATGCCTACCCAATCCACTCCCTTATCAAGAATAAAAAAAGCCTAAGCACTGAAGACCAGCGACTTAGGCTTTTTATTTGTAGCGGGAACAGGACTCGAACCTGTGACCTCCGGGTTATGCTTACTACTACAACTTTCGCTGCTTCCGATTTCTTCGGAATTTGTAGTCTGGACTTTCTCTTCATCTTCGCCACTATGCGTTAAGATGTCTGCCATTAAGTCTCTACACCTTTCCCAAATTATGGGACTTGGCTCGGGATTACCACTTGAGGCTTCCCCGAATTTGACAGAAGTTCACGCAGAAATTTCTTTCTACGCAGCCCTATTTAAAATTAACTTCCACGCCTCTCGAAAATCTGCTGATTTAGGTTTTCGTTGACGTTTTTCGGCTTCGACCAAGTGAATTTCGGAGCCGTAACTCACAAATTCTTCGACTGGAAATACATAAAAAACACTGAGATTTTCTATGTAAACAACGGCAAAATCAAAATCTGCTTTTTCATACACACTTCGAACCATTTGCCGACGATTAGTCTTTGTTCTTCGAGTATCAACCACATAGTTTTGATGTTTTAAATCAAACCATGCGCTTTTCACCTGAATCTTTACTAACATTCCATTGATGTCAAAGACCAAATCATAAGGTAATCTATCTCCAATTGGCCTTAAAACTCCCCACCCTTGTTGGAGGGCATAAAGTATTACTGCTTGTTCGGCTATGTCACCTTTTAACTTGGTATCCATGAGTTCGCTAATTTTGCAATTACTTGAGCCCGACGAGCTACCAACTGCTCTATCCCGCGATATAATGGGAGTGCAAAAGTAAGACTTTTCTCACATAAAACAACTACCTTTGTAAAAAAAAACGAAATATTTTAATATCCCCTCTCCTTCACCAAAGAGGGGGTTTGTGTATTTAAGCAGGTAGTAATGAGCAACACAGAAGAAATACAACCCTATCACAATCCCAATCATCGGGCTGGTTTCATTAGCATTGTGGGCAAGCCCAACGTAGGCAAGTCCACGCTGATGAATGTGCTCGTGGGTGAAAAGCTATCTATCATCACCTCCAAAGCCCAAACCACGCGCCATCGCATTATGGGTATTTTGAATGGAACACACGAAGGTACAGATTTTCAATTGGTGTATTCTGATACACCAGGCATCATCAAACCTCAATATAAACTACACGAATCTATGATGGAATTTGTGCGTGGGTCATTGGAAGATGCCGATATTGTGCTATTTGTAACCGATATTTTTGAAAAGCACGACGAGGAAGAAGTCTTGGAGCAATTGGCGCGCACAGAAGGTGCGGTTCTATTGATTATCAATAAAATTGACCTTGCCACCGAAGAGCAACTCCAAGAAAAAATAGCCTATTGGAAAGAAAAACTCTTTACAGCGGCCATTATTACGGTATCTGCTTTGAAAGAAGAAGGCATTGATAAATTGTTCAGTGCCATTATGGAATACCTCCCCATGCACCCACCGTATTTTCCCAAAGATGAACTGACCGATAAGCCCGAACGTTTCTTCGCAGCCGAAATGATACGTGAAAAAGTGTTTCTCAATTATAAAAAAGAAGTGCCCTACAGTACAGAAATCGTTATTGAAGAATTCAAAGAGAAAAAAGATATTATTGTTATTCGCGCCGTAATTTTGGTAGAACGTCAGACACAAAAGGGCATTATTATTGGCGATAAAGGAGCGATGCTCAAAAAAATTGGCACAGCCGCACGTGAAGACATGGAACAGTTCTTTGGCAAAAAGGTGTTCTTAGAACAATATGTCAAGGTAGAACCTGATTGGCGTAACAAAATACAACGCTTGAAACAATTTGGGTACGAGCAATAAATACCTTTTGTCATGCTGAGGGAGAAAGCATCTAAAAACAGCGACTTAGTTACCTCCTAGCTCGGTATGACAAGGTGTTCAGTGTGATAATTCATCAATCTATTTTTTTACAACAACAACTAAATACTTCCTTGATAAGTAGTTATATCAGGGGCAATAAAGATGTCAAATATAGTAGCAATAGTAGGCCGCCCGAATGTGGGCAAATCAACGTTTTTCAATCGGTTGATACAACAAAGACAGGCCATTATGGATGATCAGAGCGGTGTTACCCGCGATCGCCATTACGGCAATGCCTTCTGGACAGAACAGTTTTTTACAGTCATAGATACAGGCGGATATGTAGTCGGCTCGGAAGATGTTTTTGAAGGAGCCATCCGCGAGCAAGTCGAAATAGCCATGGAAGAGGCCGATGTCATTCTTTTTATGGTGGACAGCATGACAGGTTTGACGGGGCTTGATAAAGATTTTGCCAACGTAGTCCGAAAATCTACAAAACCAGTATTATTGGTAGTAAACAAGGCTGAAACCCGCGATCGGGAGTTAGCGGCAGCAGAGTTTTATGAGTTGGGCTTAGGCGACCCCTACCCTATTTCGTCGCAAACAGGTCACGGGACAGGTGATTTGCTCGATGAAGTAGTAAAACATTTTAAAAACGCTGGTATAGAAGATCCTGATGCTGGTATTCCCAAAATAGCTATTTTGGGGCGGCCTAACGTCGGTAAATCTTCGTATCTCAATGTGCTAACGGGTAAAGATAGAAGTATTGTAACAGATATTGCTGGCACTACACGCGATGCCATCAATACCCGCTACAAAGCTTTCGGAAAAGACTTTATTTTGATAGATACAGCAGGAATTCGCAGAAAATCTCGGGTAAAAGAAGCCATTGAGTTTTATTCGACATTGCGTTCGGTCAAAGCCATGGAAGAGTCAGATGTTATCATCGTCATGCTTGATGCTTCGCGTGGCCTGGAAGCCCAAGATATGCACATTATTGGTATGGCCCACAAAGCCAAAAAAGGTATCGTGATTATGGTCAATAAGTGGGATTTGGTAGAAAAGGACTCTAAAACTGCGGATGTCATTCGTAAAGAAATGATTGAACGTCTTGCTCCCATGGACTATATGCCCATTATTTTTGCATCGGTTCATGAGAAACAACGTATTTTTCAAGTAATGGAAAAAGCCATGCAGGTCTATGAGAATAAAAATCAAAAAATAACCACCTCAAAGCTAAACGAAGTGATGCAGGCCGAAATAGACCGTTATCCACCACCGTCGCACCGTGGTAAGCACATCAAAATCAAATATATGATTCAGTTACCCACACCATCGCCAACGTTTGTGTTTTTCTGTAATCATCCTAAATATATCAAAGAGTCTTATGTGCGGTATTTAGAAAATCGTATTCGCGACAATTTTGATTTTGAAGGTGCACCTATTACGATATTTTTAGAGAGAAATAATAAAAACTACTGCCATGCCTAAACCTCAAGGGCTTCTTACCCTAAGCGAACTTCAAGACGCTGTTGCCGTACAGACCATCGAAACCATCATTGTTGCCTTCACCGATCATTATGGACGGTTGGTAGGGAAACGTTTTGATGCTGAGTTTTTCGTAGAAAATATCCATCAGCACGGCACACACGGCTGTAATTATCTCTTGACAACCGACATGGAGATGGAACCAGTACCAGGCTTTACTTTTGCCAATTGGGAGTTAGGTTATGGTGATTTTCATTTGGTTCCTGATTTTTCTACTTTACGTATCGCTGCTTGGTTAGACAGTACGGCATTGGTGATTTGTGATGTAAAAAGTGAAAAAACGCACGATTATATTGATATAGCCCCACGTTCTATATTGCGTAAACAATTAGAAAAAACTGCTCAACAAGAATTTGAGGTTTTTGCTGCATCGGAATTAGAATATTATTTGTTTGAAAACTCTTTCCGCGAAGCGCTACCCAATCCTACAATGCGCTGCGACCTGTAGGTTGGTATATTGAAGATTATCATATTTTACAAGGTACACGTACCGAGGTATTTAATGCCACTGCCCGTCGCTACTTGAAGCAATCGGGTGTACCTGTCGAAAACTCTAAAGGTGAGTGGGGCTTGGGACAGCATGAACTCAATGTGCGCTATGCCGAAATATTAGACATGGCCGACCGCCACGTTGTCTATAAGCAATGCCTCAAAGAAGTAGCCGATGCCATGGGCTGGAGCGTTACTTTCATGGCTAAATATGCCTCTGATAGTGCCGGTTCAAGTTCTCATATTCACATTAGCTTGTGGCAAAATGGGAAAAATGCTTTTGATGGTGCGCATACATTAGGCCCTGTGCAATGTTCGGATACTTTTCGTTGGTTTTGGGAGGCTGTATAAAGTATGCACCAGATGTAATGGTTTTCTATGCACCTACTATCAATTCTTATAAACGCTATGTGGACGGCTCTTGGGCACCTACACGCTTGGCATGGAGCTACGACAACCGCACGGCGGGTTTTCGGGTAGTGGGTAGTGGCAAAAGCCTGCGTATCGAATGTCGTATTCCTGGGGCCGACTGTAATCCCTACTTGGCCTTTGCTGCATTGTTGGCTTGCGGAATGGAGGGTATCGAAAAACAAATAGATCCACCTGCCATCTTTGAAGGAGATATTTATGCGGCAGCGCATTTGCCACGTGTCCCTTATACTTTGGCAGAAGCAATCGCTATTTTCACCAATAGTGCCTTTACAAAACGTACTTTTGGGGAGGCTGTTGTAGCACATTACACCCATTTTTACCAAAAGGAAAATGAGGCTCATAACGCTTCTGTAACAGACTGGGAACGAAAAAGATATTTTGAAAGAATTTAAAATTTTTGAAAGGCCATCGAGATTGTGAACTTGTTTACGAAACAAGAAATACTTTTTTTAAAATTTTTTCTTGAAAATGTTTTATTTTAGACCTAAAAAATCTACTTTTGCCGCACTCATTCCTAAACCCTTTCCAACTACTTTTACTCATTCAAGCCTCTTGCCTTATAGCGAGAGGCTTTTTATTTGGGTTTAGAGCAAACTTTGACTGCTTTTCTTACGTTCCAGTATTGGTAACACCTTTCATTTAATAAATTAATCCTTTTTAACACAATGAAATCTTTTCAACATCTTTTTGTAATAGCTTTGGTATTTGTAACATTCCAAGCGTCGGCTCAATTTACACAAGCGCCGTTGCCTTATGCTTTTGATGCGCTTCAGCCGCATATCGATAAAACTACCATGGAAATCCATTATGGTCGCCACCATGCAGGCTATATCACCAATTTAAACAAAGAAGTGGCTGGTAAGCCCGAAGAAAAAATGTCTATTAACGCCTTGGTAAAAACTATTACCAAAGAATCTTCATCTGCCTTACGCAACAACGGTGGTGGGCATTGGAATCATACATTTTTTTGGGATATTATGGGGCCAAATAAAGGTGGAGTGCCTTCGGGGATATTAGCCAGCGCTATCAATAAAGACTTTGGTTCATTCGACGAATTTAAAGCAAAGTTCAAAGCAGCGGCTGGTAGTCGGTTTGGCTCTGGATGGGCTTGGCTGATTGTCAAAGATGGCAAACTGGTTGTAACTTCTACGCCCAATCAAGACAATCCATTGATGCCTTTGTCTGAAGTTCAGGGAACACCCATATTAGGTTTAGATGTGTGGGAACATGCTTATTATTTGAATTATCAAAACAAACGCCCTGATTATATCGATGCTTTTTGGAATATAGTTAATTGGGATAAGGTATCCGAATTCTATGCCGCCGCCATGAAATAAGGTTTTTTAGTTACGAGTATCAATCAAAAAGGAATCGGCTCTTTATTTCGCATAAAGAGCCGATTCCTTTTATAGAGAGATGAATAATCTTTTTTCTCATTCTTTTGAAGTGTCCTCTTCTTTGGGATTGATTTCTACAGCAGGCTTCTCACCTTCTTCTTGATCGGTATTTTCGGGAAGGCTAATAGTTGATTTTTCATTCACGATGGTGTTGCCTGATTCTGTGGTATCAGCTAATATCATATCTCCTTCTTCAGCTATTTCTTCCTGTTCTTGAGGCTCATCCAATCGAGGAAAGAATGTACCTTGAAAAACCAAGATAATACAAACACCTATAAATATACAGGCATCGGCAAAATTGAAGATAGGAGTAGTATAATATTGCCCTCCCCAAACGGGTATCCAGTCTGGCACAAATCCTTCCCAAAAATCTACGAATACCATGTCTATCACTTGGCCATGAAACCATGGCGTAGGGGAACCATAAGGTGCGTTACCAATCAATACACCATAAAAGATACTATCAATCAAATTACCAATAGCTCCTGCCAAAATCATGGCCATAGCCCATAAAAGGCCATTGGAAGCTCCCCGAAAGGCTAATTTCACCATGTACCAAGCAATAAAAATCATAGCCCCCAAACGAAAAACAGTCAAAAAAAGCTTGCCATATTGGTGATCTATCTGCATTCCAAAAGCCATACCTGGGTTAGTTACATAATAGAGTTTGAGCCAATCACCTATGACACGTACTTGGCCCGCAAAACCTGGGGACATATAGTAATGTACCAACATTTTGGAGGCTTGATCAGCAGCAATTAATAGGAGCGCGAATAAGAAAAATTTAAGGGGATTTTTGGCGGTGTGGCTCGTCATTCAGCTATTTTTTTGGTCAACAGTATTTCTTTTTAGAATAAGCAATTAATGTTGTTTGTGACGGCGTTCTACCTCTCGTTTCACCAGCAAATACTCTCTACTGCTTTGCCCTGCAATAGACTTATTTTCTTCAGCCCGACGAAAAAGGTACGGCATCACGGCTTCTACAGGTCCATATGGCACGTATTTGGCTACATTATAACCTGCATTAGCCAAATTATAGGAAATATTATCGCTCATACCGAGCAACTGTGCAAACCAAACATGTGGGTCATTGTGTGGAATGTGCATCTTTTCCATCAATTCAATGCAAAGTTGACAGCTGTACTCATTGTGTGTACCTAAGCAGATAGAAATAATTGCTTTATTTTCAAGACAAAAGGCAATTGCTTTATTAAAATCGCGATCGGTATCTTCTTTGGTAGCATGAATTGGGTCTTGGTATTCGTTTTCGTAGGCTCGCTGCCGTTCTTTTTCAAAATAAGCCCCTCTCACCAATTTTACGCCCAAACAATACCCCTCTACCTTTGCTTCATGGGTTGCTTTTCGAAGATTTTCGAGCATATCGTGGCGATACATTTGAAAGGTATTATAAACAATTGGCTTATCGGTATTGTATAGTCGCATGGCTTTATAAGCCAATTGATCTATAACGCCCTGAATCCAACTTTCTTCAGCGTCAATAAAAATCTTCACATCCAAGTCGTGCGCTTTTCGGCACAAAGTATCTACCCTATTTTTCAATCGTTCATAAGAAGCTTGTTCTTCCTCTGTGAGCGAAGCACCCGTTTGTATTTTCTCTAACAAAGGCGTAGAACCTACTCCCGTTACTTTAAAAACTGAAAAAGGCACTGAATCCGTTTCACTTGCTTTCTGGATAGTCCGTAGAATTTCAGCCGTAGTGTCTTCAAAACTCTGCTCGTCATCCTCCCCCTCTACCGAATAGTCTAAAATTGTTCCTACCCCCGATTTTTCCAATCTTTGAATCGTTCGATTACATTCTTGAATATCTTCACCTCCGCAAAACTGGCCAAATAAGGTGGTTTTTATCAATTTCTTAACGGGAAGTCGCAATAAAAGAGAGAGTTTTATAAAAAAAGTACCTAATTTTACAAGCCAATTCCGATTCATCATCGAAAACAGTATATATGTTTTCTTAAGTTGAAAGTTGGATTTGGAAGAAAAAGCGACCGAAGTGTCTTCAAACGAAACGCTCATCTGTCCAGAAGCAACACTTGTTGGCATAGTGGTAATGATTTGTTGATAAATTATTTAACTAAAAAAACGGTTGCAAATTTACAAAGAATAAATCGCTTTCAAATTGTTAATTTTAAGATTGTTGTACATTAATTTTTCTCATTTATGAGTGCCACCTTAGAAATTTTGCCAATGAATACCTGGATTGAAACAGGAGGGAAACCACTTGTCATCGCAGGGCCGTGTAGTGCAGAAACGGAAGAACAAGTCTGGGAAACCGTTACCCAAATAAAAGCTGAAGGCTACGCCCATGTTATCCGGGCAGGCGTGTGGAAACCTCGCACGCGCCCAGGAAGTTTTGAAGGTATGGGCGAGGCTGCTTTGCCATGGTTAGCTGCAGTCAAAAAAGAAACAGGCTTACCCGTAGCGGTAGAAGTAGCCACCCCTCAACATATCGAACTTGCGCTGAAATACGGTATTGATATTTTATGGATTGGTGCACGCACCACTGTAAACCCCTTCAACGTACAGGATTTGGCTGATGTGCTAAAGGGCGTAGATGTACCCGTATTAATAAAAAACCCTGTTAATCCTGATTTAGCCTTGTGGATTGGTGCTTTTGAACGCATCAATCGGGCGGGAATTAAGAAAATGGGTGCGATTCACAGAGGTTTTTCTAATGCCCAAGAATCTAAATTTCGTAATTCTCCTATGTGGAATATTGCTATCGAACTAAAAACGATGTTTCCTGAACTTCCTATGATTGGCGACCCCAGCCATATGGCAGGTAAACGTGCTTTGCTGTTTGAATTGGCGCAGCGTGCTATGGACTTGAATTACGATGGCCTCATTATTGAGTCGCACCGCGATCCCGATAAGGCATGGTCGGATGCGTCGCAGCAGCTCACGCCTGCCGCTTTAGGAGAAATGCTCCATGAATTGCATGTTCGTAAAGCTGAATATGGTTCTGATTACCAGAGTCAATTAGATAACCTGCGTAATAAATTAGATAACCTCGACCGCGAGTTGTTGGAAACTTTGGGCGCACGCATGGCCTTGGTAGAGCAATTGGGCGAGTACAAACGCGACAATAATGTGGCTGTTTTACAGATGGATCGCTGGCGACAATTACGTAAAAATCGTGCTGATTTGGGAAAACAAATGAATCTCTATCCCGATTTTGTAGAAGAAATATTTGAGCTTATTCACATGGCTTCTATCCGTAAGCAAACAGAAGTAATGAACAGTACACCTGCTGTTTAAAGAACGTTCTCCCTATAAAAACGCCTCTTTTGCCCAAAAAGAGGCGATTTTGTTTGTGTTCGTCGCAAAATCTCCTCTTTAACGTAATACACATTTAAGAATAATGTTTTTTCACTATTTTTGAGCAACCACTAAATACCACAACCCAATGAAAAAAATAACTTTCTTCATCACATTTTTTATCTCGATTTATGTGTTTGACATTATTGCCCAAGTACCTAATTACCATGCCAATAGCCGTTTTGAGCAGTTAGGAACAGGGCTTCCTACCCCCAACACCTATCGTACGGCTTCGGGCGCGCCAGGAAAAGACTACTGGCAAAATCGTGCCGATTATGATATCAAAGTAGAACTCGACGAAGCCCATAATAAAATCACAGGTACTGAAACCATTACTTACACCAACTTGTCCCCAGATGCACTGCCGTATATTTGGATGCAGTTAGACCAAAACCTGTTTGCCAAAAACTCCCCTGGCCCTATCTCGCGAACAGGCGAGTTGGGCAACCAAGCCACCATCGCAAGTTTGGCAGCTATTTCAGACAACTATTACTCCAATGCCGATTATGGATTTAATATACTGTCGGTCAAAGATCTTAAAACAGGCAAAACGCTGCGCTATAACATCAATCAAACCATGATGCGCATAGATTTGCCCCAGGCCTTGTTACCCAAACAAAGTTATTCGTTCTCGGTTGATTGGAATTTTCGGGTTATTGAAGTAGCCAAAGGAGGTCGCCGTATGGGCTTTGAAGCGTTTAAAGACGGCAATAATGTGTATGAGATTGCACAGTTTTATCCGCGCCTTTGTGTATATGATGACGTAACGGGCTGGCAGCACAAACAATATTACAGCCAAGGCGAATTTGCACTGAACTTCGGTAACTTCAAACTCGCCATTACCGTTCCAGAAGACCATATTTTGGGTGCGACAGGCGAGCTGCAAAATGCGGCTCAAGTACTCTCTCCTAGTCAATTAAAAAACTATGAACTTGCCAAAAATTCGGACAAGGTGGTGGTTATCTCTTCTCAAAATGAACGTGAACAACTCGAAAAATCAAGAACAAGCCAAACACCCCCTGCAGGTAAAAAGACATGGATTTTTAAGGCAGACAAGGTACGAGATGTAGCCTTTGCCACTTCGCGTAAGTATATTTGGGATGGTAAAAAGCAAGAAGTAGCGGGTAAAAAGGTACTTTGTATGTCATTTTATCCCAAAGAGGGCAACCCACTTTGGGGTAAGTATTCCACCGAAGTAGTGGCACATACCATCAAGACGTACTCTAAGTTTTCGGTAGATTATCCTTATCCCGTTGCTATCTCATGTCATGGCCCCATAGGCGGTATGGAGTATCCGATGCTTTCTTTTAATGGTGGCCGCCCCGAAGCCGACGGTACTTACTCAGAAGCCACCAAATACGGTATGATTGGCGTGATTATCCACGAAGTAGGTCATAATTTCTTCCCCATGATCGTCAACAACGACGAACGCCAATGGATGTGGATGGATGAGGGTATCAACACCTTTGTACAATACCTTACTGAGAAAGAATGGGATAGAGATTACCCCACACGCCGTGGTGAGCCACAAGCCATTGTGGATTATATGAAGCAAGACCCAAAAAATTTGGTGCCGATTATGACCATGTCTGATAACCTCATTAATGCGGGTGCCAGTGCATACGCCAAGCCTGCCACAGCACTAAACATCCTACGAGAAACCATCATGGGCCGCGAACTCTTCGACTACGCCTTCAAAGAATACTCCCGCCGCTGGGCCTTCAAATCGCCCACTCCTGCCGATTTCTTCCGCACCATGGAAGATGCCAGTGGCGTGGACTTAGACTGGTTCTGGAAAGGCTGGTTCTACACCACCGAACCCGTAGACCAAGACCTCGTAGAAGTGGAATGGTTTGCCCTTGACTCCCAAAACCCCGAAATCAATAAAGCCACTGCCAAAAAAGAAGCCGAAGACAAGCGCAATACCATGGCCCGCCAACGCGACAAAGACTACATCAAAGAAAGCGTAGTGGACAAAAACCCCGACATGAAGGACTTCTACAACTCCTACGACCCCTACAAAGTAACCGACAACGACAAGAAAAAATACGAAGCCTATTTGGCAAGTTTGAGCGAGGACGAGCGCAAGCTGGTAGAATCGGGTTTGAACTTTTATACCCTCAAGGTCAAAACAAGGGTGGTTTGCCGATGCCCGTGATTGTGAAGATGCAGTTTGAGGATGGAACTGATTCGGTGGCGCGTTTTCCTGCAGAGATATGGCGGCTGAACGACCAGCAGATATCGAAGGTGATAACTTCAAAGAAGAAGGTAGTGCAGTGGACGTTAGACCCTTATCGTGAGATAGCCGACATTGATGAGGAGAGCAATAGTTTCCCTCGCCAGCCTGCACAGCCTACGAAGTTTCAGTTGTTCAAATCGCAGGGTTTTTCGCGGGGGCCGAATCCGATGCGTGAGGCGCAGCAAAGCCAGCAACCCAAAGCTGGACAGCAGGGAGGAGCTAAAAATTAAGACAACCAACATTACTTAGACATTCCAAAGCTGGCGTTTACGGGTTTCAGTTTTGGAATGTCTTGTTTTATTTATGACCAAAATCGCCTATCGTTTTTACCCTTCTTTACTCAATAACTATTCACGGTATTTGCAGGGGAAAGTGAGTGAACAAGAACTCTTAGACCGCATCAATCGAGTACCTATTCCGCAAACAGAAGCCCAAAAACGAGGTGTATCTTTTGAAGATGCTGTATTGAAAGAGATAGGAGAAGAACATTTTGACAAAGAGATTTTGGCGGCAGTTCGACAACGGCTGCCCCGCCCCATCCTAAAAACCCAAGTGTATTGCCAGTATCAGTTAAGTGACATGCTTATTTATGGTTTTGTAGATGTATTGGGAAAACATGAGGCTGTTGATTTAAAAACTACTGCACATTACGAAGCCGACCATTTTCAGCAAGACCATCAAAACTTTTATTTGCCTGCGCTCTACCAACGTGGTATTCGGCAAATGCGCTATTTAATCACTGATTTCAACCAGGTTTATGAAGAAATATATCTTGCCAATGCTGATTTTGCAGGGCAATTGGAAGAACTTTACAGCTTCAAAATTTTCCTCAACGAACACAAAGATTTAATCACCGATGCCAAGATTTTTGTGGACAGTAACTAACTTTACCGCCAACTATGAAACTCTGGCAAAAAGAAACGACTTCTATTTCGGAAAAAATAGAGAAATTCACCGTCGGGCGCGACCGTGAAATGGACTTGTACTTAGCTCCTTACGATGTATTGGGTAACATGGCCCATGCTACCATGCTCGAAAGCGTCGGGCTTTTAGAAAGCGAGGAGCTAAAAATGTTGATTATCGAGCTAAAAAATATTTACAGTCAGATTCAACAAGGAAATTTTGAAATAGAAGAAGGAGTAGAAGACGTACACTCGCAAATAGAACTAATGCTCACCCGCAAATTGGGCGATATAGGTAAAAAAATACATAGCGGTCGCTCTCGCAACGACCAAGTGCTGGTGGATATGAAACTTTTTACTCGCTCCCGATTAGAAGAGATAGCCTTAGCTACCAAAAAACTCTTCGATCTACTTATCAAACGCTCCAATCAACACAAGGGCGACCTTTTGCCTGGCTACACCCACCTACAAATTGCCATGCCTTCTTCGTTTGGATTGTGGTTTGGGGCGTATGCCGAGGCGTTGGTAGATGATATGGCCATGATCCAAACGGCCTATCAGTTGGCCAACAAAAACCCACTCGGATCGGGTGCGGGTTATGGGTCTTCTTTCCCATTAAATCGTACAATGACTACCGAGCTGCTGGGTTTTGAAACACTCCACTTCAACGTAGTTTATGCCCAAATGTCGCGCGGGAAAACCGAGCAAACGGCTCTTACAGCTATTGCAGCCCTCTCTGCTACTATTGCGAGGTTGGCCATGGATGTTTGTTTGTATAACAGTCAAAACTTTGCATTTGTTACCCTTCCCGACGATCTAACGACGGGTAGCAGTATTATGCCACACAAAAAACCCTGACGTAGCCGAATTACTCCGTGCCAAAACCAATCGTTTGAAGGCATTACCCACCGAAATTACGATGGTGATGAGCAACCTTCCTTCGGGCTACCACCGCGATATGCAGCTTTTGAAAGAACTGCTCATGCCTGCCTTTGAAGAGATACTGGATTGTTTGGACATCGCTCACTTTATGCTCGAGCACCTTCAAGTGAAACCCGATTTATTGGCTGATGAAAAATATGACTTATTGTTTAGTGTAGAGCGTGTCAATGAGCTGGTCATACAGGGTGTGCCGTTTAGAGATGCCTATCGTCAAGTAGGGCAAGAAATCAATGAGGGAACTTATCAAGCATCGCGCAAGCTAAACCATACGCACGAAGGCAGTATTGGGAATCTTTGTAATGAACAAATTGCGGAGTTAATGAACATAGAAATGGCGCGGTTTAGGTTTCAACGAGTTCATGGTGCTATAAACGTTTTGTTGAAGTAAACTATTTTAACATTTATTCAATGCTATCTTCTTTTATGATAAAATTATTGACCCCGATTCTCTCCATTGCACCCTAAGTACCCGTGCTTTTACACCCAAAGCGGCCATAAAATGCATCCATTGAAGTTGTTGAGCAGAGAGGTGGTCGGTAGGAGATTTTACTTCGATAAGTTCTAATCCAGCTTCATTCCAAACCATCAAATCAGGAAAGCCACGGGTATTTTCGCGGAGGTTGGTGGCCATTTCAAGTAAGATGGCGCTTATTTGTGGGGGATTAAGGCTTTGGGCAATGAGCCGCACCAATTCCAGCAATACTTCATTCCAATCTACCAAGACATTGGCCGTGCCAAATTTTTCGATAAATGTACTTTCCAAGGTCTGCTCATACTTTTGGGAAGTATCCAACGCCGCCAGTCGCTGCCTAATTTGTGGCGCACGTTTACGAAAGAAATCGGGCTGATAAAAATCTGACGGCATACGTTGCAAAGGGTGATGAATAGCCTGCACATTGGTATCATAAATAATATCCCAAAAGATAAGCCCAAAAAGTCCTCGCCAGGGGTAGTTTTCTGCATGAATAGCTCCGTAGCCTTGTTCAATAAAATAATCGGCAACGCCTTGCTCTACGCGGTAGCGGTAGCTATTGGCAATCTGTACACTTTCAGCTTCTTGCAAAAAACGTGTAACGCTTTTCTTTACACGCTTCTTGGTATTGATTATTTTTTCTCGGAAATCTATGGCAAAAAAACGTTCATCGGCATTTTGCGGTTCTTGGGCTATCAATTCACAGAGTGCCGTAGCTTCTTCCACATAACCCATGCGATGAAGCAACCGTACTCGCCGCTCACGAGCGGGAATTTGATCGGTAAGTTCATACACCGTTAAGGCTTGTTCGGGCAGCTTTTGGCGTTCGAGATAGGCCGCTACTTTATTGATGAGACGTACATAACTCGGCTGCGCGACCTCGCTCAATATACCCAAAGAGGCTTGCCAATTCATAAACCAATCGAAGATTTCATCGGCAGGAGAGGCTTCTTCTTGCATTTCATACAATCGCTCTGCTGTGAGCGATACCATGAGCTTATCTTCAGCTTCTTGGCGTGTCGCAAAACGCGCTGTGTAGGCATCTTCACGGTAGCGTTCAAAATTTACTTTGCCCAAATCACGCACGACAAACTCCGTCATGTCGCCATAGCGATTACCAAAAAACAAAAATTTGAACATCATTACTTCTACTTCGCGGCCTACTTTAACAACTACCTCGTCAATGAGTGATATTAAATATGGAAATGTGTAGGTATGGGTTAAATAACGAATCAAATCAGGTTTTTTGAGTGGCTTAAGCGAAAGCTCGGTGCGAGGGCGAGTTTGAGCCACTCTTCCTTTGTAAAGAGCTGTAAAACCTCTTCGATGTAAGGCTCATGCTTAGGAGTTAATTCTTCGATAAAATGGCACTGTTCTAATTCATACAAAGCAGCAGGAATATCGGCTATTTCGTTATATTTGAGTTTTTTTACCCTAAAAAACAACCCGCGACGATTGCTAAATCTTACAAAAAGACATTGTGCATCTTCGGAAAGTTGCCTGAAATCATGGATAAATTGCTGCTCAGCCTCATTGAGTATGCCACCATATAGATTTTCTACGAAATCTATTAAAAACAAAAAGTAGTCTAAATAGTATTTGGGGGGTAGTTCAACTGGCACATCAGGCTCTCGAGAGGGTATAGACTCCATTGGCAAGGTAGCTTGTTAATCAATAGGTTTCGCAGTAAAAATATTGTTAATATCAATTCTATCAACTATTTCGTTAAAAATGGTATGAATTTCGCTCTTTAAATAGAAATTTGTTCCAAAATGGCAAAATAGGGTTATCTTCCTGCTTAATTATAGTTTTTAAAAATCGTCTTTAGTTCTAATGAAACCTTTTTTTCTTTTTTTTCTTTTGCCCATTTTTGTCATTGCTCAAGCCAAAGTCGAAAACTTGGGCAATGCAATTAATTCTGAATACAACGAAATCAATCCAGTGATTTCTCCTGATGGAAAAACGTTATTTTTTGGGCGTGTGAGCCACCCCCAAAACGCGCACGGGCAAGAAGGTAGTCAGGACATTTGGTATTCTGAATTTACTAATAACCAATGGAGCTTGGCACGACGAATGTCGCAACCACTCAACAAGGAGGAATATAACTGTGCCTACAGTGTTACGCCTGACGGCAATACACTTCTCATTATGGGGGCTTATGATAAAGGCAACTACCAAACCCGTGGCTTTTCTTTTAGTAAGCGTACTGCCAATGGCTGGTCGGCTCCTCAAAAACTCAACATCCCAGGCTTAGAAGGTATGAGCAAAGGAGAATATATGTGTGGGTTTTTATCGAACGACGGCAAAACCTTGCTGATGGCCTTTAGTGAGAAAAAACGTAGTACCAAAGACGATTTATATGTCAGCTTCCTACAAAAAAACGGTACTTGGACCAAACCCCAAGATTTAGGAAATGAAGTAAATACCGATGATTTTACAGAAACTACGCCGTTCTTGGGGGCTGATGGCAATACACTCTATTTTTCGAGCGACCGCCCAGGAGGGCAGGGTAGCAACGATATTTATTATACACGCCGCATTGACAAAACGTGGAAACGTTGGTCAAAACCTGTCAATTTGGGTCCTGTTATCAATACAGAAGGCTACGATGCATATTATTCTGTAGCTGCCGCTGGCGACTACGCCTATATGGTTTCAAAGAAAAATTCGTTGGGGAAAGGGGATATTGTTCGTATCAAAATCAAATCGGATGAACCTACCGCCCCTGCTATTTTACCCGTTCCTGCCCCCGACCCTGTGGTACTTTTGAGTGGGAAAGTACTTGACACTAAGACAGGCAAGCCCATTGACGCACGCATCATTTATGAAAACTTAGCCGACGGCACCGAAGTAGGAACTGCCCAAACCGACCCTCGAACAGGCGAATACAAAATTGTACTGCCAAAAGGTATCAAATACGGTGTAAGAGCCGTGGCCAAAGATTTCATTGCCGAGGCCCAAAACATTGACTTGACTGACGTGAAAGACTTCAAAGAAGTACCCGGTACCAATTTGAGTCTTGTTCCGATAGAAGTCAATGCCGTAGGGGTACTAAATAACCTGTTTTTTGACACTGGAAAATCTGAAGTACGCTCTGACTCCTACGCCGAACTCGACCGCATGGTGCTGACTTTCAACGAAAACCCTGGTTTGGTACTCGAAATAGGTGGCCATACCGACAATGTAGGTACCGATGCCGCCAATATCAAATTATCACAAGACCGGGCTGATTCAGTGCGCGAATATATGATAGGCAAGGGCATTGAACCCGACCGAATTCAAAGCAAAGGCTACGGCGAAGCAAAGCCCAAAGCCACCAACGATACCGAAGAAGGCCGTCAGACTAACCGTCGCGTGGAGTTTAAGGTACTAAAAAAATAAGTACTTACCACTTTTCTATATCAATATGCCGACGAAAATTGCGTTTCGATTGATTATAAGGCAGTTGAATATTTAGTTCTTGTGTGTTTTCATCATAGCGGGCAATAATTTCCTCTGCATTCACATCGTTGGGTAAGAATAAGTTTCCGAGTGTTCTGGCTGCTTGCATATTATCAAGTCCTTCGGGGCGTTGGGCAAAAAGGTTTACAAAATGATATACCCACAGGCGATTATCAACGATGTCAATTTGGAAACTGTCGGCCTCTAAACCTGCTGCTTTAACATTGACTACATACCCATCCTCTCCTTTTGTAATATTTAATATGGGTTCACTCATACCCCCATGGGTGGTGTTGGCAAAGTCAATGGCGGTGAGTATATCTTGCGGAATTTGGATGTTCGATTTCATGGCGTTTGTTTGGCTTGTTTTGTTAAGCTTGCCAAAACAATATACCATCATACATTTTTAAGACAAAGTGGCAGCCATTTTATTCTCATTCACCAAAAGGCCGCATAAATGTCAGAATTTCTCCCATATTGTAGGGCTTTTCACCATTTACTTCCATGAGAGGGGGCAAATCCACGGGTGGTTGTCCATAGTTGAGGAAACTTTCCCAAATGTGGTTTACATACCAATCAGGGATAGCTCCCCAGCGGTCGTCGTTGGCCTTGCGAATTTTAAAGGTTTCTTCCGAAATCACGGTAAAAAAACACCTATCGTATAGGGCGTTAAGCTGCGAATCGGCAAAGGCCAAAAAACCCTCTATGATGATGAAATCAAAGTCTGTTTTGAGGAATAAAACCGTTTTTTTGAGCAATTCAAAATCAATAGAATCGGGCGTTTCCCAGTCTGTTTCTCCTTGAATCAATGGAATATCCCCAAGGCGTTTGACAAAATCGTCTTGGTGGAGTGCTATTGCTCGTTTATTTTGTGTACGTTGGTGCCACACCAAGGCTTCGGCCAACGTTGTTTTGCCCGATCTACTCCGTCCGCCAATGCCAATAACCATGATTGTATAAGTTTTAAGGCCACAATATACCCTAAAAACAACAAATCCCGACATTAGATCGGGATTGTTATTTCAGCATTTAGTTGTTGAATTATATTTTCTATAAGGTTTAAAGTACCAGTTCTTTCTCGGTCATAATCGTCAAGACCTCAGTATCTTTCAGGCGTGTGGCCAAGCCGAGGGTTTTAGGCACTTCATAATGAAAGAAAAACTTCATGGTATGGATTTTACTTTCATAAAAAGCCAGCTCATCGCCTTCAGGGCTTTGCGTGAGCATGGTCCGTTTGGCTACTACTCCCTGCTTGAGCCATTGCCAAGCAACAGTGATAATGCCAAACATTTCCATATAAAGCGTTGCATCCATCAAAAAACGCTCAATATCGCCTTTCATGGCATACTGCATGAGCGACATCGTAACTTCTTGTAAACGGGCTAATTCAGCTTTGAGCATTTTTGAATAGGGTTGCAGTTCTTCGTGGGTGTTGGCCTCGGCAATGGTTTCGGCCATTTCTCCAAAAAGCAACTGCGCTGCTTTTCCGCCCTTCATGGTCATTTTGCGCCCCAACAGATCTTGCGATTGGATACCTGTAGTTCCTTCATAAATCGGTGTGATGCGAATATCACGGTACAATTGTTCCAAAGGAAAGTCTTCCGTAAAGCCATATCCGCCAAGCACTTGCAAACCATTGCTCACGGCAATCATACCCATTTCTGTAGGATACGTCTTGGCAATAGGTGTGAGCAATTCGAGCATCAAATGATATTTTTCTTTTTCTTCGGGGTCGTCACTGACATGGGCTATATCGCCACAGCGGGCCGCTTCGATGAGCAATGACAGCGAACCTTCGACTACCGCTTTTTGGAGCAGCAACATTCGTTTTACGTCGGGATGCTCAATAATAGGAACTTGGGGCGTGTCTAAGGCTGATTTTTCGTTCAAACGGCGGCTTTGAGGGCGTTCTTTGGCATATTGTAGCGAAGCACCATATGCGGCAGAAGCAATGGCCGCGCCCGTCATACCTACGCCTATGCGGGCTTCGTTCATCATCTGAAACATATACGATAGTCCCTTGTGAGGCTCACCTACAAGCCAGCCCAGGCAGGCATCGTGGTCGCCCATGGTTAGGTGCATAGCTGGTACGCCCCGTTGGCCTAATTTATGATAGATGCCTGTGGAGGTAACATCATTGTCGGTGCCGTCTAAACGATATTTGGGTACTACAAAAAGTGAAATACCCTTTGTGCCTTTGGGAGCCCCATCAATACGCGCCAGCATCAAGTGAATGACATTTTCGCATTGGTCGTGGTCGCCTGCCGAAATAAATACCTTTTGGCCTTTGATAAGATAGCTACCATCTGCTTGGGGAGTAGCAGAAGTAGTAATATCTGACAATGAACTCCCTGCTTGGGGTTCGGTCAAGGCCATCGTGCCTTGCCACTTGCCCCCCAGCATATTGGCTACATATTGCTGTTTTAATTCGTCCGAGCCAAAAGAGTTGATTAAGCCTGCCGCTCCCGAGGTCAGGCCTGTAAACATCATGCCATTGTTGGCCGCCATCACGATAAAGCCCAAGCATGAGCTTACCATTTCGGGTAGCTGCTGGCCGCCATTTTCAAAGGAAAAACTGGTACCAATCAGCCCCGACTCGCCCATGGCTTTGAGATATTCGCCTATTTTAGGATGTACGGTTACTTTTCCATCGCGAAGTTCGGGCTGATTCCTATCAATTTCACGAAAATAAGGAAACATCAGATTATCAGCAATTTGCGTAACAGCATCTATGGTCATATCAAACGTTTCACGATCGTGGGCGCTGAAATAGGGATATTTTGTGAGGTCGGTAGCATTGAAAACCTCATGAAGTAAGAAATTCAAATTTCGACGGCTATAATACTGGCTCATGTTTACAGAAAAGGTTTTAAATGTTATGCAAGCATACTGTTATGCAAATATAATTGGTTTGGTCAGAAATAAAAAACAGTATGTATATCAACACATCAATGCCCCTTGATGTTTGCAAAAACAGCTATTCTGATTCAGATATACTATTAAAAACCTACCTTTGTAGAGTTAGTTTGAGAAAACCAATCCATACTTCACAAAAGACGAGCGATACAAAATGAACTTGAATTTCAATACTAAACTGGCAGAGGGTTATTCCAGCAATTCTCAAATTGTAAGGGTTCTTTCTGAAAATTGGGTCAAAGAAAACTCTTATTGCCCTTCTTGTGGAAATACCTTACTCAACGAATTTGAGAACAATCGCCCTGTTGCAGATTTTTATTGTGAAGGTTGTCGTGAAGAGTTTGAATTAAAAAGCAAGAGTGGGGGCTTATCAAGACTCATTTCAGATGGGGCTTATCATACGATGGTTGATAGAATTAACTCAACTCAAAATCCTAATTTTTCTTTTTGACATATACAAAGAAATGGTCTGTAAGCAACCTGCTCATTATCCCCAAGCAGTTTTTTACAACGGAAATTATTGTAAAGAGGAAGCCCTTAGCACCTACTGCAAAAAGGGCTGGCTGGGTCGGTTGCAACATTGATATTTCAAATATTACCGAAGCAGGTAAAATATTTTTGGTAAAAAATGAATACGTATTGACCCTAAATTTGTGAAAGAATCCTTTCAAAAAACACTCTTTATTAGAAAAAAAAGCAATGATGAGCGAGGCTGGATTTTGGATATAATGAATTGTATTGACTTGATTCCTAACGAGAAATTTACATTAAATGATATCTATAAGTTTGAAAATACACTCAAAATGAAGCATCCACAAAACAACTTCATTAAAGACAAAATAAGACAACAACTTCAACTATTGAGGGATAAGGGAATTATTGAATTTATAAGCAGAGGTTGCTATAAAAAAACTAAAATGAAACGATACATTTTTTTGACCAATGAGGGTGTCACATATGCACCCAACGGTAATGATGTAGAAAACCTACAAGTAATAGGCATTATCGAGAATGTTCAAAACAAAGATGAAGCCTTAAAAGATTGCTTATGGAAAATGAGTGGATAATTGATGGCGAATTCAATGTAGCTGAATTCATCAGTTATGAGATTGTATGATATCAGAGGTTATTATTCAAGTTTAGAAACCTACCTACTATACCGCTCTCTTTAAGCACTTTAGCATTTTCTTTTCCATATGCAACAAAGACACTTGGGGCACCAGCTGTTCCTCCTTGAATACCTGAAACATGGTAAAATTTAATTCTTCCTTTGACAAATAACAAAGCATCTGCATCATTCCAGATATGTTGAAAAAAACACTTGGTTTCTGTTCTGGCAAAAATGAGAGCTATACCATTTCCATGAATTTTTAATTTTTCTATCCATAACTCCATCCCTTTTCCATAGGGCGGATTTAGATAAACCCTACCAAACCATTCTTTCATTAAACCATTATCCAAGACCGTATAATTTTCATGCGCATGGAAGAAAGGAGCATCAATAGGGCAACATGGGTCTAAATCAAAAAACCCCAATTTTTTAACTAATTTGGGAGGCGTCAACCACTCAACTGTGGTCTGCTTACTACGTTCAAACGAAGTGTCCATATTTATTTTTTTACAAATATGAGATCAAATATCTTTATATTAAAGCTATAACATGATCATTTTCAGTTGTTTATATGTTTATTTTCTAAGTCCTTGAAAAGCAATATATTAATCTATACAGATTTTTAAGTGAATTGTTTCCTCAAAATAACCCAGTATTGAACACGATTAGTGGTTTGTATTAATTCTATTTTTTTACCCTCATCTCCAAAAAAAGCCCCGAAAGATATTTCTTCCGAGGCTAATAGTAAGGTGGCTTTATAAGAGTAATATGGTTTCAGTATTTTTCAGTACTGAGCATACAAATCAGGCCAGCGTTTTCAAATCAAATGGTAGCTTTCTTATCCTCTTGCCCGTAGCGGCAAAAATAGCGTTGGCCAATGCAGGAGCGATAGGAGGTAGCCCTGGTTCGCCTACACCGCCTGGTTCTGCTCCACTTTCCACAATATGGATTTCCACAGGCGGCATTTCATTGATACGCATCACTTGGTACTGGTGAAAATTGGTGGCATCGGCTTGGCCATTGGTAAACGTGATTCCTTTCTTCACCGCCGCCGTGATACCCATCACGATATTTCCTTCGGTTTGGGCTTTTACGTTGTCGGGGTTTACAAAATGGCCACAGTCAATGACCGAAACTACTTTTTCGATTTTGACACCTGTTTGTTGTTTAGAAACAGTAATGCAGCAAGCACTGATACTACCAAACGACTTGAAAATGGCCATGCCTTTGCCGTACCCGTCGGGGAGTTTTGCACCCCAATTGGCTTTTTCGGCCAAGGTTTCCAGCACTTTTTTAAAGCGGGTATCAGTCATCAACTCCAATCGTGCTTTAAGGGGGTCTTTTTTGGCGGCATGAGCCAGTTCATCAAAAAAACCTTCTTGACTAAAGCCAAAGTTGGAAGCATAGACCGACCGCCACCAAACCACGGGGATTTCTGTGCTGACGTGCTTGAAAGACACTTTAAAGGCAGGAATGTTGTATTTCTGTTCTTTTTGGCTCAGTTCGCCACAAATCCAATCGTCGGGTTTGTCGTTGGGTGCTTTGAATACTTGAAACTGTATAGACTCGCCGATGGGATAGTGATGATAAGCCACGATATTTCCTTGGGCATCTACGCCGCCCTGCATTTTGGCCATCATGCCAGGGCGATACGGCCCTTGGGTGATATCGTCTTCGCGTGTCCAAATCAATTTGACGGGCTTTTTTATTTCTTTTGAAATGGCGCAGGCTTCCAGCAGAAAATCATGGTAAGCTTTGCGACCAAATGCCCCACCCAGTAGTGCCACGTTGATTTTGATGTTTTCAGGTTTTATTTTCAGGTATCCTGCCAAGTCGCGCAAGGCCCAATCGGGACCTTGAATGGGCGCCCAAATTTCTGCCGTACCATCTTCCTTGACATGCGCAATGGCATTTTCGGGTTCGATGGGTGCATGGGCCAAAAAGGGGGTTTCGTAGAGTGCTTCCAATTTTTGGGCTGCGGCCCCAAATGTAGCTGCAAAATCTCCTTCTTCTTCAGCCTTTAAGCCTTCGTTAGCAGCAGCTTCGGTACATTTTTTAAAGTAAGCATCGGTCGTGAGGGTTTCGGCCAATTGGCCATTGTCCCATTCAATTTTCACTACTTTTTTGGCTGACAACGCTGCCCAATAGTTGCTTGCTACAATAGCTACGGCCTCCGATTTACGGTGAGGCATGGTTCGCTCACATCGAATCACTTTTTGTACCCCTTTGATTTTGAGTGCCTCGCTATCATCAATCGAAATGATTTTACTGTGTAACATAGGGCTGTGCATCATCACAGCGTAAACCATGTTGGGTACTGCAACATCTATGCCGAATACAGCTTTGCCTGTCACACGCGAAGGAACATCTAAGCGTGGGGCATATTTACCAATAATTTTGAAATCCTTGGGGTCTTTGAGTTTGGGATCTTTGGGAATCTCCAATTTGGAAGCATCATCGGCTACCTGACCATATGTCAGCGACTTGCCGCTTGGGCGATGAAAAACCTTGGCTTGGTTGGCATAACATTCTTCTACAGGTACACTCCACCGTTGGGCAGCCGCTTTGATAAGCATTTCTTTGGCAGCAGCGCCTGCTTTGCGTATGGGTGTCCACAATGCCCTTACACTGCTACTACCTCCTGAAGTTTGATCTCCATATTTGCCTTTCCCATCCGACTGTACTATGCTTACTTGGTCTAAACTCACCTCCAACTCCTCTGCTAATAAAGACGGTACAGCTTGTGTAGAGCCTTGACCCATATCGGGGCGCGGGTTGATAAGGATGATTTTTCCAGAAGGCTGGATAACGATAAATGGGTTGATTTCTAAAGCCAATGCCAATGGGTCGGCACTCATATTTACCACGGCAGCATCTCCTTTGGCCACGCCAGAAACGCCCAGCACCAAACTTGCCGATGATAACCCAAGGGTTTTTAAAAATGTTCTTCTATTGCTCATGATTTGATTGCATTTTTAGTGTTGATTACTTGCCCCCACTTACTTCGCTTTTGCCAGTTTTGGTTTTGGCCGCAGTGTGTATGGCTTTTTTGATGCGGTCGTAAGTGCCACAGCGACAAATATTTCCACGCATAGCAGCATCAATATCAGCATCAGTAGGGTTGGGGTTTTCTTTGAGTAGTGAAGTTGCCGTCATGATTTGCCCTGACTGACAATAGCCGCATTGGGGCACTTGCTCTTCAATCCACGCTTTTTGGACAGGATGCAAGTTTGTTTCAGTGCCTATACCTTCGATGGTCGTAATTTTTTGTCCAGCAATGGCCTGTACAGGCAATACACAAGAGCGCGTAGGTTTGCCATTAAGGTGTACAGTACATGCGCCACATTGGGCAATGCCGCAACCAAATTTAGTACCTTTTAGTCCTATAAAATCGCGAATAGCCCATAAAAGAGGCATTTGGGGGTCTATGTCAAGGCTATAATTTTTACCATTGACATTCAATGAAATAGCTGCCATATAGAAGATATGCTTGGTTAGTTTTTAGTAAAGTTTATGATAAAAAAGTACAAAATCAAGTTTTAGTGAAATGAAGCATCATTCACTGGAGGTGTGTCATCGAAACAAGCTGTTTTTCGAATCGCATGTTTTAAAAGTTGCAAATACTCCGTCTTTGCAATCTCAATAGCCCCAAATCTACGTACATTGTCATTGATAAACTGCGTATCAAGCAATTCAAAATGGTGATGCCTTAATCGTTCAATAAGATAGTGAAAAGCTACTTTAGAAGCATTGCTTACTGTATGAAACATAGATTCTCCAAAGAAGGCCGCACCAATGGCCACACCATAAAGCCCACCTACGAGCTGGTCGTTCAGATAGGTTTCTACGCTATGTGCGTAACCTAAACGATGCAATGCCGTATAGGCTTCGATGATTTCTTCAGAAATCCATGTATTTTCATCGTCTTGTCGTGGAGCAGCGCAGCCGCGCATCACTTGTTCAAAATGAGTATTTATCCTTATTTCAAACAGCGACTTATTCAAAATAGGTCGCAGCGATTTAGCGGGCTTGTAAATGTCAAGCGGAATAATAGCACGTGGGTCGGGTGCATACCAATATAATGAACCATCTGCGTCTGCCATAGGGAATATCCCGTTTGTGTATCCATAAATGAGGTCTTCGGCAGAAAGAAGTGACATCCGACTAAAACTAAATAAGGTGATACGTAGTTTGAATCAAAATTAGAGACAACAAGCTTTAAAAACAAAAATTATGAAATGGATTTGGAGTATTTTAATTTCACTAACAGCTTGTTCTGCCGAAAACTCAAATAAAATGATGATTGAACCAGAAATTCCTATTGAGGTAGGCACTTACCGTTATTTATCGCTCGGCGACTCCTATACTATTGGTGAAAGCGTATCTGAAAATGATCGTTGGAGTGTAATCTTGACAGAATTACTTAGAAAGAATAATGTCAAAATGGCTAATCCTGAAATTATTGCCCGAACAGGTTGGACAACTGCAGAATTGACCGAAGGCATCAAATCTCGAAACCCCAAAGGGCCATACAGTATTGTTTCTTTACTCATTGGTGTTAATAACCAGTACCGTGGCCAAAGCCTACCAACCTACCGTACAGAATTGCGGGATTTACTGCAACAATGTATAGGATTTACGGGCGGGTATATTGATCGCGTTTTTGTACTTTCTATACCCGATTGGGGGGTAACTCCTTTTGCTAAAGGAGCCGACCAAGCAAAAATTGCTACAGAGATAGATGCCTTTAACCAAGTGGCGAAAGAAGAGTGTGAGAAGCTGGGTATTGTATTTCTCGACATTACGCCTATTTCGCGTACTGCGCTTAACGATACATCTTTGATTGCCGACGATGGACTCCATTTTTCAGGTAAAATGTACCGCCTGTGGGCAGAAAAAGCGCTGCCCGTGGTGCAGAGATTGCTTCGATAAAGTCTAAAAATGGTTGGAAGTAAGACTTTAAACTAATATTTTGCAAATTGTGAGCAGTTGATATATCTCTTAATTTCAAAAATAATGAAACAGCGAATTTCCTTATTCCTTTTTGTTTTTATCATTATTCACAACAGGGCCTTTACTTGTTCTTCTATCGTCCTAAAAAACAACGAAAATATTTTTCTTGCCAAAAATTTTGACTGGACTTTTGGAGACGGTTATATAATCAAAAACCCGTGGTATCCATAAAACTGCTTTTTATACTTCTACCACAGCCCCTGCGAGCTGGGTATCGAAATTTGGGAGTATCACCTTCAATCAGAATGGCAAAGAAATGCCTTTTGGAGGTATGAATGAACAAGGATTGGCCATAGAAATGCTTTGGCTCGACTATACAACGTATTTTCATACACCTAATAATCCTTATTTGAATGAATTGGAATGGATTCAATATCAGCTGGATAACTATGCTACCGTTGTGGAAGTAGTTGCCCACTTAAACCAACTTTCCATCCAGCCTTTTAAAGGTAAAATACATTTCATAATAGCCGATGCTGATGGCCATTCGGTAGTAATCGAACATATCGGGGGCAAAATAAAATATGAAAGTAAGCAACTTAATCAATGCCAGGCAATCACTAACTATGATATTACGACTTCTCATGAGTGGTATTCCAATCAATCAAATAGGCTCAATGGAAATGTAACTAATCCCTTGTATCGGTATGGGTTCCTTCAAACACAAATTGAAAAAAATAATTTTGCAACAACATTATCTGCTACTGATGCCTTGAAGATTTTAGATAATGTTGCCATCAGAAAAAGAATTCAAAACATTTTGGAGTATCGTATATGACCTTAAAAATAAGAAGGTTCATTTTAAATCTAACGTTGCAAAAAACGTTAAATACTTTATTTTAAGTAGACCTTGATTTTAGTATTCAAACACAAGCCGTCGAAATTAATACTAAATCAAAAGGTAATATCGCCCATCTTTTCAATGCTTATTCTCAAGAAACAAATACCAGCTTACAGCTATTAGTTTCACAAAAATTAGGGTTAGAACTTATAAATTTTGCTGAACTATCAGAGCATCAATTTGGGTTTTTATCAAACTCAAACAACTCATACATAAACAATTACACCACACTTAAAATTAATATTTCAACCGAGGATAATACCAAACTTGGAAAGCTGGGCATTATTCTCATTGATAGCGAAGAAAACCTAAAAAGCTTTAAGCCTTACAGGGATGGTACTCACAAGGTAATGCTTGCTCAAAATACTTATTCTTGGGTTTATTACGGCTTACCACAAGGAAATTACGTAATCGCAGCAGCTCAAGATTCAAATAATAACCAACAACCTGATTTTGATACAGAAAAATATGCTTTTAGCAATAATGCAAAAGTGATTAACGGCACTTTACCATCATTTGATGAATCTAAAGTCCCGTTAAAGGCAGGCATCAACGTAGTATCCCTTGTGTTAAAATCTAACAACTAATTATTTCCTAATAAGCTTTCAATTCAATCAAATCCGAGGGTATGTTTTGGCTGTTCCAGGTAGCATGAATACTTAGGGCTGCCCCCAAAGAGGTAGCTTGTGCTACTGAAGCAGCAAAAACTTCAATTTCAGGAAAAGAAGCTGCAAGTAATCTCATATAGATAGGGTTTTTGCCAAAGCCACCGTCCACAAATAGTTTTTTGACAGCAGACCCTTTTAAGACCAAGGTAGTAGAAATGATTTGCTGCTCTACAATGTCCATTATTAAAGCATGGTAAGCTTCTTCGTACGAAGCATAATCTGACAATTGCGCTTTACTTGCTAATCTCAACTTTTGCACGGTTACATCGTCGTAAGTTACGCTTTTGTAATAGTCTATTGGGGTAGAAAAATGAGCAGCCAAATGCTTAATTTCTTGCTCATGCCGATAGCCCGCAAATAATCTTGATGCCTTGACGGGCTGACCATTGTACTGCATGTAACAAAGGCAGTCGGCTTGCAACTCTTCCTGTGTAAGGGGTGTATGATTGAATGGATTGAGACTGATGCACCAAGTGCCTGTAGAAATCAAGATAAAGGGTGTCTGGAAGCTTACCAAGTAGGGAATGAGGGCGGCTGAGCTGTCATGCAAGCCCACCCCTACTTGTCTTGCTTTTCCATTTAATGTTACTGCCACCACATGATTACTTGCCTCAATGGGTGCTAATTTTTCAGCTATTTCCTCTTGATATACCCAATTATGATAGGTATTCAAATCAAAATCCCAAAGGTATGTATGACAACCAATACTTGTAATATCGGACACATATTGACTGGTCAAAAGAAAACTTATATACTGTGGCAAATGCAACGCATATTTAATTTTGGCAAACAAATCAGGCTTTTCATTTTTGAGCCGATAGAGAATCATGGCCGAATTAAGACTTCCCAATATGGGCGAAGCTGTTTTACGCGAAAATTCTTCTACGCCGCCAAATGTTTCATAAAGCTGATTTTTCAGCGTTTCTGGATATGGCTTAAGATAGTTATAAAGAGGGGCAACGGGTTTTCCGTTTTGACCTACATGTACCAAACTTGCCCCATATCCAGAGAAATTAATGGCCTTAATATCATATTCATCAAGCATTAATACTTCGTTTATGGACTCAACAACCCACTCACTCAATAAGGCAACATCTTCACAAGGGTAGCCATCTTCGTCGGTAGTTTCTGGAAACTGCCCCGATTTTTCTAAGACAATTCGATATTTTTCGTCAAAAAGAAATACTTTTTTGTTGGTCTTGCCGATGTCTAATACAGCGCATACAGGAATTTTCATATCACAAGCCAGTAGCTACGGTTTTGAGTCCTCTTTCAGCAATGAGGTTTTGGCGTACTTTCAAATCACGATAAACCCCCAACGGGTTTAATGCACCTCCTGCCCGCAAACGCGCCTCCGCGACCAACGCCCGGACATCTGTTCGGAAGGCGTTTTGAAGTATTTCTTGGCAGCGTACTACATCGTTCTCGGCTTGTGCTGCTTCCAAGGTTTTTCTGTCTACCAACAACGCTTGCGCGTATGCCATCATAATACCCTCTACCGACTGCAACAAGTCTTCCAGTGGGTCTTTTACGTTGTGGGAAGCATCAATCATCCAACCCAAATCTGTAGCATGATTCATACCACGAGCATTCATACCTTCTACCAATTCGTTGAAAATCAAAAATAATTGATAAGGTTTAATGCTCCCAGCTGTAAGATCATCATCTCCGTATTTGGAATCATTAAAATGAAACCCGCCCAACTTACCTTCCATCAGCAACAACGCTACAATTTGTTCGATATTGGCATTGGGCAAGTGGTGGCCTAAGTCCACGAGGGTATAGGCTTTTGAACCCAATTTCTGGACATAAGAGTACGACTGTCCCCAATCGGCCACAGTGGTCGAATAAAAATTAGGTTCATACGCTTTATATTCCAAAAATAGTTTCCAATTGTTGGGTAGTGCTGCATAAATCTCTTGCAAACTTTCGAGAGTATTTTGGTATGCTTTTCTAAAATTCAACTGACCAGGAAAGCACGAACCATCTGACAACCAAACCGTTAAAGATTCTGAACCTAACTCGACACCATGTTTGATGACCTCAATGTTGTGGTCAATAGCCTGCTGACGAATGGCCTTATTGACGTTTTGCAAAGAACCAAACTTATAAGTCAAGGCTTGGTCGGGTTGGTCTTGAAAAGTATTAGAGTTAACAGCATCAAACTTTAATCCGTACTGTGCTGCGAGCGTTTTGATGGCTTGAGGGTTTTGGGGAATATCCCAAGGAATATGCAGTGAAATTGCCCCCGATGATTGGTTGAGGGCGTGAAGTAGTCCCACATCTTCTATTTTTTCTTCCAAGCTCCGAGGCTCTCCTCCTCCCGCAAAACGCCCAAAACGAGTTCCACCCGTCCCTAACGCCCACGAAGGAATGGCAATCTGAAACGCCATGAGTTGTTGAATAATGGCTTCGAGGTTGTCTATTTCAGAAAAGAGATACTGGATACGACGTTGATGAGCATTTAGATGCTCGTCGTTGTGTTGTTGTATTTTGTAGGATTCGAGTTGCATTGTAGAGATTTATAAAATTGCCATGTAAAAAATCAAACGTCTGAATTCAGACGTTTGATTCATATATAAACTAACCTATGATGAAAAAACAAGTTGGATTAACGAACAAAAGCCATTGCTACACCACCATCCACATTGAGAACATTGCCCGTTGATTTACTCAACAATCCACCCACAAAGGCAAAACAAGCATTAGCGATGTCGTCGGGTAAAATAGCCTCATTTAGTAACGTACGCTTGGCGTAATAGGCTGGCAGTTCTTCAATTGTAATACCGTAGGCTTTGGCGCGGCCTTCTGCCCAGCCACCTGCCCAAATGTTGGAATCGGCAATGACGGCATCAGGGTTGACGGTATTGACGCGGATTTTGTCTCCGCCCAATTCGGCGGCGTTTAGGCGGCTCAGGTGGAGCTGCGCGGCCTTGGCTGAACCGTAGCCTGCGTTGTTTGGCCCAGATACCAGCGCATTTTTACTGACAATATTAATCACATCGCCCCCAAAACCTTGCTTACGCATGACTGCCACTCCTGCTTGTGTGACGAGGAATTGACCCTTCACCAAAATATCGTAGAGTTTATCCCAATCTTGGAGTGTATGCTCTTCGATGGGTTTAGAGATACTGATACCTGCGTTGTTTACGATAATGTCCACACCACCAAAAGCCAAGGCAGCAGCATCCATGGCCGAAACAATACTCTGTGCATCTGTTACATTGAGTAGCGTAGTAGCAACTGCATCTTTACCAAATTTTTTGATAAACTCTTCTTTGGCACCAGCCAAGCGTTCTTCGTTGATGTCGTTCAGTACTACCACTGCACCTTCTTCGGCAAATCTTTTGGCAATGGCTTTGCCGATACCTCCCGCACTTCCTGTAACGAGCGCTACTCTTCCTGAAAGGGCCTTAGGTTTGGGCATTCGTTGGAGTTTGGCTTCTTCCAACAGCCAATATTCAATATTAAATGCTTCTTGTCTTGGTAAGGAAGTATATTCAGAAACCGCCTCTGCTCCTTTCATGACATTGACGGCATTGATATAATACTCCGATGCCAACCGTGCGGTGGTTTTGTCTTTTGAGAAAGTAAACATTCCCACGCCAGGATATAAAATCACGACGGGGTTGGGGTCGCGCATGGCAGGGCTGTTAGGATGTTGACAAGTATTGTAATACTCGGCATACATGGCACGATAGGCTTCAAAAGCGGGAGTTAGTTTAGCTTTGATAGCGGTCACATCTGATAAATCTTCATCAGGACTTAAATCAAGTACCAAAGGTGAAATTTTGGTACGCAAAAAGTGATCGGGGCAAGAAGTACCCAAGGGGGCCAATTTAGCCAAATCATTAGAGTTTATAAACTCCAATACGCGTGCATCGTCCGTAAAATGACCCACCATAGTGCGATACGACGAGCAGAAGCCACGCAATATAGGTGCTAATTTTGATGCTTGCTTTTGACGACCTTCAACTGGCAAACTTTCTATTTTTTTTCCACCAAATACAGGCCGCGCTTTCCCATAATGATCCTCCAAATATTGAGCACATTTTTCTATTACCTCGAGCGTATTGATATAACTTTCGTAGGCAGTATCTCCCCAAGTGAACAAGCCATGAGAACCCAACATGATACCCTTTAGTTTGATACCTCGAGATGCGGCTTCTTCTAAGCAACTACGCAACTGTAGTCCCAACTCAAAACCAGGCCGCTGCCAACCCACCCAGCCTATTTCTCCATTGAAAAGTTCTTCCGTAATTTTTTTACCGTCTTTAGCGGCTGCAATGGCAATGGCTGCATCAGGATGAAGATGGTCAATGTGCTTGAAGGGCAAAAATCCATGCAAGGGTGTATCTATGGAAGGAGCTTTAGAAGCCAAATCAAATATACAGTGATTAAAAAGCTCGACCATTTCATCTTCAAAAGCTAAGCCGCGATATACATTTTCGAGATTAAGAAGCCGTTCCATGTATAAGGCGGCACAACCTGATTTGGTCAGCGTACCAATATCACCTCCCGATCCTTTGATCCACATCACCTCTACTTCTTTGCCTGTAAGGGGGTCTTTGTCTAAGATTTTTACCGAAGTGTTGCCACCACCATAGTTGGTCAAGCGGAGATCGGCTCCGAGTAAGTTGGAACGATAAATAAAAAGGGCTACTTCATCGCCTGCCAACTCAGCGGCTTTGGTTTCGTCCCATAAATAGCTAACATGATTAAATCTTGTAGTAGTGGCTGACATGATTTAGGTGATTATGGTGGTATTGTTTTGTTTTTACGTTACAAAAATAATTGATGTTTTTGGAGAGCGTATCATGTACCTTCATGGCATCAAATGGATTTTAGAGCTATCACAACAAAATCTATCGCTTCTATTCTACTTAATAGCTTTAAAGTTGTTATGATTACAAGGTTACTACTTTATCATTTCTACTTCCAAAGACTTGTGAATTTATCGACATACGCAGTTGACAATAAACATAGTTAGATTGTTATCAAATCTTCTGCAAAAGCTTGAAATGACTTAATTTGATATTGTGATTGTACCTTTTGATTGAGTTCGTAGTAAATAAGATGAGATAAATTCTTGAAAATTTGTACCAACTGTTCTTCTGATTTTACCACATTTTGAGGAGCAAGTGCCATTAAATGGCGCTCATTTTGGTATTGATGAATGAAGCCATGTAAGCTCAGCCCTTCTTTAGAAATGTATCCATAATCTAAGATAAATGAGGTGGTATTGGTAAAGCAAGCCTCTAAACCCATGGTGGTACCCAAGTGAAAAAAGGCTTGTGCAGAGGTTATTTTTTCAAATTTTTCCAAAATGTGGTCTTTTTTCACCGATAAATCAGCGGTTTTAAAGCCATCATCCAGCACAACATTGGGTAAGAATCTTAGTGAATCGTACACACCCCAATCGCTTTGCACAGGATACGGGCGCACCACCAGCTTTAAGTCGGGACGCACTTGTGCCAAGATTTTAGCCACAGAAACTACTACTTTTATTTCTTCTTCTATCAATGAGGCTACCCCTATGGCACAGCCGAAATAGACATACTCAAAAGGATAAGTGCGCGGCAAGGCAGGCCGTAGTTTACGAAATTCATCTATGTAAGCAAACTGGCTGACTCCTACTACCTTTACTTGTGTTGAGGCAATGTGTTGCAACTCAATAATATCTTTGCGAATGGGTTCATTCCAACAAACATATTGTGTTTTTTTTGAAAAACAAGCATGCTTGCAGGCATGATCCCAGCTATACACATAGACTTTTACTGGGTGATTTTCGGCCAAAAGCCGTGCCATCAGAAAATCATCAGCAATGGCCGTGAAGCAAATAAACTGGTCAATACCAGCCAAATTGGTTGCCGCTTGATAGTCTAATCTTTTCAGATAAAAATCGTAGGAAATAATTTTTGGCAAACGTCTCACCCATGCTACAATCTGATGATTTTTCTTACGTAAAACAGGGTCTGAAGTGAGCGATGCTTTGAAAAATTCCATCAAAAAGAAATTATAGCGACTTTTAGGAATACGTCTCAAAAGGATATACAACCGCAGCCAGAGGTTATTCCAAAAGTTATTTTTTTTCTCATTTATCAGTCTGAACTCCAAACCTTGGGGCAAGTGTCTTAGGATTTCCTCTCGCTGTTCTGACCGCCCAAAGATAACAACCTGATGCTGTTGGGCTACTTCGGCTATGACACGTCGTACATCGTTGCGGAAATCAAAAAAAGAAACAACAAAACCAATTTTCATCTACACAATTTGAGTTACAGACCATTTGCCCAACTTCAATCAGCCGTAAAGTTGCAAAAATCGAGCCACCTCACCAACAAAAAGCGTTGGCCAGTTTGAACCAGACCAACGCTTTTTGTTGCTTTTATCTTGGTACTTTGTCTAACTCCACTCTCTGTCCCAAGAGTCTTTGGTGTTCCACTCGTCGGTAGGGGCAAACCACTTTTGGTCTTTTATTAAGAAGCGTTTAGCTACTTCCTCATTGAGTTCTACACCTAAGCCTGGCTTATTAGGAACAGGTGCAAAACCATTGACCACCAATGGTTTACTTCCCGTTACGATGTCTTCCCAACCTGCTACATCCACACCGTGATGCTCAAGCGCTACAAAGTTTTCGGTAGCCGCCGCACAATGCACATTGGCCATAAAAGAAATCGGGCTTCCTGCAAAGTGCATGGCCATCGGAATACCATGCTCTTCGGCATAGTCGCCAATTTTCTTTGTTTCTAAAATCCCTCCCGAAGAAGCCAAATCGGGATGAATCATGTCCACGGCTTTGGCATCTATGAGTTTAATAAATTCTTCTTTCAAGAATATATCTTCGCCTGTAAGCGTGGGTGTAGCAATGGCTTCGGTGATTTGCCGCCATTGGTCGGTATAAAACCACGGTACTAAATCTTCCAACCACGCCAACTGGTATTTTTCAACAGCTTTTCCCAAACGAATAGCAGTATTGACATCAAAATGACCGAAGTGATCGGCAGATACAGGAATATCATAGCCCACACCCGCACGAATTTTACTGACATACTCGGCAATATATTCTAAGCCTTTATCCGTCACTTGAATCCGTGTGAAAGGATGCTTCGTAAGATTATAGCTACCTACGGTTTTGGGTTTATTATCTTTTTGGTTTAATTTCCAAACATTAGCACCAATCAGCATCCCAGGCTTATCGGCCAAAAGGCCAATACCAAAGTCCATTTTTAGGAACGTATAGCCTTTGTCCAAGCGAGTTTCTTTAAGTTTTTTGGCAAAGCTACTGGGGTCGTCTATCTCGGGGGTATCGGCATACATCCGCACTTCATCGCGGTATTTGCCACCCAACATCTGATAAACGGGCACATTATAGGCTTTTCCTGCCAAGTCCCGCAGGGCCATTTCTACCCCGCAAACACCTCCTGCCGCACGGCCGTGGCCGCCAAATTGCTTAATTTCCTTGAAAATCTTTTCAACATTGCATGGATTTTGCCCCAACAATCGGCTTTTGAGCATCAGAGCATAGTTGGGGCTGGCGCCATCACGCACTTCACCCCAGCCAACCAAACCTTGGTTGGTATCCATACGTATAATAGGGCTTTTAAATGGAACTCCCTGCAAATGAGCAATGCGTATATCAGTGATTTTCAGCTCAGAAGGTTTTGAATCACGTTTTACTTTCTGGGTAATAAACTCCATCTCTTGCTCTGGCTTTCCATCGAGCATCAAGCCCAAAGATAGCCCCCCCAACATCCCTTTACGCAAAAAATCGCGTCGGTTATTTTCAGATTGGGTGTATGAGGCAGGTAGTTTAAATCGGTCGAATAGTTTTTTCATTAGGGGTTTTGTTTTAGAAAAATGGAACGATGATGAAAGATACAGATAACGATTTGTTTGATTTGCAAGATTAAGGCAATTTTTTCTGAAAATATTTCAAAAATCACCGTCGAAAAAAGATAGAAGTGTAGAAAAGTTAATTGTTTGACTTTTGTAACTAATAAGCCTTCATCCCCAAAGAGTGCTTAGAGAAACCAGAAACCTAAATGGGGTATTTACTATGAAAAAATCACTATTTCTACTATCGCTACTTGTTGTTTTGGGTTCATTGTACAGCTACGTGCAAGTTCGCGCCCCCAAAGAACTCATTTTATTTTACACAAGAATGGAAAGGGGAGCGTTTCGCCGATGATCGCCCCAAAGTACCCGACGAAATCGTAAAGCGTTTGGCCAACGTCTCTATCGAAGAAGCTTGGGAATCATGCGCGGCGATGGCTACAATAGTCAGTTTGAAGGTAATTTTCAAATTATACCCCGAAAAGCCCTTGGTAGGCCGTGTACTCACAGCCCAATACATGCCCGCCCGCCCCGATATGGACAAACCCATCCGCGAAAAAGGCAAAGCCGATGGCTACAAAGGAAGCCCCAATTCTTGGCCCATAGACGCGCTCCAAATCAATGATGTGTATGTAGCTGATGGCTACGGAAAAGTCATTGACGGTACGCTCATTGGCGATAACCTCGGCAACTCGATTTATGCCAAATCAAAACGGGTGTAGTATTTGATGCAGGCGTACGCGACTTGAAGGACTTAGTGCCATTGAAGGCTTTGTGAGTTTTACACGCGGCTACGACCCCTCGGCCATCAAAGACATGACCATGACCTGCATCAATTGCCCCATCCGCATTGGCCGTGCCTCGGTCTTGCCTGGCGATTGGTGCTGGGCAAACCCGAAGGTGTAATTTTTATCCCTGCCCACTTGGCCGAAAAAGTCGTAAATCAAGCGAGTTTATTGCACTGCAAGACGAATTTGACATAAAATGCTACGTGAAAATAAATTTACTCCTGGCGAAATAGACATGAAGTGGAGCGATACCATCAAAAACGCCTTCCGCGAACATCTCAAAACCCGCTCGGGCAAGGTGTATCTGACAGCAGAACAGATTGAGAAGTTTTTGGCGAGAGAGTAGCGTTGAAGCACCTTCGTTTGTACCAAAGACCTACTTCACTCAAAATTTTACCTTTTTGTAAATGGCGGCCAACGAAACGGGTTGGTCGTCTATAAGTATGGTGCGGTCGAGGGCATCAAAGTACTCGTTGAGCCATACGCGTGGGGTTTGGGTACGCAAATAAGCGCTAACACTCACTTGCTTTTGGCTCACAAAGAGAATTTGTTGCAAGCTTTAATATGCTTGTATTCAGGAAGTTTAGGTTCGGTATCGAACAAGTCTGTACCAAGCGACTGCACTTCTACCACCAAATAAGGATTAGTAATGATGGCCGTAGAGTTGGGCTTAAACTGTGGTTCACCCTTCACGACCGTGATGTCGGGCATGTAGTAGCCCCTTCAAACTTGGGTATTTGCACCTCCGCATTGCTGCCCAGCACGGTATATTCGTCTTTGTCGGCAAAGAGGGTATAAAAATCCTCCAAGTATCACTATGATTGCTTCGTGAATATAAGAGGATAAGCCTATGGCATGAATTTCTGATTGGTGTTACTCTGTTTTGAAAGGAAAATGTGGTGCCAACTCCAAGTATTCGGCTTCGGAGGCGGGCGCTACCACCAGTGCTTGTGTTTTGAGGCGGTCAAGTAGTTCGGCTTTTAAGTCTTTTGTGATGACCATCAGGCAGTTTTTCACCAAAGATAACCAAAAATTGTTTATGCTATGGCAAGTGATTATAGGTAATCAACTTTTAGCTATTGGATGGATGTAAACCCAATTAGTTTCATTACTTAATGGGACAATTTCTCATACTTCTGCTTAAAATACCCAAACGAAATCACCACCAACACGGCATAAAACACTGACAATATGTAGCCGCCGTAAATAAAGAAGTCCAAAAAGCTGATGTTGGGCTGTCCAAAATTTTTGTAGAGCAACACCAACACACTTCCCAAATACCCCCACCAATCAGCCAAAGTTACCATAAATCCTACTGTGCTGACATACTTAAAAGAAGCCACCAACCGCTCAAAATACAGGCCATTGCAAGGTACATAAGCCAAATACAGCCCCACGCCTGTGAGTGTAAACCATACCCCTGCCGATAGTATTTCCTGCTGAAATAGCCACGTACTAACCCCCACCGTCAAAGCACCTAAAACCAAGAAGCCATTGATAATATAAAAAGCCTTCCAGTTGTCTTTTACCCAGCGCAAAGTACCCATCAGCAACAGAATGAGTATCGAAACGGTGGTTTCGCTTTGGGTAAAAATAAGTGGGTCGTTTACGCCCGCAGCACGTAGGATTTCAGGCGCAAAATTATCGCGAAAGTCGCGAAAGGCCGTCAGAAAAGTATATGACACAATCAACAAAACCAACCCTACCGAAAAATTCTGAATAAATTTTTTGCGCTCTATGCCATTCATAGGGGCTCGCTCGGTGCGTTCTGCCTTGTCTTCGGCAGTAGGGGGGGGCAATTTAGCGAGGGCATAGACCGCCATGAGCAACGGTAGCGTAAATAAGAGACCAGTGATAAAAGGCATCCAAAACTCTGTTACGCCTGCATTGAGGAGCATTTTACCGACCGTTTTCACAAAACCAGAAGCAAAAATAAAAGAAGCTGTCAGTCCTGCCACGAGTGCATCGGTTTGGCGACGACCTTCCAAAAAGCCAAGAACAGTGCCATAGACCATACCCAACGGGAGGCCGTTTAAAAACAAAAAAGGAATGTTATAAGGAGCAGGTACGAGCGCAAAGCCCAACAAGGCCAACTCGGCAAAACCCACAAAGGCCAACAAATAAAGCGCACGCTGCGTGGGTCTCATTTCCGAAACTACCTTAATACCAATGAGTTTTGAAACAGCATAGCCAAAAACTTGTAGCGTAATCAACCATATTTTGTAGTTAATTCCCCAAAACACCATCCCGTCAAATGTAGCTGCTGTAATACCCCTACGAAAAGCATACATACAAGCATACGCACAGAAGGCCGACACCGTCCCCCAAAGCATCAACTGAAATTCAGAGAGTTGTTTTTTAGAATTTGGCATCAGAGACAAGGGTTTAGAAAGTATTATATGAAGCAATAAAAGAACGCAAAATCTATCCAAAATCCAGTACCATCCATAGTTACCCTTTTTTCACATGATCCAAATTGAAATGTAATCCCACATTTTCTCTACGCGCCATAGCCATTTTCAACACCAAATAAGATACGTTAATCATGTTGCGCAGTTCCATAATGGGCACTGATACCTTCGACTGGCGGTAGAGTTCTTCGTGTTCTTGGTAAATCAACTCGACCCGATCATGGGCGCGTTTTAGCCGGCGATTGGTGCGCACAATCCCTACATAATTAGACATGATTGACTCCAATTCTTTAGCCATTTCTGTTACCAAAATCGCTTCTTCGGTATTGGTCGTGCCTTCATCATCCCAGTCGGGTACATTATCTGGTACAAATGCATTAGGCAGGTTTTCAATGGTTTTTTCATAAGCACGATGGGCAAAAACAACCGCTTCGAGTAATGAATTGGAGGCCAAACGATTGGCACCATGCAAACCCGTACAGGCACATTCGCCTGTGGCATAGAGATGAAAAATGTTGGTTTGCCCAAACTCATTGACTTTAATACCCCCACACATATAGTGCTGCGCTGGCACTACAGGAATATAATCTTTGCGGACATCAATACCCAAATTGTCTTGACAATAGGCGGTGATATTAGGAAAATGCTCGATAAAATGCTCATAATCGCAATGTGTAACATCAATATAGACGTGTTCGTCGCCATATTTTTTCATTTCGGAGTCGATTGAGCGTGCCACAATGTCGCGCGGGGCAAGCGACAGACGCGGGTCGTAATGCTCCATAAAGGTTTCACCCTTTTTATTTCTTAAAATTCCACCAAAACCACGTACTGCTTCCGAAATGAGGAAGTTAGGTTTTTTTCCTGGCTGATACAAAGCGGTGGGGTGAAACTGAATGAACTCCATGTTATCGCATACACCTTTGGCTCGGTAAGCCATCGCAATGCCATCGCCCGTAGCGATACGTGGGTTAGTAGTATTCTGATAAATATTGCCTATTCCGCCAGTAGCAAGCATGGTGGTTTTAGCCAAGAATTTTTCTACTTTCCCTGTTTTAGTGTCCAACACATACGCTCCAAAGCACCTAATATCGTCGCGGTGGCGATAAACTGTTTCGCCAAGATGATGTTGAGTAATCAAATCTACAGCAAAATAGTGCGTAAAAATCTGAATAGAGGCGTGGCTTTGCACTTCTTTCAACAGTGCCCGCTCAATTTCAGCACCTGTGGCATCTTTAAAATGAAGAATTCGATGGTCGGAGTGGCCTCCTTCCTTGGCCAAGTCATAGTCGCCATCCGCTTCTTTATCAAAACGCGTTCCATAAGAAATCAACTCCATGATACGTTCTGGAGCTTCTTTTACGACAATTTCGACGATATTTCGTTTACTGATACCTCCACCTGCTACCATGGTATCTTCGATGTGTTTCTCAAACGAATCTTCTTCCGACCACACAGCTGCAATCCCTCCTTGGGCATATTTGGTATTGGTTTCGTCGGCTTTTACTTTGGTGATGACCGCAATCGAAACTTTTTCTCGTTGGATATCGAAATGCCGCGCCAGTTTGGCGGCATAGCTCAGGCCCGCAATACCCGAGCCTATTACTAAAAAATCAAAATGAGGCATAGTTTAAATAAGAAATTGTAGGCCAAAAATCTACTTAAAATCCATAAAAACAAAATGCTTTTTTGAGGTTATTTCTCTTTCAAAAATTTAATTTTTAGAATCATTTTGCGTTTCAAAAAGCAAACTGCTATATTTGCAGTCCGATTTTCGCCTTAGAATGTCTGTTTTATAGTTAATTAATTGATTTTCAACGAAAAACACTTAGTAAAGTGGATACACTCAGTTACAAAACCATTTCGGCAAATGCCGCTACTGTCCAAAAAGAGTGGATAGTGGTTGATGCCAAGGGTGAAGTTTTAGGACGTTTGGCCAGCCAAATTGCTAAAATTTTACGTGGCAAACACAAGCCATCCTTTACACCACACGTGGACTGTGGAGACAACGTGATTGTCATCAATGCCGAAAAAATTCGCTTGACTGGCAAGAAAATGACCGACAAAGAGTACGTTCGCCACACAGGTCATCCAGGAGGTCAGCGTTTCGCTACTCCGCGCGAGATTTTAGCCAAACAACCACATAAAGTGATTGAAATGGCTGTAAAAGGGATGTTGCCCAAAAATCGCCTTGGTCGTAGTATTTATACCAACCTGCATGTATATGCTGGTGCCGAACATCCACACGCCGCTCAACAACCCAAAGAAGTTAAATTTTAATCATGGAAGTTACTAACACAATAGGTAGAAGAAAGACTTCGGTCGCTCGTGTCTATGTTACGGCAGGACAGGGTAACATCAAAATCAATGGCCGCGAATTTACAGAATATTTCCCCATCGAAACCCTACAAATCATCTTGAAGCAGCCTTTAGCTACTTCAAATGTAGTAGGCAACTACGACATCAAAGTGAGCGTTCGTGGAGGGGGTATCCGTGGACAAGCAGAAGCCACTCGTATGGCGATTGCCCGCGCTCTGTGCGAAATTGACAGCGAGTTCCGCCCTGCACTCAAAAAAGAAGGCTTTTTGACACGCGACGCGCGCATGGTTGAACGTAAGAAATACGGCCGTGCCAAGGCTCGTCGTCGCTTCCAGTTCTCGAAACGCTAATACCAAACAACAAATACCTGATACCAAATATCAAATACTGTACACGACAAGTGGCTGCTATATGAGGTTTGTCATCTGATATTTGAAAAGTCCAGGCTGCGCTTACAGTGTCCGTTGCGTAGTGCTGCTAATTTTTATTCATTATTCATCTTTTCATTTTAACAAAAATGGCACAATTAGAGTACAAAGACCTCCTAAATGCAGGTGTCCACTTCGGCCACCTGACCCGTAAGTGGGATCCCCGCATGGCTCCGTATATTTTTATGGAGAAAAACGGTATCCACATCATTGACCTCAACAAAACGGTTGCTTCCTTGGATGAAGCCTGCGAATATGTCAAAGGTATTGTTCGTTCAGGTCGTAAAATTATGTTTGTGGCTACCAAAAAGCAAGCCCAAGAAATCGTATCAGAAGAGGCACGTCGTTTAAAGATGCCATTTGTTACGGAACGTTGGTTGGGTGGTATGCTTACCAACTTCGCTACGATTCGTAAATCGTTGAAAAAAATGCAGACCTTGGAGAAAATGTTGGGAGACGAAGCCACCGCCAGCAACATCGCCAAGCGCGAGCGTTTGATCAAAGGTCGAGAGAAAGACAAATTAGAGCGTTTATTGGGCGGAGTCGCTGACTTGACTCGTTTGCCTGCTGCCCTGTTTGTGGTGGACGTAAAACGCGAGCATATCGCTGTTGCTGAAGCCAAGCGCTTGGGTATTCCTGTGATTGCCATGTGCGATACCAACTCCAATCCCAACGAAGTAGATTTGGTTATCCCTGCCAACGACGATGCTTACAAATCTATCTCTTTGATTACTTTGGCCATTGGCAAAGCCATTGAGGAAGGACTCATCGAGCGCAAGCAAGAACGCGACGATGCCCGTATGGCTGAAGAAGAAGAAGCTAAACGTGCCGAAGACGAAGCCACCGAGGAGGTTGCTCCGAGAGCGGCTATCGAAGTAGAAGACGAAGAGTAAGCTACGAATATATAGAATATAGAATTCGGATAGCCCGTAGCTACTTATAGGCTATGGGCTATTCGTTTAATGATTTCATAAAAATACTTGTCGAGTAAGATTATGTAGTTTTATTTCCAATTGAACTAAAACTACATCTATCGGACTTATCTTGACTCAATTAAATTACTTTAAAATCAACATTAAATCAATAACACAATGGCTATTACAGCAGCAGATGTAAATAAATTGCGCCAAATGACAGGTGCTGGGATGATGGATTGCAAAAAAGCCCTCACCGAAGCCGACGGCGATTTTGAACAAGCAGTAGATATTCTTCGCAAACAAGGCCAAAAAGTGGCCGCCAAACGCGCCGACAATGTGGTTTCGGAAGGCTTAGTGCTGGTACACGTAAGCCCAGATGGTACCAATGGTAAAATCATTGGTTTGGCTTGTGAAACAGAACCTGTATCGAAAGTAGAATCTTTCCAAAACTTGGCCATGAGTATCATGAGCCAAGCTGTAGCTACCAATGCCTCTGACAAAGCTACTTTGTTGGCAACAGTGCAGGGCGACGGACAAACATTAGAAGCACAAATCACTGAATTGATTGGTAAAATCGGAGAGAAAATAGAACTCATTGCTTACGAAAACGTAACAGCAGATGTGGTTAGCTCTTACCTACATTCAAACAACAAGCGTGGTGTATTGGTAGCTTTCACAGGTGTCAATGGCGCAGATCTCTCAGAAGTAGGGCGTGATGTAGCCATGCAAGTAGCTGCCATGAAGCCCGTAGCTGTCAATAAAGAAGATGTAGATGCCGCTACGATTGAGCGTGAAATCGAAATCGGAAAAGAACTGGCTCGTAACGAAGGCAAGGCTGAAGCTATGCTCGAAAAAATTGCGATGGGCCGCTTGAACAAATTCTACAAAGAAAGTACTTTAATGAACCAAGAGTTTATCAAAGATGGCTCTATGACCATTGCGCAATTGTTAGAAAAAACACAGAAAGGATTGGCTATCAAAACCTTCAAACATATTGCGATTGGAGGATAAACGTATTTTTTCTGTTTCTAAAACGGTGTGCAGTAGGCAAAACTGCACACCGTTTTTGTTTAGTTTAGACAAAAGTTGCTCATTTTCCCACAGTCTATTTTTAGCTTTTTGAGTCTATATTTGTGCCAAAAAATTGCCTATATTAAGCGACCAAACTACAGAAATATCAAAATATGGAACAAGATATACGATGGAAGCAACGATTCCGAAATTTTGAGAATGCCCTTTCACAATTGAAACAAGGCATTGACTATTTTGAACAAAACCCGATAGATTTGGTCAAAGAAGGTATTATACAGCGATTTGAGTTTACACACGAACTGGCTTGGAAGGTAATGAAAGATTTCTTGGAGTATGAGGGATTTCGAGGAATCATAGGGTCGAGGAGTGCCACTCGGGAGGCTTTCAATAAAAGTTTGATTAGCCAAGGCCAAGAATGGATGAATATGATAGACAGCAGGAATGAAACTGTGCATACTTATAACCCTGAAATCTTGGAGACAGAATTTACGAAAATAGTGGACATTTACGTTTCTCTTTTTACTGAATTTTCTACAAGGATGAAAAGCTATTTATAGTTTCTTCAATGGTTTCTGGCTAAGATTTATGGGAACTGAATTATTCATAAAAATCTAATAATCAAGCAATTGACTAATTTTGGACTAAAAATAGAAGTCATTAACAAAATCAATGCTGTATTTACCAACTACCCCGAAGTAGAGGAAGTCATCATTTATGGTAGCCGTGCCAAGGGCAATTACAGAGAAGGGTCTGACATAGACCTCGCACTCAAAGGAGAGCAATTGACCGATACCATTCGACGTAAAATTTGGCTTGATATAGACGACCTGAACACTCCCTACTTGTTTGATATCTCTGTTTTTGAAACACTCCATGCTCCCTCTTTGATAGCACATATCAACCGTGTGGGAAAAGTCTTTTATCGGAAGCAAGCAGCCCATCACTTGGGTTAAAACCCTCCTTCAGCCCACTGCTCATTGTCAAAATCACCTTCCAATTCGCCCGACTTGGACACAAACAAAGGGCGTGTTTTGATAGGATGCTCGGGTTTGACAGTCATAAAGTTTCGGTATTGCTCGTCTGAAATCACCTCTAATTGGAGGGCATGTTTGAGGATAACCGCGAAGGGCATTCTGAAAAAATCGGCAATGTCCATGGCCAAAGAAGGCGCGATTTTAGTAATGCCTCGGTGAAAAAAACTTTGTACTTCGGTTGCGGGTAAAAAAGCATCAAAGACGAGTTTTTCAGCCCTTTGGCACAAGGCTTCGGGTTGCGTATAATTGGTGTAAAGGCCCAAGGAGGCGGTCAGTAGGCAAGTGTAATAATGGCGGTCGTACTCCTCCGCCTTGGCATTGACAAACACCCAACCTTTGTTTTGAAAAAGTGCCGAAAACCCCATAAAATCAGCTTCGATGTTGTGCAACTGGGCTACTTTGACCGTTTCGGGGTAGGCAAGTCGTCGTCCCAACTGCCGGATAATCTCTTGCCCCGACGACACGTCGGCGGCCTCGCCCGCAGGTTCGAGCAGCCATTCTCCCGCTAAAAGCGATTGGAAGAGGCGCTCTCCCTCTCTTTGCGCCGTGATTTGCCCAAGATGCAGCAGGGTACGATCTTGCAATTGGAAGTCAATCGAAAACTGATTGACTGGCTGTTTTTTCTTGCCCATTGTCGTCCTAAAGAGTTGATTATTAGGCAAAATTAAGCGTAATTTGAAAAGGCGCAAATGAAAGACAAGCCATTTTTTCAAATTCTCGAATTAGAACGGTAGCTTTGCATTGAAACTTCAAGCATCAAAATATGACAGACCAAATAAAAATAGTACCGCTCAACGACCTGCATCAACAATTAGGCGCAAAAATGGTGCCTTTTGCAGGTTTTATGATGCCTGTGCGCTATAGTTCAGATTTAGAAGAGCATCATTGTGTGCGCAATGGCGTGGGCGTGTTTGATGTATCGCATATGGGAGAGTTTATTGTCAAAGGACCAAAGGCGCTTGACCTCATCCAACGCGTATCTGCCAACGATGCCTCGGTGTTGGTAGACGGCAAGATTCAGTATAGCTATTTGCCCAACAACCAAGGTGGTGCCGTGGATGATTTGTTGGTTTATCGCATAGATGCCGAAGAATACCTTCTGGTAGTCAATGCCTCCAATATTGAAAAAGACTGGAATTGGATCCAAAGTCATAATACCGAAGGTGTAGAAATGATAAATATATCCGAAGACCTATGTCTTTTTGCTGTGCAAGGCCCCAAAGCCGCTGAAGCATTGCAAAAACTAACAGAAGTAAATTTGGCCGATATGTCGTATTATACGTTTCAAAAAGGCACATTCGCGGGTTTGCCAGATATTATTATTTCTGCCACAGGTTATACTGGAGCAGGTGGGTTTGAATTATATATTCCCAAAGGAGTAGCCCTCCATGCTTGGCACCATATTTTTGAGGCGGGCAAAGATTTTGATATCAAACCCATCGGATTGGGCGCACGTGATACCCTGCGCCTCGAAATGGGCTACTGCCTCTATGGAAACGATATTGACGACACCTCCTCGCCACTTGAAGCAGGCTTGGGTTGGGTGACGAAATTCACCAAAAATTTTATCAATTCCGACAACCTGCTGGCCCAAAAGCAAGCAGGGTTACAACGAAAATTAGTGGGCTTTGAGATGATTGATAGAGGTATTCCAAGGGGTCATTATGAGCTTTGTGATGCCGAAGGCAATACCATCGGGCACGTAACATCGGGTACACAGTCGCCGACGCTTTCAAAAGGCATCGGTTTGGGCTATGTACCCACAGCTTACAGCAAAGTAGATAGCGAAATATTCGTTAAGGTACGCGATAGATTATTGAAAGCACAAGTGGTGAAGTTACCGTTTGTCAAACCCACTGTCTAAAAGCAGTAGCATTTTAGAACCATGCCAAATCTTGCGACATACATCCACTTTAAATCTATTTAAATCGTCCTTATGGCATTTAATTTCGATTACCAAAAGCCCCTTGTTATTTCCGAAATCGGCTGTAATTACATGGGCGATTTTGCCATTGCCAAAGAGCTAATCAAACTCTCCAAAGATTGTGGTGCAGACTACGCCAAGTTTCAGAAAAGAAACAACCGCGAGTTACTGACTGAGGAACAATACAACGCGCCTCACCCTGTGCCTTACAATGCCTACGGCAGCACATATGGCGCGCACCGCGAGTTTTTGGAGTTGAGTTGGGAGCAACATGCCGACCTCAAAGAGTATGCCGAATCTATTGGTATTGGCTACGCCACTTCGGTATGGGATATGACCTCTGCCCGTGAAATCATAGCCCTCAAGCCCGATTTTATCAAAGTGCCTTCGGCTTGCAACAACCACTACGAAATGCTCCAACTCTTGCGTGATAACTACACAGGCGACATTCATGTTTCGTCGGGTATGACTACACGCCAAGAAATAGAGGAAATCGTGACATTTTTTGAAGCTACCAACCAAGCCAAAAGCCGCTTGGTGCTTTACAACTGCACTTCGGGCTACCCCGTGCCTTTTCAAGATATTTGCTTGCTCGAAATCAACAGGCTTTACGACCATTACGACCACCGTGTCAAAGCCATTGGATTTTCGGGGCATCACCTTGGCATTGCCGTAGATATTGCCGCATACACCTTAGGGGCACGCTGGATAGAGCGACATTTTACCAAGGATCGTACTTGGAAAGGCACCGACCACGCGGCCTCGCTCGAAGTGCCTGGCTTACAAAAACTGGTCGGCTACTTGAATAACACTTATAAAGCACTCACTTACAAAGAAAAAGAAATCTTAGACATTGAGGCCGAGCAACGTGAAAAACTCAAGTTTAGAAAAAATAATCAACCCGCCTAACATTGACAACTGATGCTACAATTACCTGATTTTAGTAAAGCTTTCGATTATGAAAATGATTTTTATCTAAGCTGCGACACCCATCGTTTGGGTAAATTTATAGCTCATTATGAATTGTTTAGGATGGCACAAAACCTGCCCGGTGCAATGGTAGAATGTGGCGTATTCAAAGGCGTTAGCTTTACACGCTTTGCCAGTTTTAGGGATTTGTTTGGTAGCGCCTTCTCCTGTAAACTCATCGGTTTCGATATTTTTGGCGATTTTCCAGCCACACAATTTGAAGAAGACATACAATACCGCGAACGCTTTATCAAAGCGGCAGGTGCCAGTTCTATAGCCGTTGAGCAGCTAAAAAAAGTGCTTCAACACAAGGGCATAGATAAAAACATAGAGTTAATCGCAGGAGATATCACCAAAACGCTGCCCGAATACATAGAAAAAAATCCACAATTAAAAGTATCATTAATCAACTTAGATACAGATATTTACGAGCCTTCCGTTACTATTTTAGAATACCTATATCCTCGCTTAGTAAAAGGAGGTGTACTAATTTTAGATGATTATGGCACGTTTCCAGGCGAAACAAAAGCCGTTGATGACTACTTTAAAGGTCAAAATATCCGTATTCAGAAGTTTCCCTTTGCCATGACTCCTTGCTATATCATCAAAGAATAGATACTTACCCATGACTTTAGAAGAAATCAAACAAAAACGCTCCCTATTTTGGCGAAACATCACATCAAACGTGCGGGTGTGTTTGGCTCTTTTGCCAAAGGTACTTTTCACAAAAAAAGTGATGTAGATATGTTGGTGGAGCTGCCAAAAGGATTTGATCTTCTTACTTTTGTTTCAATGAAATTAGAGTTACAAGAATCTTTGAAAAGACATGTGGATATTGGGGCTTTTAACACGATAAGACCTCAATTAAGAGATAGAATTTTAAACGAAACAATTATCATTCTTGATGAAAAATAAATCTGAAAGAGATGTTATCCTTTTCGTTGAGGACATTATAGAAAGTATTGAACGGATTGAGCTTATTGTTAGCCAAACTAATGAAAGCGCGTTTCTCGATAGTTGGCAACAGCAAGATATACTTGCTCGTCGAATAGAAATTATTGGCGAAGCAACAAAAAATATCCCCGATGAATTACGCAAAATGTTTCCAGAAATACCATTTAAAGACATGGCTGGTATGAGGGAAGTTATCGTACACTACTATTTTGGGTTATCATACGAGATTATGTGGAATGTAGCCACAACTAAACTACCACCTCTCAAAGACCCACTTCTCCAAGTAATCGCTTATTTGGAAACTAAAGCAATCTAACCTTGTCAAAACCAAATATACTTGCTATTATTCAAGCCCGTGGGGGTAGTAAGGGGCTTCCCAACAAAAACCTATTACCGTTGGCAGGGCATCCGTTGGTGGCATATAGCGTAAAAGCAGCCCTCGATTCGCCTTCTATTAGCCGTACTATTATTTCTACCGATTCTGAAGAAATTGCAGCCGTAGCACGTCTTTACGGGGCAGAAGTTCCTTTTTTGCGCCCTGCTGTATATGCCCAAGATTTGAGTACAGATCTCGAAGTCTTTGACCATGCCCTGCGCTGGTTGGCTGAAAATGAAGGCTACCAGCCCGATTTAGTGGTTCAGTTTCGGCCCACTTCGCCCATCCGATCGGTAGCGCACATCGAAGGGGCCATTCGGCGGATGTTGGCTACGCCCGAGGCTGATAGCCTCCGGATGATTACTCCTGCTCCCATTACCCCTTACAAAATGTGGTTGTATGACGAAAAAACAGCCACCATGCAGCCGCTCATGCAGCACCCCCTTTATCCAGAACCCTACAACGAGCCTCGTCAAAAACTACCCGCGGTACATTGGCAAATTGGCGCATTGGATGTAATTCGCCCTTCGGTAATTTTAGAAAAAAAATCTATGTCGGGTTGGCCTATATTACCTTTTCTACTTCCTTTCGATTATGCCGTGGATATTGACGACCTCCATAGCTTTCGCAAAGCCGAAGAAGTAATGAAACGGTTGGATTGTATAAAATTTTAGAAAAATTGGATATAACAATGCCCCTTTCCAAAGACACCCCCATCCTACTAATCGGTGCAGGTTCAATTGGGGAACGTCATATCGGTGTGCTACAATCGCTTGGTTATCAGAATCTACATGTTTATCGCCAGCGGATGTTGCCGCTACGTCATATACCCACTGACAGTATTCGTAGCTTTACAGATTTCAATAAAATAGACCATATCAAGCCCTACGCAGCAGTAATATGTACCCCCACTGCCCAGCATTTACCCCAAACTTTAGCGTGTGTAGAACGCGGGATACACCTATTGGTAGAAAAGCCATTATCGCATCACCCCTTTGACAAGGCCGCACTGGCTGCCGCTGCCCACCAAACCCACGCGCTTGTTCAGGTAGCATATATGCTGCGCTATCACCCGCTAATGCAGCACCTAAAAGCACTTATTGAAAGTCGTCGTTTTGGTAATCTACTGTCTTTCAGCACTTATTGGGGCGAATATTTACCTCACTGGCACCCTTGGGAAGACTATCGTACTTCTTATGCTGCGCGCAAAGAACTCGGCGGCGGCGTGGCACTCACTTTAAGCCATGATTTAGATATTGTGAGTTGGCTTGTGGGTAGTTTGCCCACCCACTGGCAAAAAACCTTTAACTTTCGGTCAAATTTAGAAGTAGAGGTGGAAGCTGGAGCTTCGTTTTTATTGGAATATGCCGAGGGCGTTACGGGTGTAGTTCAGCTCAATTATTACCAAAAAATACCGAGAAGAACCTACGATTTTGTCTTTGATGAAGCCATAGTTCATTTTGATTATTTTCACAACAAAATGATTGTTCAAACCGAAGTCAACACCGAAACCATCTGTGAACCTAACTTTGAACGCAATGACATGTTTCGCCAACAAACCATTGATTTTTTAAACAATACACAGTCAGAAAATCGCGATTTATTGACAGAGCAATATCTGTCAGAGTCGGAAATAGTAATTAAAATGTGTACAAACCTATAACATAACAAACCTTACAGGTTTAGCAAAACCATGCAAAGATTAAAAGGAAAAACTATCTTGTTTACGGGTGCTTTTGGCCTGATTGGTAAAGAAATTTGCAGCCATTACATGGAAGAGGGGGCAAAGGTAGCTTGGGCCGACATACACATTGACCCAGAAATAGTAGCTTGGCTTGAAGGCAATTATATTGAAACTGATTTTTTGGTACTCCAAATGGATATTACCGATGAGCAACAAGTGCAGGAAGGCGTGGCAAAAATGATTACTCATTTTGGGACAGTAGAGGTGCTGGTCAATAATGCCGCCATTGATGCCAAGTTTGACAAAACAGGCGTATCAAAAGTCAATCAAAGTAGGTTTGAAAACTATCCGTTGGATTTGTTAAGAAAATCGGTGGACGTGAACCTAACCGGAACCATCATCGTAACACAGGTAGTTTGTCGGCAAATGCTTCAACAAGGCTACGGCAACATCATCAATGTAGCCTCAACCTACTCGGTAGTAGCGCCCAATCAAGATTTGTATGATTTTGGGCAAGGAACGCAAAACTTCAAACCCATTGATTACATCGCTTCCAAATCGTTTATTCCTAATTTTACGCGCTACATCGCTACTTTCTATGCCAAAGACAATATCCGATGCAACGCTGTAGTACCGCACGGGATTCTCAACAACCACGATGAGGCTTTTTTGGCTAACTTTGCACGGCTCTCACCCCTCCAACGAATGGCCAACCGTGAAGAAATGCGGGGACCTTTTACGCTCTTGGCCTCTGATGAATCAAGCTATATGACAGGCTCGGTGATGATGGTGGACGGTGGCTGGACGGCGTGGTAGCTGTCGAGTATCAAGTGCTTAGTGCCGAGTTGTGAGTGCCGAAATGATAAATGGTAAATACTCAATGATAAATGTTAAATTGTTTCTGACCGACGTAGATGGAGTATTGACCGACGGCAGTATGTACTACACAGAAAGCGGCGACGAATTCAAACGATTTCATACCCACGATGGCATGGCGTTTGAATTATTGCGCAAGGCGGGTATCAAAACGGGTATCATTACCTCTGAAAATACACAAATAGTGGCAAGGCGGGCAGCCAAAATCAAGGCCGATTTTCTCTACCAGGGCCAACGAGATGGTGGCAAACTGGCCGCGGCTCAAGAAATTTGTCATGAACTGGGTATCCACCTCAGCGAAGTAGCGTATATAGGAGATGACATTAACTGTTTATACTGCTTCAATCAGTAGGAATGGCCGCCTGCCCTGCCAATGCAGTAGCTGCCATTAAAAGTACTTCCCATATTATTTTGCTCGAAAAACAGGAGGCGATGGTGCTGTACGCGAGTTTGTAGAACAAATTTTAAAAAATGTACCGCTCTAACAATCAAGTTCTACTTTTTCTGGCCTTGGCTTATATCGGTTGGTATTTTTATTACCTGCATCGTTACATTGTCGATATGCCCTATATTGATGATTATGATGCCATTCTTGGGTATATTCTTCAATTTAGACAAGCCGATTTCTGGGCAACAGTACAATCTCTTGTATTGCCTCACAATGAACACATTATGACTGTGACACGGCTTGTGAGCTGGTGTAACGTAGCACTGACAGGCACCATTGATTTTTATGGGTTGATAATCATTGGCAATGGTTTGCTACTTTGGCAGTTGTGGTTGCTTTATACTTTATTTCGTACCTCAGAAAATATCCCCTCTGTTTATTTTTTGTTGGTTATTCTCATTTTTTTAAACCCCCAATATTCACCTACTTCTTTTTGGGCCATGGCTCTTTGGTCCAATATTTGGGTGTTGATTCCCGTTACGCTGAGTATCTTTTTTTTATCGAACCCAAAAACTTGGTTTTGGGCACTGCCCATGGCCCTTTTAGCTTTGTTTGGCAATGGCAACGGGCTATTTATCTGGCCTGTGGGTCTGGCTATCTTGTTTTTAGCCAAACGCCCCCTTTTCCAATACATGGTATGGGGCATAACAGGAGGTATTTTCTGCAGTATTTATTTTTATTTAATGCGTCAGCAGCCGTCAAGCGGTATGTTTGAGCTGAGTCATTTGTCAATGGTTCCTCTCAACACATTGGCGTTTGTGGGTGCTTACTTTGCTTTGGTGAGTGGAAAATTGGGGCAAACAATTGCTATCTTAGCAGGGACAAGCATATTAATATTAGGATTTTTTACTTTAAAAAAATACTTAGCAACCAAGCAGAAAGCCGATCTTATCTTACTCTCATTACTTGTTTTCATCTTTCTGACGGCCTTGGCGGTTGCCTTATTTAGGGCCGAAAAAGGCATGGGCATCATCATAGGGGGGCGGTATCGACAGTATAGTTCTTTGGCGGTGGGCATTGGTTTTTTGATAGCCATTCGGCATTTCCCATTGAAAGGCAAATCAAGAATACAATTGTTGTTATGGGTGGCGGTGAGCACAATTACCTGTTTGAGTTTCTTTCGCGATGTGGGCTTGCGCCGCGCTACAGAAGAACGCACCGTGGCTGATTATCATAATATTTTACATAACGGAATAGATGTTTATACCACCACTGGGACACCGCGTTTTGTTAAAACAGCACGCGAAGCGCGACAACTTGCTATCTATATGGCTCCGCCAAAATACGACCTAACAACCCACCTCAAAGTTGCTGCCCTGATTCATTGAAACAAATAGAAAGTTCAGTACATTAAAGAATTCAAAGCAGATGGTGTTACATGCGGCAATCATTGGTTATTGAAAGAAGCTAACTTATCACTTCCACCCGATGGTGCACTGTATTTGATATTATCTCATGAACAAACAAATATTATTTTCCCAATATCTTCTATCCGAAATGACATCATAACGATGCTAAAACAACAGCAATACTTCAAGAATGGGGTTGAAGCAGAAGCCTATGATTGCGCACAATCTTTGAAAGATTTCCAAGTTAATTGGCTCAAAGTTGGTAAGCAGCCTGTGCTTTATCACACCAATACCACTATCTTTACGCGTTAAAGCCTTCAAAACTTGTCTCTTGATTATCGAAATATCGGCGTTCTCTTTAGTCTAAATACGCTCAATGTCTTTCTAAACGTCGTTATTTCGACGCTGATGGTATATCTTTTTGGTACATCATCTCAGGTAGAAGCATTTTTTGCCGCCACCGTTTTAGGAAACACGGTATCGCGCTTCGTTAATACGGGGCAGTTGGTCGAAATTATCATAGCACGTTATCACCGTATTAAGCAAGAGGTAAGCCCCCAAGCTGCTATGTCAGTTGTGTCCACCTTGAGCAACTACATGGTGGGTATTGCTTTCTTGTTGGTATTGGTATTTGTGGCAAGTGGTACTTGGATAGTTAATCTCTTAGTGCCAGGTTTTGACGCAAGTACCAAAAAGGAAGTATGGCAGATTTTCTGCATTACAGGATTTTTGATGCCTTTTCAGATAGCAACCAACTTGTTTCAGGGCATGTTAAATGCCGAAAATATCTATGGCAAAGTAGAATTTACAGCAACCCTCTCTCAAATGGTCAATCTTCTCATTTTGTTGATTTGGGGAAGAAATGGCGATGCCTTTGTGTTAGTCATTGCCCTTGTCATCAGTGTATTGGCACAATTTGGCACCATCGTGTATTATCTACAACAAATCGGCTACCGACATGCTTGGTTATTTCGCAATCCCCATTTTCCATTGCGTGAACTCGCTAAAACGCTCTCAGCTACATCTACCTATATGGTGAGTGTGCAGATTTATACATTTATCTTCAATGCGGCTTTGTCATTGCTTCCAGCAGGTAGTTTTGCGATTTATCGCTATGCCGAGTTGATCTACGGAAAAGTAGCCAACATATTTTTAATTCCGATAAGTACCGTGTTTTTCAACGAAATCAACCGTTTTATTACCCAAAACAATGGGCAGTTGGTCAAAAGCTATGTTTCCAAAAATCTCAATTTTTCTTATTTTATCGGCTTTTTGCTTCTTTTACCTTTTTGGGCTGGAGGCAAATACTTGATTTGGACACTCTGGGGTGGTATCAAATTCAATGCCCAAGACGTAGTGAGTGTTTATGAATTGCTGTGTGTGTTTTTCTTGGCCATGATTTGGTCGGGTCCCTACATGATATTTCGCAAACTGGCTGTGTCTGTTACCCGCCCAGAGCTGCAGTATTATTATTGGAGCATTATCCATGTAGTTTCGGCTACAATTGCCTATTTTTTGATTCGTACTTTGGGTTTTAATGGCATCTTGATTCAGTTGTTTGTACATAGCTTTTTGATGGCTGCTGTACCTATGATGACCGTTTGGTTGTGGAAAAGGACTTACTTTGGCTTGTACGAATGGAAAGAGGTTTTAAAAATTACGCTTGCACTTTCAATTGGCGTAGTCATCATTTGGGGTATTCGTAGCTTTTGTCAAGAAATTACTACTTACAGTAAGACTTATAGTTTTTTGGTAGGAAGCAGTCTTTCTTTTGTCTCATTATTGATTTTTGGGGGAATTAGTCTTTTACTAAACGTAGAAGAGATTAGACTCATACAGACTAAGGTCCTCAGTCGGATGGGAATAGAACCCCAAAATGAAATAATAAATCTTTAATTTTGTCCAAAAATCAACAAATGCTTTATGTCGTCGCCTCTTTCTTTTGAATTCACCGATTCTTCGCGCCTTGTGGTTGCTACACAAAAGCCGATTGCTTTCGATTCGCCCGATCATTTAGTACCTTGGGGGACAGCTAATGATAACAGCAGGAATTATCGTTTCAACGAGAAAGTTTATCAAATTTATTATTCTTATCCGCGCCCTTGGCGAATTTTAGATATTGGCTGTGCAGGGGGTGGATTTGTAAGAGATTGTTTGAATGATGGTTGTTTTGCCATAGGATTAGAGGGAAGTGATTATTCCAAAAAGTTTAAAAGAGCCGAGTGGGCAACGATTCCAGACAATCTCTTCACTTGCGATGTTACCGAAAACTTTGATATTTTTATACAAACAGAGGAAATTCAACAACCAGTATTGTTTGAACTCATTACTTCATGGGAGTTGATGGAACATATTGCAGAAAACAAAATTACTGCTGTGGTTGACAATGTAAAAAAACATTTAGCCGAACATGGTCTTTGGATTATGAGTGTGGCTACAGTAGATGATATTGTAAATGGTGTAAACTTGCACCAAACCGTCAAACCCAAAGAGTGGTGGATCGAAAAATTTGCTAATTTAGGATTATATCACATCCCTGCTTTTATTAATTTTTTCAATACCCAATTTGTGCGCGGTGGTACTAAATACAGCGGTGTTGCCAGTGGGAGTTTTCATTTGGTACTTTCTACTAACCCTCAAAAAGCTCCTCAAGTGCCTCTTACAGGTATTAGAGATAAGATGTTTGATACTTGGTTGGGGAGTAATACACAAAAAAACCTAAAAAAGTGGATTATGGGACCCTCACGTAAAAACTCATAAGGCAGAGTTTTTGGGCTTCTCATTTGGGCAACTACGATTATTCAGTAAATTTGCCACGTTTTTGAAGGGACTTCCTCAATAAAAGACTTCATTAGACCTAACTACGAGATATGTTTCCACAGGCTACTCCTATTATTCCTGACGTTGTGCAGATGATTCCGTTGCAGAACTACGTGCTGTTGGCCACAACACTCTTTGTCATTGGTATCGTGGGTGTATTGACGCGTCGTAACGCCCTCATTATTTTTATGAGTATAGAATTGATGCTTAATGCCGTCAATCTACTTCTAATTGCGTTTTCTACTTATAAATCTGACCCCACTGGTCAGGTTTTTGTGTTTTTTATTATGGCCGTAGCGGCTGCCGAAGTAGCAGTGGGTTTAGCCATTATCGTGATGATATACCGCAATACACGCACAATTGATATTGGATTCTTGAACAAGTTGAAGTGGTAAGTTCTAATATTGGCATTTGGACATAACACACCTCCATTTTCAAATGCTACAAAAATTAAGTAATCAATATGTCTGCATCCTTACTCATTCTTATACCCCTACTGCCGCTGCTTGGCTTTCTTATCAATGGCGTTGGTTTTCGGCATGTACCCAAAAGTCTCGTGGGTATCATTGGCTGTGCTGCCCCGTTGGGTGCGTTTGCTATTACTGTACTCGCCTGGAATGCCTTTGACGGTCAGCCGCAAGTTGTTCATCTGTTCGACTGGATTTCTATTGGCCAGCTCAATATTCCCTTTTCATTTCAGATTGACCAGCTTTCGCTCTTGATGCTACTCGTCGTTACGGGAGTAGGGTCATTGATTCATATTTATTCGGTAGGCTACATGCACCACGACGAGGGCTTCGGGAAGTTTTTTGCTTTTCTGAATCTCTTTTTGTTTTTCATGTTGCTGCTCGTGATGGGCTCCAACTACGTCATTATGTTCATTGGTTGGGAAGGGGTCGGTCTTTGTTCTTATTTGTTGATTGGGTTTTGGAATAAAGTTACCAACTATAATAACGCTGCCCGCAAAGCCTTTATCATGAACCGCATTGGTGATTTAGGGTTTTTGTTGGGTATTTTTATGCTCATTCAAAACTTTGGATCAGTCGAGTACTCAGAGGTATTCAGCAAAGCTGCCGATGGAAGTTTTGGTATTAATGATAGCGTGATAGTGGCTATCACAGCGCTACTTTTTGTGGGAGCGATGGGCAAATCGGCCCAAATACCGCTTTACACTTGGCTACCCGATGCCATGGCAGGGCCTACGCCTGTATCGGCCTTGATACACGCCGCCACCATGGTAACAGCAGGTATTTACATGGTCATCCGCTCCAACGTACTGTATTCGCTCGCACCTGCCACGTTGGGCGTAGTGGGTGGTATAGGCTTGCTCACTGCCTTGGTGGCGGCTTCGATAGGGTTATTCCAAAACGACATCAAGAAAGTGCTGGCTTACTCTACGGTGAGTCAGTTGGGCTATATGTTTTTGGCCTTGGGTGTAGGGGCTTATACCTCAGCAATGTTCCACGTCATGACCCACGCTTTTTTCAAAGCCTTGTTGTTCTTAGGTGCAGGAAGTGTCATTCACGCCATGTCTGACGAGCAAGATATTCGCAACATGGGTGGCTTACATAAACATTTGCCCATTACGTTTTGGACATTTTTGATTGCTACCTTTGCCATCGCTGGTATTTTCCCATTATCGGGTTTCTTCTCCAAAGACGAAATTTTGGCGCATGTTTTTCAACACAATCCAATCATGTGGGGCTTGGGCGTAGCAGGCGCGATGATGACGGCCTTTTATATGTTTAGGTTGCTATTTGTAACCTTCTTTGGTGAATTTAGAGGCACATCTGAACAAAAACACCACCTGCATGAATCGCCCTTGACGATGACCGCACCACTGATGATTTTGGCGGTTTTGGCGGCCATTGGCGGTTTAATGAATGTGCCACACGTATTGGGAGGCGGTGAGTCGCTTTCGCATTTCATGGCACCTCTGTTTGAATTGTCTAATAAAGTAAACCCTGGACTTTTAGACCACGACCACCTCGACCATACCACTGAATACCTACTCATGGGGGTTTCGGTAGGAGCGGCTTTGCTTGCTATTTTCTTTGCTTACAACTTGTTTATGAGTAAAAAAATCGTTCCTGCTGCTGATAAAGACGTAACGGGTTTTGCCAAAGTGCTACAAAACAAATACTATGTGGATGAACTGTACGAGGCCATTTTCGTCAACCCTATGCGTAAATTATCGGATATTCTATACAGCTTTGGTGAGTTTTTAATTGATTTGGTGGTCAATGGCACGGGTCGTTTGGTGCAGTTTTTGGCGGGTCTGCTTCCGCCTCCTACAAACTGGCGAAACGGGTTTTTATGTATTTGCGATGGTACTTGGAATATTGATGATTTTAGCTTGGAATTTCTTATTGAAATAACCTAACGAATTTATGCTTACACTTTCTTTAATATTGATTCCGCTTTTTGCAGGTATTGTTTCGTTGCTTACCAAAAATAATAGTGCCAAACAACTCGCCCTCATTGGTGCATTAGTGGAATTGGCTTTGGCCGTTTTTGTCTATACGCAATTTCAGCCTACAGCCTCGCAGCAATTTAGATTTAGCTATCCTTGGATAGCCTCGGCAGGCATTTCGTTTGCGGCGCGATAGATGGCATTAGCTTGCTGTTAGGTGATGCTCACCGCATTTTTGACACCACTCATTATTCTTTCTACCTTCCGTCAGCCTTACAAAAATGCCTCGACTTTTTATGCCTTGATTCTCTTTATGCAATCGGCATTGATGGGTGTTTTACGGCTACCGATGCCTTTTTTGTTTTACTTATTTTTTGAAGCAGCCCTAATTCCCATTTATTTTTTAGCTGCTGTTTGGGGAGGTGAAAATCGTATTCAAGTCACTTTTAAGTTTTTTGTTTATACTATTTTTGGGAGCTTGTTTATGTTGGTGGCCTTGGTCTATTTGTATTACCAAACCACGGCAGGAGAAGGGCATACTTCCGATATTTCGGCTTTTTATAAATTGGCCTTAGATGCCCACAAGCAGGGCTATATCTTTTGGGCATTTTTATTGCTTTCGCTATCAAAATGCCGCTCTTTCCCTTTCACACTTGGCAGCCTGATACCTATACTGAATCGCCTACGCCAGCCACCATGCTTTTAGCAGGTATCATGCTCAAAATGGGTATTTATGGTGTCATTCGGTTTATATTGCCTATCGTACCCTTGGGTCTACAAACTTGGGGCAAAACAGCCATTGTACTTTCTATCATTGGTATTGTGTATGGCTCTATCATTGCCATTCAGCAGCGCGACATGAAACGCCTCATTGCGTATTCTTCTTTTGCGCACGTAGGCTTAATGGCAGCGGGAGTCTTTTCACAAACCTTGAGTGGGGTGCAGGGTGCGTTGATTCAGATGTTGGCGCATGGAATCAATGTCGTAGGTTTGTTTTTTATTGTTGAGATTATTTTTTCACGCACCAAAACACGCAACATAGAGCAGTTGGGAGGTATTACCCAACGCACTCCCAATTTGACGGTTTATTTCATGATATTGATGCTGGGCAGTGTGGCCTTACCACTCACCAACGGTTTTGTAGGCGAGTTTTTGCTGCTACGCGGTGTTTATGAGTCAAATATTTGGTTGGGGGCAGTAGCTTGGCCTACTATTATTTTGGGAGCGGTGTATATGCTAAGGCTATTCCAAAAATCTATGTTTGGCGCAAAATCGTCTTTTACAGAACATTTTGCAGATTTGTCTTTTAGTGAACGTGCCGTTTTAATGCCCTTAGTAGTGATGGTGTTTTGGATGGGTCTTTATCCCAATTCTTTCTTAAAACTCACCGAACCCGCTGTAAGTAATCTTTTACAAATGATTCATTATTAGCCGTTCTAACGGTGATTATTGATATAAATAACTACTAAAATGCTCTCAATCGTACTTCTTTCCATATTTGGCCTCCTGGTTTTATACCTTGGTTTTCAGAAATCACAAAGCTTACTGCTACCTGTTACGCTTTTGGTGCTGGCAGTTACATTAGTGGCCAATTTTATCCACTGGAATGAGATACCCTCGCTGTATTTCAAAGGTATGCTCTATGAAAACAATCTAACGATGGCGTTTTCGGGTATTGTGCTTCTTTCAGCTTTGTTGATTGCGGCCCTTACACGTGGTTTCCAAGATGACGACACCGCCCAGCCTGCCGAATACTATGCCATCATGCTATTTTCGTTGGTGGGGGCTTTGATGATGATTGGCTTTGAAAACTTGATTATGTTGTTTGTAGGAGTCGAAATTCTTTCTGTTTCGATGTATGTGCTTACTGGTAGCGACAAAAAAAATCTTCGATCTAACGAAGCTGCGCTCAAATATTTTTTGATGGGGGCTTTTGCCACTGGCATTATGCTTTTTGGTATGGCTATGCTTTATGGTGCTACTGGCTCTTTCAATATCACGGCACTGAAATCTTATGTTTTGACCAATGCAGCGCCCTCCACCATGCTATATATAGGTATGCTGATGCTCTTGATTGGTATGTTGTTCAAGGTTTCGGCTGCTCCTTTCCATTTTTGGACTCCTGATGTATATGATGGTGCACCCACTATTTTTACGGCCTTCATGTCCACTATTGTTAAGACTGCGGGCTTTGCGGCTATTTATCGTTTGCTTTCACATTCTTTTTCGGGTATGTACGATTTCTGGTGGGTAACAATGGCCGCTATTACGATACTAACATTATTGGCGGGAAATATTACGGCCGTTTATCAGCAGAGTTTTAAGCGCATGATGGCGTTTTCAAGTATTTCTCATGCGGGTTATTTATTACTAAGTCTTACAGCACTTACTTCTCAATCACAAGATGCGATTGTATTTTATTCATTGGCCTACTCATTGGCTACCATCAGTGCTTTTGGGGTGTTGTTGGTCGTAAGCAAAGAGATGGCTATCAGCTTGCCCGAAAAAGCCGACAATTTTGATGCTTTCAATGGTTTGGCGAAGAAAAACCCACTATTGGCTTTTGTGCTTACAGTGTCGATGTTGTCTTTGGCGGGAATTCCGCTCACTGCTGGTTTTTGGGGGAAATTTTTTGTTTTCTCAAGCGTAGTTGAACGTGGCCTAACGTGGGTATTAATTGTAGCAGTTTTGATGTCTGCCATTGGAATTTACTACTACTTCCGTGCGCTCATTGCAGCTTATATGAGAGAAGGCGAATTGGCTGCGATTAAAATTCCACCTTTTTATCGTTTCGTGCTGATAGCTACAACAGTTATTACACTCTTTTTGGGATTACTACCTGATTTTCTCAAAGGATTGGTTTGATTTGGCTGTCGGCCATCAGCTTTGAGCAATTGACGGCCAAGGGGGTAGATTAGTTACTATGGGCAAAATCATGTTTGTTGAAACCTCCTATAACAAATGGCTAAAGAGCCTCTACGAATGAGTCCAAAAGGGTTTTTAACGCGCATAATTTTACCACTTAGGATTAGTTCAGCAGCGGTTCGCCCCATTTGGTCGTGATTGGTCGAAATTACACTGATACCATTGGCCAAACCTCTTTGAGGGGGGTATCATTAAAAGAAAGCAGACCTACATCTTGCCCCAATTCTAATCGTTGTTCCCGAGTCTTTTTTACTAATTCAGCTAAATCTGAATCTTCTAAAACAATATAAACACGCCCCGCCAACTCATTTTCATTTGAAGCTTTTGTAATAATCCGCCCTGATTTTTTGGTATGAGCACAAAAATTTCTAAACCCTTGCATGATTTCAGAGGGGTATTTTACATCTTCTGGAAAAATCAGTACTAATTCTCTGTACTTATCCAATAAGTCTCTTCCCGAGTCTAAGGCATTATAAATATCATCCGTAAAATCTTGGTAAACGCTTGTATAGTTTCCTGAGAGATCCGAGAATTCTTTATCTAAAAGCACCAGTTCTTTAGAAGGTATTTCATGAAGTAAGCTCAAGATATTAACAGAGTTATCATAGAAATGAGGCATGATGACATAATAATGAAAATGCCCCAGATGCTCTTTGAGAATATCTCGAAAGATACGACTACTGCCGTGGTGTATATGAAGATCAACACTAGCAAGATCACCCAGCGTAGCAAGAAAGGATTCATAGACTGCTTTTTTGTAAGCACTCAGTTTATTCATTACGAGTAAAACTCGCTTTTGTGTGGGTTTTTCATTAAGAATATAGAAGCCTTTGCCTCGTACTGAATCTATTACACCCAAGGCTTTCAACTCTTTATATGCTTTTTCGACCGTATCTCGTGCCAAGTAGTTCTCTACACTGAGTTCATTGATGGAAGGTAATTGATCACTTTGTCTTAATACTCCACGCTCTACCAAGCGAATGATTGACTTTACAATTTGCTTGTATTTAGGCGTTTTGGCTTCGTGGTCAATATCTATTAGAAAACTCATGTGATAGATAGAAATACTTTTCTCAAATTTACTTGCTTTCCTTTCTTCTTTTCTCTTTTATCTCGTTGTTTTTCCTCTTTTCTTTTAGGGATTTTTGTGCAATATGACTTTTTGACCCAATAATTCACGAATAACAACCGATGCACATACACTTCCAAAAGTGGCAGGCAAATACGAGATGGTGCCATAAGCCGACCGTTTGAAATTATTCCCATCGGTAAGCATCAAAGAGTCTTTTGTACTTTTTCGGTAGAAAATACTGCTTTAATACCAGACCGAATGCCATATTTTTTGAAGACGCTTGCGCACATAATGCGCCAATAAACACTCATATGTATCAAACAAATCGGCTACTTTAAGCTGGGTAGGGTCATACTTGCCCCCTGCCCCCATCGAACTTACCAAAGGAAATTGATATTCCAAAGAAGTTACCAACAGCGTCAGTTTAGGCGTAATGCTATCTATGCAATCCATGACATAACTGTATGGGGCTGCGCCCAAAATATCGCGTACTTTTTGAGGAGTCAAGAATTCCTTTACGACAGTAAGTTTCAATTCAGGATTGATAGCCAGCAGGCGTTCGGCCATTAAGTCGGCCTTGGATTGGCCATGTGTGGTGGCGAGCGCAGGGAGTTGACGATTACGATTGCTGGGATCTACGACATCACCGTCCACGATAGTCATGGCACCTACACCAGCACGAGCGATAAACTCAGCAGCAAATGAGCCAACGCCTCCAAACCCACTACCAAGATATGGGCATTTTGTAACTGTTGGAGGCCATTTTCTCCCACCATGAGTTGTGTCCTGGAAAGCCAAGAAATATCAGCCATGATTCAATACGTGTTTATTTCAATAACTCTCGTGCAATGACGAGTTTTTGGATTTCGGAAGTACCCTCGTATATCTGCGTGATTTTGGCATCGCGCATGAGCCGCTCTACATGAAACTCCTTGACATAGCCATAGCCGCCATGTATCTGTACGGCTTCTGTAGTAGCCCACATGGCTACGTCAGAGGCAAACAGCTTGGCCATAGCAGCGGCTTGAACATAGTCTTTATGTTCGTCTTTGAGGCGGGCCGCTTTGTAAACTAATAAACGCGCGGCTTCTATTTTAGTAGCCATTTCGGCCAACTTAAACTGAATGGCTTGATGTTCAAAGATAGGCTTGCCAAACGTTTTTCGTTCATGGGCATATTTCAAAGACAACTCCAAAGCCCCCGCCGCGATACCCAACGCTTGGGCCGCAATACCAATACGTCCTCCATTGAGCGTACTCATCGCAAATTTAAAACCAAATCCTTCGCCTCCAATACGGTTTGCTTTAGATACTTTCACATCAGAAAACATCAAAGAGTGCGTATCGGAGGTTCTAATACCCATTTTATCTTCTTTTTACCCACTACAAAACCCTCCATACCTTTCTCTACAATGAGGCAGTTGATGCCTTTGTGGCGAAGTTCTGGATGAGTTTGTGCCATTACTAAGCATACCGAAGAGCTATTGCCGTTCGTAATCCAGTTTTTGGTACCATTCAAAGAATAATATTCACCCTTGTCTTCAGCAATAGTATGCTGAGATGTAGCATCTGAACCTGCTTCTGGCTCTGACAAACAAAAGGCACCGATAATTTTGCCCGAAGCTAACGGGATCAAGTATTTGCGTTTCTGTTCTTCTGTACCATATGCCTCCAAACCATAACAAACCAAAGAGTTATTCACTGAAATCATTACAGAAGCAGAAGCATCTACTTTTGAAATTTCTTCCATAGCCAACACATACGACACTGTGTCCATGCCCCCTCCCCCATATTGGGGCGAAACCATCATGCCCAAAAAGCCCAGCTCGCCCATCCGCTTGAGTAATTTGGGGTCAAATTTTTGTTCGTTATCTCGCTCTATAATACCTGGTAGTAGTTCATTTTGCGCAAAATCTCTTGCGGCTTCTTTGACAGCTAAATGCTCCTCAGTGAGGTTGAAGTTGAGTCCTTCCAATAGTGTATTTTCGGTTGTCATGGTGATGTATCTTTAGAGAATTAACTTTTTTCAAAGTTACGATTTTCAAAAAAGGTATGCAAGCATACTTTTATGCAACTCCTCCATTTACACTCAAAGTATGACCGTTGACATAGCCCGCTTCTTCAGAGGCTAAATACAAATAGGCATTGGCAATATCTTCAGGTAAACCCATACGTTTCACAGGTATAGCGCTACCGTCTGGTTTTTCACTTCTTCTGGAATGAGGTCAGTCATGTCGGTTTTGATAAAGCCTGGCGCTACGGCATTGGCCGTAATATTGTATTTCCCTAATTCTTGGCCCAGGTTTTTACCATGCCTATAATGGCAGCCTTGGTAGCAACATAGTTAGTTTGGCCAAAATTACCTGTTTGACCCACAACCGACGAAGTGCAGATGATGCGCCCGTATTTATTTTCAACCATATAAGGTACAATCGTTTTGGTGCAATTAAACACGCCGTTAAGATTAATATCTATCACTTGTGCCCACTCTTGGTATGACATTTTGAGCAAGGATTTATCGCGGGTAATACCTGCATTATTAACCAAAATATCAATACTTCCATATCGCTCAAATACATCACGAGCGGCAGCTTCGATGGCTGACACATCGGTAACGCTGACTTTCATAAATTCAGCTGAAAAGCCTTTATCACTTAATTCTTGGGCAGCTTGCTGACCCGCTTCAAGCATATCCCAAATAATTACTTTCGCACCTTCGCGTGTAAAAATCTCGGCTGTGGCTTTCCCAATGCCGCGTGCACCGCCTGTAATGATGGCTATTTTATTTTCTAATCGCATGGTTGTATAGATTTTAATTCCTTCCTCATTCAAACATCAAACTAATCATTTCTGCCACGCAGGCAGGTTTAGTGCTTCCTTCCAGTTCAAAAATTAATGAAACCGTGGCTTTGATACCGTTGGGCGCTTGATCCTCTACTTCTTTGAGCGTAGCCTGCATCCGCACGCGGCTACCCGTAGGTACGGGTGAGGTAAAGCGTACTTTGTTGGTACCATAGTTTAAGCCCATTTTCACAGACTTTACCTGATACAATTCATACATAAACTTGGGTGCCAACGATAACGTCAGAAAGCCGTGGGCTATCGTGGTCTTGAAGGGCGAATACTGCGCTGCCATTTCGGGACTTACGTGTATCCACTGCTCGTCGCCCGTAGCCTTGGCAAAATCATTGACCATTTCTTGGGTAATTGTTACCCATTCTGTTGTACCAAGGTCTTGGCCTATGTATGCACGAAAATCAGTGAGGGTATCGAAGGTAATCATCTGGGTTAGGGTTTATTGCTGTCTATTTTAATACGTTCCTCACGGTTGGCCAATTCCCAAGCGGTGTGAAAAACCAACTGAACGATTTTGGCTTGTTTGTCAAATAAGATTTTCTCTACGTCGTCGCCTGGGCGGTGATAATCTTCATGAACACCCGTAAAATAAAAAATAACGGGTACTTTATTTTTAGCAAAATTGTAGTGGTCCGAACGATAATAAAACCGATTGGGGTCGGTGGGGTTGTTGTAAGTATAGTCCAATTGATAATTTACATATTTGGTATTGGCGGCTTCGCCGATAGCGTGCAGCTCAGATGAGAGTTTATCAGAACCAATGATATAGACATACTTGGGGTCTTTTTTATGGGCTTCGTCTATACGACCAATCATGTCAATATTGAGATCACAAACCGTATTGGCCAGTGGAATCACAGGATTAGAGGTATAATATTCAGACCCCCAAAGCCCTTTTTCTTCGCCCGTTACGGTCATAAACAAAATACTCCTGCGTGGGCCTTGGCCTGCTGCTTTGGCCTTGGCAAACGCTTCAGCCAATTCCAAAATAGAGACTGTACCAGAGCCATCGTCGTCAGCGCCATTATTTATCTGTCCATCAGCCGAGATACCAATATGGTCTAAATGAGCCGATATGACAATCACTTCCTCTTTTTTGTCGGTTCCTTCCAAAAAGCCCATCACATTCTCGGTCATTACTATATTGTCTTTTCTTTCCGCTTTGATACGCACAGTACGCTCACTAATACTACTTGCAGCGGGGGGTTGTCCTTTTTGAGTAATATTATTTTGAATCTTAGTCAGTTTTTTTTCTTTTATAGCCAGTAAGTCTAAGGCCATTTTTCTTGAAATGGTAAAGGCGGCATTTCCGCCTGTTTTTTCGGTGTAAGGTTTCATTGAAAGGCGATTAAACCGCTGACTCATGGCCGATCTCTTCGCTACCTGCTGTGTAAATTCTTCTCCTTTTAAATCTGAGACAATCAATACGTACTTTGCTCCTTTGCTGGTAGCAAGGGCTACCTTACGCTGCCAAGCATTATTGTCATTGCTCCATTTCGAAGGTTTTTCATCACCCGAAAGCCAATACTGCCCACTTTTATTTTTAGGTTCTCCTTCCAACACAATCACGGCTTTTCCTTCTACATTAAGATGGGCGTAGTCGTCATATTTAGCTGATTCTACTCCGTAGCCTGCAAAGACTACAGGCACTTTTTCTTCTGAAAGTACACTCAGCAACCCACTCAAATAAAAATCTTGCTGTAATTCATAGCGTTGTTTTTCAGTAGCCAAATACACCTCTCCCCAGCTTTTTTGGTAAAGAGAGTATGGTTGAAAGTACGATGTAGTGCCATCAGAAGTTGGCACAATCGCTTTTAAACCCACTGATTGAAAGAAATTGGCCACATATTGAGCCGCTTTTTTTTGTCCGGGCGATCCCGTGTCGCGACCTTCAAGGCTATCATGCGCTACGACGCGCAGATGTTTCTCTAAATCTTGTGGCGTAATGCTTTGTGCATACTGAACAGATACATCTTGTGCTTTTACCAAATAGGGAAATGCACAAATACAAAACGAAGACAAACAAAGGGTTTTAAATTTCATGGTTTTTAGGTTGATATTACGTGTTTTATTTCTTGGAGTTGACACCAAGCCAATTGCTCATTGCCGATAGCTCAAACTTCAATCAAAACATTCGCCACGAGGCGATTTGTTCAAAGAAATTGGGCACGGCTTGGGGCAGAATGATGGCCATAAATACAATACCGAAAAGTGCCCCGTAAAGGTGGGCATCATGGTTAATACGTCCTACAGCCCTTCGAGATTCATAAAAAGTATAGCCCATATACAAAAGACCAAATAGAAACCCAGGCATACAAATAGCGAAATACAGGCAAACCTTTTGCAAAGGAGCCAATAAAATAAAGGCAAACAACAATGCCGAAACACCTCCAGAAGCCCCCAGTGAGTTATAGTTACTATTAGTACGATGTTTTAGAAAAGTCGGAATATCCGATACAATGATGCCTGCGATGTATAAAAAGAGATAATAGAAAGTACCGCTCGAACCAAAAATATTGGTCAAGAACATTTCCATGGCTTCGCCAAAAAAATATAAACTGAACATATTGAAAATCAAATGGCCAAAGTCTGCATGGATAAAACCCGAAGTAATAAAGCGATAGTACTCGTTGTGTTTAGAAACTCGGGCAGGATTGAGCATAAATTTGTCAAACAGCGATGGACTTTGCCAAGCGTACCAGCTGATACACGTCGTGGCAATAATAAGAAGTATAGTAAGAGACATTGTGCTGTGTTTATTTGTATTGAAATGAATACATTTCAGTACAAACATAATGGAACTACACCAAACTGCCAACGGAGTATTTATAAGTAACGAATTAAGTATATTTTGGGTAAACTTATTCGATATCTATCTTGTAAGAGATTCAATGAATAAAATTTCACCTCATCTATCAGGTGAATAAAGCCCTTTTATTTAGTAATTGAATGTTACAAGCCCACTCTTTCTAAATCATTTCCGCTGCCCCCATAGGTAAATACGATTTTCCTTGCCATTGAGAAGCTTGATAATATTTTTTTTGTGCGTAATAACCACCACAATAAATAATACAAAGCCAAAGATAATCAGTAACACAGTGGCTTTACCAAAAACACCCCATACAAGCAGCATCGGAAAAGCAAAGGCCGCTATGATAGAACTCAATGAAACATAATGCGAAGCCAAAAGTACCAACACAAAAATAGCAATACAAACTGAGGCAACCTGCGGTTCGGTAGCCAATATCATTCCTAATGAAGTAGCAACCCCTTTTCCTCCTTTAAAACGAGCAAAAACAGGATATAAATGACCCATGACAGCCATGAAGCCTAAAAAAGCTTGAAAGTAAGTAACTGAGAGGATTCAATAGCTTGTAGAAAAAGAGGATGTGTGCCAACATCGTGGCAGTCCAGCCTTTCAATACATCTATCAGCAGTACGATTGTTCCTGCACGCTTACCTAAAACCCTAAAAGTATTGGTTGCTCCTGCGTTACCACTGCCGTGTTGACGTACATCAACTCCGAAGTAAGCAAGACCATACCAAATAGCCGCAGGAATTGAACCTAATAAATAAGCAGTTATAAAAGCCAAACACACATACCAAATATTCATGAAAGAAGTATAAGTTTTTGAAGGTTTGAAAAAAATAGTCCAAACCAATTTATGGGTTTTTATCTCAAAAAAGCCAACAAATGTAAAACTTTATCTTCATCTTTGTTTAACCAAAATAATATTTTTTTAAGATGAATCCGATCGTAATTATTACTGGCGGTACCAAAGGAATCGGAAAAGCAGCCGTAGAACGGTTTATGGCATCAGGCCATGATGTGGTTACTTGTGCCCGCAATGAAGCCGAGTTGTTAACCCTCCAATCTTTTTTTCAAACCGCTTATTCTCCCAATAAACTTTATGTTAAAGTAGTCAATATGTCGATAAAAAGCGAAGTGGTTTCTTTTATTGATTTCATCCAAGCACTGCATCGCCCTATTGGTGCTTTAATCAACAATACAGGGATTTTCTCCCCTGGCCAAATCCATGATGAACCCGACGGTATTCTTGAAAACATGATTGAAACCAATCTTTATAGTGCCTATTATCTCACTCGTGGCTTAGTAGCCAATATGATTGAACGAAAGCAAGGGCATATTTTTAATCTTTGCTCTACGGCCAGCATCACAGCTTATACCAATGGGGGTTCTTATTGTATCTCTAAATTTGCGCTTTACGGAATGACCAAAGTGTTGCGTGAGGAACTCAAACCACATGGTATTAAAGTAACGGCCATTCTTCCAGGAGCAACCCTAACAGCAAGCTGGGAAGGAGCTGATTTTCCACCAGAACGCTTTATTCAAGCTAAAGATGTGGCCGAAACGCTATTCTCTGCCTACAATTTATCGGCAAGTGCAGTAGTAGAAGAAATTTTGATTCGTCCACAATTAGGAGATATTAGCTGATTTTAGGATTTTTAACGTGAAAATTGGTAATTTGCAGGTCATCTTTCTACATTTATTCATCTTATTCACTGATAAAGTTTTCAAATTAATAATGGAACAATACTTAGGTATAGACGTAGGTGGTACAAACGTCAAAATGGGTGTCGTGGACACTAAAACAGGAAAAATCTCTAATTTTTATAGCCATGATACAGGTAAATGGCGCGAATTAGGCCACTTTGAAAAACACTTAGGCGATGCCATCTCTCTCCAGCTTCATGCTTTTCCCAATATTGCCAAAGTCGGCATCGGGCTTCCTGGCATGATTAATCGTAAGCGTACTGTGCCGCTCGAAATCACGGCTATCCCCGAAATAGACAATGTACCCTTAGTAGAATACTTATCTGAGCGTTTTGATGGGGTGGAGTTTTTAGAAAACGATGCCAATGCTGCTGCTTTAGGTGAATTTTATTTTGCTGAAGAGAAAATCGACGAAAACTATATTTTCATCACGCTCGGCACTGGTGTTGGTGGTGCGGCTATCATCAATCGAAAAGTGTTTGTAGGCGGAGATGGCAATGCGATGGAACCTGGGCATATTCCTTCGCGTAATGGTAAGGTATTAGAACGTAATATTGGCAAAAAAGAGCTCTCGATTTAGCCAACGAAATGCGGAGCAACTACAAAGGTAAAACTCAACTTCCAGACGATGGTTCTATCTCTACTACGGGTTTGGTAGCTGCCGCTGCTGAAGATGATGAGTTAGCTCTACAAATATGGAACGAAGTTGGTGAAATGCTGGGCGATGGTCTGGTGGCCATGATTAGAATCCTGGACATTAACCTTATCCTCATTGGTGGCGGTTTGTCTGCTTCATTCGACTACATTATGCCATCTGTGATGAAACAACTCAATTACTGGCTTACGCCTTATTACTTGAAAGGGCTTGAAATCAAACGTGCCACCCTCGGCAACGATGCTGGGCTTTTGGGTGCTGCCTCTTTGTGTTTTGAGTAAAATCTATTATTCTATTTACTTTTTCAACAAACTTTAAACTATTTTAAAAAGATATGAAAAATAAACAGATTCTATTCTTAGTTTTTCTATTGGGTGTTATTTGTACTTTTTCATTTACCTTCAAACCCGGCCCTTGGAAAAATCTTTTTGATGGAAAAACTACTAAAGGATGGCACACCTACAACGAACAGGGCGTAAAAGGATGGATGGTCATGGGAGGTTCATTAATGACCCATGGAAAATCTGGCAATCTCATCACAGATGAAGAATTTGAAAATTTTGAACTGGAATTTGAGTTTAAAATAAAACCTAAGGGTAATAGCGGTGTAATTTACAAAGTAATTGAGGATCCCAAAAACCCACCCTACTACTCAGGCCCCGAATACCAAGTCATTGATGATGAGGGTTATCCTCCTTTTAATGATAATGGTAAAATGGTAACCATCAACGACAAACAAAAAACCGCCGCCAATTATGATATGCAAGCACCCAGCAAGTTTGTGGCCAAACCCGCGGGTGAATGGAACCAAGGAAAGATTATCGTCAATAACAATCATGTGGAGCATTGGCTCAATGGCGTAAAAGTGGTCGAATATGAATATGGAAGCGACAAATGGAAGGAGCAATTGGCCAAAAGTAAATTTGCGAAATGGGCTTATGCCACGCCTCATGCCAAAGGAAAAATAGCCCTACAAGATCATGGCGATGAATCTTGGTATAAAAATATCCGAATCAGAACTTTATGATAGCCCAATTCCTCCAGCATCTTACCTATGAAAAACGCTTGAGTCAGCACACGCTCACAGCATATAGCAAAGACTTGGAGCAATTTCAGGAATATTTAACAAAAAACCATCAACTCAATAATCTAACCCAAGTTGATTTTCGGATGGTGCGTAGTTGGGCGGTAAGTTTGGTAGAAGCAGAATTACATCATCGTAGCGTGAACAGGAAACTGGCCACGCTACGGTCTTTTTATGGGTATCTGTTGCGTCAAAAACTCATTTCAGTCAATCCTATGTTGCGGGTTTCGGCACTCAAAACCGATAAACCTTTGCCGCAGTTTGTCGAAGAAAAACAATTACAACTCCTCTTTGAAGAACTTACTTTTGGGAATGATTTTGAAGGAGTACGTGATAGGTTAATCATGGAACTCCTCTACGGTACAGGAATGCGCCTGTCCGAGTTGCTTTCGCTTCAAGATTCAGACCTCAATCATTATGATCAAACTCTCAAAGTACTGGGCAAGCGAAATAAAGAACGTATCATACCGATTTACAAAGGCTTGGCTGATTTAATGAAACACTATCAAAGCCTCAAAAATGAAACTTTTCCTACTTCTCAAACCAAAGCACTGTTTTTGACCAGTAAAGGCGACCCTGCATATACTGTTTTGATTCAAAGAATCGTAAAGAAATACCTCTCGGCTGTTACTTCGCTTCAAAAACGAAGCCCACACATCTTACGACACACCTTCGCTACACATTTACTCAACAACGGTGCTGACCTCAACTCTATCAAAGACTTGATGGGTCATAGCAGCTTGGCTGCTACGCAGGTCTATACGCATAATAGCATTGAAAAACTCAAGAAGATTTACAAGCAAGCCCACCCTAAAGCTTGATGACTAAGCCAATTTGAAATACCCTTTTAGCATCATTCATACCTATCCCTTATCTTTTCTTGAACCAAATCACGAAGCCAGTCAAAGAAATGACTGATAAACAAAAACCACCCAAAGCATAAAGTACTTTGGTAAACCAACCACCATATTGCCCAAAATGAAGCTGCTCAAACGATCGCTCCATTTTTAATTCTATGTCTCCATCTTCGAGATGTTCTATACCAACAAGCCTATTAGTAGTAGCGTCAAAATCTACTTTAGAATTGAGTTTGCCAAATAGTCTTACACTTTCAGGACGAGTCCCTACCACCGCAACGATGTTTTCAGTGCGTCGATATTCAATAACTTTAGGTGCAAAATCATTTTTTTTCTTTAGATTTTTTCACAAAATAGTCTATTGAAAAATTCGCCTCTAATAGAGGCCAAGGATGAATCTCTTTTTTAGCAGCAGGATTTTGCTCTCTTTCTTCTCCCAGCATCCGTTCTATCTTTTCCCAATGGAAAAACGTGCCCGTTCCTCCCATCAAGAGTAAAAATAGACAACTAACTATGCCTAACAACTTGTGCAAATCAGCATTAAAAAGGTAGGTGTTTTTGCCCCTGACACCTATACGAAAGACTTTAAAGAGCGATTTTCGATAATACCATAGCCCTGTCAATACCGAACCTAACATGGCTAATCCTACCAGAAACAAAAATACATGGCCCAATGCCCCAGCAGTGAGCTCTTCGTGCCACTCAAGCACATTTCGCATCACATTATCCTCCGTTTTAAGTGAACCTATGAGTTGGTTGGAGTAAGGATTCCAATATACCGACTGCCTATGTCCCTCAATCACTATTTCTGCAATAATGGCTCTGTTGGCTTGATTGGTATTCAAGAGGATAGCTTGTAATGAGGCCGCAGGGTAATGTTGTTTGAGGGTAGCCACTATGGAATCCAAAGGAAACTGCATCTCCGAGGGTTTTACTTGCAGCACTGACCTAGAAAGTGAGGCATCTACTTCATCCCTAAAGAGTAACATGATACCTGTAACACTCAAAAAAAGTGTAAAAATACCTACAAATAAGCCCAGCCAGCTATGCCAAGCAAACACTGTGTTATCGGAGATTTTCCATTTCATAAGATCAGTCTATTGTAAGAAGTGAAGAGCAATATTACAAAAAATAAAGCCCTCCCCAAAAAATGAGGAGGGCTTTCAAAATGTTAAATAATACACCTAAAGTGTCGCGATTAATTTTTGGTTCAAGGCCACATAATCATCATTCTTACCTGCTTTAGCCAACTCTATAGATTTCAATGCAGTAGCTTTAGCCCCTGGCTTATCTCCCATCCTGGCTTGGATTTTTGCTTTTAAGTGCATAACCCAATAGGCCGTTGGTTGAGCTTCTACAGCTTTATTAGCCCATTCCAGTGCTTTAGTCATGTCTTTACCTGCTTCAAAGTAGTAGCTGGCTGCTTGAAAATAGGGGCGATTATCTACATTCATAGCAGTATTAATGTCTTTCATGATTTTGCTGTCAATATCTGCCTCAACTGCAAACATAACAGCGGTGTTTTCCCAAAGAATTTGAACATTTGCCGAAGACGGGCTTAAGTCACCCAACATAATAGTAAAAGTTTCTATAGACATCGGCAAATCATACGCCTTTGCTTTAAAACGCGCCCCATCATCTTCTGTTTTGTAGCCAGTCAAGCCACTGTTGTTAGCCCCTTTGTTGATGATGATTTCCCATTCGCCAGCATTGGGCACAGTGTAAAGTGCATAAGAGCCTGCTTTTAAGGGCATTCCACCTACTTTGACATCTTCTCCAAAGGTAATTTTAGTAGCACCATTCGCGCCAGTTCTCCATATCTTTCCGTAGGGTACTAAATCACCAAAAATTTTACGCCCTTTTGCAGCAGGACGGGAATAAGTGACCTCAATAGAAGAAAGGGCAAAATCTTGTTTTAAGGTTTGGGTAGGGCTTGGCGCAGGTGTTTTGATACCTTGTGCCATAGCACTCATTGATAAGACAACAAATAAAAGTACAATAATTTTTTTCATTTGGTTTTGTTGGTTTTGTTTAAAATTGAGATTGCTCTGTAAAGGGTCGTTTACGGAATAAAAACTCGTTTTAAGCTCAAAAAATTCAAATTTTCAAGATTTTATCCAAATTTTCAAAAATTGTCCTACGGCCAAGAGAACGAACAAGACTCCTAAAAAACGATTAATACTCCATCTCGATATTTGTTCCATCAGTCTTTCTCTAAAGCGAAAAGACAAAATAGCCACACCAATCAGCAAGAACAACGCGCCCACGGCTGTTCCTGCAACAAAAGCCATTTGTTCGGTGATGGTTTGAACGCGCAAGAGGTCGTAGTTGCTAAATTGTAATAACATCACCAACCAATAAGGGAAAAGCTGTGGATTGAGCATACCAACCAAAAAACCTTTAGCCATAGAGGCAGAAGACGGGTTGTTTATTTTACTTAGTGTCATAGAGGAACCGGGCGTAAAAAAAGTAACAAGGCCTATACCCAACAATACAGGAACAGCACTCCATTCTAAAATGAGCCAAACGGTTTGATGTGTTTTCAACCACATTCCTGCCCAAATAGCCACACCAGCATAGAGCATTTCGGGCAGGCTACCTCCCACAGCTACCCACAGCCCCGCTTGCAAATTTCGACGTAAAACAGATTGGATTACGGTAAGATTGACAGGCCCTAATTGAATTGAACCCACAAAACTAATGACAGCGGTTACAACGAAAATAAGAACTGGTTTGTAGAATTCGACCATTTACTTTTTTTAGGTATAAGGCGACGGACTTACCGCCGTCCAGCCGCCGTCCACTACCAACGACTGCCCAGTAATATGCCCCGCTGCTGGCGACACCAAAAACAGCGCCGCATGAGCGATATCCTGCACCGTAGCAGGCTGCCCTATGGGCGTAATACGACTCCATGTTTGAAGATAATCGGGGTCTTCGGCGGTTCGTTCTGTCATGGTTGCGCCAGGGGCGATGGTGTTGATAGTGATGCGATAGGGCGACAACTCTATCACCAAACTTTTGGCCAACATCTCAAGAGCTGCTTTGGTCATACCGTATGCCGCTAAGTATTGATGCGCTTGGTGGGCTGTTACCGACGACATCAGCAGGATACGCCCCCCCCCTTGGCCTTGTTTTCTCATTTGTTGAGCTGCCGCTTGCGTTAGAAAGAAACTACCACGGATATTCAAATCCAATAATTGCTGCAAAGATTCGGGCTGATAGACGAAGAAATCACCAAAAGTAGTGATACCAGCATTGGCAACAACAACGGTGAGTTTGCCAAATACTTCAACAGCTTTGGTCACCATTGCTTGTATAAAGTTTACATCGGCGGCATTACCCGCTACAGCCAAACACTTACCCCCCAATTCTTTGATACCCTTGGCGGCAGCTTGGGCAAGTGCTTCATCCAAATCGTTCAACAATACCGCTGCCCCTCGTTGAGCCAGTTGTCTGGCTATTTCTAAACCTATTCCTTGCCCTGCTCCCGTAACAATCGCTACTTGATTTTCAAATTCTTGCATATTGACTGCGTAATTGCTACTCATTTTTTACTCCACCAACTTGCCAATAGCGACCCCGTGATGTTCATAATTGGCCCAAACAATGCTGGTGCAAGACCCACGGTGGCTACTTTGCCCATTTGTAGCGCAATACCCGAAGCCAAGCCCCCATTTTGAAGTCCTACTTCTATGGCTACCGTGCGACAATCTTGCTCTGGTAGCTTTAAAATACGCGCACTCCAATAGCCCATCAAAAAGCCCATGAGGTTGTGTATCAACATACAAAATACCAATAAGCCTCCTACTTCCAATAAACTATCGCGCCCTGCCGCTGTAATAATGCAGATAATAAGCGCAATACCCGCCATTGAAACCAAAGGCATATATTTATTTAGTAGTTCGGTTTGGTTTCTAAAAACTCGGTTCACTATCAAACCCACGCCAATAGGAAGAATAATAATTTTCAAAATATCAATCATCATTTTGTAAAACTCTACTTCGATAAATTGTCCTCCCAATACTTTCATCAATAAGGGGGTCAAAAGAGGGGCTAAAAGGGTAGCACAAGAAGTGATCGTAAGCGACAACGCCACATTGGCTTTGGCGATATAGGCCATGACATTGGAAGCCAACCCACTGGGCGAACAGCCGATGAGAATTACACCCGCGGCCACCTCTGAGGGAAATCAAAAGAGGTCGCCAATAAATAACCAATCAAAGGCATAATGGTAAACTGACAAATAAGACCAATGACTACACTTTTAGGAGATTTGATGACAGCCTCAAAATCCTTGGGACTCATGGTTGTTCCCATACCAAACATGATGATTTGTAGCAAAGGCACAATCAGGGCCTTGAGCTGGAAATCGCCAACTTGAGTGAAATATTGCGGAAAAAACATCGCCAAGGTGGCGGCCACAATGATCGAAAGTGTATAAAGATAATTTTTCATTGGAGAAGGGGTTTAGACAGCAAAAGCCGTACTTCCGAAAGCGAAAATACGGCTAAAAATACTGATAGTTATTCCGTTTCTAAAAGAACGAATTTATACTTTAAACAACTTCACAAAGTCGTCAAATAAATACCGAGAATCGTGCGGCCCTGGCGATGCCTCTGGGTGATATTGCACCGAAAAAGCGGGCTTGTCTTTTCTACGAATACCTTCTATGGTCTTATCATTCAGATTGATATGCGTTACTTCTACGTCAGGGTGTGCTGCTATCTCATCGGGACTTACCGCAAACCCATGGTTTTGAGAAGTAATTTCACTTAAACCCGTTTGATAGTTTTTGACTGGGTGATTCAGTCCACGGTGCCCATGATGCATTTTATAGGTAGAGATACCACTTGCCAAACCCAAAATTTGATGCCCTAAACAAATCCCAAAAAGTGGTTTATTGGTCGCTAAGAATTGTTGCACAGTCTGTATAGCATATGGCATTGAAGAGGGGTCGCCTGGGCCATTAGAGATAAAAAAACCATCAGGATTCCAAGCCATTACTTCTTCAAAAGGGGTTTTGGCTGGGAATACCTTGCAATAGCAGTCTCTTTTAGTTAGATTGAGTAAAATGCTTTTCTTAATACCATAATCCATGACAGCTATTCGGTATTTTGCTGAAGACTCTTCTCCCATGAAATAACTCTCCTTGGTACTTACCACCGACGACAACTCCAAACCATCCATGTTAGGTACTTCTTTGAGGCGTTCCATCAATTGTTTCTCATCCAATATCTCTGAAGAAATGATAGCGTTCATTACTCCTTTCTGACGCACATGGCGCACCAACTGACGTGTATCAACATCACTAATACCGACGATATTAGCGCGTTCAAAATAAGTTTGAAGCGAAAAGTTAGCGGTTTTTCGAGAATAAATAGGTGAAAATACATTACAAATCATTCCACTGATTTTAATGGAATTTGACTCTTCTTCGCTTTCTAATTGCACGCCATAATTCCCAATGTGAGAGGTAGTATTGATGACGATTTGGCCGAAGTAAGAAGGATCTGTATAAATTTCCTGATAACCGGTCATTCCTGTATTAAAACAAATTTCGCCACCCATTGTGCCGATTTTTCCAATAGCCGTTCCCTTGAGGGCTGTACCATCTTCAAGAAGTAAAAGTGCTGGTTGTTGAGAACTCATTTTTATATGATTTGAATGATTGGGGATACAAAGTTCATAAAAAAAGGGCTAAACTTTCGTTTAACCCCTTTAGTATTTTAACTTTTCTTCATTTAATATAACTCTATCTAAGAACAATTATTCTTGGCCACCATTTAACTCGTCTTGCCAAGCTTTTAGTTCTTCCAATTTACCATCACGAGCTAAGGCTGCTTGTTGAGGCCAAGTGGAGGGGCTTTTAGAACCTATGCCCGCAGCAGATACTATCTCTTGAATGGCTTCTGGTGTCATGTCTGCTAATTGAGCAAACGTAGTCACATCTGCTTCGGCTAGTGCCTCGGCTATTTTAGGGCCAATGCCCTCAATAAGCTCCAAATCATCAGACACAGCTACTTCAGGGGTTTCAGTCATTTCTTCTACCACTGCCACGGGTTGTAGTTCTACTACTTCCTCCTTAGCTACTTCTGATGAAGTCTTCTTACCACCACGGCGACTACGACGAGTTTTACCTGATTTTTCTTCAGAAATAGTAAGTAAACTTTCATTAAAATCTACTAACTCTATCATACACATTTCAGCGGCGTCCCCCAAACGAGTTCCTAATTTAATGATACGAGTGTATCCGCCTGGGCGGTCTGCTATTTTATCAGAAATCGTACTAAACAATTCTTTAATCACATCTTTTTCTGGAATATAAGAAAAGATAATACGTCGGTTGTGGGTATTATCTTCTTTAGCACGCGTCAGAATAGGCTCAACATATTTTTTGAGTTCTTTTGCTTTAGCCAAGGTAGTTTCGATACGCTTGTGCATAATCAACGAAGAAGCCATGTTGCGTAGCATTGCGCTACGGTGCGAGGCGGTACGCCCCAAATGGTTGTCTTTTTTACCGTGTCTCATTATTTTGAGTTTTGTGATTAGCTTCGAGCAGCGTACTACGCGCTTCAGAATAATAACCGGTGGAACAATACATAGAAAGGGTCTTTCTCTTAGAGGAGAAAGACCCTGTAAAATTAATCTTCGTCGAGGCGATATTTTGCAACATCCATACCAAACACTAAGTTCTTTTCTGCAATCAGTTGTTCCAACTCTGTAAGTGATTTCTTACCAAAATTACGGAACTTCATCATATCAGCAATCTCAAGTTTGGCCAAATCACCTAATGTTTTAATATCAGCAGATTTGAGGCAATTGTAAGCCCGTACGGACAAATCAAGATCGGCCAGTGGCGTTTTTAACAGTTTACGCATGCGCAGCATTTCTTCATCTACCTCGCTCACTTCATCATTTTTCTGCGTTTCAAACGTCATGGTTTGGTCAGAGAATAACATGAAATGCTGTATCAAAATATAAGCGGCTCCTTTCAGAGCATCTTCGGGATGAATAGACCCGTCTGTTGTTACCTCAATAACGAGTTTTCGTAGTCGGTTTTCTGCTCTACACGTATTTTCTCACTATACTTCACGTTTTGATGGGGGTGTAAATGGCATCTATTGGGATATGACCAATAGGTAATTCCATACTACGCGGTTCATCAGCTGGCACATAACCACGGCCCTTTTCAATGAGAATTTCCATCTCAAAGGTAATTTGATCGTCAATGTGACAAATAACTAAATCTGGGTTTAAAACCTGAAATGAAGACGTAAACTTAGCGATATCGCCAGCAGTCACCACCGACTGATTTTTTACACTTATCGTTATTTTGTTGTCAACCATTTCCGAAATTTTCTTGAAGCGAGCCATTTTAAGGTTCAGCACAATTTCGGTAACATCTTCCACAACTCCTTCAATAGAAGAGAACTCGTGGAGTACACTTGGAAACCTTACACTTGTGATAGCATAACCCTCCAGTGATGAAAGCAGGATGCGACGCAACGCATTCCCAATAGTTACACCAAAGCCTCTTTCCAGCGGCTTGAACTCAAACAACCCGTGAAAGTCGTCGGCTTTTTCCATTACGACCTTGTCAGGCATTTGGAATGCTAAAATAGACATAGGATTAGCAGTTTTTTTAGAGTCCGAAGTGCGGCAATAAGCCGCGAAAAAGTATGTTCGACTAAACATACAAAAACAAAACCCTTGATGTTGATAATCACTTCAAATGGGTTTTGTACTAATTAATAATTATTTCGAATACAATTCGACGATAGCTTGCTCATTGACATTTTCTGGAATCTGATCTCTTTCCGGATATTGTACAAATTTGCCCACCATCATACTATTGTCCCATTCAAGCCAATTAAAACGTTTTGCAGCAGCAGCACGTGAAACTAAACTTTCTGTAATGGCTTCGAGTGATTTTGATTTCTCGCGCACGCCAACCACTTGGCCTGGTCGTAAAGAATAAGATGGGATGTTTACAATTTCTCCATCAATCATAATATGCTTATGAACAACTAATTGACGCGCTGCACGTCGAGTAGGTGCAATACCTAAACGATATACCGTATTATCAAGGCGTGCTTCACAAAGTTTAAGCATATTTTCACCCGTAATTCCATCACGTACAGCTGCTCGATGAAACAAGTTACGGAATTGGCGTTCTAAAATTCCGTAGGTATATTTTACCTTTTGCTTTTCTTGTAACTGAAGCGCATACTCTGACTTCTTACTACGTCTTCCTCGGCCATGCTGGCCAGGTGGATAACTCTTTTTATTTAGCGCCTTGCTTGGCCCCATGATGGCCTCACCAAAACGACGCGAAATCTTTGACTTTGGACCTGTGTACCGTGCCATTTGATTTAATTTATTTTAAAAACAAAAAACTACCATAAGAACAATCCAGCAACCCCAGTGTCCAAATTGCAGATTGTCCTTATGGTCTTATAAAAACTGAATATTATACTCTTCTACGCTTAGGAGGACGGCAGCCGTTATGTGGTAATGGAGTAATGTCTTTGATCGTCGTTACCTCAATCCCTACATTTTGGACAGTTCTTATGGCCGATTCACGGCCAGAGCCTGGTCCTTTTACAAATACTTCGGCTTTACGCATTCCTAAGTCATATGCCACTTGTGCACAACTTTGTGCTGCCATTTGAGCGGCATACGGGGTATTTTTCTTAGAACCTCTGAAACCCATTTTACCAGCAGACCCCCAAGAAATTACTTGACCTGACATATTAGTAACCGAAATGATGATGTTGTTGAATGAAGCTCTTATATGGACTTGGCCCACCTGCTCCACCTGTACAACGCGCTTTTTCGCTTTATCTTTACGCTTATTTTGAGCCATTGTTTTGTCGTTATTCAATGATTAGTTATCTGCTATCCGAACCTACGAACAAAGGATAACAATTAACGATTATAAATTACTTAGTAGCTTTCTTTTTATTTGCCACCGTCTTACGCTTACCTTTACGGGTACGGCTGTTATTTTTTGTTCTTTGGCCACGTACTGGAAGTCCTTTACGATGCCTTAAACCACGATAACAACCAATATCCATTAAGCGCTTTATGCTCAATTGTACTTCTGAGCGCAATGCACCTTCTGTATTGAATTCACCGTTAATGATACCACGAATGGCATTTGCCTCTTCGTCTGACCATTCAGCTACTTTCTTATCAAAATGAATACCCGCTTTTTCCAAAATTTGGCGAGCGGAACTACGTCCAATCCCGTAAATATAAGTCAACGAGATTTCGCCGCGTTTTTTGTCTGGAATGTCAACACCTGCAATACGTGCCATATCTTAAATTATCCTTGTCTTTGTTTGTACTTGGGATTTTTTTTGTTGATAACGTAAAGTTTGCCTTTCCGACGAATTACTTTACAATCAGCACTGCGCTTTTTAATAGACGCTTTTACTTTCATTTTCTTGTATAATTTTAGATTTAAGCATTTTAAAAATGAGAAGCTAAATTAATCTTTCCTCAAACTATACACCTAAACCAGGTTATTACTATTTGTATCGATAAATAATGCGTGCCTTTGATAAATCATATGGTGACATCTCCAATTTTACTCGATCACCTTGCAAAATTTTAATATAATTCATTCTCATTTTGCCAGAGATATGAGCAATTACTTCATGTTTATTTTCGAGTTGTACTCGAAACATGGCGTTAGAAAGCGCCTCGATTATAATGCCATCAACTTCGATGAGACCTTGTTTCTATATATCTTTTTGGTAAACCTATACACTTACCATTAACGTTGTATTACTGGTTACTTCTTCGATGTATTTAAATGTTGTCAAAATTTCTGCTTTTCCTTTACGAACCAATACTGTATGTTCAAAATGAGCGGCAGGCTTTCGATCAGTAGTTCTAATTGTCCATCCATCTTTTTCTTGCACTACTGCTCTTTTACCTAAAGTAATCATAGGTTCTATTGCAATCACAATCCCCTCCCTTAGTTTAGATCCTTGGCCACGTTTTCCATAATTTGGTACTTCTGGACTTTCATGCAAATCACGGCCAACTCCATGACCAACTAGCTCTCTCACAACTCCATAACCAAATCGCTCTACATATGTTTGGATAGCATATCCTATGTCACCTACTTTTTTGCCCTCTATGGCTTGTTCTATGCCAATATAGAGTGCTTGTTTTGTCCGTTTAAGTAAATTGGCTACATCCGAGGCTACATCTCCTATTGGATAGGTATAAGCGCTATCACTATGAAAACCATTTAACTTTACACCACAATCAATCGAAATCACATCTCCTTCACGCAACTGATACTGACTTGGGAAGCCATGCACCACAATATCATTAAGTGATATGCAAAGTGCAGATGGAAACCCGTTATAACCTTTGAAGGAAGGCTGGCCATTATAATCACGAATAAATTCATCCGCTATTTTGTCCAGTTGCTTTGTCGTTACTCCAGGTTTAATCCATTTTGCGACTTCCGCATGAGCTTTTCCTAAAACTTGTGCACTTTCTTTAATCAGTAAAACTTCCTCTTCTGATTTAAGAAATATCATCCTTCCCATTACACTGCAATAGTTTCTGAACGACCTTTTACACGGTTCGTCTTCATTAAGCCCTCGTAATGCTTCATTAATAAATAACTTTCAACTTGCTGTAAAGTATCGAGTACAACACCCACCAAAATCAAAAGTGATGTTCCTCCAAAAAATTGGGCAAACTCCCGTGTCATACCCGTCATACTAGCGAGTGCTGGCAAAATGGCAATTACTGCTAATAGAACAGCTCCTGGTAAGGTAATACGATCAAGCACCGTAGCTATAAAATCTGAAGTGGCCAACCCAGGTTTAACTCCAGGGATAAAGCCCCCTCCTCGTTTCATATCATCTGATATCTGCTGTGGACTGATAGCGATGGCAGTATAGAAAAATGTAAACACAATTATAAGGGTTGCAAAAAGTGCATTGTACTGCCAAGTTGTGTAATCGTTAAAAGGTTGTTGCAACTGAACTGGCAAAATCACTTTTTTCGGCAAATAATCCTGCAACCAAAGAGAGATAAACATATAGCGCTTGCGCAAATATGATAGGCATAACCCCAGAAGTATTGAGCTTTAAAAGGCAAATATTGTCTTTGTCCTCCCATTACTTTATTTCCAACTACTTGTTTTGCATACTGAATTGGTACACGACGAACTGCTTGGGTCAATGCAAACCCGGCAAACATTACTACGACAAAAAGTGCAACAATTTCAACTACAAAGATAAGAAGCCCTCCACTTCCTCTGGAAGATGCCTCTTGTATGATTGCTTGGGGAAAACGGAAACGATACCAATCATAGTCAACATCAGTTCCATTACCGATTCCCTATCTGTAATTCGTTCTCCCAACCACATACAGAATATAGTCCCAGCTGTCAAAATCAAAACTGCTGACAATGTAAAAGCCGTCCTACTGATCAATAAAGGCATCTGTTGATATTGTCGTTTGCAAATAGCTAACCGCTTGGGCTATAGTGACAAAAATAGTCAAAACACGCGTAATCTGATTTAATTTCTTTCTTCCAGATTCCCCTTCTTTTTGCATCTTTTGGAAATAAGGCAGCGCCATAGTCAGTAATTGAATGGCAATAGATGCAGAAATATAAGGCATGATACCTAAAGCAAAGATAGAAGCCTTTGTAAAGGCTCCACCTAGAAGGTGTCTAATAATCCCAAAAGGCCTTGTGCTTCAAAATCAAGTTTATCACTATCAGCACCCGAGTATGATATACGAACCAAGACGATAAACTGCTATCAAAAGAAGTGTATAGAGAATTCTGTTTCTCAGTTCTTCAATTGAAAAGATATTTTTGATGGTCTGTATAAACCGTTTCATGCGTTTTCTAATGTTCCAGCCGTGGTAAAATCGGGCAAAGTTACAAAAATCTTTGATAAGACTATCAGTAACTGCTTTACCGCCAGCCTTTTCGATGGCCTCTATTGCTGTCTTTGAGAAAGCATTAGCATCTCAACTCTTCACTTTAAGTTCACCCCGATTCAGTATCTTTACTAGATCCGTTTTTGGATATTAAACCATTGCTGTAAAGTACGTCCTTATCAATTACCGACACATTTGCCTTTTCGGCTAATGCTTGGATTGTATCTAAGTTGAGCGCTTTATATTCAACACGATTGATATTTTTAAATCAAATTTAGGCACACGCCTTTGAAGTGGCATTTGTCCTCCTTCAAAGTGACTCTTTTATTCTTTGTAGCCAGAACGTGATTGCGCACCTTTGTGAACCACGAGTAGATGTGCCGCCCATTCTGAACCATGACCTCTACCAAGGCTGTTTTTTGTTTTTTACCGAGCCTGCTGCTGTGAGCTAAGATTCATTGCTTTATCGCTGATTAAATCTCTTCGACTTTCACTAAATGATTCACTTTGAGAATCATATACCTGCGTCACAGGATTTACTTCAACCTCAATAGTACGATTGATTTTACCAAGTCCTAAAGCGGCCAAAGTCCGCTTTTGATTTTCTGGACGGCCAATCATACTTCTAATCTGTGTAACTCTTATCTTTGACATTTTCTCAAAAGATTATCCATTAAACACTTTGGCCAACTTTACTCCGCGGTTTGAGATGCAGCCTGATGAGGTGCTCTCATTTTCAAAAGAGCATCTATAGTTGCCTTCACTACATTGTGCGGGTTTGATGACCCTTTCGACTTTGCTAATACCTGTCATGTACACCTGCTGCTTCTAACACAGCACACGCCCAGCACCACCAGCAATTACACCCGTACCTGGCGCTGCTGGTTTGACAAATACAAGACCACCGCTATACTTACCCTCCATTTCATGGGGGACAGTTCCTTTTAAGATGGGCACCTGTACTAAGTTTTTCTTGGCGTCTTCAATTCCTTTTGCAATAGCATCGGTTACCTCATTAGCCTTACCCAATCCGTAACCTACTACCCCTTTGCTGTCACCAACGACAACAATTGCGGAGAAACTAAAACGACGTCCACCTTTTACTACTTTAGCAACACGATTGATAGCTACTACCTTCTCTTTGAGGTCTGCTTCGTTGTATTTCAAAGGTTTGATAATGTTCGACATATCTTAATTAGAATTTGAGACCACCCTCGCGAGCACCGTCTGCCAATGCTTTTACTTTCCCATGATACAAATAACCATTTCGGTCAAATACAACCGCGCTAACACCAGCTGCGAGCTTTTTCTGCTAACTTAAGACCTACTTTCTTTGCGTCCTCTGCATTAACACTTGCTTTAGCGGCATCAAGTTCAATAGATGAGGCTGCAACTAAGGTTGTTCCTTTAATATCATCTATCACTTGTGCATAAATACGCGCATTCGACCTAAAGACTGATAGGCGCGGTTTTTCTGTCGTTCCAGACAGTTTTTTCCGAATCCGGTATTTAATGCGTTGTCTTCTTTCGCTTTTTACTGAAGCCATGATTGCTTACAATTTTTCGGATTACTAATTACTTCTTAGCTGCGGCTTTACCTGCTTTACGTCTAATTTGCTCACCTACAAAGCGAATACCTTTCCCTTTGTAAGGCTCAACTTTACGGAAGAGCGAATTTTAGCTGCAATTTGCCCCAATAATTCTTTATCAATACACTCCAAAAACACCTTAGGGTTTTGTCCTTTCTCCATAGTAGCCGTTACCTTCACTTCTGAAGGTACTGCAAAGAAAATACCATGTGAATATCCAAGGCTCATTTCGAGAATATTGTTGTTTACAGAGGCTTTATAACCTACACCAACCACCTCTAATTGCGCCTTATACCCTTCGCTCACACCAGTAACCATATTACTGATAAGGGAACGATAAAGTCCATGCAATGCTTTATGGCGTTTTTGTTCAGTCGGGCGCACAACTGTTAGCTCGCTCCCTTCAATCTCTACCTTTATATCACGATCAATTTCCCTTGATAAAGTGCCTTTGGGACCTTTAACGGTCACAACATTATCGTCGGACACTGCTATTGTAACATTTGCTGGTAGCGTAATCGGCTTTTTCCTATACGTGATCATTTCTTTTCAGTATTTTATCAGTAAACGTGTAACTTACAGTACACTTCTCCGCCTACATTGAGGACCCGAGCTTCTTTTTGTCAGTCATCACCCCTTTAGAGGTAAAGATACAATAGCTACTCCAAGACCATTCAAAATGCGCGGTATTTCGGTAGCTTTCAACATATTTTCGCAAACTACCTTTAACACGGGCTACCGATGGCATTGTGACTGCTTTGTTACTGGATTGTATTTTAAGGCAATTTTAATAATACCCTGCGGGCCATTATCCTCAAACTTATAGTTTTGAATAAAGCCTTTGTCGTAGAGTACTTGGGTAATTTGCTTCTTTATATTAGAAGCAGGTATTTCCACAACCGATTCTTCGCCTTTATGGCGTTTCTGATTCTCGTCAGATAGTCTGCTATGGGATCGGTTATCATTTCTCTACTGATTTGTTGCTACCCCCTTCTCATAAAAGGGCTGCAAAGTTACGGAATTGATTTTGAAAACAAAAGCGTTTTACCAACTTGCTTTGGTAACGCCAGGAATTTTTCCTTGCGAGGCCATTTCGCGGAATACAACGCGGCAAATACCAAATTTACGCATGTACCCACGTGGGCGGCCTGTTAAGCGGCAACGATTGTGTAAACGAACTGCCGAAGAACTACGCGGCAACTTGTCTAAACCTTCCCAGTCGCCAGCCTCTTTCAAGGCCGCACGCTTTTCAGCATACTTAGCAACTAGCTTCTGCTTTTTCAATTCTCTTGCTTTTACGGATTCTTTCGCCATTTCCTTATTTCGTTGAAAAAGGGATTCTTATTTTTTACCTTTTGTAAAGGGCATACCCAGAGATTTTAACAACTCGTAGCTTTCTTCATCTGTGTTTGCCGTAGTGACAAATGTTATGTCCATCCCAGAAATCTTATTAACCTTGTCAATTTGAATTTCTGGAAAAATTATCTGTTCTTGTACGCCAAAGGTATAATTACCACGCCCGTCAAAACCTTTGTCGCTAATACCTTGAAAATCACGTACCCGCGGTAAGGCAATACTTGTCAAACGATCCAAGAATTCAAACATTTTATCCCCGCGAAGAGTTACTTTGACACCTATTGGCATTTTTTCGCGTAATTTAAAGTTTGAAATTGCTTTCTTAGACATGGTTGGGACTGCCTTTTGTCCAGCAATAAGAGTGATTTCCTCAAGACCTGCATCAATCAACTTCTTATCTGCTACTGCTGCTCCGATTCCTTTGTTAATTACAATCTTAGATAAGCGGGGTACTTGCATTGAAGACTTGTACTGAAACTTCTCTTGAAGAATCGTAACTACCTCCTTATCATATTTGTCTTTTAATCTCGTAGTTGCCATTTTAAAAAATGTGTTGTGGATTTCCGACCCACTTGTTTGACATTACTGCTTAAAAATATGAGATGCTACTAATACTAAAGCCGATTACTTTGACGGTTCTGGGATAAACTTCCCAGAGTCTTTAGCATATCTTTGTAACTTGCCTTGCTCGTTGAGTTTACGACCCGTACGAGTAGCTTCACCAGTGGCGGGATCAATGAGCATCAAATTACTGATGTGAACCGACCCTTCTGTTTTTCTAAGTTCACCTTGAGGGTTAGCAGCTGTTGGCTTAATGTGTTTGGTTATCATATTGACTCCCTCTACGACAGCACGCTGTTTTTCCACCAACATTTTGATGACCTTTCCAGATTGACCTTTTGAATTACCCGCAATTACCTTTACTAAGTCACCAGTACGAATGTGTAATTTGGGTTGTTTGTTATATTTTCTTTCCATTGCTTCTACAATACTTCAGGTGCCAATGAAACAATTTTCATAAAGTTTTTCTCACGTAATTCACGGGCAACTGGGCCGAAGATACGCGTACCACGAGGCTCATCTTGATTGTTGAGCAAAACAACGGCATTGTCCTCGAATCGAATATAAGACCCATCTTTGCGACGGATTTCTTTCTTAGTACGAACAACAACAGCTTTAGAAACTGTACCTTTCTTTATGTTACCCGAAGGGATTGACTGTTTTACAGTCACTACCACTTTGTCTCCGATAGAGGCATAACGCTTTCCTGTTCCACCCAACACACGGATTACCAGTACTTCTTTTGCGCCACTATTATCGGCCACAGACAGTCTTGATTCTTGCTGTACCATTGTTATTTTGCTTTTTCAATGATTTCGACTAATCTCCAACGCTTATTCTTACTGAGTGGGCGTGTTTCCATTACACGGATTGTATCACCAATACCACACTCATTACTTTCGTCATGCACCATCAATTTGGTGGTTTTTTTCATAAACTTCCCATATTTAGGGTGCTTTACTTTACGTTCTACTGCGATAACACAAGACTTCTCCATCTTGTCGCTAACCACTCGGCCAATTCTGACCTTACGTAAATTTCTTTCTACAGTTGTTTGTGCTACTGCCTCCATTGTGTCGGTTATTTTACAATTGGGGTCTCCTGACCATTATTACGCGCTCGCGGCTTTGTTTTTAGCCGACAATTCCGTCATCAACCTAGCTACCAGGCGGCGCGTATTTCGAATACGCATCGGATTTTCAATCGGAGATACGGCATGGGCAAACTTCAATTTGAGAAGACGTTCTTGCTCTTCTATGAGGGTTTGCTGCAATTGCTCTACCGTCAGCGCTTTAATTTCACTATTTTTCATTTGGCTAATACTTAATCTTCTTCTTGATGATCTCGACGAACAACGAATTTTGTCTTTACAGGTAGCTTTTGAGCAGCTAAGCGTAGGGCTTCATTCGCTAATTCAAGAGACACGCCTGTAACTTCAAACAAAATTGTACCTGCTTTGACAGGTGCTACCCAGTATTCAGGAGCTCCTTTCCCTTTACCCATACGCACTTCGAGGGTTTTTGGTAATAGGCTTATCAGGAGAAACCCGAATCCATACCTGCCCTTCACGTTTCATAGCACGAGTAACAGAAATACGAGCTGCTTCAATTTAGCAACTGTTATCCAGCCTGGCTCAAGCGACTTAATGGCAAACGTACCAAAACAAGATTTGGTGACCGCGTGTGGCCATGCCTTGTTCAGACCCTTTGCCTTTTTGTTGTTTACGAAACTTCGTTCTTTTCGGTTGTAACATGGTTCAGCCGTATTATTAAGTATCAAAGATGCCCGAGATTTTCAATAATTACTTTTCTTATTGCGGTTGTTGTTTCGCCCTGCGCCTCGACGGTCTCCGTCGCCGATCGCTACCACCTCTACGGCTTCCGTCGCGGTCTCCTCCGCCTCTACGGCGATCTCCCCGATCTCCTGCACGGTCATTTCCACCACTACACGTTCAGCTGCAGCAGTCCCACCGCTTATTGGTGATAAATCGCGTTTACCAAAAATCTCTCCTTTGAATACCCACACTTTGATGCCGATTTTCCCATAAACCGTCAATGCTTCAGAGATGGCATAATCAATGTCTGCGCGAAGGGTATGCAGAGGCACTCTACCCTCCTTATACTCTTCTGTACGAGCCATTTCAGCACCACCTAAACGGCCAGAAACTCGAACTTTAATGCCTTGTGCTCCTACTCTAACTGCAGACTGAATAGCCTGTTTCATAGCGCGTCGATAAGATATACGGTTCTCCAATTGCTGAGCAATTGATTCGCCTACTAATTTAGCATCTATTTCAGGACGCTTTATCTCGTAGATATTGATTTGGATATCTTTACCCGTAATCTTTTTTAGTTCTTCTTTAATTTTATCGACCTCATTTCCTCCTTTTCCAATCACAATACCTGGACGAGCGGTGTGAATTGTAAGGGTAATGCGCTTTAAAGTTCGTTCGATAACAACTTTTGAAATGGCGCCTTTAGGAATACGAGCTGCGATATATTTACGAATCTGCTCATCTTCGATTAGCTTGTCAGCAAACTCTCGTCCACCATACCAGCTTGAATCCCAACCTCGGACAATACCGAGTCGCAGACCTATAGGGTTTACTTTCTGTCCCATTCGTTTGAAATTTTAGGCTTCTTGTTGGATAATTTCTGTTGCTGCGTCATCAACCACAATAGTGATGTGATTTGAGCGTTTGCGAACGCGATAGGCGCGGCCTTGAGGAGCAGGACGAAGGCGTTTCAACATTGCCCCACCATCCACAAATATCGTCTTAACATACAACTCGGCATCCTCGAGTTTAGCATCTTCATTGAGTTGTTGCCAGTTAGCTACTGCCGACATCAACACTTTTTCAGGGTTAGAGCCAGTATGTGGTTAATTACTAAAATCCATACCTGCTGCAGCTCCGCTTTTTGCCCTCTAATCATGTCGGCTACCAACCGCATTTTACGAGGCGAAGTGGGTACGTTTCTTAATATAGCTCTTGCTTCCATTTTTTTCCGTCGTTATGCGTTGCAGTCGTTTGACCTTCTGAATGACTAAGGATAACAACTATTGACTATTTTATCTCTTTCCTTTATCTTTTTTGGCAATGTGCCCGCGGAAATTTCGCGTAGGAAAATTCGCCTAACTTATGCCCAACCATATTTTCAGTTACATACACAGGAATGAATTTATTGCCGTTGTGTACTGCAAGAATTATGACCAATAAAATCTGGCGAGATTGTACTGCGTCTTGACCAAGTCTTTATGACCGATTTCTTACCTGCACCATTCATAACATCAATCTTAGTTTGCAGACGAAGTCAATGTATGGCCCTTTTTTTATCGAACGTCCCATTTATCTTCGATTATTTTTTACGTTTGCTAATAGTCAAACGGTTTGAATATTTTTCGGAGTACGCGTCTTTTACCTTTAGCGTACAATCCTGTGCGCGAGCGTGGATGTCCACCAGAGGCACGACCTTCACCACCACCCATCGGGTGATCAACTGGAGTTCCTGCCCAGCACCACGAACTCGTGGACGAATACCAGAGGCAACGCTTACGTCCTGCTTTTCCAAGACTTGTTCATATGGTCAGCATTAGACACAGACCCTACTGTAGCCATACAGGTAGATAGTATCATTCGCATTTCACTTGAAGGCATACGTAGAACTGCATATTTACCATCTCGTGCAACTAATTGTGCATATGTACCTGCACTACGAACCAATTGCCCACCTTTACTTGGATGTAATTCCACATTATGAACAATCGTACCAATTGGCATTGAACTCAGTGGAAGTGCATTTCCTACCTCAGGAGAAACACTTTGACCAGAGATAACAGCTTGTCCCACTGCAATACCTTGGGAGCAAGGATGTAACGTTTCTCCATCTTGATACTCGACTAAAGCAATCCTTGCCGAACGATTTGGATCGTACTCTACCGACAAAACGGTAGCAGGTACATCTAATTTATTGCGCTTAAAGTCAATAATTCGGTACATTCGCTTATGACCACCGCCTATGTAACGAGCCGTACGACGACCTTTACTGTTTCGTCCACCTGTTTTTTTGATGGGGGCTAACAGGCTTTTCTCTGGCTTGTCTGTCGTAATTTCGTCAAACGACGGAGCCGTACGAAAGCGCTGACCTGGTGTTGTTGGTTTGAGCTTAATGACTCCCATTGTTCTCTTTTGTTTTGCTACTTCAACGTTTTTAAATAGTATCGGCGTAGATATCTATTACTTCGCCTGCTGAGTGTCTATTGGCTTTTTATACGTTGAGTAATACCGCTAACCAGCCCTACCTCGTGATTTCATTCTGGATTTTTTTCTACCAATAACTCGCATTGTATCTACACTCACTTCTTCCCGCCATACAGTTTCTCTATAGCCGTTGCGATTTCAATTTTGTTGGCAGTTTTTGATACCTCAAATACATACTTGCCCAAGTTACTGAGCGCTGTTGCTTTTTCGGTTAATATCAGTCGCTTGAGTACACTCATTGTTTTACTTGTTCAAGAGATTTTCTAACTTCGACACAGCTGTTTCGCTAATCAACAGTACTTCTGCATTAATGAGGTCATATGTATTGACATCATCTGCTGTAGTAATGTTTACTTTGGGGATATTACGTCCTGATAAAAAGACATTGTTGTCGTAATCTGACAAAATCAATAGTGTTTTTTTACCAACAAGTGCAAAATCTGTTAGCATCGAAAGGTACTGCTTGGTTTTTGGAGCAGAAAATGTAAAATCTTCCACTACCGATATACCATTTGATTTTGCTTTAGCAGAAAGTACCGACTTACGCGCCAACACTTTTACTTTTTTATTCAACTTAAAGCTATAATCACGAGGTCTTGGCCCAAATACACGGCCGCCACCTACAAAGGTAGGTGATTTAATCGAACCTGCACGGGCACCCCCTGTCCCTTTTTGGCGCTTGATTTTACGCGTAGAATGCGCAATTTCCGCTCGTTCTTTTGACTTATGAGTACCCTGACGCTGATTAGCGAGATATTGCTTTACGTCCAGATACACTACGTGTTCGTTAGACTCAATACCAAACACCTCATCAGAGAGTGTTACTGTCTTACCAGTAGCTTGTCCTTTTATATTTAATACTGAAAGTTCCATTGTCTTAATTCGCCGTTGCGATTGATTTATTTGTCAATAATTACAAACGAATTCTTCGCTCCTGGCACTGAGCCACTGATAACGATGAGATTCTGCTCTGGGATTACCTTCAACACTTTAAGGTTTTGAACCTTTACTCGGTTGTTACCCATACGTCCTGCCATGCGAATCCCCTTAAAAACGCGCGATGGAAATGAACATGCCCCTATCGAACCAGGGTGACGCATTCGATTGTGCTGCCCGTGGGTCTGACCACCCACTCCACCAAAACCGTGACGCTTAACAACTCCTTGAAAACCACGACCTTTTACCGTTCCTACTACATCAACAAAATCTCCCTCAGCGAATACATCGTTTACCGACAATGCCTGTCCTAATGAAAGTTCTGAAGCAAATTCTTTGAACTCTACCAGTTTACGCTTGGGTGTTGTGCCAGCTTTCTTAAAATGACCCATGAGCGGCTGGGTCGTATGTTTTTCTTTTTTCTCACCGAAACCCAACTGTATTGCATTATAGCCGTCAGTATCTTCGGTTCTTACTTGTGTTACAACACAAGGGCCAGCTTCAATAACTGTACACGCCAGAGCCTGCCCGTCCGCATTGTACACGCTTGTCATCCCAATTTTTTTTCCTATTAAACCAGACATCTTTTTGATTTACAGCAGGTTACAAACTTTATTTTCTAAAACGGACTGCAAAGGTCGGCAATGTCTTTTAATTATCCAAGCTACCTTCCTCTTTTATTTTCAAAAAAGTCAATAAAAAAGTCAGATGCAATTTCATCTGACCTCATTTTACATGGAAAAACGACAAATTATTTTTCCAGTTGTGAATTCAGATGTGGTTTCTTTTCAGACCTTCACCTAACCTATATTTTGATTGAAATTTTTCTCCGTTTTCTAATTGGACTGCAAAGGTCTGATATTTATTTTAATGGTGCAACATATATTTGTTTTTTTTATAAAAAATTTATTTTCTTGTTTTTTATAAAAAGGTAATCATACAGAAAGAAAAGAGAAACTAAGAATATTAACCTTGGCATTATTTTCGTTAGTGTCAAATACGAGCACTAACCTGTACAATATGACTTCCATTCGTATCCAATTGACAGCTATTTTTTTCTATCTATTAACGTGTCAATTTAGTTTAGCACAAAAAAATAAGAAGCCACTTTATCGCAAGGTTCCTGCTTGGGGTGTTATTAAGATGAATATAGGTACAGGGGTTTCGTATTATTTAGGAGATATGAGGGCTAAAACCGATCTTCGTTTTATTGAGCCTCATATAGCTGTCGCCTTAAATTATAGGCTTACTGAACGATTGTCTGCCAAGGGTGAGGTTAATTTTTATCGTATTTCGGGTAAACAAGCTGGCGGACCTGTTTATTATAACAATCTTTCGTTTAGATCTGACAACCCTGCGGGCTATTTAGCCCTACAAATTGACGCTTTTAGATTTAATGATAATCGTTTAATAAAACCTTACTTTTTTGGTGGAATAGGCATTACACGCATCAATCCTAAAGCCAATCTGGAGGAAAAATGGTACAGTTTGCCTCCGCTTATGACGGAAGGCGTGGCCTATAATCGTAACGTAAGAATTATTGTACTTGGATTGGGTGCATCTTGGCAATACAATGATCGTTGGAGTTTTGGACTAGAATTGAGCGATAATTTTGCCAATTCGGACTATTTAGACGATGTAAGTACTTTCTACCCCAACCCATCAGGAATGTCGGAACTGGCTTTGAAACTTTCTGACAGACGGCCAGAACTTGACCCAGCAACCTTGCCCGCTGGTTTTCCCACGCAAAATCAAGCAGGTAATCAGCGTGGTAATCCTACCATTAAAGATTCCTACGGATTTCTTTCTTTTAGAGCCGAGTATCCCACAATAAGTACAAAAACCAAAAAAGGGTAGAAAGGAAAAATTAAAGTGTTATTATTAGAAAACAATGAAACATATTTTACTCATGGACGGCCCAGACCACAAAGGGCTGATTTACCAAGTAACCCATATACTATATAATTACAATCAAAACATCATTCGACAAGATGAATATGTAAGTCCATCAGGGCAGTTTTTATGAGGACAGAGTTTGAAGGAGAGAGACCCCAAGAAAATCTTAGATGATTTAGTCAAAACGCTTCCGATGGGTATAAATCTTCGGTTGAATCCTAAAAGAAAGAAAGATGTTGTTTTATTCGTAACCAAAGAACACCACTGCTTGGGAGAATTGTTAATTAGATATGCTTTTGATGAGTTAGACGCTAATATTCAATCTGTTATTAGCAATTATAATATATTACAGCCCTTGGTTAGCAAATTTGGAATCCCTTTTCATTACATATCTCACGAACACAAAACACGCCAAGAACACGAAGAGGCGATTCTAAGGACTTTAGACGTTTATCAACCTGAGTATCTTGTTTTGGCAAAGTATATGCGGATTCTAAGTCCCGATTTTGTAAACTTCTACCTGAACCGTATTGTCAATATTCACCATTCTTTTCTTCCTGCTTTTATAGGAGCAAACCCTTATCGGCAAGCATACGAACGCGGGGTAAAAATCATTGGGGCAACGGCACACTTTGTGAACGATAACCTTGATGAAGGGCCAATTATTTCTCAAGATGTAAAAGAAGTAGATCATAGACAAACTGCAACCGACATGGCTATTCTTGGAAAGGATACAGAAAAAGCTGTTTTGTCCAAAGCCTTGAAATTGGTTTTTAATGATAGGGTTTTTATTCATGGCAATCGAACAATCATTTTGTGATGAAAGAAATTGTAGTAACTTTCGACTTATAACCTTTTCCTTTCAACCTAACCAATTACTACAATGAAATCTTTACAAATCAACTACTTGGCTGTGTTGGCTGCTGCAGTGGCCACCTTTGTTTTGGGTGCCGTTTGGTACATTAGTTTTAGTGAACCTTGGATGTCTTTAGCAGGCTTAACCGAAGAAAAAATCACGGCCAGTGGAGGTGGCGTTTCGGCTTACATCATTAGTTTTATTACTTATCTTTTGGGTGCCTATGCGATGGCTATTTTATTCAAATCTATGAATATAAGTACTCTAAAAACAGGGGCTATGACAGGAGCACTGATTGGGGCTATTATTGTGGGGGGCAATATTTTCACTAATAATGCTTATGAAATAAAGCCTATTGGTTTGTCTGTTCTCAACGCTGGATTTAGTGCGGTTTCGGGCGCGGCAATGGGTGCTATTTTGGGAGCTTGGAAAAAATATGCACAATAAATTTGGAATGAGGATTTTTATTTTGCGTGGCGCGAATAACTGGCGTGCCACGCTTTTTTGTTATTATTGCGAAAAATCCATCAACCTGCCTTAACTCATGCCTAAGCTTTCTAACCAAAAATCCCTTTTTGGACTTCCAGTTATTGTAGCCGCCCTTGGCTATTTCGTCGATATTTATGATTTACTCTTGTTTGGCATTGTGCGCGTACCAAGCCTAAAAGATTTGGGTCTTAACGAACAAGAAGTGTCTGCCATTGGCGCCTCTATCATCAATTGGCAAATGGGGGGATTGCTGCTTGGTGGTATCCTTTGGGGAGTATTGGGCGACAAAAGAGGGCGTCTTTCGGTACTTTTTGGCTCTATTATTACTTATTCGATTGCGAATATTCTCTGTGGCTTTATCCAAGATACATCTTTTCTTCCAGCCACTGATTTATACAAGTACCTTCGTTTTATTGCGGGCATTGGTTTGGCGGGAGAACTGGGCGCGGGTATTACGTTGGTTTCAGAGATTTTACCCAAAGAGCTGCGTGCTATTGGCACCTCATTGGTGGCTGGCGTTGGTTTACTGGGAGCGGTAGTGGCTTATTTTACCGTTGAAATATTTGGTGACTGGCGTATTGCTTATTTTGTAGGAGGAGGCTTAGGTTTTGGACTACTTTTACTGCGAATAGGTGTGATAGAATCGGGCATGTTTACGGACGTAGTCAATCAAAAACATATTAAAAAGGGCGATTTTTTCTCATTTTTTACCAACTGGAATCGGTTCGTACGCTACATGAAATGTATCGGTATTGGTTTGCCTACTTGGTTTGTAATAGGCATTTTAGCGACCTTTAGCAACGAGTTTGGGCAAGCACTGGGCATTGAAGAATCTATCAAACCTGGTTTATCCATTATGTGGTGTTATGTAGGTCTTGCAGGAGGAGATTTGGCAAGTGGATTTATTAGCCACTATTTTCATTCACGCAAAAAAGCTGTGGCCGTTTTAATGGCTTTCGCAGGAGTATTTAGTCTTGTTTTTTTGTTTGCAGGTGTAAAAAGTGCCGCACTATTATACACACTTTGTTTATTAATGGGCTTTGGCATTGGCTATTGGGCTATGTTCGTTACGATAGGAGCAGAGCAATTTGGGACTAATTTGAGAGCTACAGCAGCTACCACTGTTCCTAATATGGTGCGTGGTACGGTAATCATCATGACTACTCTTTTTAGTGGGTTTAAAACAGGAACTTTAGATGTATTTGGGGCTTTTCAACTTACCATTCCACAATTGGGCGTTATTGGAGAAGGTACATTGGTTGGGGTTTTATGTTATGCTTTGGGTTTTTATTCAACCCTGACCGTCCCCGAAACCCATGGTAAAGATCTAGACTATATAGAGGAGTAATTCGAAAAGAGTGGTTAGAATTACTGCTTTTTACTTTTCTCAAAACTTCCTCCTTGATATGGCTATGAAATATCGCGCTCTTTTACCCTTCCTGTCATAGTATCAGCTTTGGGTTTCTTTGTAGATGTATATGATTTGCTCATTTTTAGCATTGTACGTGTTCCCAGTTTACAATCATTGGGTTTATCAGAAGCTGAAGTTTCCAAAATAGGAACATTTATTCTCAACTGCCAACAAGCGGGTTTATTTTTAGGGGGTATTTTATGGGGTGTATGGGGAGATAAAAAAGGACGATTATCTGTGCTTTTTGGGTCTATCATTACTTATTCTTTAGCCAATATTGCCTGTGGTTTTGTCAAAGACCCCAATCTTTATGCCTTACTGCGATTTGTAGCAGGCGTAGGTCTATCTGGCGAAATTGGTGCTGCCATGACTTTAGTTTCAGAGATTGTTCCCAAGGAAGTCCGTAGCCTTGGTCCTACCCTCGTGGCAGGGATTGGTTATTTGGGGGCAGGTGCTGCCTATTTAACTCAGGAGTGGTTTGAATGGCGCACTGCTTATATGGTTGGTGGAAGTATGGGGCTGCTTTTATTATTGTTAAGAATACGTGTTTTTGAATCGGGGCTTTTCTTAACAATGAAACAAACGCATATAAGTAGAGGAAATTATTTTTATTTTTTTTCGAGCTGGCCACGATTTGTTAAATACTTACAATGTGTTGCAATGGGCATTCCTACTTGGTTTATTGTAGGTATTTTAGGCACTTTTGGAAATGAGTTTGGTAAAGCCTTGGGCATCACTGAGGTTGTTTCGCCTGGAAAATGTGTGATGTTTATTTACTTTGGACTTACCGCAGGAGATTTTTTCAGCGGCCCATTGAGCCATTGGATACATTCCAGGCGAAAAGCGATTGGTTATCTAATGACTCTGAGTGCCGTTTGTGCTATTATATATCTCTTTGGTAGCGTTAGAACTTCTACAAGTCTTTATACAGTTTGCTTCTTTGCTGGTATTTGTACAGGCTATATTGGGCTTTATCTGATGATGGTAGCCGAACTCTACGGGACAAATCTTCGTGCTACTGCTACCACCTCAGTACCGAGTGTAGTGCGTGGAATTGTGATACCCATGACGCTCACTTTTCAAGCTTTAAAGCCTTCTTTAAGCACATTAGGATCAGCTGGTATTTTAGGCATTTTATGCTATGGCGTTGCTTTTTTTGCACTTTATAGGACAGAAGAAACCTTTGGACGCGACTTAGATTTTATAGAGTCATAACTCGATATATAAAATTCATGAGCAATTTTATATATCTTGACTTGTCCCAATTGGTGCGGTCATCAAAATCAAGTTATCAAGAATGTTTATTTCACCCACCGTACCTATTTAAAAGGGATTTTGGAAGAAAAACCTTTCAAACCTAGTTGCATTCAGGTAATTACTCTTAGCTATGCCGTTAATATCTAAAAAACAAAAAGTACATATTAAGTAGAGGCAAATCTACTTATATGCACTTTTTCTGATTTTTGAAATAATAGTTTTGGACAACTACTCTTCGCTCAGACGAACGGCGGGAGAGTGATGTTTCGTATCTATTTGACTATCCTTAGTAGTAAATAATACCTTTGTTTCTGTTTTTTCATCCACCACTGGTAGCGAAGCCAACAATGTTGATTTATTGAAGTCAGAAACAAGCACCTCTACATTTGTGTCTATCGTGGGCAATGATGCCAATAGTTCTACGATATTAACATGAGAGTTAAGCGATGTTACACCTTCATCAAAAGTGGGCAACGATGCTAATAATTGAGCCTCTACTTTTGATTGATGTTTTTCAATTTGAGCATTTGCAGCATTACTCAATGCAAAAAGACTAAGGGCGGCGGTTACGACTAATGTTTTCATAATTTTAAAGTGTTGTTAATTGGCTGTATTATTTTTGTTTTTGGCTGTTATATCCTATTTGGACGATGCAAAGGTGGCTGGTATTTTCTGCTCCGGAAAGCAAAAAAGGATGAAGCATCAATTTTAAAGGGTGAAGCCAGCAAAAAACAATATGAACGGAATTTTATTTTGCAAAACTTACTTTTTCTGCTTGACAACATCAAAAAACAGTACTTTTTATTGCTCAATCGACGAGAAATCAGAATTTTATTTTGACAATCTTATTCCAACAAGGTATATATTAAGCCTAAATTAAGCCTTTCCAAATATAGTGTTTAGCAAAAAAGTCACTATAAAAAATAAGAGGGTTCTACGTGAAATGTAGAACCCTCTTGGGCACAATTAATCAAAATTATTTATACGTCGCAAATTTGTACAGCTTGTTTTAAAGAAGCCAAGGCATCCGTACGTTTGGGAATAAACTCTTGAGCAACGAAGCCTTGGTAACCAGTATCTACGATTGCTCTCATAATAGCAGAATAGTTGAGTTCTTGTGTATCGTCTATTTCTGCTCTACCTGGTACCCCACCCGTATGGTAGTGTCCAAAGTAAGCATGGTCTCTTTTAATCGTCGCTATGATGTCGCCCTCCATGATTTGCATATGATAGATGTCATACAACAATTTGAAACGTTCAGACCCTACGCGTTTACAAAGCTCTACCCCCCATGCGGAATGGTCGCATTGATAATCTTTGTGATTAACCTTGCTATTGAGCAGCTCCATAATCATCGTTATATTATATTTTTCTGCTGAGGCCATCAAACGTTTCAGCCCTTTGGTACAATTCTCTAAGCCTTCTTCGTCCGAAATCCCTTTTCTATTTCCCGAAAAGCAGATAATTGTATTTAAACCAGCCTCCACCAGTTTTGGAAAAATAGCTTCATAACTATTTACTAAATCGTCATGATAAATAGGATTATTAAACCCCTTTTCTATCCCCATTCCAGCACCAGAAGGCAGTGCACATGTCAATCCATGTTTTTGAATAATAGGCCATTCGTTAGGCCCTTGCAATTCAATAGACTGAATACCAATAGCTTTCGCTTCACGACAAAGGTCTTCCAATGGTATTTTATTATAGCACCAACGACAAACCGATTGCTTAATTCTACCTTTTAGTTCGACTCCAAGAGCTTTATCAGAGGCAGCAAATGCTTCTGTAAGTGTCAGGGGAGCTGCTATAAACATAGAACCATTTGCTATATTTTTTATTGCTGAGCGACGCGATATAACAGTTTTCATTGTCGAAATATGGTTTTATTTTAAAAGCTTATACTCTTAATTCTTTACTTTTATATAAAAAGAGAGGCTGATTCAGTTAAAGACCAGCCTCTCTTTATTCTATTGTAATATGTTTTTAATCTTACTCTATTTATAGTTTTACTCCTGCCTTTTTCGTCTGTTTAATAGTGAATGGTACGCAAAGGTCTTCTGGGCAGCAATTGGGTGCAGATTCGATAATAATAGGACAACAGCCATTTGCTGGGCAAACATTATTAGTTGAAGTAAAGGTATAAATACCCTCTCCCATTAATAGCACTATATTGCCTGTTGCAATTGGTGTGCTACCACCGTCTTTAAACCATTGAACGTTTAGATATTTAGAAGGTACACTTGCTTGTACCTTCTCTACTGCGCAAAGTTTGAGAGGTACAGTAAAGCACTGGCTATCTATATCATCTTCTCCATCATTACCATTTCCAGGAGTAGAATCCTTATCTTTTTCATTAATTTTACTGATTTCAGCCGTATTAAAATGGATTCCCTGTTGTATTGCTTTTACTCTGTAAGTGAGTGTAACGGTATCTCCATTGGCAGCAATATTACCAATCGTCCATTTGATAACACCACCGGTAATCGTAGCACTACCTCTTGTTGCTGAAAATGTGTTTGACACAAAACTTACTGTTGTTGCTAAACTATCTGTTACCTCTACTCCACTGGCATTTGCACTGGATTCATTCCATACTTTGAGTGTAAATATCAATTCATCACCAATTTGAGCAATTTTTGTATTGATGGATTTTTTTAGTGCTAAATCCACCTCACAATCCAGTGCAGTTACCGTCACAGGTGTTCTTGGAACATCAATACATGCTCCTGTAGTACCTGTCAACTCTACAAAATAAGTCGTCGTTACAGCAATTGTACCAGAAGGCTTGAAGCTTAGTCCACTACCCAAGATACTTCCTCCAGTACTATTGGCATACCAGTTAGCCCCTACACCACCTGTGTTGCCTGACAAGAAAATTTTCAGTGTAGGTAAAGTATCTCCTTTACATGCTGTAGCATTAGGTGTCAACAATGTAATTTGAGGGCAACTACAATCTGGCGCTACAATAGTAGTATCGAATTTACAATTGGCTCTCAAACTGTCAGTAATAATCAAATTAATGCCATTAGGAATATTACTAACCGTGTAAGGGTTATTGCCAGAAAGCGTTCCTTTATTTACTTTTAATACTCCACTTTGATTAGTTACTGAGAAACTCACACTATATACTGCTGCAGTGGGCGAACAAACAGGAGTAGATGTAACACGCCAATTGGGCTTGATACAAGGTTGTACTAAAGCTGCATCTATGGTAAAGTTGTCTTTTTCTATACCTTCTCCCAATGTTTTAATTTCAACAATAGGACTTTCCCTGTTACTGGATTAAAATCTGAGTCGTAGGCATCATTGATTCCTTTGTCAATCGAGTCAGACAAAACACACAAAGCCGGTAAACTTGATTTAAGAATTTTGACTTTATACCTTCCATCTTCCAATTCCCCAAAGCCATATATACCATCTACATTGGTTGTATCGGTAGCGAGGATAGTATTATTATCAGCATTTAATAGTTGTAAAATTACCCCCTTCACTTTCGGTTCTGTTTCTTGCTGAATACCATCATTATTCAAATCTTTCCAAACAAAATCGCCTATAAATCCTTTACGACAATTTCTAACTTCTACAGCCACGGTATCAGCACAATTGGTGTTTGTATTTTTCAAAATGAATTGGTAGGTACCAATAGCCTCCATACCTGTAACTACGCCTGTGGTAGCGTTAATAGTCACGCTTTTAGGCATATTTCCCAACTGAGACCAGCTTTCACCAGATTTTGCATTCGGTAAATCTATAGTTGAAACAGTATTACATATTGCTGCCATGCCTATACTATCAGCTCCTGCTTCTGGTTTGGCATTGACTGTTATTTTCACTGTATCTGTACAGTTATTAGCGGTATAGACAAAATAGAAGACTCCTACTGCAGTACGTGCAAAATCAACTCTTGCTACTCCAGAGGTAGTTGTTCCTAAGGTCGCTCCCGCAGGGTTGGCTGGGCTCGCTTGGGCCGTCCATACTCCATCTGATGTATTCGTTCCTGTCAAGGTGGCTGTCTGACCTGCACATACTACTTGATCTGCTCCTGCATTGGGCTTGGCCGTCACACTTACTTGTACCGTGTCTGTACAGCCATTGGCTGTATAAACAAATTTGAAAACTCCTGAACTGCTCGAAGCAAAACTTACCGTCGCTACACCGCCACTGGTCGAACTCAACGTCGCTCCTGCAGGGTTGGCTGGGCTCGCTGGGGCCGTCCATACTCCATCAGATGTATTCGTTCCTGTCAGGTGGCTGTCTGACCCCCACAAATACCTGTTTGATCTGCTCCTGCATTGGGCTTGGCTGTCACACTTACTTGTACTGTGTCTGTACAGCCATTGGCTGTATAAACAAATTTGAAAACTCCTGAACTGCTCGAAGCAAAACTTACCGTCGCTACACCGCCACTGGTCGAACTCAACGTCGCTCCTGCAGGGTTGGCTGGGCTCGCTTGGGCCGTCCATACTCCATCTGATGTATTCGTTCCTGTCAAGGTGGCTAACTGACCTGCACATACTACTTGATCTGCTCCTGCATTGGGCTTGGCTGTCACACTTACTTGTACCGTGTCTGTACAGCCATTGGCTGTATAAACAAATTTGAAAACTCCTGAACTGCTCGAAGCAAAACTTACCGTCGCTACACCGCCACTGGTCGAACTCAACGTCGCTCCTGCAGGATTGGCTGGGCTCGCTTGGGCCGTCCATACTCCATCTGATGTATTCGTTCCTGTCAAGGTGGCTGTCTGACCTGCACATACTACTTGATCTGCTCCTGCATTGGGCTTGGCTGTCGCACTTACTTGTACCGTGTCTGTACAGCCATTGGCTGTATAAACAAATTTGAAAACTCCTGAACTGCTCGAAGCAAAACTTACCGTCGCTACACCGCCACTGGTCGAACTCAACGTCGCTCCTGCAGGGTTGGCTGGGCTCGCTTGGGCCGTCCATACTCCATCTGATGTATTCGTTCCTGTCAAGGTGGCTAACTGACCTGCACATACTACTTGATCTGCTCCTGCATTGGGCTTAGCCGTCACACTTACTTGTACCGTGTCTGTACAGCCATTGGCTGTATAAACAAATTTGAAAACTCCTGAACTGCTCGAAGCAAAACTTACCGTCGCTACACCGCCACTGGTCGAACTCAACGTCGCTCCTGCAGGATTGGCTGGGCTCGCTTGGGCCGTCCATACTCCATCTGATGTATTCGTTCCTGTCAAGGTGGCTGTCTGACCCCCACAAATACCTACTTGATCCGCTCCTGCATTAGGCTTGGGGATAACAATCATAGTTGCCACTGATGTATCTCCAGGACAAGATAATCTTCCCGCTATAACATATTGAAATTTAGAAGTTGTCGTTCCAACAGCTGGTGTAAAGGTCCCCAATGTTGAATTAAATACCCCTCCTGTACCTGTCAATCGTGTCCAAGTGCCTCCAGTTTGTTCTCCTGTAATCAGGCTAAATAAATCTATAACAGCTTCAGAACCATTGCATATAGAAGTATTACCATCCTGTCCAGCATTTGCTTGGAACGCTGGGTCTTGTTGTAAGGTGTTGTAAGCATAAGGGATACAGAACGGTATAACCCTATTTGTATTATCAGATTTTAATACCACGTATAAGTAAACATCGCGAGGGTTCACACCACTATAAATAGGCAATGTCAAGCCTATTGCTGTAGTTGTAGTAGCTCCCGCATTAGCTGGAGTAATATTTCCTAAGAAATGAACATCGGAGTTAGTAATACCAGCAGTATAGAAATCATAGTCACTATATGCTGTGGTTTCTCCCCAATAAACAGACATCGCACCAATACCAGCTGTATGTTGGATAGTTACATTGAATGGACTATCAGAACAAATAGCTTCTGTAGCAGGAGCAATTGATTGGATCGTACCGCAATTTGGGATAGCACAACTCTTAACTTTTACAGTTGTGGTATATAATTGATCTCCACAAGCACCAGACCCATTGCCATTAATCTTGTAGGTAAAAGTGTATGTGGTACCTGCCATAGCTGGTGATGCCGTAAATATATTTCCTGATAGGCCACCCGAATTGTCTGTGTCAATCCATGTCCCTCCTGTAAAACCAGTAATAAGGGTGTTAAGATCAATTTTATTCTGATTAGTAGAATAACTCGACTCACACACCTCCCCGCTTGTCAATGTGGCAGTTGGTGTTTGCGGCAATGTAGTAATCAGTTTTTGAGAAATAGGCTGGCAATTAACATTGATATTACTATTTCCTGAAGCCAATCGAACATAGATGATATAGTTTTTGGCCACTCCCGAAGTGTTAACTGGTAAACTTAGACCCGAGATAGTCGTTGTTAAGGCATTAGTCGCTGGCGAAATCACTGCTCCAAAAGCCGTTGCCCCCCATTTCCAGCTGCATAAAGCTGTGTAGCCGTCAATTCTATTCCATCGTTTCCAGCATCTTCAATATAATACAGTTGAAGATTTCCTGGGTTAGAGCGATGATTTATCGTGACAGAAAATGTTTCGTTTGAGCAAACAGTTGAAGGAGTACCTGTAGTTGTCAAAATATCAACTGAAGGACAAGAACAATCTTTAATTGTAATGTCAATAGTATAAATAAGATCACCACAAGCACTTGTCTGAGATCCACTTGCACCTGGCACTTTATAAGTAAGAGTGAATGTCTGTCCAGCCATTCCCATTGTAGCAGTAAATACATTCCCTGAAATAGCTGCTTGCGCTGTTGCATTGCTACTTGACCAAATTCCTCCCATGTTTCCTGTTACGAGAGACATTAAATTGATGCTATTCTCATTACCTCCTGTATTTACATTACAAATAATAGGCGGCGCACTCACCGAAGCTGGAACTGTTGGTCCTTGTACCGTCACTGTCATTGGAGGAATGACAAAAGGTTGACAATTAGCAATAGCGGGCGACGGTACGTAAATAGCATAAATATAGTAAGTGATACTTTGACCAGAAGCTGGCAACTGTACATTATTGATAGTAGTCGAACCATTTGTCCCAATAGGCACAGTTCCAATTAAGGTTGAAAGACCATGGGCTGGTGCATATAAATCAGCAGCTAATAAACTCCCAACAGTGTTATAATAGAATTGTACATTTCCTCCTAATGGTGCTTCTGTATGGCTTAATGTAAGCGAATATTGTTCATCCAAACAAACAGCCCCAGGGGTTAGAATACTTGTAAAAGTAGGACATTCACAAGAATTAACCAATACAGGCACGTCATAAGTAATATCTGGACAGCCGCTGCTACCAACAATGGTATATCTAAAAATTAATGTTTTACCAGCATCTGATTGAGCCGCCGTAAATACATTAGTGCCCGAATTAAAAGTGCCCGATATGGCTGGACTTGACGGTGCTAAAGCCCAAGTTCCTCCACTATTACCCGAAACAAACTGATTGTCCAAATCAATGGCATTATCAGTAGCAGGTGTGGAGGGACGGTTAACATTACAAATCGTTTGCTGATTGGTATTAATAACCGCTGGCAATGTATTTTGTGTTACTAAAATACGGCAACATAGCTCAACTGGACAACCATTATCATCTGTACCAATATAATAATACTCACCTGTAGTACTGATAGTGATTTGATCATCGCCAGGCGCGCCAATTTGAGTATCTGTAACCCCATTTTCTTTATACCATGTAACCGTATAACCTGAAGGTACAGAAGCAGTAATAGTCTCAGTACCACAAATAGTGCGCGTCTGATAGCAAGGACAAGCATTGACTTTGACAGTAACCGTATAAGTTTTAGGAGCGCAATCTGAACCATTAGGCCCTGTACCTGCCAAAGTATAAGTAAAGGTAAAAGTCTTACCCGCATCTGCTTGGACTGCCGTAAAAATACTTCCGCTAAATGTGCCACTCATAGCGGGTGAGCTATTTACAGTCCATACGCCACTGGTATTACCACTTACTAAAGAGTTAAGATTTGTCACATTTTCAACAATTGGAGACGTAGTATTATCATCACGGTCACACATCTCAACATACATTTTAGACAATGTAGCAGGAGCTATCTGAGGATTAACAGTAATTGGTGAAACAGCACCAAACGGCCGACAATCAGGGTCAGTCGGTGGTGTTTCGAAAACGGCATATACAAAATACGACACTGGCGATGCTCCTATGTTAGCTGGCATCGTGGCAGTAATCAATTTAGATGTTTGTCCAGTTACAGGTGCTATTCCCGAACTGAGTGTAGTACCACTACCACTATACAACTGGGCAGCAGTAAGTGCAGTAACAGAATATACTAACTTTATCGTTTGAGCAGGCGTTAGGTTGTTTACATGAGTAATGGTAAAATCAATAGTGCGTAGGTCGTTACAAACCGTTGTCAAATTAGAACCAAGCCCCGAAATAAGCGTACAAGGTGCAGGAGGCTGGGGAGCAACAAAGGGCTTAAAGCCAAAGTCAAGAGTATGATTGTTCATTGCCCCCGAACCTGTGGTAAAAGTAGGAGTTTGTGCATTATTACCACTAATAGTTGCATCTGAATCTCTTGAATCTGCCAAAGCATCCGAACCACCCGTATCGTTTTGAGTCAATACATTTGTTCCCAAAGCAGATTGTTTAGAGCCACCTATGGCATTAGGCACTACTACTTTATACCCAGTAAAATAAGTGAGACCTGTTAAGCCATATTTAGCTGCTCCTGTTGAGGTGCCTGTAGCATTTGAAAACAAATAAAACCCATTAGCGTCAGTCACTGCTGTGCTTATGAGGGTATTATCAGATTTTCGTAGTTCCACTGTAATACCTGCGATACCATTTTCACTAGGATCTTGTACACCATCGCCATCACTATCTAACCAAACAATATTACCGATTTCAATAGGGGCAGGGTTACAATCTAAGGCTGTCAAACCCAGTCCGTTTGCTTTCCCTGCGAACCATTGTTTCCTGGTCCAGTTGCATATATTTGGTATCTTCTAATATTGGCTCCATTCGTCAAATTTGAAACATTGACTCCTCCTGTCCAAACATTGAGAGGATCCATTGAGATTGTCATCGCTTCATTTTTTCCTGGAAGTACGAGCGTTGCCCCAATCACGGTTTCCAAGTGAATAGCAGAACCAGAAGATGGATAGTTGTCATTGGCAAAAAACTCTCCTCCCCCAGGCCCTTGCCCATTTCCAACACCACTACCTGTTTTTCCAGAAATAGCCCCATTACTTTCAAGAGTAAAGGTACCATTTCCATTATTCTTTGAAATCAATAAATCGCCACTGATATAGCCGTTGTAACGTTTACCGTCATCTGGAATAGCTTGCTGGCCAACGCCAAGCTGGTGGCCTCCACGATCAGTAAAGGTCATGAGCATATTTCCACTTTCATCAAAGTCAATGTCCGATAAAATCGGCTGTGGACGTGCAGTACGTGTACCAGCAGAAAGTACACCTCCTTTGAACATATCAGCCCAAGTATCTCTCCATGGTTCCCAGTTTTTGCCAATAGCCGCATCTCCTGTGTGTGTCGCTCCTTTAGTGTAGTCTAATGGATATTGAATAATCGGAGTATTATTAAAAACACCAGTAATAGGATTAAAAGTATAGACGTAGGCGCGTAAGTTGCTCCGTGCGCCAGCTGAACCAGCATCACATACGCCTCCTACATAAATTTTGCCTTTATCATAACGAACAGCCCATGGTCTCCAAGAACCCGACGAACAACCTGGGTCTGGAATTAAGTATTGAGTTACATCTGCCGCTGTGAGAGATGCTTTGTAGGATTACCTAATGGACTTGTTTAGTTGGAATTAGTATTAATTTTGCAAAAAGCTACTATGAACAAACTACCAGTTTACATTTCAGAGAATGATTTTGGCGAATATATTTTACCTCATTTGAGCCATAAGCTTAAATAATCGTCTAAAAGTCAGTTATCATTTTATTTTCAATACGATTTTATACGTTCTCAAATCAGGTTGTTCTTGGCGCACATTAAAGCCAGATAATCAATTAGTTACATGGCAAAACATCTATTATCACTACGCTAAATGGTCATCAGATGGAAGTTTTGAAAACTATTTTCGAGTACGCATCAAATAATGAAAGCCAGTTTAGCCTTAGAATGTATCCAATTAGACGGTACACACACCGTCAAAAAAAGGGGACAAAAAGTTAAATACCAAAAACGCAAAAAGTGCAAAACGACCAATAATTTAGTTATTTGTGATAATAATCATCACATTTTAGCAATTTCGGATTGTATAAGTGGCAATCACAATGATAGTTTTGAGTTAATTGAAAATATTGATATACTTATCGAAGCACTTAAAAAAGCCCAAATTAACATACAAAACTCTCATCTAAATGCCGATGCTGGATTTGACACCAACAGTTTCATCGAAACGATTGAAACAAAATACCAAATGATTGCCAATATTCCCAAAAACAAACGAAATTCTAAAAAATAGAACAAGAATATAGGTATTTGGGCGAATATATTTACAGCTTTCGCAAAAAATAGAGACCGTTTTTGCGTGGTTGACACCTACAAACGAATTTTAATCCGTTTTGATTATAAGGCCCACAATTTCAAATCATGGCTTTATTTAGCATCAAGTTTGATTAATTTAAGAACAAAATTCAACTAAACAAGTCCAATAGAATACGAATAAGTTTTTTCTCATATAAATTGACAATCCAAAGCGTATCTCCATTGATAGACATATCCATGCCTCCCATACCTACCTTACCTATCAAACCCATTACTTGGGCATCTTGGCTTGAACTCGTGGAAACAGAGGGCAATTGGCCATTTCTTGTAGTATTAATATAAGTAAGGTCAGAAGATGAGGCCAAAGTAACACCGAGAGAAGATAAGTTTGCATATACTACCGTAGAACCAAAAGATGAAGCATCTGTACGGTAAATAGCTCCAAGCCCCTGGCCCTATACCACTATGTCGCTTGAGGAAAGCAGAAGAAAAAATCGCTTTAGTTTCACGTTGAAAGGCTGTACCCCATACTGTTCCTATCTTACTGGCTACCTCCAAATGTGTAGGCGAAGGCGAAGTGCCAGAATTACTATACCCAAATTTCACTAAGGCATCTTCTGACCCTCCTGTTCCTCCCCAAGTGGATTGCCGCTTACAAAACAAGGAACAATAATATTAGGTGTCGCTTGGCAATAGTCTGTTGGTTGTACCAAACCAAAATTGATATTGGTAGCACCCGCGGTAGCTATTCTTATTGTAGTTTGACTTCCCGTACCATTAGGCCCAGCAAACAACCATGAATTTGGATTACTAATCTCAAGACGGTATTTTACAGCAGTTATTAGCCCAGAAAGCGTATATGTACCTGCCGATGTAGTAATGGCCGTAGCCGTAGGTGTACTGACAGGGTCACTATCTTTATATGCCCTTATGGTTACATTGGCTACGCCTGGGTCGGTAGCATCTTTGACACCATTAAAATTAATGTCCTGAAAAACTGTTCCAGTTATGGTTTGGGAAAAAACAATCGCAGGACTTACCAGCCCTATGATTACTAAGAAAAGGGTGTATAGTAGTTTTTTCATGACTTTTTATGGGTTTTTTACTAATGTTACAGTACCACAGTTAGGCGAAGTACATGCTATTCCTCTGACAAGCACTGCAATACCAGAGTGATCTTGAGATGTAAAGGTATATGTACTGGTTACTGAGCTCCCTGTCCCAGGTTTATAGCTGGAAGCGCTGTGCGTCGCAGTATAAGTGGCTGATCCATTTTGGTTAGAGAGTGCCGTTTGACCATTTGCAATAGCAATTGTTGGAATACTACCTCCTTCATCCACAGTCATTGTAGAAAACACAACATCATTTATGCTTGTAGGCGAGACAATAAGATCAAGTGTCCCTGAGTTTGCACTACTCTCTACACTCACAGGTGTTCCAAGCGGTGTAGTTTGGTTTACATTGATAAAAGTAGTAGCTGAACCATTAATACGAGCAGGTGTTCCATTGGCTATTTGGCTACTTGCTGCTGTAATTACCACGTTAGCAGGCCCTGCTGGAGGATTTAACAAACTATACAAATTACTGCGTGTCTCATAACCAATCGTTGCTTTCACTAAGCTCATGGGTACACCATTGTAAGTCACTGAGGTTATTGCAGGCGGTGTTGGGTCATCACCAACAGGAAAAGTTGCGACTGTGGATCCTACACCTACTGCCACAAGTAGCAGTTTATTTCCCCCTGCCCCTGGGGTATGCGAAAAGCTTAATGTTGTAGAACCAGACCCTGTAGCAGAAGTAGTCGAACCTACAATTGTTTGAGCTATTGCCTTTCCAGTACTTAAGAGAGTAAATCCACAAATAAAGGCCAAAACGGATAAAAGGATAAAAATACGAAGCCATTGCTGAGGCTTGTCCAAATCAATATTTTTTGGACATGGCCTTTTTCACTTACCACACCCATAAGAGGGGGGTTGTAGTTGTTGGAGCGCATAATAGTTGAGAATTTAGATGATACCCAAAAAAGAATAATGAGATAGCATACCACCTAGCCTCTTATTTTTAGTATAAACCTTTAGAGACTAAATGGGATACAGAATTCTGACTATCAAATAATATGCCAAATCTTGACCATCCCCCAAAAAATATACTGTTTTAGAAGTAGAACAATAGAACAATACAATAAATTAGAAAGAATAAATTCACTAATCTGCTAAATATCAATTCATTGCAAAGGAGACTTAATCCTTTTCTAACTCTAATAATTGGCTTTTATTTATTATAAAAAAATATACTTTTTGTAGAAGTTATTAAAAAAGACATAAAAAAAGCCCCAATAATTTGGAGCCCAAAAGGATATACTATTTACGTATTTTAAAATCGCTCTGTCACGGAAAAGAAAAAATTGCCTTCAATAGCCGCATTTTCGTCAGAATCTGAACCATGAACAGCATTGGCTTCTATGGACTTAGCAAACAATTTCCGAATTGTACCCTCGGCAGCTTGAGCTGGATTAGTCGCTCCGATTAAGGTACGAAAATCAAGAACAGCATTTTCTTTTTCTAAAATAGCCGCGTAAATAGGACCTGACGACATATAAGTACACAAATCTTGATAAAAAGGCCGAGCAGCATGAACAGCATAAAACTCTCCAGCCCGCTCTTTGGTTAATAGTGTTTTCTTCAAAGCCACTATCCTGAAACCACCCTCTTCCATCATTTTAAAATAGCACCTTGCGTTCCCTGCCTCAACAGCATCAGGTTTAATCATTGTGAATGTTCTGTTTGTTGTCATTGATACAAATCTTTTTTAACTGATTAGATTTACCTCTATTTTATTTTTATCATAAAAGGCTTTTTTTACTCTTTAAGCGACATTAGTCTTTAGGATTTTTACAGAAAAACCTCGCAAAGCTACACAGACCTAACAGGTTTTGAAAACGAGTCAGGTCTTTTTTAAGAAATTTACTAACTTTGCGGGCTATGCAACAGTGGAACACCTTTTTTGAGCTCATCAATTCAACCCCAAAACAGGTGGTAATCCTAACCCACCAAAACCCCGATGCAGATGCCATTGGGTCTTCCTTAGGTTGGAAAATATACCTTCAAAAGAAGGGGCACAGCGTCAAAGTAATTATTCCAAATGAATGTCCATCCAATTTAAGATGGATGCCCGACTACTCCGAAGTAATCACTTATGATGAAAGTCAACAAACACAAGCATCTTCAAAGGCACTGCTTGATGTAGCAGAAGTAATTTGTTGTTTAGACTTCAACGCACTACATCGCATCAAAGGCTTAGGTGCATTAGCGCAAGATGCCACAGGCTTAAAAGTACTGATAGACCATCATTTAGAGCCCGAAAATTTTGCCGACTTTACCTTCTCTGACACCTCCAAAGCAGCAACAGCACAATTTGTACTTGATATAATTAAAGAATTAGGTGATGCCCATTTGGTAGATTTATCCATAGCAAAATGCCTATATGCGGGTATTATGACAGATACTGGCTCTTTTAGGCATGCAAACACCACTGCCGAAGTACATTTGGCTGTTGCCGAACTAATGAAAACTGGCCTACAAGTCAATGACGTACATCGTGCCATTTTTGATAACAATACGCTTAATCGTACACGCCTTTTAGGGTTTGTATTATCCAAAAAGTTGGTTGTTTTACCACAATACCGTACAGCCTATATGGTATTATCTTTGGACGACTTAAAACGATTTGAATCCACAATAGGGGATACTGATGGTATAGTCAATTACGGTCTTTCTATTGAAAATGTCGTCATGTCTGTACTAATAATCGAAAGACGAGATGAAATAAAAATGTCATTTCGCTCTGCTGATGATTTTTCCGTGAGGGAATTAGCCCACAAATATTTTTCGGGAGGGGGACACAAAAATGCCTCGGGAGGACGTACCAATACCACGCTTGAACAGACCGTAAACCAGCTTTTATCTATTTTACCCGAATACGAAAAGGAACTTTTAAACGTTGAAAAATAATTAGTCAATAGTATATCTAATCAACCACAATAATCGAATAACAATAAACTGTGCAATAGCACTCATTTCATGAAATTAAAATCAACCCTTTCTATTTTTGCAACTGCTGTTTTAATAAGTGCTTGCAATAGCCGCGTAAGTGTCAGCGACACAGGTTTAAAATACCAAATTCACGATAAAAATGATGGTCGTAAGCCTAAGGTCGGCGATATTATGACTTTTCAATTAGTACTGAAAAACAGTAAAGATTCTGTTTTGCGAGATACATACAAAGAAGGCCGCCCTATGCAAATGATGCTTCAAGTGCCCCCATTTAAGGGTAGTTTTGAAGAAGGTTTGGCCATGTTGTCTAAAAAAGACAGTGCTTCATTTTTTATTAGTGCCGATTCTCTTTTCTCAAAAATGATGCAACCCCTACCTCCTGGTATTGCTAAGGGTTCTGATATCACTTTTACAGTAAAAGTCTTGGAAGTGCAAAACGAGCAAGAGTTTCAAAAAGCCCAAGCAGAGGCTCGTGAAGGTCAAGTAAAAAAAGATGCTAAAATCATCGACGACTACGTAGTAAAAACAAATTAACGACCATTGAAACAGCCTCAGGACTCAACTACGTGATAGTGAAGGAGGGAACAGGCACAAAACCTACCGCTGGCAACATGGTATCTGTTCATTATGTAGGAAAGTTGTTGGATGGGAAAGAATTTGACAGCTCTTACAAGAACCCTCAAAGTGGCGGCAAGCCCATCGATTTCCCTATTGGCCAAGGGATGGTTATTCCAGGTTGGGAAGAGGGTATTATGAACATGAAAAAAGGCGGTAAAAGTACGTTTATCATTCCTTCTTCGTTAGGATATGGAGAAGCTGGTTCACCTGGTGCCATTCCTCCTAATGCTGTTTTGGTATTTGAGGTTGAGCTTGTTGATGTAAAACCTGGCCAACAGGCCCCTCCGTCAGTAGGTGGTCGCTAAGAGGACGTGCTAAGATTCTCGAACAATACCCAATCCAAATCACTCAACCGTACAAGAATGAGGGGAAAGTTATTATTATCGTTAATGGCAGGTATGACTGTAGCTATAGTAGCTTGCCAGCAAACAGAAGACGTTTACCAAGATCGCAAAACCCGCGAAAATAAAGCAGAGATAAGAGATTATTTAGCAAAGAATCAACTTGTAGCTGATAGTCTGTGTTCAGGTTTATATTATGTTATTAAAAACACTAATGCTTCTGCTTCCAAACCACAAGTGGGTGACGAAATTACTTTTCGATATATTGCCAAACGCTTAGACGGTGTGATTGTAGACAGTAGTCAAGTGGGCGTAAACGATGTTTTTATCCGGTCTTTCAATTCTCGGGATATTTCAGGGTTAATGGTTTATCGTTTCAATCCTGTTCCTTCTTTTGAAGAACTCATGGCAACTCCTTTAGAAAAAGTGAGAGAAGGCGACAAAATATCGCTTTTTGTGCCTTGGTCATTACGAGCTACCAACGATGTATCACTTTTGGCCCCTCTGTATATTCCTATTCGTTATGATTTAGAAATACTCAAAATCAGGACAGAAGAGCAACAAATCAACGACTATGTAGCTCTCAACAAGATTCAAGGATTAGAACGTAACGAGACAAATGGGCTTCGTTTCTTACGCACTAAAGCCTATCCAGACTCTGCGACTATTGCGCTAAATACCACTGTTAGTGTAACCTATACAGGTCGCCGAGTGCGCGATGGCAAACAGTTTGATAGTGGCACCATTGATGTCAACGTAGTAGACCCCAATGGTACAGCCTCTGGGGGAGTTGTTAAAGGTTTTAATGACGGTATTGCCAAACTGCGTTATGGAGAAAAAGCGATTGTTATCTTTCCATCAGCACTTGGTTATGGTGTTCAAGGAAGTAGTACAAAATTCCTGCCTATTCACCACTTATTTTTGAAATTGAGGCTAAGCGTAAATAGATTTTTTATAAAGAAAAGCGACTTTAAGTCGCTTTTCTTTTTTTAATTGTATAATATGTAATGATAGAACTTTGTTTTGCTACCAACAATGCGCATAAGCTCGAAGAAATCAAGGCACTTTTGGGAGAGAATTTCAAACTCAAAACACTCAAAGAGATTGGCTGTGAGAATGATCTCCCAGAAACAACTGATACCATCGAAGGTAATTCGCATCAAAAAGCACAATACATCTGGGAGCACTTTGGTATTTCATGTTTTGCAGATGATTCAGGTTTAGAAGTAAATGCACTTCATGGCGCACCTGGTGTTCATTCAGCCTATTATAGTGGCGTTCGCGACCATAAGCTTAATATTCAAAGAGTTTTGGAAGAACTGCACCAAACCAATGACCGCAACGCGCAGTTTAAGACCGTTATTACTCTTGTTTTGGATGGTCAAACTGAGCAATTCGAGGGCATAGTCAAGGGGCATTTACTTCACATTCCTCGTGGCAAAGGAGGCTTTGGTTACGACCCTATTTTTGTGCCCGAAGGCTACGATAGCACTTTTGCCGAAATGACTTTAGAAGAAAAGAGTCAAATAAGCCATCGAGCTAAAGCATTCGATAAGTTGATAGGATTTCTAAAAAATAAAGCATTTGTTTAGTTCTCGTGGCCATTTTTCCATAAAGCACTCAAAAAACATACTAATTAGGCAAGAAAGAGATAGTATTTGTGCCAATACTTCTTGTTCTTTAAATTTAAGTAGGTCAAATAGTTTATTTTGCAAAGCCCATCCACTTTAAACCTAAATCTTTTCTGTATGGAATATCGCCTTTTCGCAGACCCATCCGAGAGCCATTTTTTCAATGTTGAATGTCGCTTCAAAACTCAGTTGAAAGATAAAGTCGAAATTCAATTACCTGCTTGGCGACCTGGGCGTTATGAAATACAGAACTTTGCTAAAAATATTCAGAAATTCCATGTTTTTGATGTAAACAACAATCCACTTCCCTTTAATAAAATAACAAAAGATCGTTGGCTCATTCAAACAAAGGGAGTCAATGAGATTATCGTCCGTTATAATTATTATGCCAATACCCAAAACGCAGGGAGTAGCTATATTTCTAATGAATTTTGGTATATAAACCCGATTAATCTCTGTGTATATGCCGAAGACCTTTTAAATGAACCTTGTACCTTATCCCTCGATATACCTGATGATTTTCAGATAGCCTGTGGTTTGCAAAAAAACAAAAAAAAAACCTTAATTGCCCAAGATTATTACGAGTTGGTTGATAGCCCACTTATTGCCTCTGCCACCTTACAATGTCGTACTTATCAAGTCGATGATACTCAATTTTATGTCTGGATGCAAGGTAATATAAAGCCTGATTGGCAAAAAATACTGATAGATTTTGAGAAATTCTCAAGATCACAAATTACTACAATGGGTAGTTTTCCTGAATCTGAATATCATTTTTTGAACCTTATTTTACCAACACCTTATTACCATGGTGTAGAACACCGTCACTCTACTATGATAGTACTCGGCCCAGACGACGAAGGCGAGGGGCTTTACACCGATTTGTTAGGAGTAAGTTCACATGAGTTGTTTCATGCTTGGAACGTCATTCGGATTCGACCCAAGGAACTTTTACCTTACGATTTTACCAAAGAAAACTATTTCCCAACTTGCTTTGTCGTTGAAGGAGTTACTACCTACTATGGAGATTTGTTTTTACGGCGTGCTGATGTATTTAATGATGCCGACTACTACCGCGAATTACAAGTTTACATGAAACGGCATTTTGAGCATAATGGAAAAGCTGAACAATCTTTGGTAGAGTCTTCCTGGGATTTATGGTTAGATGGGTATGAAAAAGGCATTCCTCAGCGTAAAGTATCGGTATATCAGAAGGGAGCGCTTGTTGCTTTAATATTAGACTTGACCATCAGAAGAATACACCAGCATCAACGCTCATTAGATGATGTGATGCGTTTGCTATGGGTTCGTTTTGGCATACCTTTTGTGGGATATTCTATGCAAGATTACCAATCTGTAGTAGAAGAAGTAGCAGGACAAGCCTTGCCATGGTATTGGAATGATTGTATTTTAAGTAAAACGCCCCTTGAAAATCACCTTAATTACGCCCTCAATTGGGTTGGCTTACAAATGACTACTTTCTCTGATGGCACTGTTCAATTACAAGAATTAGAGAATGAACGAGCCATTTTACAAAGAAAAAAATGGTTAAGCAGCAATTTTTCGTTAAAAGAACAGTGATTTAGCTGTTTTTTCTTAATTTTAAACCTAATTATCAGGCATATAACCTAAATAAGCAAATGAAAATTACGCCAATTGAGATTCGTCAACATACTTTTCAACGAGGCTTACGTGGGTATGACGTGGAGGAAGTAGGAGCTTTTTTAACATCGTTATCCAATGAATGGGAGCGTGTATTGAACGAAAATAAAATGCTCAAGATGCAATTGGAAATTGCTGAAAAAGATTTGAATAAGCTGCGAGAAGTGGAACTTACTATGTTCCGAATGTTTAAAACTGCTGAAGATACCAGTACGCAGATGACCGAACAAGCTAAAGTAGCCGCAGAGCAATATATTGAGGAAGCTCGTTTAAAGGGAGAAGAGTTAATCAATGAAGCACGCAAAAAATCTAACATGCTTGTGATAGATGCTGAAAATCAGGCTAAATACGTCAGAGAAGAAATCATAGGTGAGTTTAAAGGTCATGAACGTGACTTTAAAGCCATGGAGAAATACCGTGACAATTTAGTAGTTCAGCTCAAAACATTGGCCAATAATACCTTTGATAGTATCGAACGATTTGAAAAGAAATTTTCTCAAAATACTATTAAAGAAAAACTGGATGGTCTCAAGACACAAATAGACGATGCCCTGCAAATAGCTGAAGACTCACACCAAGCACGTTTGGAAGCAGAAAAGCTTACAGAAGAAGCACAAAAGGTGACAGCGACACCAGAGGAAGATATACAAACCTCCGAAAACAATCTCGTTGCAGTAACTCCTGTTACAGAAATAAAACTCCATGAAGATAGTGTTGATAAAGATGCTGAAGACGAAATCGACGATGAAGAGACGCACAAAGAAAATGAAAAAAAAGAATCAGAAGAAGGCTCTTTCTTTGATCAAATATAGAAGCCACAGTTTTTCTTATTACTTCATTCAATCATCTTTATAATTATACTTACTGCTTGAATACCGTTTCACTCGAAGGAATAGAGTTTTTCGCCTATCACGGCACTTCAGACGAAGAACAGAAAATTGGCAATAAATTTTCAATAGATGTTGTCATCACCACCGATTTTTTGGAGGCAGCCAAACACGATCGTTTGCGCGATACTGTAAACTATGAAGTGGTTTATCAAGAAGTGGCCAATGCGATGAAAAACCCGAGCCGTTTTCTTGAACACATTGCCTATAAAATTGTTGAAGGAATCCGAAAAGCATACCCAGAAGTAAAAACAGTAAAAGTGAGCGTTTCTAAGTTTAATCCACCTGTTGGTGGGGTGTGTGCTCGTTCACGCATTACCATGAAAGGGTAAAAAAACATAGCGCCGCAAAATTTTGCGGCGCTATGATAGATAAAATTACCCCGCATGGAGGTTTTATATTTTATACAAATTTCCAACCATCACGGTATTGACGTTTCACAAACTGATTGGCATCTTCTAAGTTAGTAATTTTCATATTTGTGCCATCCCACAAGAGTTTCTTACGACCGTAGAACTCAAAGCTATTGCCTTTAGGTTGACGAAGCATATAGCTACGAATAGCCAAATTCCCCATCAGCACGGTTTCGGTCAATGGCCCAGAATAATCAAAAGATGACGTTAAGCCTTTGTGCTTGTCGCTTCCAAAACCTGCCTTACAAGCCTCTGTCCAGTGTACCTGATGACCAAACTCAGGCATATTGACAGGCGCGGCATACTTACTATCTTTGGCCATTTCGACTTTATCTCCATTTTTATAGTAAATCTTAGGATTGTTACCGTACATATCGCAGGCGATGATTCCTTTTGAGCCAATCATAAGCACTCCATTTGCTCCGTTACCATCTGTACTGAGCGGCTCGCTTGCTGGAATCCAATCGGGGTGGAAGGGCCGCAAACCTCCATCCATCCAAATCATCTTCATTTCGGTCTTATTCTTCGCAGTTGCAGGGAATTTAATCTCCACCGACGACGACGGAGGGCAACCTTCGGGGATATATTCGGGCTGCCAATCTTTAATAAACACCGCACCTACACTACATTCTACTTCGGTAGGATAGTTAAGACCCAATACACGAAAAGGCGTATCAATGGTATGGCAGCCAATATCGCCCAATGCTCCTGTACCAAAATTCCACCAGCCACGCCATTTGAAGGGGTGATAGCCTGGGTGATAGTCCACCCATTCGGCTGGGCCCACCCATTGTTCCCATGCAATGCCTTCGGGCATATTAGGTTTGCCAGTAGGAGTCGGAATCCCCTGAGGCCATACAGGTCGATTAGTCCAGATTTGTACCGTATGTACAGGCCCTACCAAACCTTTATTAAACCACTCTACCATTTGAAGTTGAGCAGGGTTTGAGGCCCCTTGATTTCCCATCTGCGACACTACCTTGTACTTGCGAGCCGCTTCGGTCAGCATCCTGGCTTCGTAAATATTATGTGTAAGTGGCTTTTGTACATACACATGTTTTCCTAACTGCATAGCAGCCATGGCAATCAACGCGTGATTATGATCGGGTGTAGAAATCGTAACAGCATCAATGTTTTTACCTTCTTTCTCAAACATTTCGCGCCAGTCTTTATATTTAACTGCATTAGGGAAACGCTCAATAGATTTGGCGGCTTGTTTATAATCTACATCACAGAGAGCCACGACATTGTTCACTCCATTATTAGAAGCGTTGAAAATATCGCTTGTACCCTTACCCCCTGCTCCGATTGCAGCAAGATTAAGTTTATCAGAAGGGGCCGTAAATCCTTTGCCAATTACATGGCGAGGTACAATAAAAAAACTACCTACCGCCACTGCACCTTTTTGTACAAAATCTCGCCTTGAAACGCTCATTTTTTTTTCGGTTGATTTCATTGATATGAATATTTTTGATTGATTTTGAATAGACTACTATTAAAGCATCCAACAGGGGGATAGTTACCGTTATATAAAATAGTTTTTTGAAGGTTTTGACTAAACTATCCTTATTTTTGATACTTAATACATCTAAAAAGAGAACATCTACAATATCAATACGTTAATAAAGTACGTTTGGGCTATTGGCGAATATAAATGCTGAACGCTTCTTTAAACAAAGCTACATTCATGATTTTTACTTGTAAAAAAACCTATTTTTTAGAATTACTTATTTTCTTTTCAATCAATGTATATGCCCAAAAAAATACGGCGAGTCTTGAGCAAAAGTTTATTAAACATGGTTTAGTAGATGTTCAACAATTAGATCCGACCATTCAAGTTGACCTAAAGTACTCTACGACCGACAATTTTATCAAAGAAGATGTATATGGCGATTTGGAACGGGCTTATCTTCAACCTATGGCAGCCAATAAACTCATTAGAGCCAATCAGTTTTTGAAAAAAGAACAACCGAACTATACACTTTTGGTTTATGATGGCGCACGCCCCCGAAGTGTTACTAAGATTTTTTGGCAACGCATGAGTCACTTACCCTACAATCGCCGTGAAGATTTTGTGGCCGACCCTGCTATTGGTTCTATTCATAATTTTGGCTGTGCGGTTGACTTGACCATCGTTGATAAGCAAGGAAAAGTATTAGATATGGGTACTGAATTTGATTTTTTTGGCCAACTGGCCGAGCCACGCCGAGAAGTCGCCATGCTGAAAGCTGGGAAACTAACACGCCAACAAATAGAAAATCGACAACTACTGCGGCGCGTAATGACAAAAGCGGGTTTTACGTCTATTCAGACAGAATGGTGGCATTTCAACGCCATGTCGCGAGCACAAGCAAAAGCAAAATATGGGTTTATTGAATAACTATGCTCCTCCTTTCTATTTTTAGTACTTTTTGGCTTTCACAGGCTGGAGTTCCTACCGATACCACTCAAAAAGTAGTAGTACGACAGGTGACTCTTTCGGGGAATTTTCGTACACGTGATCGTATTATTCGCCGTGAAATGGACGTGCATGCAGGGGATACGCTGACATTCCAACAATTAGATTCTTTACTCGAATACGATCGTCGTAAAATCACGAATACCAACCTCTTTGTAACCGTAGCCTTGAAAAAGCAGCTTGTTGCTGATACAACGAACTTATCTTTTTATACGAACGATGGACAAATAGTAGCTTATCCCAAAACTATTGACCTTGAGGTAGCGGTAAAAGAACAATGGTATTTACTGGCTTTTCCTGTATTTGAACTTGCCGACCGCAACTTCAATGAATGGTGGTACGAACGTGGTCGCGACTTTGGCCGAATCAACTACGGTCTCTACACCCTACACCAAAACCTGACGGGCAACAATGACCGCCTCCGAATACGCGCAGAGTTTGGGTTTATTCCAAGATTAGATATTTACTATTCTACGCCCTATTTGGGCAAAAAGCAAAAATTAGGCATGACTGTGGGCATTGTTAGACTGACTAATCGAACCCTTGGTTATCGTACCAATGCAGACAAACTTCAGTTTTTACCAAGCGAAACCCGTAACCGCGAGCGTATCTCCCCATATGTTTCTTTTACTTACCGGCCACAGTTTTATGGCTTTCATTCGCTCACACTCCAATATTCGCATACACAAGTGGCCGATACTATTGCACGACTTAATCCGCGCTATCTATTAAGTGGTAATACTAATCAGCATTACTTTCAGCTAAGTTATGGGTATGCTTTCGACCGCCGCGACCGTGTGCAGTATCCCTTGCGAGGGTTTTACGCCACTTTTGGTATCACTAAAACGGGGTTTTACCCATGGCGACGACGTAAAGCAATGGGATGCCACGAGTTATGGGCGTTATGTGCCTTTGGCCAAACAGCTTTTTTTTAGTTTTAGTACCAAAGTCAAAATTTCAACACCTGCCCTTCAGCCTTTTTTACAGACCCGTGGCTTAGGTTATGGAACTGACTTAGTGAGGGGCTATGAATTGTATGTCATTGATGGGCAGCATTTTGGCTGTTAAAATAATCTTCGATTTCAATTACTCAATCGTACTTTCAATCTCAGTAGGTTTATCAAAATGCGGCAGTTTAACACCTTTCCACTGGCCATTTATCCCAATATCTATGCCGACTTTGGCTATGTGCGTAATCAGTATACCGAATTTAATAATAGCCGACTCGCCAACCGTTCTCTATACGGCGCGGGAGTCGGCTTAGATGTGATGTGGTATAATTTTTGTGAGACGCATCAATTATGCTGTCAATCATCTTGGCGAAGTCAGACCTTACTTTTCGATTGGTAGGGAGTTTTTAGTTACATCGCCTTCTTTTATCTCTTCTACTACCTGTGGGTCGAGCAGCGTGGTTGTATCTCTCCCAAATTGAGGTATCGCCTTCGGCTATTTTACGCAAAATACGCCGCATGATTTTGCCAGATCGTGTTTTAGGCAAACCCCGTACAAACTGAATTTTATCGGGTTTCGCAATAGGGCCAATAATTCGCGATACGGTAGCTAAGATATCTTTGCGCGATAGTTCTTCGTCGTCTAATGTGTTTTCGCAAATCACAAAAGCATAGATTCCTTGCCCCTTTATGTCATGCGGATAGCCCACTACGGCACTCTCGATGACATCGGCGTGCATATTGATGGCATTTTCGACCTCTGCCGTACCGATTCTGTGCCCCGACACATTCAATACATCATCTACGCGGCCCGTAATTCGATAATAGCCATCTTCATCGCGCAGGCAACCGTCTCAGTAAAATAGCGACCTGGATAAGTAGAGAAATAGGTTTGACGACAACGCTCGTGATCGCTAAGTAGTCCGAAGAATAGACGGCCAAGAAATTTAATACAAAGATTACCACTGACCCCATTTCCTTCGATTTCATTACCTGACTCATCCACCAAAATAGGCTGAACCCCTGGCAGAGGAAGAGTAGCATAGGTTGGCTTTGTTTTTGTTACCCCTGCAATAGGCGAAATCAACATACCCCCTGTTTCTGTTTGCCACCATGTATCTACAATCGGGCAGCGTCCTTTGCCAATATATTCATTATACCAGTTCCAAGCTTCTTCATTGATAGGCTCTCCTACCGAACCCAGCACCTTGAGCGAACTCAGGTCTTTTCCCTCCACATATTTCAATCCAAAGCCCATCAATGAGCGAATAGCCGTAGGAGCGGTATAGAGAATATCTACTTTATGACGGGCTACAATATCCCAAAAACGTCCTGCATCGGGATAAGTAGGAATCCCTTCAAACATCAATGATGTAGCCCCACTTAGGAGCGGTCCATAGACAATATAGCTATGCCCAGTAATCCAACCTACATCTGCTGTACAAAAAAATACTTGGTCTTTTTCATACTGAAATACATTCTGAAAGGTGTAAGCCGAGTAAACCATATAACCTCCTGTAGTATGTACTACTCCCTTTGGCTTGCCTGTACTACCAGAAGTATAAAGAATAAACAGCGGGTCTTCCGAATCCATCATTTCAGCAGGACAGTCAGAGGTTACTTGTTTCATCTCACTTTCCCACCACACATCACGGCCCTTGATCATCGAAATAGGCGTACGAGTGTGTGTCAATACAATTACTTTCTGCACTGAAGGGCAAGCAATGAGGGCATCATCCACAGTATCTTTCATAGGGATGTTTTTATTGCCTCGTGCTGCACCATCAGAGGTAACAATTACCTTACAGTTGGAGTCATTGATGCGGTCGGTAAGCGACTGAGCGGAAAATCCACCAAAAACCACTGAATGGATTGCACCAATACGTGCACAAGCCAAAATAGCAATGGCTGCTTCTGGAACCATAGGAAGGTAAATACACACTCGGTCGCCTTTCTGCACATCATTGCGTTTGAGCACATTAGCAAAACGACACACTTGATCATGCAGCATTTTATAGGTCAACGTGACGCTCGGTTCTGAAGGGTCGTTGGGTTCCCAGATAATCGCGGGATGATTGCCTAATTCGCGCAGATGCCGATCGAGCGCATTGACAGCAATATTGGTCTTTCCTCCTACAAACCACTGAATATCTGGGGCTGTAAAATCCCATTCCAATACTTTTTTCCAAGGTTTATACCACTTAAATTCTTGGGCTATTTCCGCCCAAAAACCTTCAGGGTCTTCTATACTCTGCTGATAAGCTATTTGATAATCTTCAAAAGTTCTGATTTTCATTTTTAGAATGATTAAAGAATACAAGAAACTATGATTCGATATTGTATTCGCCTTTGAGGGCATATAAACCAAATGTAAGTAAACTTCCTACAATGAGCGGGCAAAGTATAAAAGTATAAATAAGTGCTGGAATTAAATCTTCTGCTTTGCCTGTCCCAAATTTAGGAAATGCTTGCTCTATCAATAAATAATAGCCTGCCGCTACTCCAGCTAATAGCCAAATAATACCCGCGTATTTTTTGATTAAGTTCATCTTATTTTAATTTTAAAGTCCATTTTGTTCGACTTGAATAAATCTTAATTCATCTATTTATCGGTTTAATCTTCAATTTTACGGTCTTTGCTATTAATATACAATAGTCCAATCACAAAACAGATGCCAGCAATCACGATAGGATACCAAAGTCCTTCCAAATAAGGTGCTTCATAGGGCAGGGTCGTTCCAGCCTCTTTGGCTTCTTCATTGGCCATTCCTGCCGAAGCTACCAATGCTGTGGCAATGGTCGGCAGCAACCCGCCAAATACGCCATTGCCTACATGATACGGCAATGACATAGACGTATAACGAATTCGAGTAGGAAACATTTCGACCAAAAAAGCCGCAATAGGGCCATAGACCATAGTAACAAAAATCACCTGAATAAATACTAACCAAATCAGCGACCATTTATCGCCGTTGTTGATGATTACGGTTTTCCTCATTTCTGGCTTAACAACAGAAGCCGATATATCCGCCAAAACCGTGGTTGTTTTTTTCTCCTCATACTTCGTTCCATCTGCATATTCTTTTTTGGTTGTGGTGGTAATAAGCGAATCTTTTGTATCCGCTCCTTCCTTTTCTACCCAACTATATACCGTATCCACGGTGGTTTTTTCTGTGAGTTCAGTTTTATTTTCAACATTGGTAGTCTGGTACATCTTCTCATAGATAGTCCTATACGACAATATCGCAATCAACATCCCTGCAAGCATAATACTTTTTCGACCCACTTTATCTGAAAGCCAGCCAAAGAATACAAAAAGGGGTTGCCAGCATAAGCGCATATGTCATAAGTTCATTAGACTGCTGCAAGTCTATGTTCATATTTTGTGGAAACTCAAGGCATAAAATTGCCCTGTGTACCACACAACCCCTTGCCCCATCGTAGCCCCCAATAGCGCCAAAAGTACAAATTTGAAGTTATAACGATTGCCAAACGATTCTTTGAGCGGATTGGTAGAGGTCTTACCTTCGGCTTTGGCTTTAGCAAACAGCGGCGATTCGTGCATATTTTTCCGAATCAAGACCGACACATAGACCATGATGATAGATACTAAAAATGGCACTCGCCAACCCCACTCGGCAAATGTTTCTTTTGACATGCTATTTTGGGTTAATTGAATCACTATCAATGACACAAATAACCCAGCCGTTGCCGTAATTTGAATCCATGAAGTCCAAAAACCGCGTTGATGGGCGGGGGAGTGTTCGGCCACATAAGTGGCAGCACCGCCATACTCCCCTCCCAAGGCCAAGCCTTGGAGTAAGCGCAGCAATAGCACCAATGCTGGTGCAAAAAAACCAATGGTTTCATAGCTTGGAATCAATCCAATCATAAAAGTAGCGCCCCCCATCAGCAGAAGTGTAACCATAAACGTATATTTACGGCCAATCAAGTCGCCTAAGCGGCCAAAGAAAATAGCTCCAAAAGGACGTACTACAAAGCCTGCTTGCCAAAGTGGCCAAAGTGGAGAGAAAAGCGGCGGTAGAGTTGCCTGATGGGAAAAATTTGGTAGCAATAATGGTAGCTAAACTTCCGAAGATGTAGAAATCGTACCATTCAATCATAGTACCTACGGATGATGCGGCAATAATAGCTGCTAACGATTGCTTAGGAGGGACGACTGGTATTGGATGCCATTAGTACCAAAAGTAAAGATTAGATTGAACAAAAGATACCTGTAAAGTCTAAATTAAGTAGGCTTTTTTTACCGATATTTTCTTACAAAAAAGTAGTTAACACAACAAGCAGACTTTGAAGCCTGCTTGTTGTATTTAGTGAAATTTAAAAATTTGGATATACTACAAGCCACTAAAATCAAATGATTCCTAAGTACTTGGTTGTAAACATACCCGACTGGAATCCAGCATCGTCCATGAGGCGAATATGGAACGGAATGGTTGTTTTGATACCTTCAATAACAAATTCTTGAAGCGCGTTTCATTCTTGTCATTACTTCAGCGCGAGATTGCCCACTGACAATGACTTTGGCAATCATGGAGTCATAATTAGGTGGGATAGTATAGCCTGCATATACGTGGCTATCTATTCTAACCCCATGCCCTCGATGGAGTTGAGTAATTTTCCCTGGGCTTGGTCTAAAATTGTTGGCGGGATCTTCGGCATTGATTCGGCACTCCATGGCGTATAGTTTCGGCGTATAGTTTTGTCCCGAAATTGGTTGGCCTGCAGCTACTTTGATTTGCTCTTTAATTAAATCAAAATCGGTTACTTCTTCTGTAATGGGGTGCTCTACCTGAATACAGTATTCATTTCCATAAAGTAAAAATCACCATATTTATCCACCAAAAACTCAATGGTGCCAGCACCTTCATAAGCAATGGCAGAAGCTCCTTTGATGGCCGCCTGTCCCATACGTTCACGAAGTTCGGGGGTTAGTATGGGTGAGGGGGTTTCTTCTACTAATTTCTGATGACGGCGTTGGATGGAGCAATCACGTTCGGAAAGGTGGCAAACTTTGCCATATTGATCACCAACCACCTGAATTTCGATATGGCGCGGCTCTTCTACAAACTTTTCTAAGTAAAGTCCATCATTACCAAAGGCGGCGCCTGATTCCATTTTGGCATCATCCCATGCCTTTTGAAACTCGCTTTCATCTTTAATAATCCTCATTCCACGCCCTCCTCCTCCTGCGGTTGCTTTCACAATGACAGGATAGCCAATCTCTTTGGCCAACCTTTTTCCTTCTTCTACGGATTCTAACAATCCTTCTGATCCTGGAATGACAGGTACGCCCGCTTCTTTCATGGTGGCTTTGGCGGTGGCTTTGTCGCCCATGAAGTTGATTTGTTCGGCAGTAGCTCCAATAAATTTGATGCCATATTCGGCACAAATTCGCGAGAATTCGGCATTTTCTGACAAAAATCCATAGCCAGGATGTATGGCATCGGCATTGGTGATTTCGGCGGCCGAAATAATACTGGGGATACTCAAATAAGATTGACGGCTCGGTGGCGGGCCTATGCAAGCAACTTCATCAACCAAGCGCACATATGGCCTATCGCGGTCGGCATTAGAACAAACAGCTACTGTTTGAGACACCCATCTCACGGCATGTACGAATAATCCGCAAGGCTATCTCTTTGATGGCAATAAGTATTTTTTTAAACATAAGTTACGAGTCATTAAATAATCATCTACTATGTGCCATTAGGTTGTCATGTGCTATTCAAGTGAATCTTTTGCGTCCCATGACTATCTTTGGGCAGCAAACTAAATTGGTTCTACCAAAAACAAAGGTTGGTCATACTCTACAGGAGTAGCATTTTCAACCAAAACTTTCACGACGCGCCCAGAGATTTCAGACTCAATTTCGTTGAATAACTTCATGGCTTCAACGATACATACCTACTTTTCCAGTAGTTATCTCATCTCCTACTTCTATAAAAGAGGGTTTATCTGGTCCACCAGAACGATAGAATGTACCAATCATTGGCGACTTGATAGTAAGTAAATTAGATGCTTCGGCTTTGGGGGCAGGCGCGGCAGCAACTGGCGCAGGTGTAGCCACTGCTGGCGGAGGAGTAGGTATTGGGGCTGAAACAACCGCTGGCACTGGGGCTGAAACAGCTACAAGATTGCCCACTGCGTTGCGCTTTACGCTTACTTTAAAATCACTCGTTTCGATGTTTACTTCGTCCAAACTTGAATGAGCGATAAAGTCAAGTAGTTTCTGAATGTCTTTGATTTCCATATTTAGTTGAAGTTAGGTTTTTGTTGTAGTAACCCTTGGTCTTATTTTACCCTTTCTACATACTCTTTAGTAGCTGTTTGATGCAGGTTTATCGCCTTGCTCAATAAACATAGGGACCATAATACGGGCTCCTGTTTCGACTTCTACGGCTTTACGGGGGTTATTGGCCGTATCGCCTTTGATGCCTGGCTCCGCATATATACCCATACGAGTTCCACTACATCAGGCAGTTCACAGGTGTGGTGCTTCATTTTCGGTATTCAATAAAATTTCTACCAGCTGCCTCTTTCATTAAATCGGCTCCTTCTACCAATTTTTCATCAATAGAAATTTGTTCAAAATTTTGGGTATCCATAAAGTTGAAACCCACCTCATCTTTGTATAAGAGAATTGAAACTCACGGCGTTCTACCCGTACCGGATAAATAGCCACTCCTGAGTTGAAGGTATTATCTAAGACTTTTCCGCTGGTAAGGCTTTTAATTTTGGTACGTACAAAGGCTGCACTTGCCACAACTTTACATGTTGAAATTCGATAATTTGGAATAAATCATTGTTAAAGTTAATCACTAATCCATTGCGGATATCTGCAGTTGTTGCCATGTTTTGTTAATTTTTAAGGCATTTTTGCCTTTTACTGGTTCAAAAATATTAGTTTTTATGATTTTAAATATACCTTTTAATATCCCCATTTTAAATATACAGCCCCGAGAAGTAAGCCTCCTCCAAAAGCTGCTAATATGAGATTATCTCCTTTTTTGAGTTGTGCTTCATAGTCCCATAAACATAGCGGAATAGTAGCGGCAGTAGTATTGCCATATTTTTGTATGTTAAGCATTACTTTTTCCATGCCTACCTCCATACGTTTAGCAGTGGCTGAGATGATGCGTTTATTGGCTTGGTGGGGTACTAACCACTAAAATCATTACCGTAAGATGGTTTTTCCATAATCTCGGCAGCCACATCGGCCATGTTTGTTACTGCAAACTTAAAACTGATAGCCCATCTTGATAGGCATAATGTTGCCGTTTTCAACGGTTTCATGGGTAGGTGGATAACGGCTGCCCCCTGCTTTTTGGTGCAAGTACGGCTGCCCCGAGCCATCTGATTTAATGATACTGTCTATAATACCAAAACCTTTGGTACTGGGTTCTAACTCAATACAGCTCCGCTCCATCACCAAAGAGCACACACAAGTAGTACGATCTGTATAATCAACAATGGCTGACATTTTATCTGCTCCTACTACAATTACTTTTTTGTACTTTCCTGTTTCTATAAATTGTGACCAACCGTTAGAGCATATACAAAGCCCGAGCATGCCGCCTGAATATCAAAACTTCCAATAGATTTAATGCCTACCATATCGCATGAATGAGATTGGCAGTACTTGGAAAGATATAATCTGGAGTGGTAGTGGCACAAATCAACAAATCTATTTGGTCTGAAGGAGTATGGGTTTTTCGAGAGAAGGCCCTTGACTGCTTTAGCTGCCAGAGGTACCAAGTCCCTCTCCTTTGAGGATATGCCGCTCTTTGATGCCTGTACGAGAGAGAATCCATTCGTCATTGGTTTCAACCATCTTTTCCAACTCGGCATTAGTCAAAACATAATCGGGGACATATCCATGGATACCCGTAATAGCAGCGCGAATTTGACTCATTCTTTAACTTCTTATAGGTTGGCAATAGCACCTTTTTTCAGGTGTACACTTCAACTATCCAACGCCATTAGCTAAGTGCTTTGGCAATCTGAATGTACGCTTGAGTCTCGACTTGTTTACGAGCCCAAGTAATCATGTTTTTAATAGCAATAGCAGAGGAAATTCCATGCGCAATCATCACATTTCCATTTACACCCACAATCGTACTTCCTCCTACCGCCTCATAATTCATTTTGTCTATAATATCGTCCTTAATGCCTCTTTCTTTAGCCAATTCATAAAAAGATTCAGCTAATTTGAATAAGGTATTACCTGTAAATCCGTCTGTTACAATCACATCTGCCTTATCGTCAAACAAATCTCCACCTTCTATATTACCAATAAAATGGATCTTTGTATTATCTTTTAGAAGTTGATGGGCTGCCTGAACTACTACAGATCCTTTTTGCTCTTCTTCACCAATATTCATCAATGCAATTCGAGGCCGGTCAATTCCAAAGGTATGTTGGGCAAAGATAGAACCTATTACACCGAATTGTTCCAGTACTTCAGGTTTACAGTCGGCGTTAGCACCTATATCAAGCATAATAGCGTTATTTCCTTTTTTTTGAGGAACAAATCCAACAATGGCTGGACGAATAATTCCTTCTATGGCTTTGATGCTAAACAAAGCTCCTACGTGCATCGCTCCTGTATTACCTGCCCCACAAAAAATATCTATCTGTTTCTCTTTCAATAATTTAAAACCGATTGAAATACTCGAATGAGGCTTTTGAGATAGTGCCTTTGTAGGATGCTCACCCATTTCCACGACTTCTGGGGCATGAACTATCTCGATTTGAGAACCTTGATAATTATACTCCTGAAGTAAATCAGCTATGATTTCTTGTTTCCCTATTAGTACAATATGGATATTTCGAGGCAAGTCTGAAGCCGCCAAGACAACTCCTTCTACGATTGCCTCGGGAGCAAAATCCCCCCCCATTGCGTCTATTCCTATTTTCATCAGTTTTTGGAGATATTGGGTATTAAGAGGCTGTAAAAATAGTATATATAGTACACTAAAAAAGCATTTCGTCACAACTTTCTATGCAAGTTGTGACGAAATGCTTTCATATACAAGACTTTATGATTTAGGCTTTGTAACCTTCTATCACAACTTTCCCCTTATAAACTAAGTTACCTTCAAATACATGGGCTCGGTGCATTACATGTACTTCGCCAGTGGTAGGGTCAGTAGATAGGGCTTTGCCAGTAAGTGCATCGTGTGTGCGGCGCTTATCACGGCGGGTGCTTGAGTGTCTTCGTTTGGGATGTGCCATTGCTTTATGTCGTTATTAGTTATTCGTTATCAAATTATTAATATTACTTCAAATTATTCTTTACCTTTTAATTTTAACAATGCAGCCCATGTTGTATTTTCTTCATCAGATGCACTGATATCTGGCTCTATCGACGTTTGATAAATTAAAACGCTCTCCTCCTTTTCATTTATTTCCTCTTCGTTTGTTCGAAATCGAGGGTGGAGCTTTTTCATTGGTAAGGCTAAAGCTATATACTCAAAAATATAACTGGCAACATTGATACGTATAGCATCTTGACGAATAAGCTCGATGTTATCAGCTAACTGCTCATCATGGTCGCCAAACTTTAAAATCAGCCGTTCCTGAATAGCAATAGGTTCTTCAAAGATATCTAAACTGCGGTCGCAAATCAGTTCGACGTGCCCTTCTATATCGAAGTCCAACAACATCATCGTTGCTGATTTGTCAATTTTCAAATGTGTTTTGAAATAGCCCTTCTCAATCAACGATTGCTCCAGTTCTTCAAAAAACTCACTGCCTGACTCAAAATCAAACGTGTACTGCTTGTCTTTTAAGCCGTAAATGTCTGTAATGTCGTATGTGTTAACCCTTCACTACTTTATCAAAATGGGTCGCAAAAATAAGACTATTTAAAATTAACAAACCTATTCTTTATTAACTTGATTTATATTCTAATTATCTTGATTTGAATTTAGTAAATCTATAGGATTGTTACCATTTATCTATTCTATTTTGCCGCTTATCCCAACCTTACAACTCTTTGGTATTTATACTGCATCTTGTTTTTGAATTTAAATCTTAAACTAAACAAATATCAGCCATGAAAACAATCCTTTTTACTATCGCAGCCTTAGCTTCCTTCAATTTATTGGCACAAGATGATTACAATGCACACGAAGCAAATAAGTCAAAAATTTATTACAGCAAAGGTGGCAATGCGAGCTTGCTATCTTTTGCACAAGTGAGTCGCAGTGGCCAAGAAGTGTCATCTATTCCACGCTTTACCATGTTTTTCAACATTGGCACCAATGCCAATGTTGATTTAGGAGATCATCTTGGGTTATTCGCTGGTTTAAATCTAACGAATATCGGTATGATAACTGAAGAAAAAATAGTAGGTACAATCAAAACGGATGAGTTCAAATACAAACAACGAGTATATGCCTTGGGTGTACCAGTAGGAATTAAAATTGGGGATTTACGAAAATTTTATGTCTATGGCGGAGCCGAGGCGGCTTTTGCACTCAACTTCAAACAAAAAACGTTTATCAACGGCGAAAAAGTGGACAAATTCAATGAGTGGTTTAGTAATCGATCCAATGTCTTTATGCCCGCTGTTTTTGCTGGTTTCCAAACTAAAAGTGGTTTTGGTTTGAAAGCCCAATACTATCTAAATGACTTTTTAAACCAAAGTTTCTCAGAAGGAGGAATCAAACCTTACGCTAATACAACTTCCAAAATTTTCTTTGTGACATTGGGTTATAACTTTGGAAAAAAATAATGGCAACCAACATCCATAGGGTTAAAAACCTTATGGATGTTGTGATTTGATATACAGACTTTTAGATAGATTATTTTTTTGTTTCCGTCACTAAAAAGCATGAGGCTGCTGCCAATATCATACAAACTCCTGCTAATATAAGCGCATTGCGGGGATCATCACCAAGAAGCGATTTATAAAAAAGGGGTACAGTAAGCATTCCAATAAACTGCGGCACACAAATAAAACCATTGAAAATACCCATGTAAACGCCCATTTTTTCTTTAGGCACAGCTTCTGCCAACATAAGATAAGGCATAGACATAATAGAGCCCCACATAAAGCCTATGATGGTCATGCCTGCTAAATATATCATTTTATCGTTGGAGAGTAGTGTCATAAAAAAGCCACAAGCCCCTATACACAGGAAGAGGGCGTGAGTAGCGCGGTTGCTACCTATCAGCTTGGCAACCCGTGGAATAAAAAACGATACCACAGCACAAGAAATACTAAACATAGCAAAGCAAAGCCCTCCCCATTTCGTTCCCTCTTCAAAGCCTGTTGGGTTTGAGATAGTATCTGGTGCATTGAAGGCATATTTGGCCGTTGCCAAAGATAAATATTGCCACATCAAGGGCAAGCCATACCAAGTAAAAAACTTCACCCACCACAACTGCCGCATAACGGTCGGCATTGAAGAAAGAGAAGCTAAAATTTCTTTGAATACTGGGAGCATTAATACCAAATAGCCCACTATCAAAACGCCTAACCCCCATTTAAGACCAGCGGCAAATCCACCTGAGAAATAAGCAAATCCAAATGCCAGTATAGCCGCTCCTACGGCCAATGCCAAATGCCAGAACTTGATGGATTTTATTTCTTCCTCAGTAAAAACATGCGCCTTTTTGTAATCATCATTGAGAGGGGGATATTCTTTGGTGGTACGCATCGTCCAAAAAACAGCCAATAGAATAGACGCTCCCCCTATGTAGAAAGGATACCGTACAGAATTGGGAATACCATTGGCCAATTGATCGTCAGAAAGAACCATAGAAATGCCCAGCAGAGGCAAAATGTAAGGCATTAAATTGGCAAGTGTTTGTCCGAAGCCTACAAAAAATGATTGGACGGCAAACCCCATGGGGCGTTGCTTTTCATTGAGCATATCGCCTACAAAAGCACGGAAAGGTTCCATAGCAGAGTTAAGTCCAGCATCGAGCATCCACATCAAGCCTGCCGCCATCCAAACATAGGAGGAGTTAGGCATCAAAATCATAGCCAAACTGCCCAAAAGTGCCCCCGCAAGAATGTAGGGCTTTCGCCGCCCCCATGTAGGTGACCAACTACGATCAGAGACTGCTCCAATGATAGGCTGTAGCAGAAGCCCAGTAAGAGGGCCTGCGAGCCATAGACCTGGGATAGAGGCTTCGTCTGCACCGAGATAGCGATAAATTGGACTCATATTTGCTTGTTGTAAGCCAAAGCCATATTGAATCCCAAGAAATCCGAAACTCATGTTCCAAATTTGCCAAAAAGTTAAATTGGGTTTGTTGTCTTTCATTACATAGGTTAAGTTAAAATATTAGCGCATTTGGCACAATTATAGGCATTTATAGACTAATTGCAAATGGATTGTATTATTATTTAAACAAGGAAAATTTGAATGAAAACAACAAATATCCATTCTTGATGTTTAAATAGGGGCTAGTACCTTTTGAAATGTCTTGAGAAAAAATACTATAAACTTAGTCCAACACTGTTTTATGAATTTTTTATGGTTAGGGGTAATTGCCTCTCTTTTTTTTCCTCCATTAGAAACCTCTCTGACTATTGAGATAACAAATATCAAATATCCTAAGGGAACGCTTAGATTGGGTGTTTTTAGAGCCGAAAATACTTTTGGGAGCACTTATACAAAACCCGATTTTGGGCAAATGGTAACCGTAAATGGCTCGGAAACTCTCCGTACTGTAATAAAACTACCACCAGGACAATACGCAATGGCGCTTTATCATGATATAAATGATAATCTAAAACTTGACAAGAATATGGTTGGTATCCCTAAGGAGCCCTTTGGATTCAGCAACAATTACCGACCTGTATTTTCAGGACCTAAATTTGAAGACTGTATTTTTGAAGTAAAAGAAAATGGGGGTTCGTATCTTAAAATTAAGTTATTAAGTATATTTTAGACTTATCAACGCTATGACAAGGATTTGTTGAAAGTATAGTTAAAGATCGGTTACTGAAACGGAACGACAATTTTTGTTTTATCCCAAGCCATACTCATTGAGGGAGTTGTTTCATCAAAAGAAATCGAAAATTGCTCTTGAGATTCGGTTAGCAGTTCCACTGGAACATCTACCTGTAATACATCGGCCGCAGCATCACGACTTGCCACGCCCCCAAAGCTCACGCCCCATCCGTACATTTCACTATTAAAGATGACTGTCCACGTATCTTTGTTAGGAATAGTCCAAAGCGTATATTTTCCAGCAGGAAGGGGTTTCCCACCGATAATTAGGTCTTTGTTGGTGGTGAAAGTAGTGGCTTCATTAGCTCCCGTACGCCATACTTGGCCATAAGGTACCAGCCCGCCAAATATTTCTCGGCCTTTTTTGGAGGGGCGACAATAGAAAATAGAAACCTGTTTACCTCCTTTTTCAAATTCGGCTGTTGCTTCTGGGCTTGCTTTCTTTGTGTTTGACTGTAAGAATTTAAAAGCAATAAACAACACGACGGCTAAAGTACCTATGACAATGCCAGCCCATTTTAGAAACTTTTTCATGTATTAAGGGTAAGATTTAGTGTATAGATAGGCGAAATAAAAACGCATTTTAGTTAAAAAATACCTCATCTACAAAAGTCCAAGCAGGCTGCCCTTTGCCTTGATGCCAGATGGGCAGTTTAGAAACAGGCCGCACAATCACTTTAAGCATGGTGTAATTGACTCCAGTGATTTTACTTTGATAGGCCTCAATGCGTGTAGCTTGGTTTTCTTTGGGCTGATCGGGTATAATTCTTTGGATTAATCGAAGACTTTTTTTGTCGCTCCCCCCCCATATTTCAATAGACGCAGGTGGGAAAATATATCCTTGAATATTAATGCCTGTACTAATGGTGACATTTTTAAGTGGTATCGGTTTTGTAAATGTGAATACCGCTTCAAGTGGATTTTCTCGATACCCAAGCCAAGCCTTATTCTTAAAATCGCTGGCTTCCCCTTTGTTTCTATCGATAAGCGTCTGTGCACCTTCTCCCTTATATTGTGAATTTGGCTCACTCAATAAGGTTACTGAATCGGGGCGGTAAGTTGCCTTAAAAAAAGCATACTGTACCACATCGCTGGCATACCATTGTGCTTTTGTAGCACGAGCTTTGACTAAGGTATAGTCTGAAAGAAAAAGGGGGCTTTCATAGATAGGAGCAGAGAGAGAATCGGGTATAGTGCCATCCAAAGTATAACGAATTGTTACTCCTTTGAGGGGATGCCTAAATGAAATCGGCGTTTGGGGGTCTAAAACAAATTTCTCATTGACCAGAATCGGTGGATTTATTTTCAGGATTTCTGAAGCTTTAGGTAAATAGCCCAATTCAAAATGAATTTCTTTATTTTGTTTCTGCAAATCGGCTATATCAGGTTGTGATACAGAAGTGTTCCACACAAAAACTTCACGTAGTTGTGGGAATTTACGCAGGCTTTGGAGAGAGGTTTTTGTGATTTTAGTCCCCGATAATGAAAGTGATTTTAACGCTGACAGTTTTGATAATGCTGACAGCGAGTTACCCGTAATATTCGTATTATTTAAAATGAGTTTCTCTAAGTGTTCAAACTGGGCGATAGTATTCAAATCCTCATCTTTGATGGGCATATTAGACAAATTCAATGCTACCAATTGTGTTTTTATCTCCGATAGCTCTCCCAATTGTTCGGGTTTATATGCCTGACGTACAAAAAAATCGGCTTGTAAGGCTGGAGAGTTATAAGCCAATGGAAAAATAGTACGAAAAGGCGTATTGAGTTTTTCAATGGTAGAAGTCGAGGCTGCTTCAAAATCGTAGGTACGGGCAGTGGTATGCTGTTGCTTATTTTTTGATTCAATCCACTTTTGTATTGGATCGCCAGAAGCCAATGCTTTTATTGGTTTCTTCACATCTGCCCCACTTTGCACCCAAGCTGTTAGTATTCCTATTTCTTGGGGAGTCAATTGGGCTTTGCCTTTGGGAGGCATATGCTTCTTGTCTTCTAATGGCAAATTAGCACGTTGTAAAAAATGACTGTTGAAGGCATCGCCTGCTACCCAAATTGGGCCATTTTTTCCACCTTTGACCAAGCCCGAGAGGGTGGTCATCAGCAATTCCCCTTTGGTTTTTTGCTCATTGTGGCACTGAACACACTTGGCTTTGAATATTGGCTGGATAACCGCTTCAAATACAGGTGTATCTTCATTAATAATCAATGCTACTTCCGAATTTTTACTTAGAAACAAATAATCTTCGCCATGTGTAAGGCTCGCGCCCAAATGACCCGTTATAGTCAAAATCAAAATACTCACTGCGAGTGTTGCATTAAAAAATGTCTTTTGCTTTTTGGTTTGTTGATACAAAATATTCAATCCATACAAAAGAAAACTTAAAGCAATACCCGTGTATTTATGCCAATCGAGCAAACTATCTATATAGCCCTCCTCTCGCGAGAGAAAAAAGCCCATAAGAGCCGCTAATGTAGCAGTAAAAGCAGTAAAAGACAGCACAAATCCGAGCACTTTGGAGAAACTTTCTCCTTGAAATTCTTGTTGAAATACCCACAACAAGCCTACCACTATCAAAAAACCAATAGGCAAATGCAACATCAGCGGGTGAAGCCTTCCGATGGGCTGCATCCAAGAGGGTATCACTACTTTTTCTTGAAAAATCAATAAAAATAATAACAGAACATTGAGGACTAATAATAGATAAGAAATAGCGGTTTGGAAGCGAGGCATACAATTTTGTTTTTTTATCTATTACTTATTATGCTATCAAACCTGGAATTACTTTTCCTGCTACATCAGTAAGGCGATAACGACGGCCTAAATGTTTGAATGTCAATTTTTCATGATTAATACCCATCAAGTGCATAACGGAGGCATGAAAATCATTGATATGCACTGGGTCGCGAACAACATTGTAACCAAATTCATCTGTTTCGCCATATACGGTTCCCGCTTTTACTCCTCCTCCTACCATCCAAGTACAGTAAGCGCGTGGGTGATGATCTCGCCCATAGTTATCTTTGGAAGCTGTACCTTGGCTGTAATTAGTACGTCCAAACTCTCCCCCCCAAATGACGAGCGTTTCATCTAGCAGGCCGCGCTGCTTGAGGTCGTTAATCAAAGCGGTAGAGGCGCGGTCTGTATCTTTGGCCTGCAGGGGCATTTCGCCTACCATATTGCCGTGTTGATCCCAGCCTTGGTGGTACAATTGTACAAACCTTACACCTGCTTCTGAAAGTTTGCGAGCCATAAGACAGTTGGCAGCAAAAGTACCTGGCACCAAACACTCTGGGCCATACATTTTAATGATATGGTCTGGTTCTTTGCTTAGGTCTGTGAGTTCTGGCACAGCCGTTTGCATTCGATAAGCCATTTCATACTGCTGGATTTTGGCTTTTATTTCGGGATCACCGAAATCGTCGTAGGCCATGTTGTTGAGTTGGGCGAGATTATCGAGCATTTTGCGTCGAGCTACTTGATCTGTACCTTCAGGGTTATTGAGGTATAAGATAGGGTCTTCTCCACTACTAAATACTACCCCTTGGTGCGTAGCGTCTAAAAACCCATTGGTCCACAACTTCGAGTAAACACCTTGGCCGTTGCCCTTCCCACGAGAAAGCAACACCGAAAACGCTGGGAGGTTTTTATTTTCGCTGCCCAAGCCATAGCTTGCCCAAGCCCCCATGCTGGGGCGGTTGCCCTGCTGTGCACCCGTTTGCATGAAAGTCAGTGCTGGGTCGTGGTTGATGGCCTCTGTGTTCATGGTTTTAATCATACACATATCGTCGGCCAAGGTGGCAATATTAGGAAACAACTCGCTGAACCACATTCCCGACTGCCCATACTGTTTAAATCCAAAATGGGAGCCTACTAAAGGAAAGCTGGCTTGGTTTGAGGTCATTCCAGTAAGGCGTTGCCCATTACGAATAGAAGCGGGCAGGTCTTCCCCAGCTCTTTGGTTGAGTAAGGGTTTATATTCAAAACTCTCATATTGTGAAGGTGCTCCGTTTTGAAATAGATAAATAACTCGTTTGGCTTTGGGAGCGAAATGCGGCATACCCAAAGGAAAAGCATCGGGCTCGTCGTCAGAGCCTTTGAATAAATCAGGAACAAGCAGCGACCCAAGTGCTACGCTACCAATACCAGCGGTCATTTTCCCCAAAAAATGCCGGCGGTTGATGTTGAGGCGGTTTTCTAAAAATTCGTTCATTTCATGATTGTTTCTTCCAAATTATACACCATCAATATAGTCTGCATCAAGGCTGCTACCGACGATCGGTCGAGCATACGCACTTGTGGACTTTCACCCACACTTAGTAGTTTAGTTACATTTTTTGGATTTTTGTCAAAAACACTTTTTTGCTCGCCGAAGTATTGTTCCAAAACAACTAATTCTTTCGATTTTGCTTTTCTACATACAATTTGTTGGAAGGATTTGGCAATTTTTTCATTGATTGATGTTTTCTCTCGCATCAGCTTTTCGGCCAATACCCTTGCAGATTCTAATACCACGGGGTCGTTGAGCATCACGAGGGCTTGCAGAGGTGTGTTAGTATTTGAACGACTTACTTCGCATTGGTCGCGGTTGCTGGCATCAAAAATCAACATGGAAGGGGGGGGAACTGTACGTTTTATAAAAACGTACATCCCTCTTCGATAAAGGCTATCGCCATGGTCTTGGATATAGGTTTTGAGTAACCCACGTCCAGAGGTAGCTGACTCCCACAAGCCTTTGGGTTGATAGGGTTTTATGCTTGGCCCACCAATTTCGGGATTAAGAAGACTGCTGCTTGCAAGTACTAAATCTCGCACAAGTTCGGCAGGTAGGCGTATTCGGGGTGCACGAGCAAGAAAAATATTTTCAGGGTCGTTGGCCAAATGTGTTTTTGTTACAATAGAAGATTGACGATAGGTGGCCGACATGACTATCTGTTTCACCAATCGCTTAATATTCCACCCATGAGTACGAAAATCAACGGCGAGCCAATCAAGCAACTGAGGATGAGAAGGAAGCTCCCCCTGCATCCCAAAATCACCTACCGTTTTGACAATACCCCTTCCGAAAAAAGCTTGCCACATCCGATTGACATATACGCGCGCAGTGATTGGGTTTTTAGCATCGAGCATCCATTGGGTCAATCCAAATCGGTTTTGAGGGTATTTTTTAGGATTAAATGGCAAAATAAAGTTAGGCATGTTAGCCGTAACTACCTCGCCGAGTTGGTCATAATTACCCCGGTTTAAGATATGTGTGGGTCGTAAAGTATCCTTGTCTTGCATCACCATCACCATCACGGCGGAGGTGTCTGTTTTGTTCACAAATTTCAAAACATCTTTGACATCTTGTGTGGTGATTTTCATATTGGGGGGGTCGGCAAAGTTGGCATCAATGGTCCCAAAAAGTCCTTTTTCAGGTACTTGATTAAAAAACGCAAATGCACTATAATAGTCCTTTTGGAGAATAGGGTCATACTTGTGGTCATGGCATTTGGCACACTCGTAAGTAAGTGCCAAAAGGTCTTACCAAAAGTATTGGTGCGGTCAGTCACGTATTCTATCCGATACTCTTCATCTATTACCCCCCTTCTTGTGTAATTTTATGATTGCGATTAAAACCTGTCGCCAACAACATTTCTTTCGCGGCAGGGCTATTATTGTTTTTTGCCAAAAAATCGCCAGCCAATTGCCAAGTCAAAAACTTATCATAACCGTAGTTTTGATTGAAAGCATGAATCACCCAATCGCGCCACGGCCACATAGTACGCAAGCCGTCATCTTGGTAGCCATGAGAATCGGCATAGCGTGCTACATCAAGCCACTGCAAGGCCATTTTTTCACCATAATGTTTACTTTTGAGCAATTCGTCCACTACTTTTTCATAGGCATTTTCTGATTTGTCGTTCAAAAACCGATTTTGTAAATCCAGAGAAGGTGGCAAACCTGTCAAGTCGAGCGCAGTGCGTTTGAGGAGGCGTTCTTTATCGGCTTCTTCATTGGGTTTAAGGCTATTTTCTTCCATTTTAGCCAATGTAAAATGGTCTATTTCATTTTGAGGCCATTCTTCGTTGCTCACTTCAGGCAGCTTGGGCAATTGAGGGGCGATAAAAGCCCAGTGTGGTTTGTACTTCGCACCCTGCTTTATCCATTTTTCAATCAATGTAATCTCATAATTGCTGAGTTTGAGGTTCGACTCAATAGGTGGCATCAAATCGGCGGTATCTTTGGTGGTAATCCTAAGCCAAACTGCTGATTTTTCTAAACTACCCGGCACGAGCGCGTGGAGTTTAGGGTTGTCTTTGAGTGCTGCATAGGCGTTTGCTTCAATATCGAGCCGCAAATCAGCCTCTCGCTTATTGGCATCAGGGCCATGGCATTTAAAGCAACGGTCCGATAGAATAGGTCTAATATGAAAATTATAATCCACCTCCTCGGGTATAGAGGTTGAGGCAGAAGTGCTTCCACCATTGAGAAAACAAGCTGTCATAATAGCGACTAAGGCGATACCAACAACTATCAACAGCTTGTTTTTGAATAAATAAGGGGTTATTTGACTGAGTATTTTCACTTGGATAAAAGAAAAGATTTATAGCAATACAAATATATTTTAAAAAATATTAAAATGTGTGTTTTTGTATAATTTCCATGCCTGATATAAGATTTTAGGGTCTTCAGCACTTATCTTTTTTATTTCCTACAATCACTTGACTCTGTTGAATAAACCTTATTATTTAAAATTTCCAACTTTATCTCTTATAACATAGATGAAAGTGATTAGTAAATATTAGTATTGACGATTGTTTGAATAATCTCTATCTATTTGCCACAACAAGCAAACTATCAGAAACTAAAAAAAGATAATCCATGTAAATTTGTGACAGTAGAGCAGAAAAATTTGACAAATTGCTACCTCTTCTCAACTATAAAGCTTTTGTCATTGTTGGGATTGATAAAATAGACATCTGATTTTAATGAAAATTTATTGGCGTATTTTGCAGTATGCACAACCACTCGGTAAATATGTGGGTCCGTACTTTATTACTTCTTTACTGAGCAGTCTCTTTGGTGTACTTAATTTTACTTTAATTCAGCCGCTTTTGGATGTGTTGTTTGGCAAAGTTAATATCCCTTCCAATCTTACTTTCCCAACTTTTCGCTTTGATGGGGCTTATTTGATTGACTTGTTTCAGTATTTTTTCGGGCAAGCCATTCAAGACTACGGAAAATTGGGCGCGTTGCAGTTTGTGTGTGCAGCTATTATGATTTGTGTTTTTTTATCGAACGTATTTCGGTATTTCTCGGTCCGTATCATTGAAAGTTTCAAAGCACATACCGTAGCTCAACTACGGCAAGCGGTCTTTGACAACGCCATTCGGCTGAGTCTTTCTTTTTTCTCTAACGAGCGCAAAGGCGACCTCATTTCTCGTGTAACAACCGATGTGCAAGAAATCGAAAACTCTCTTGGAAGAGCTTTTAGCGCACTTTTTAAAGAGTTCTTTACCCTAATTTTCTATTTTGTGGCACTATTTGCCATGTCTGTCAAACTCACTTTTTTTACGTTGATTGTCATTCCAATTTCTGGCATAGTAATCGGCACTTTGGCCAAAAAACTGAAAGAGTCGGCCAGTGAAGTACAGCAACGGTTGAGTAATATCATTAGTGTATTAGACGAAACCTTCGGAGGTATTCGTGTGGTGAAGGGTTTTAATGCAGAGAAAGTGATTCATAAAAGGTTTGAAGCCGAAAATCAAGGCTATCGCCAAGCATTATTGCGCATGGTTTTTCGGCAGGAAATGGCCCCACCTATGTCGGAGTTTATGGGTGTAGCAGTAGTGGCGGGCATATTGTTGTATGGCGGCTCGATGGTGCTTTCCGATAATTTTGAGCTTTCGGCCTCACAGTTTGTTACTTATATCATTTTATTTTCACAAGTAATGCGTCCTGCCAAGGAAATCTCCAACGCCATCAGTGGTATTCAGCGCGGTGTGGCTTCGGGCGACCGCATTATGCGCTTGATAGATTCACCGCAGGAAGTACAAGATATTCCTCATGCGCAAACTATCCACTCATTTGAGCATGCCATTGAATTTAGAAATGTATCCTTTGAATACGAAACGGGCGTTCCTGTTTTACAAAACATTTCGTTTCGACTACAAAAAGGGAAAACTGTCGCATTGGTAGGCTCGTCGGGTGGGGGAAAATCTACTGTGGCCGATTTAGTTCCTCGTTTTTATGACCCTACAGAAGGACAAATTTTGATAGATGGTATTGATTTGCGGGAGGTAACCAATAAGTCATTGCGCGACCAAATGGGGCTTGTCACCCAAGAATCGATACTATTCAATGATACTATCTTCAATAACATTGCTTTTGGTACCAATACTACTGAAGAACAAGTTATTGCTGCGGCAAAAATAGCCAATGCACACGATTTTATCATCGAACAAAACGAAGGTTATCAGACCATCATCGGCGACCGCGGCACGAAGCTTTCGGGTGGCCAACGCCAACGATTGAGCATTGCCCGAGCAATTCTAAAAAACCCCCCCATTCTGATTTTGGATGAAGCTACCTCGGCCTTAGATACCGAGTCAGAGAAGTTGGTGCAAGAAGCATTGACCAACCTCATGAAAAACCGTACAACGTTGGTCATAGCCCACCGCCTAAGCACCATCCAGCACGCTAATGAAATCTTGGTAATGAGCACCGGCCAAATTATCGAACGAGGTACACACAGCGAGTTGTTGAGCGCAGAAAAAAGTTTCTACAGGAAACTTAGCTTGATGCAGGGTTAACCCAGCGTAATTACTTCTCCATTTTCGGCAAAAATTAAATTACTCAACTTACCAATCACAGCATAACCATTCTGATTGAACTGTATTGCCTCAAAAATGGCTTCTATTTCATACGCTTGTACACGACGGTGAATCGGCCTGAGTGTTCCGCCATATTCTCCTGCTGCTGCCAATGGATTCCATTGCAAAGGCGCATCTACAATCGTGCCGCGCGGTGCCATTATGCCAGGGTTGCCCAAGCCACGATAATCTATTTGAGTAGGATGATCTAACCCCAACGCATGACCAAACTCGTGGGGTGCAGTGGTAGATTCCCCCAATTGGTCGGATGTAATCCAATGACCTACGTTATCGCCCAATCCAAAGCCCATAAAAGAGCGAGTCACATAGTTGGCGGCTTCGAGTCGAATAAAGTTACAACGAAAGTCCGTATTATTATAAGCCAAATAAAAAGCCTCTTCAACAGTAACAATTTGCGACTCAATATCAAAAACGACCTAGAAGTTTTCCCCTCCAAGTGTAACCAATGCCTGAGGCTGGTGATACATCTCCCGAATTTCTTGGACGATTTTTTGGGTTAATTCATCCGTAGCCTCATTACCATAAAAGATGAGCTTGGCAGTGATAGCAACCGTTTTATCTTGTTCGTTTTGAATGGCTAAGGCAGACATGGTTGGCAAATAGGCTTAGGAGTAAGGCGTTTTTGTGTTTTCAACCCTCAACGAAATGAGTTCACAAAAATTATGCTGGTTGGCTCTGCAAGGGAGTTTCAAGTAATACCAAAATAGCTTCGTTGGACAATGCTTCAAAGTCTATTGATGCTACATTTTGCAAAGAAAGGCCATCTCGGGCATGAAGTAAGCGATTTTGAACTTCAAAAACACCCTCAATCACAAATACAAAAATACCATGCTGAGTATTTGTCAAATTATAAAGCCCCTCTTCTCGCCCGTTGTATTGCCCAATAAATCCTTGTGAATTGCCTGAAAACAGCAGAAGAAGTTGGTTTTTATGACGGAGGTCAAAGTCTGTTTTTATACTATCCTCAGCAGCGTGGCCTATCAACCAAATCTGCAAAAAATTAACGAGTTCGTCGGGATAAGGTTTGTGATCTGATAAGTAGCACCCACATTAAGACACAACGACAAGGCTTGTCCTGCTGCCACAAAGTTAGATTCGCCAAGGTACTTGAGTTCTACCCCTCCCACAATCGGCAAAATCACCAATGTTATATCTTCCTCAACCGTTAAGGAAAGACTTTTTTGAGCAGCGAGGGTTTCGTCATTCCACAATTTCAATGCGCCAAATGGCTTGCGGCTTGGGTCTTGATAGTTGCCGAAGTTAAAACTATGGATGCTCCGAAACCATGCAGTTTCGGAGCATCCACGCTGCTCTGCCAAGAATATTTGGGCTATCTCGGTCATCTTTTATCCATTTACAACTATCGTATGTGTGAGGGCATATCCACTCGCTATACTCCCTGAAACTGTCGCCAATTCGGTCGTAAAACCATCGCTAAATACATTATCCGTTTCGTTGGTTGTATCTTGTTTCCCTTTTTTGTAGAAACTGGTTGCCGTAGTATAAACCGTATCGCAAATATCTTTTGGAAAAGCGATTTGCGTTACCAACAATGATTTACCACTGGAATTATAAATATGTACATGAATATGCGGTGCGCGACCGCCGTACCAACCTGGAAAAATCGTAGTAAACGCTGCCAACCCACTGGCATCCGTTGTTTGACGACCTCGGAGAAAATCTACAGACGTATAATTAGTGCTTTGCATTCCTGTGCCGCCATATTCGGAATAATTGCCGTCGGCATCGCAGTGCCAAATGTCCACCAATGCCCCTGTCAAGGCCCCACAATTGGTGTTTTTGTTCACAATCGTGATGTTGGCCGTCATTATAATACCCGTTCTGTCCGAACGAATATCTTTTCTGACCCAAGACGCTGGGCTTTTGGTAGGAAAAGGGCCCTCGGTTTCGGTAGGTGTTACGGTGCAGCTCCCCCCTGCCGTGCCGTTGGTAGATCCGCTGCTGGTGGTAGTACCCGTTGTGGTAATAGGATCTACCGATTTTGTACACGCGCTCATTAAAGGCACTACCGTGGCCATGCCCAAGGCCGACAACCCTCTTTTCAAAAATTCTTTGCGTTCCATCTTTTTTTCTTTTTTGTGGTGCTATTTTCTTTTCAGCTATTATTACGACAGTTTCATTGGTTTCGTTGTATGGCAAACTTTATTTGAGGTAAATACAAGAAATTTTGAGGTAAATAAGCAAGGAAGAGTTTTCAAAACATCGCAACTTTCGGATTTCATCGACCTTTGAAGCTGCTTACCTTTGTATCCTATAAAAGATAAAAATGATGGACACGCAGCAACAAATTAATTACTCCCGCATTGCAGCAGCAATAGTCTACATCAAAGACCATTTCAAAGAGCAACCTAATCTGGATGAAGTAGCTGAAAAGGTTCATCTAAGCCCTTTTCATTTCCAACGATTGTTTAGTGAGTGGGCTGGCACTACGCCTAAGAAGTTTTTACAGTACATCAGCTTAGAACACGCTAAACAAATACTAAAAGAAAGCCAAACAACACTGGCCGAAACCGCTTATGAAACGGGGCTATCTGGCATCAGTAGGCTACACGATTTATTTGTCAATATTGAAGGAATGACTCCCGCTGAATTTAAAAATGGGGCTAAAAATCTTGACATCAATTACAGCTTTGCCGAAAGCCCCTTTGGTCATCTCATTGTGGCTTCTACCTCCAAAGGGATTTGTTTTATGGCTTTTTGCGAAAATGAACGCGATGGTTTTGAAGATTTACAACAGCATTTTTCAAATGCCCACTTCCAGCAAAAATCAGATACCTTACAGCAAAATGCCCTATTTATTTTTCAGCATGATTGGAGTAAGTTATCTCAGATAAAGCTACATTTAAAAGGTACCGATTTTCAACTAAAAGTATGGGAGGCATTGCTCAAAATACCCATGGGGCAACTCTCTACCTACGGTGCTATTGCCGAAAAAATTCAGAACCCCAATGCTTCACGGGCAGTAGGCACAGCCATAGGTAGCAATCCCGTAGCATTTCTTATTCCTTGCCACCGTGTCATTCAATCCACTGGGGCTTTTGGCGGCTATATGTGGGGTAGTACACGCAAAACAGCCATCATCGGGTGGGAAGGGGCTAAAAGCCGTTACGACGATTCGATATCTATCATACAATAATTCAAAAATGGGCGTTAAAAATCTCTTGCCTCAAGATGGCGTTGCGTATTATTATCCATCTATTTTAAAGCTGCCAGAAGTCGACGCTTATTTTGAGCGTTTAATGAGAAATATCAAATGGAAAAACGACCAATTAATCCTGTTTGGTAAACCTATTATTACTGCCCGCAAAGTAGCTTGGTATGGTAGTGAACCTTTTGCCTATACCTACTCACACCAAACAAAAAAGGCTCTTTTTTGGACGAACGAACTTCTTGAATTGAAGAATAAAATCGAACACCTAACCCACGAGACATATAATTGTTGTCTCCTCAATCTCTACCACAATGGGAATGAGGGAATGGGGTGGCACAGCGACAACGAAACGGAATTGAAACCAGATGGAGCGATTGCTTCGCTAAGTTTGGGCGCAACGCGCAAGTTTTCCTTCCGTCACAAACACACCAAAGAAACTATTTCGGTGGTGCTTGAGCATGGTAGCTTACTGTTAATGAAAGGGACTACTCAGACTTACTGGCAACACAGCTTACCCAGAACAAAAAAGGTGTTGCAACCCAGAATTAATCTAACTTTGTGAACGATTGACCATGATTTTGTTTTCAAGTAACATTCGTCTTAAAATCACCTGTAATTAACCATCAAATCAACAACACCAAAAATGAAGGATTTTAATAGAAAAAACCATTGGGAAACCATTTATCAGACCAAAAAATTGGAAAAAGTGAGCTGGTTTCAGCCAATACCCGAAACTTCTTTGCAGTTTTTAGACCATTTTAAGCTACCCCCACAGGCAAAAATTATTGACATAGGTGGAGGAGATAGTTTTTTTGTGGATCATCTAATCCATTTGGGTTATCAAGATATTACTGTGCTTGATATTTCGGAAACTGCATTAGACAGGGCAAAAAAAAGGTTAGGCCCCAAGGCAAATCAAATTAAATGGATTGTGGCAGATGCTGCCTATTTTCAACCGATAGAGCAGTATGATTTTTGGCACGACCGAGCAGCATTTCATTTTCTGACCGATGAACATGAAATCGAAACCTACCTTCATACCATTCAAAAAAGCATAACTCCCACAGGCGTTTTGGTGGTTGGTACATTTTCAGAACAAGGCCCCCAAAAATGTAGTGGAATAGCGGTTAAACAATATTCTGAACAATCTATGACCGAACGACTAACTCGATTTTTTGAGAAAATCAAATGTATCCGTATCGATCATAAAACACCTTTTGATACGGTCCAAAATTTTCTCTTTTGTAGTTTTAAAAAATTATCAGTTGCCTGATATGCTCTTTGTTTTGTTAATCAAAAAGCCCGATAGAATCTCTCCCATCGGGCTTTTTGATATTGCAGGCAGTAAATGTAGCTAATACTTTTGATTATAAACAACCCAAGGCTTTCTTAGATTAGTTTTTAGCCCCACTTTGTTGCCCTGCCTTGGCAGGCTGGCTTTGCTGCGCCTCACGCATCGGATTCGGCCCCCGCGAAAAACCCTGCGATTTGAACAACTGAAACTTCGTAGGCTGTGCAGGCTGGCGAGGGAAACTATTGCTCTCCTCATCAATGTCGGCTATCTCACGATAAGGGTCTAACGTCCACTGCACTACCTTCTTCTTTGAGGTTATCACCTTCGATATCTGCTGGTCGTTCAGCCGCCATATCTCCGCAGGAAAACGCGCCACCGAATCAGTTCCATCCTCAAACTGCATCTTCACAATCACGGGCATCGGCAAACCACCCTTGAGCTTTTGACCTTGAGGGTATAAAAGTTCAAACCCGATTCTACCAGCTTGCGCTCGTTCTCGCTCAAACTTGCCAAATAGGCTTCGTATTTTTTCTTGTCGTTGTCGGTTACTTTGTAGGGGTCGTAGGAGTTGTAGAAGTCCTTCATGTCGGGGTTTTTGTCCACTACGCTTTCTTTGATGTAGTCTTTGTCGCGTTGGCGGGCCATGGTATTGCGCTTGTCTTCGGCTTCTTTTTGGCAGTGGCTTTATTGATTTCGGGGTTTTGGGAGTCAAGGGCAAACATTCCACTTCTACGAGGTCTTGGTCTACGGGTTCGGTGGTGTAGAACCAGCCTTTCCAGAACCAGTCTAAGTCCACGCCACCGGCATCTTCCATGGTGCGGAAGAAATCGGCAGGTGGGGTGTTTGAACTTCCAACGGTTGGCATATTCTTTGAAGGCGTAGTCGAAGAGTTCGCGGCCCATGATGGTTTCGCGCAGAATGTTGAGCCCTGTGGCAGGTTTTGTGTAGGCATTGGGGCCAAAGCCCATGATGTTGTCTGAACTCGACATGATCGGTACTTGCTTTGAGGGTTCAGTACGCATATAGTCGGTGATATTCTGTGGTTCGGCCACATCGCCGCCCAAATCTCTGTCCCATTCTTTGGTAGTAAGATACTCCATAAATGAGTTCAACCCTTCGTCCATCCACGACCATTGGCGTTCGTCAGAATTGACAATCATCGGAAACCAATTGTGGCCTACTTCATGGATAACCACCTGAATTAGAAAGTTTTTGGTGCCTTCCGAGTACGTGCCATCGGCTTCGGGGCGTGCGCCATTAAACGACATCATGGGGTACTCCATGCCGCCGATTGGCCCATGTACAGATTGCGCCACAGGATAGGGATAATCAAAGGTAAATTTAGAGTATGTTTTTACAGTATGTGCCACCAGCATTGTAGAGTATTGCCCCCAAAGAGGGTTGGCTTCGCGTGGATAAAACGACATGGCCATCACCTTTTTACCGTTCAATGCTACGTTCATCGCATCCCAAATAAACTTACGGCTCGTAGCAAAGGCAAAATCACGCACATTGTCGGCTTTAAAAATCCATGTTTTTTTTCCAGAAGGTTTGCTGCTTTCGTTTTTAGTAGCTTCGTCTTGATTGACGATTAGGACAGGTTTATCAAAAGTAGCTCTTGCTTGTTCGAGGCGTTTAAGCTGATCAGGTGTTAGTACCTGAGAAGCATTTTGCAACTCGCCCGTCGCGCCTAAAATATGGTCATTAGGTACAGTAATAGCCACTTTGTAGTTGCCAAAGGGCAATGTAAACTCTCCTTGTCCCAAGAAAGCTTTGTGTTGCCAGCCATTTACATCGTCATATACACAAGACCGCGGAAACCACTGCGCCATTTCAAACACACAATTTCCTTCCTTAAATTCTTCATATCCCGAACGTCCAAAGGCTTTTTTCGCATCGGTAATTTTATTGTTCCAATCTATCTGCACACTGGCCGACTGCCCCGTACGAATGGGCGTAGGCAAGTCAATGCGCATCATCGTACCATTGATGAGGTATTTCAGGGCTGCTCCTGTTTTTGGGTTTTTGACAGCTGTAATCTTGTAACCATAGCCGTAGTCTGGCGAGAGCGCCATGCGCAAAGCCATGCTTGACATCCCTTTGTCATTGATGGAGTTATTGCGCGTGATACTCCCTGCTGACTGATGTTCAAACACGTTTTGGTCTAATTGCACCCACAAATAGGTGAGCTCATCGGGCGAGTTATTGAAATAGGTCATCACTTCAGTGCCTGTGAGGGTGCGCTTTTCGTCGTCAAGTTCGGCTTTGATGTCATAATCAACCCGATTTTGCCAGTATTCTTTACCTGGTGCACCCGAGGCAGTACGGTAGGTATTGGGCGTAGGCAGGTCTGTACCCATCTGCTCAAAACGACTATTGGCGTGGTAATTGGCCGCAGGGGGGCCTTGAGCCAATATACATGATGTATAAACTACAAAAATGGTAGTTAGGGTAATTAATTGTTTCATTATGGTTTGATTGATGATTTTTATAGTTTTTAATGTTCAAAAGTAAGAAAAAACCACTACCTCGGCAAGGTTTTGTACAACACAAAACCAATGCAAGAAAAGACAATATTGGGCAGCCAAACGGCTAATTCCGCTGGGATTTTACCTGATTCCGCTATACCTTTGGCCAGCACAAAAAACAACAAATAGACAAAAGCAAGTACAAACCCTAAGGCTATTTGCAATCCAGACCCTCGACGGCTTTTACGAGCCGATACTACGACTCCGATAATGGTCAGAATAATAAATGCAAAGGGTTGTGTAAAGCGGGTATATTTTTCGAGTAGGTAGGTTTCTACTCCATCAGATCCGCGTAGCTTGAGGAGTTCGATATGGTCGTTGAGTTGGGTAAGGGTGAGTTCTTCAAACCGATTTTTGTCATTTTCAAAATCTTTGGGACTAAGATTGAGGGTTGTATCAATCTGCGCACCTTGGCTCATTGTTTCTTGCAAGCTATTGATTTTTCGGATTTATAATCGTGTACCATCCATTTTTTCTTCTTAGGTTCCCACACAATCCGATCCGAAGTAAGTTTTTCTTTGAGTTGGTTTCCTTCGATATGCTCCAGTGTAAATTTATACCCTGTTTGTTGGGTGTTATTGTAGCTTTCTAAGTAGGCATAATGGTAGGGCGCTACTTTGATGTGAAAATTGCGTTGGCTGAAATAATATTGGTCTTCAATGTACTTGTACTCAAACGCCAATCGGATTTTGTTGGCACGGGGAATCACCCACCCTACCATATAAAATGTAAAACTTGCCAGCAGCACAGCACCCACGAAATAAGGCCACAGCATACGCAAAAAACTGACCCCACTACTAAAAATAGCGATAATCTCTGTGCGAGCCGCCATGCGCGCTGTAAAAAATACAGTCGCAATAAAAACCAATAATGGGCTGAGATAATTGGCATAATACGGAATGAGGTTGCCGTAATAATCCAACAAGATTTCGCGGGTAGGCGGGTTAAATTTGCGGAAGTTGTCAATCTTTTCCGTAAAATCTATTACGCAGATAATCAGCAACGTAACCAGCACGGTGAAAACATACGTAATCAGAAAATTTTTAAGAATATAGCGGTCTAAGAGTTTCATTTAGTAGCCACATCGATGGATATAATACATAGAAAATCCATTGCCTTAGATTGTTGTTTCGCTCCGTAAAATTAACACAACTAAATTAGCAACCTGCTCGTTTAGTCTTTGTTTTAAGAAATTTTAACGCTTAAACTTAGCCAGCCCTGCTTCTAAAAACTGCACAAAATCTTCGGTACTGCTATAACCAACAGGCTTGGTCAAAAGCTCGCCTTCTGGTGTGACAACACAGTAAAAAGGCTGGGCATTGTTGTTGAATTTGGTGATTTGTAGGTCAGCGTTTTTGTCACCAACCGTTACTTTTTCTCGTTGGTCGTAGGTGGACACAAACTGTTGTTCTTTGGGGAGTTCGGTTTTATCGTCTACATACAAAGAAGCAATCACAAAATCGTTTTTGAGGCGTTCGAGCACTTCGGGCATGGGCCATACATTGGCTTCCATCTTGCGGCAGTTGGCGCAGTTGAAACCTGTAAAATCAATAAAAACAGGCTTGTTTGAGGTTTTGGCCGCTGCTAAAGCTTGTTCGTAGTCAAAAAAACCTTCTAATCCATGCGGAAGGTGTGGTTTTTTGCGGTCAACTTTGGTCGAGATGGTACTTGAGGTTTCATTTCCTATGGCATTGGTCAAGTAGAAATCTTGGGTTTGCTCTGGGGGCAACCAACCTGACAGACCCCGCAAAGGTGCACCAAACATACCAGGAATCATGTACATCACAAACGAAAACGTAGCCGAAGCAATCAGCAAGCGAGGAATACTAATGCCTTTGACGGGGCTATCTTTTTCCATGCGAAGTTTGCCCAGCACATAAAACCCTATCAAGGCAAATAAGACAATCCAAACCGCTAAAAATATTTCGCGATCGAGCAACTGCCAACGATAGGCCAAATCAATATTGCTCAAAAACTTTAAGGCCAACGCAAATTCTAATAAGCCAAAAACGACCTTAAACTCATTGAGCCATCCACCTGACTTAGGCAAGCTCTTGAGGAATTTGGGAAACATAGCCAAACCGCCAAAAACAAGCGCGAAAGGCAATGCAAAAAAAGCCATACCCAATACAGGCCGCAACACTTCTTGGCCATTGGAAGCCAATATCAACAATGACCCCGCAATAGGTGCCGTACAAGAAAACGATACGACCACCAGCGTAAGTGCCATGAAAAAGATGCCCACAAAACCCCCTTTATCCGCTTGTTTATCCACATTATTAACGAGCGTGTTGGGAAGCACGATTTCAAATAACCCCAAAAAAGATAACCCAAACGCTACAAAGACTACAAAGAAAATGGCGTTGGGCAGCCAGTGGGTACTGATAAAATTGGCCGCTTGCGCTCCTCCAAAGCGAGATACCAAAAAGCCCAATAAAGTATAAATGGCCACAATCGAAATGCCATAAAACAAAGCTTTGCTGATACCATGCTCTTGCTTGGTAAAATAGCTAACCGTCATGGGCATAATGGGGTAAATACAAGGCATGAAAATGGAAGCTAACCCTCCTAAAAAACACGCCAACAGAAAACTCCAAAGCGATTCTTGCTCGCCGTCTTGAGTCAGGAGTTCCGAGTTCTGAGTTGAGAGCTCCGAGTTCTGAGTTGAGGGTTCTAAGTTCTGAGTCGGAAGTTTTGAGTCGGAGGTTGCGAGTGCTTTGTTGTTTTCTCCCTCTTTGTCATTCTCACTTACTTTGTCATTCCGACGGGAGGAGGAATCTCCCAGCGTCGTAGCTGCCACCTGCCCACTGCCCACAGCCACTTGCTCAACACTTGCTACGACTTTGATAGATGGAAATTTAAAATCAGCGCCCACTGCAACACATTGCCCATCTTTTATCGTACAAGTTTGACCTTCTACCCTACCCTCAATGACTGGGTTTTCTTTTAGAATTTTGACTTTCTGTATAAAGCTGGCTTTGTTTTCGGCTATGCTTACTTTATCGCCCCATATTTCATCGAATTTGTCATGAAAACCCACGGGCTTTATTTTTCCGACGAGTTCAAAATCACTATTTTTTTTGAAATTAAATTCGGCTTTGATAGGCCCTTCGGCTGGAAACTCACTTGAGTATAAATACCAGCCTTCATCAATGGTCGCATGGAATTTTATTTCAATGATTTCTCCGATTTTAACGGGTTTTTTGGGTACTTCATAGCTCCATTTGGCATGGTTTTGGACTTGTGCCAATACCGAAAAAACTACAAAAAATAGGATTGGCGTAATCAATAAACGTTTCATAATTAATCTTTTCTCTTTTTTTGCAACGATTTGGTGTTGACTTTTCGTATGACTTCATTTTTCAAAAACTTTACGCGCCACACCCCCAACTTTGTGGCATCGTCGGCAAAACATTTCTGGCAAATGATATTGTCGGTAGCGACAGGCGCATTATAAATCAATACCGAATCTCCTAATTTTTGGATATTGGTGATTTGCGAAATATGGTTTTGGGCATTGTACAAATACGCCCCAATCAGTTCCTGTTCTTTGGCAGAGAGCGTTGGATTTTGTGCATCTTTTGTACCCAACAAATCAATTTTTACGGAGTATAATTTTTCTAAAGAATCAATTTGAGATAAAGACCCTAACCGACACAGTTGGGCATTGTCAGTTTTTGGGGTTTTCAAAGCCATTTCCAATTGGGCTTGGGCTTGCTTCACAATGCGTTGCCCCCAGTCGTCCACAATCGTAACGACTTGTGTGTTGGTTACACGTTTAATTTGCATGCTTTTCATTTTCTCGACAGCCTCTTTTGCCCCCTCTAAACGGCTATCTGTTTGGCAAGAAATAAAAAACAGCGTAAGAAGTGAAAAGAAAGAAGTCTTGAGTTTATAGTATTGATTCCCGAGTTTATTATCCATTATCCATTATCCATTATCCATTATCCATTCCAAAACGCCTCTTTGCTTCGTTTGGTTCAAGTAAAAAATCTAACTATCCGCCAATATAAAGACTTCGCTCAAATTGCGCCCATAGCCGTCGTAGTCGAGGCCATAGCCTATCACAAATCGGTTTTCTATTTCAAAACCTACATATTTCACACTTAGGGGTGTTTTGAGGGCCGTTGGCTTAAAAAGCAGGGTAGCTACTTGAATAGAAGCGGGGCGTTGAGTAGAAAGCTGAAACAGCAGTCTATTCATCGTTAAGCCAGTGTCCACAATATCCTCTACAATAATAACATGACGATCGTGAATGGATTCTTTCAAGCCCAGTATCTCGGTCAATTCGCCTGTAGAGGCTGTTTTTGAATAAGACGATACCCGTACAAATGTAACTTCACAAGCAAGGTTTACGTTTTTGAGTAACTCGGCTGCAAACATAAATGCGCCATTCAGAACCACCACAAACAATGGGTTTTTATCGGCATAATCTTTCCCGATGCTTTCGCCTACTTCTTCAATACGCTTTTCAAGTTGTTTTTTATCAATAAAGGGGACAAATTGTTTGTCTTTGATGGTAAGCATTTTTGAAAATATTAAAAAAATATTAAAAAAACAATGGCTCCATAAACTGTTAGGCGACATTGTGCGTTAGTAATGCACAGCAAAGATAATACACCGTGAAAAAGAACAAGTTAAAATACTGGAAGATAGTCATTTGTTTTGGTTTTTTTGCCTTTGGCATGGGGGTTTCGGTCGTAAAAGCGCAACTCTATGCTTCTGCCGATTTCGATAGTAAGTACGAAATGCTGATGTCGAATCCTGGGGTACAAATAGAAGCCACAGAGGCCATCAATAAGCTATATAATTTCAAATTTGCCGAAGCCGATGCCGAATTTCGCTGGCTACGCTATCGCTACCCCTGGCACCCTATGCCTTATTTTTTGATGGGTTTGGCTGAATGGTGGAAAATCGTACCCAATACCGACGATACGCGCTATGATGCCCGCTGTATCGCGCTCATGGATACTTGTATTATATTGGCCGAAAAACTCTACGACACCCGCGAAAACAAAATAGAGCCTTCTTTCTTTTTGGCGGCTGCCTATGCTTTCAAGGGTAGGATTCACTCCGAGCGTAAGCATTGGTCGCGGGCTACGATCGCAGGCAAAGCGGCTTTAAAATACTTGGACAAATGCAAAGCCAAAAGCGAAATCAGTCCCGAGTTACTCTTTGGTGATGGGCTTTTCAATTACTTTGCTGAGTGGATTCCCGACAATTATCCTTTGCTCAAACCTATCCTTTGGCTTTTTCCCAAAGGCAATAAACAGGAGGGTATCAAGCAGTTAGAAAAAGTAAGCTACAATGCTTTTTATACACGTACAGAAGCAAGGTATTTTTTGTTACAGATTTATGGTTACGAAAACCAATACGATAAATCTTACGACTTGGCGAAATATTCGTGGGAAACTTATCCCGACAACCCTTATTTTGAGCGGTATTATTTGCGCTCGGCCTTTGTGAGGGGCATCACAACAGAGGCCGAAAAGCGAGCAACAAGTATTTTGGCTAAAATTGACAAAGGAATGCCAGGCTACGAAGCCGTAAGTGGCCGCAACGCCGCGTATGTACTGGCTTATTACTACAACAATTATCATCACGACGTAGCCAAAGCCAAGGAATACTACCTCAAAACCGTCAATTATTCGATTCAAGCCAAAGCCTTTACTTCGGGTTATTACTTATCGGCATTGTTAGGCTTGGGCAGAATCGCCGAAGCCGAAAAAGATTTTACGGGTGCCTTGGAATATTATAAAACCGCGGTAGACAGAGGCGAACGAAAATCAAGCCAAGTAAAGGAGGCCAAAGACGCAATAACCAAACTCAATAAAACCCGCAGAGAAGAGCGGCGAAAACGATAAAAGACTTTGATAAGGTTTGAAACCTTATCAAAGTTAAAAGGTTGTCATTACTGCAACATCAAGTAGGCTTTGATAAACTCATCCAAGTCGCCATCCATTACTCCCTGAACATCAGAGGTTTCTATGCCTGTACGCACATCTTTGACGAGTTTGTAGGGGTGCATCACATAGTTTCTGATTTGCGATCCCCACTCTATCTTCTTTTTTGAGGCTTCTACTTCCGCACGAGCAGCGTTGCGTTTTTCTACTTCTATTTGGTAGAGTTTCGATTTCAGCAGCCTTAGTGCCAAATCTCGGTTGAGGTGCTGGCTACGTTCTTGTTGGCACTCTATCATCAACCCTGAAGGGCGATGCCGCAGCCGAACGGCAGTTTCTACCTTGTTTACATTTTGGCCACCTGCACCTCCCGAACGATAGGTATCCCACTCAATATCAGCAGGATTGACATCAATTTCGATACTGTCATCAATCAGCGGATAGGCATAGACCGAGGCAAAGGAAGTATGACGACGAGCGTTGGAATCGAAGGGAGAGATACGTACCAAGCGATGCACTCCGTTTTCAGATTGCAAATAGCCATACGCTTGCGGGCCATCTATCTGAATGGAGGCCGATTTGATACCCGCCCCGTCGCCGTCTTGGTAGTCTATTTGAGTAACTTTATAGCCGTGTTTTTCAGCCCAGCGCACATACATTCTATACAACATTTCGGCCCAATCTTGACTTTCTGTACCGCCTGCGCCTGAGTTGATTTCGAGTACGGCATTGAGTTGGTCCTCTTCATTGGAAAGCATCTTTTTGAGTTCTACCTCTTCAAGCACTTTCAACAGCGTTTGGTATTCGGCCTCCACTTCTGCTTCGGTGGCTTCGCCTGCTTCCAAAAACTCTTGGAGCGTTTCCAAGTCTTCTAATTGGTTGCTCACACTTTCAAAACCTTCAGTCCATCCCTTCAAGGCACGGACTTCTTTCATGGTTTCTTCAGCTTTGGTATTGTCGGTCCAAAATTCAGGCTGGTTTTGAACTTGCTCTAATTCAGTGAGACTTTCTTTTTTGGTATCGTAGTCAAAGATACCCCCTTAAAGCCGAAACACGGGCTTTCAAGTCTTTCAACAGGTCTATGTTCATCTGAAATTTATTTGATTAACAATAGGCTTTTAGCAATGCACTTTCTATGCCTATCTTGATAAAAACTCGCATAATTAGGCTAATGAAAAAACGGCCAGTAGGCATAAAACCCACTAACCGTTTTTTTTATCTCTTTGACAAGATTATTTCTTAACTATTACGCCATCCGCCACGAAAGTGAGTTCATTTTTAGGCTCGGTGATTTTAGCTATTTCTTCCTTGCTTTTGCCTGCATCTTCGGCATAGTGTCTTAGTTCTGATACAGGGGTAGTTTTCTTAACGGCTTCTCCTTCAAAAACTACCGTTTTACCTGCAATGTCTTTGGGTACAAAAAATCCATAGTCTTTGAACGACACGCGCATGGTTTGGCCATCTGTGGTTTTCACTTTCATCCAGCAGCCTTTGGCTTGACATACCGACTCTACTGTGCCTACTACCTTGGTTGCTATTTTTTCTTGACCTCCCATTTTCGCAGGCAATTCGGCGGCAGCGAGGGCTTTTTTGTCATTGATTTTCTTTCCAAAATATCCGTCCTGAGCATACACACCCAGCGAAAATACACTTATAAGTGCTGTAATAATTGTTTTTTTCATGGTTTTTGTTCGTTTTTGTGCAAATTTAATGAAAACAAAGATAATACCGCATTTCTATTAAAACAGAAAGTAAAACATATCATTGTGCTTGGTGCTTGGCTATTTAGATAATTTTAGCACACTATGGTAAGTAATTTTATGGTTTAGCCCGGCGAAAAATAAGAGATATAATCAAAATAACGATAATAATGAGTAGTAGCGTAAAGCGAAACTCATCAAAAATAAAACTTGAAGGTGCCAACAGGTCAATGTCTGAGAGCTTTTGTTGAAAAGTTTCTTTTCCCCACGATTTGATGGCTTCGGCTTCATTGGCCAGCAGAGATTGTCGTAGATTTTCTTTGTATCGGGCAAGATTTTCTGGTAAGAAATAGAAGTAGCCTGATGTAAGATAACCACACAATAAAGCTCCTGTGAGCCAAACTACATATCCAATCGAGATACCTTCCCAAATGTGCATGTACCCGTGTCCTATATGTTTACGATAATACCAACAGGTATAGGCAATGATTATTCCAAAAAAACCTACATCCAACGCTCGGCTCGTAGCTGAGAAAGTATCAAGACTTTGAGTAATAACAAAAAATAGAAAACAGACGATGCCCGCCAAAATACCAAAGCCCAGCGGGATTTTAAGCAATGGTTTATTAAAGAAGTTAATCACATTTTGCATACTTTATCCACAGAGTTATCCACATTTCTGTACCATTCCACGATTCAAAACATAGATGGCCTTGCCTTTTAGTGGTTTTCCTAAGAAAGGGGTGTTTTTAGATGTGGAACATGTTTTGTTGAAAACCCATTCCAAATCAGGGTCAAACAAGGTAAGATTGACTGTATTTCCCTCTATAATTATATTTTGGGGAAGTCTTAAAATTGCGCGAGGTTGATGGGTAAGTTTATCAATAATTTGTTCAATACTCAATACTTGATTGTATGTATTGAGTATTGAAAAAGCCGTTTCAAGGCCAATAATACCAAACTCCGCCAAATCAAACTCTAAGTTTTTGACCTCTTCGTCTTGTGGATTATGGTCAGACACAACAGCATCAATGGTACCGTCTGCTAACCCTGCCCAAAGTGTATTTATATCTTCAATACTTCTAAAGGGGGGATTGACTTTATAATTGGTATCAAAATCTCCCAAAATAGTGTCATCAAAAGCAATCTGATGTGCCGCTATATCGCAAGACACAGGCAAACCTTTGGATTTGGCATCACGAATCAAAGCAACAGCATTGGCCGTAGAAATGGTGGAAAAATGGAGTAGGGGAGTTCTACTTTTTATACCCACATATTCTAACAATTTCAAGTCGCGCATAATCATCAACTCCTCTGCAATGGCAGGAATACCGCGCATTCCCAGCAGCGTGCTCGAATTACCCTCATTCATCTGTCCAAATACCGTCAAATCAAAATCTTCGGGGCGGTTCATCAATACCCGATTGACTTGCTGAAGATATTGCAGCGATTTTAATAAAATGTGGGTATTATGAATAGCATGAACGCCATCTGAAAATGCCACTGCCCCCGCATGAGTAAGGTCTATCATTTCGGTAAAGTCTTTTCCCTCACAGCTTTTGGTAACGGCACCTATCGGATGTACATTTACTATTTGCCCCCGCGCTTTGTGTTTTACATATACAAGGGTATCTTTGGAATCAAGGGCGGGTTTAGTATTGGGCAAAACCGCAATCTCGGTGAAACCACCTGCTGCCGCTGCCGCCGAAGTAGTAGTAAGATCTTCTTTGTACTCTTGGCCAGGATCATGGCTACACACACGCATATCCACCCAGCCAGGTGATATATGCCAGTTTTCTCCCGTCAAAATGGCTACTTGTGGGGCTTCTATTTTGTCTTTTATCTGAGCTATCTGACCATCTTGCACCAAAATATCTTTGGTTTGCCCATTATAAGGCGAGCAAGGATCTATGATTTTGACAGATTGAAGTAATAACATTTGGGGTATTTTTTCTATCAAGCTAAAAAAAAGCCCCTTTCGGAGCTTCTCACTAAATTATTCGCCTATTAATTCTTTATAGGCTTCTACTGAGAGTAGGTTATCAGTAGCACCCGTTATCTTGATACGTACCATCCAACCTTCGCCATAGGGGTCTGTGTTTACCAACTCGGGGGTTGCTTCTAAAGATTCGTTGAATTCAAGAACTTCTCCTGACACTGGCAAAAAAAGATCTGAAACGGTTTTTACAGCTTCTACTGAGCCAAAAATCTCACCTTCTTCGAGGGTTTGTCCAATTGTATTAATGTCCACATAGACGATATCACCCAACTCTTTTTGGGCAAAGTCTGTGACACCAATCAATGCAGTATCACCTTCTATCCGAATCCACTCGTGGTCTTTGGTGTATTGTAATTCTTCGGGAAATGTCATGGTTTGTTGGGATTTCGTTTTGAAGTTGCAATTTAGAACTTTCAAAAGAATTTTTCGATGAAATAGTTCTGACTTTTTACTTTTTGTAAAAACCTCTCTCTCTGAACGCTATGAAACAACGTCTTTTTCTTACATTTTTCTGTGTAGTATTGCTAACATTATCTGCCTATGCCCAAACACCTCTTCGGCGTTCAGATAGCTTTGTAGGCTTACATTTTGATTTTCATGCAGGCATGAGCGATACCCATATCGGTCAGACCGTTACAGAAGCAATGATTGACTCCTTATTAAGCCAAGTAAAGCCTGATTTTATCCAAATAGATTGTAAAGGACATCCAGGAGTATCGAGTTATCCGACTAAGATAGGCCATAAACCCGTTCATTTTGATAAAAGATAACCTTCTTTTGTTTCGTAAAGTTACACGCCAACATGGTGTGGCTCTTTACGTGCATTATTCGGGAGTTTGGGACGACCAGGCTGTGGCGCATCATCCCAATTGGGCAAGAATTGATGCTGAAGGTAAGATAGACAAACAAAAAATTTCGCTTTGGAGTGCTTATACTGATAGTTTATTAATTCCTCAATTAAAAGAAATCAGCGATTATGGTATAGATGGAGTATGGGTGGACGGCGACTGCTGGGCAACTAACCCCGATTACAGTACGGCTGCGATAGAAGAGTTTCGTTTTGTAACTGGAATTCAAGAGATTCCTAAGAAGAAAACCGATCCCAACTTTGGCAAATGGCTTGATTTTCATCGTGATTCCTTTCGAAGGTATGTTCGTAAATACACGGACGCTCTACATCTATATAACCCAAAATTTCAGGTAGCAAGCAATTGGGCTTTTTCGGCTATGATGCCTGAACCTGTAGATATTAATGTCGATTTTCTTTCGGGCGATACAGAACCTCTCAATGGAGTAAATCAATCTGCTTTTCAAGCGCGATGTTTGGCCCTACAAGGAAAACCTTGGGATTTGATGTCTTGGAGCTTTGGCTATGGCTGGGATGACCAAGTAAAATCCCCCAAAAAGTGCTACACAACTTAGCCAAGAAGCTGCACAGGTGATTTCTGTTGGAGGACGCTATCAGGCATATTGGACACAAAACCGCGACGGAAGCTTACCCACTTATGCTTATAATACTATGACGGAATTAATCAAATTTTGTCGCCAGAGGCAACCTTATTGTCAAGCTGTAAAGCCCTATTCCACAAGTAGCTTTACTTTATTCTAATACGAGCTATAAAAGCGAATTAACCACTGTTTATAACACAGGTGACCGTAAACAAGAGCCAATGATTGGGATACTTAATGCCCTTCTATACAGTCAATTATCAACTGAAATACTACAAGAGCATCACCTCAAAGGGCATACTAAAGATTATCCCTTGATTGTTGTTCCTGAATGGAAAAAGATTGACGAATTGCTCCGTAGGGAGTTAGTAGAATACGTTCAGCAAGGAGGCAATTTGATGGTAATTGGCCCTGAGACCGTCAAATTATTTGAAAATGAACTGGGAGTAACAATGAGTTCGGCAACAAAAACCATCCCTTTTTGGGGCTTCAACAAACTGCTGACAGGAACAAAAGCTATCTATCGTTCTTTTGAGCCAAAAGAAGGTACAAGCACCTTGGGACAATGGTTTACAGAAGGAGATACGCGCTTTGCGGCTGGTCCAATTGCTTCTATAACTACTTTTGGTAAGGGAAAAATAGCTGGTATTTATTTCAATTTTGGCGAGCAGCATTTCAAACGAGAAACATATATAGGACGCGATTTTTTAAGTACTTTAACAAAAAAACTCTTTCAACCACAGGTTATCATCAGTGGCTCAAATGCCATTAATGTGACTTTGAATCAAAAACAAAAAAATATCCTAATCAATCTTATTAATATGTCAGGCAACCATGCCAACAAAGCAATTCATGCCTCTGATGAAATCCCCCCTCTTTATAATATCCATTTAAGCGTAAGATTGCCTCAAAAACCCAAATCTATTGTACTACAACCCGAAAACAAACCCTTACCCTTTGCGTATAAAAATGGAGAAGCTATCTTTTTCATCAATAAATTGGCCATTCATTCTATTATCGAAATAAAACCATGATTATTTTACAAGTTTTTTCTGACTGGGCAGCCTTTTTTGGCCGTTTTCACCCCGTTTTAGTCCACTTGCCCATTGGCTTCTTGATTTTAGCTGGCTTGCTCGAAATAGGCGTTTTGACCAATAAAATCGACGTTAAAGTGTCCACGATTTCATTTGTTTTGTTTTGGTCAGCTATTGGAGCTACTCTTTCTTGTGTAGCGGGCTATTTATTGTCGTTGGGTGGGGGTTATGAAGCCGAATTATTAGAAGAACATAAATGGCAAGGTATTTGGGTAGCTATAGCTGCTTGGATAGCTTGGCTTGCTAAGTCTGATTTGTTTGTCAATAAGATTCCTTTTTCAGGGTTACTCTACCTTCCAGCATTGGTTATTGGCTCTTTTTTTACCTTGATAGCAGGGCATCATGGTGGCTCATTGACACATGGCGAGGGTTATCTTACCCAAGAAACACCCGAACCTTTTCGGGCTTGGTTAGGCATGGAACCTAAAGCAGAAAAAGGAAATATCGAAATCAAACCAATTGGAGATGTAAAGAACGCTTTGGTATTTCAGGATGTAGTAAACCCCATCCTCCAAGCCCGCTGTGTGCAGTGCCACAATGCCAACAAATCGAAGGGAGACCTACGCATGGACCAAGTTGAATTACTGAAAAAAGGGGGAGAAAATGGACCCATTTGGGTAGTAGGCAAGGGGCAAGAAAGCGAAATGATTAAACGCTGTCTATTACCAATGGAAGATGAAAACCATATGCCACCTAAAGGAAAAATCCAACTTACAGAAAATCAAGTGGCTATCTTGTCGTGGTGGATTGATCAAGGGGCACCATTCGACAAAAAAGTGGCAGAACTCAAGGCCACAGAGGAAATCAAGCCCGCTTTGGCTGCCCTATCTGGAGGTACTGCAGTGGGTATTGCGGCTGTGGCCAGCACCCAAAAAGCAACATCGCCTGTTTTATCTCTCGACGTACCAGCCCCTGATGCCAAAGCGGTAGATGAGCTCAAAAAAATAGGGCTTTTGGTGATGCCTATTTCCAGTGGAAGTAATCTGTTGGAAGTAAATGCCATTAACGCCAATTCGCTTACGGATGCACAAGTGGCATTGCTTGAACCATTGAAAGAGCAAATTGTTTGGTTAAAATTGAGCGATACCAAAATCACAGATGCAGCTGCCGCTACGATTGCCCAATTAAAAAACCTTCAAAAACTGCATGTAGAAAATACCTCTATTTCTGATGCTACTTTAGAAAAAATCAAGGGGTTACCTTATTTGGAATACTTAAATTTAGTCCATACCTCGGTAACAGATGTTGGGATTAAACAACTTGCTGGCACAAAAAGCTTACATAGTCTCCATGTTTGGCAAACCAAAGTAACCGAAGATGGTATAGTAGCCTTGAAACAAAGTAACACAAATGTGGAGGTCACCTTAGGTATTAATGAACAGCAAATTGCGGATTTCATCAAAGCAGGTGAAACAGCCCCCCCACTCGAAGAGGCAAAGAAGAAGTAAGTTATTAGCCCTCATTGACTTGTACCTCTTTGGTAAAGTATTACACTTTGCCAAAGTTTCTTTCTACTCATTTCGTCAATCTTTTTCTTTGTTTTTTATGCTAAAATAGCCTTATTTTGGAATAAAATTTGTTTTTATCCCTACTTTAATGAATTCTTTGGACTCCTTCCATATCGTCGTGTTGGGCGGCGGTGAAAGCGGTGTAGGTGCGGCGTTGTTGGCTAAAGCCAAAGGGTTCAGTGTCTTTCTTTCAGACAAAAGTTTGCTATCACCCCACTATAAGACGACCCTTTTCGCTCACCAAATTCCTTTTGAAGAAGGACAACATACCGAAACAATCGTTTTGGCGGCCCAAGAAATCATCAAAAGCCCTGGTATTCCAGACAAAGTGCCGCTCGTCAAAAAAGTGATTGAGAAGGAAATACCTATTATATCCGAAATCGAATTTGCAGCTCGATATACCCAAGCCAAGCTAATAGGCATCACTGGCAGCAATGGCAAAACGACCACAACGTTATTGACCTATCACCTGTTGAAGTCGGCAGGATTGAATGTGGGGCTGGCTGGCAATGTAGGCGAAAGTTTTGCCAAACAGGTCATTGAAGATACCTTCGATTGGTTTGTTTTAGAACTAAGTAGTTTTCAGTTGGACAATATGTACGACTTCAGGGCTGATATAGGAGTCTTATTAAATATTACGCCCGACCACTTGGATCGCTACGAATATGTTTTTCAAAAATACGTCGATTCAAAATTTCGATTGTTACAAAACATGCAGCCTATCGACGACTTTATTTATTTTAGCGATAACCCAACTATTGCATCAGAACTAACCAATAAATCATTCAATGTCAATCAATTACCCATTTCTTTCTCTAAAAAGGAAGAGAAAGGGGCATTTTTTGATGGCCAAACATTGCATCTTAATTACAACGCCCGTACTTTTGAATTAGAAGTAAGCGAATTGCCCATCAAAGGGCCGCACAATGTCATCAATGCTTCAGCAGCCATGCTTGTAGCTATGGCCGCAGGCTTGAGCGACAAACAAATCAGACATGGGCTATTGACTTTTCAAAACGTAGCCCACCGTTTAGAACTCGTTGCCGAAATCAACGGTATTTTGTTTGTAAATGATTCAAAAGCGACCAATGTTGATTCTGTCTTTTACGCCCTTCAAAGTTATGATACCCCTATTATTTGGATAGCAGGCGGACAAGACAAAGGCAACGATTATACCCCCATCGAGGCTTTGGTTCGCCAAAAAGTAAAAGCCCTTGTTTGTTTGGGCAAAGATAATAGCAAACTTCTCTCGTTTTTTACCCCTATCGTTCCTATTGTTGTCGAAACCGACAAGGTAGAGGAAGCCATTCAGTACGCGTTAGAATTGGGTCAGACCAACGATATTGCCCTGCTTTCGCCTGCCTGTGCCAGTTTCGACCTGTTTAAGAACTACGAAGACCGTGGTAATCAATTCAAAACAGCAGTACGCGATTTTTTATCTTTAAGCCTAAAAAACGATGAATCAAGAAACTAATTCTTCTTCCAATTTTCAGCCTTCCTTGAACCGTTGGCATCATATCAAAGATTGGTTAGGCCAAAACTTACAGGGAGATATTGTCATTTGGATTATTGTGGCCATTTTGTCGCTAATCAGTATGCTGCTTGTGTATAGTGCCACAGGTACATTTGCTTATCAGCGTGGCGGCGGTTACCCCGAGGTATTTTTGTTTAAACATCTCTGCTACACGGCCTTTGGGCTTTTTGTGTTGTGGGTAGTTCATCGTATCAATTATGTCAAATTTTCTCGCTTATCTCGCTTTGCCCTGCTCATTTCTATTCCTCTACTACTTTTGGTCAAGGTAGCAGGGGTTACGCTCAATGGTGCCACGCGCTGGTTGGCCATTCCTGGTACAGGTCTTACTTTTCAGCCTTCTGACTTTGCCCGATTGGCATTGATTGCCAACCTCGCTGCCATGTTGGCCAAACGCCAACGGGTACAGTACGATTGGCCAATGTTTGTTCGGATGATTTCATGGGTGGGTATTATTTGCTTCTTTATTGCCCTTACAAGCACTTCTACAGCGATTTTACTCGGGTTTTCTTGCTTACTCATGCTTTTTATTGGTCGTGTGCCGCTCAAATACCTGATGGGTATGTTTGTGATGATTGCCCTGACGGGTGCTTTAGGGCTGATAGCAGGCCAGCGCTACGAAACTGCCAAAGGCCGCCTTGAAAAATTTTGGAACAAAAAAGAAACCAACAAGCAAGGCCCTGTTATACTCGGCCAATCAGAACAAGGATTTATTGCTATTGCCAATGGAGGCTTGTTTGGCCAAGGCCCTGGCAAGAGCCACCAACGAAACTATCTCTCTCAAGCTTACTCTGACTTCATTTATGCTACCATAGTAGAAGAATATGGTCTCTTTGGCGGGGTTGTCATTCTTTTATTGTATGCTCTTTTATTGATACGGGGTATTCAAAATATCGGGCAGACCAACCGTGCTTTTGGAGGGCTTCTTTCGGCAGGACTAACGTTAAGCATTGGCTTACAGGCGTTTACAAATATGGCTGTGGCCGTGGGTATTTTTCCCGTTACAGGCCAACCATTACCTCTTTTAAGCATGGGAGGTACGTCTATTTTATTTACATGCATTTCATTAGGTATTATTCTGAGTGTGAGTAGGGGAGAAGCTGACGAAAGCAAGCTGTAAAAACTATGAAAAAAGTAATCATCAGTGGCGGCGGAACAGGCGGACATATTTATCCCGCCATTGCCATAGCCAATGCCCTCAAAGCCGTTGATCCGAGTATCCAAATTTTATTTGTGGGTGCGCTGGGTAAAATGGAAATGGAAAAAGTGCCCAAGGCAGGCTATGAAATCATTGGTTTGCCTATTGCAGGTATCAAGCGGGAAATTTCTGTGGACAACTTGTCTTTTCCTACAAAGCTAATCCGCAGTTTGTTGAAAGCAAGAAGTATTATTAAAAGTTTTCAGCCTGATATTGCTATTGGCGTTGGTGGTTTTGCAAGTGGCCCCTTGCTAATGGTTGCCTCTATGATGGGTATTCCAACCTTGATTCAGGAGCAAAACTCTTATGCAGGCATTACCAACAAATTACTGGCCAAACGTGCTAAAGCAATTTGTGTGGCTTATCCCAACATGGAAGCTTTTTTTTCGAAAAATAAAATAACACTCACTGGCAACCCCGTCAGAAGTGATATTTTAGACATCACCCACAAACGCGAACAGGCATATACCCATTTTGGGCTACAACCCAACCACAAGACTCTGTTAGTAATTGGTGGCAGTTTGGGCGCAAAAACCATCAATGAGAGCATTGATGCTGGTTTGAAAACAATCATTGATTCGGGCTATCAAGTGCTTTGGCAAACAGGTAAACCCTATTATGAAAAAGCAAAAACTACACTAAAATCCCTCAAAACTCCCTATGCTCAAGCAAATGATTTTATCTATGAAATGGACTTGGCATATGCATTGGCCGATGTAGTAGTTTCGCGTGCAGGAGCATTGTCTGTTTCAGAACTTTGCTTGGTAGAAAAGCCCTGTATCTTGGTTCCATTTCCTTTTGCGTCTGAAGACCATCAAACCAAAAACGCTATGAGCTTGGTAGAACAAAACGCTGCCCTTCTTGTAAAAGACAAAGATGCCAAGGAAGAGTTAGTCCAAAGTGCTTTGAAACTCCTACAAGATACTAACAAGCAAATAGAATTAAGTAACAACATCAAAAAATTAGCAAAACCAAATGCCGCCCAAGAAATCGCCCAAATCGTATTAAGTCTATGTTAAAACAGTATAAATATATCTATTTTCTCGGTATTGGTGGTATTGGTATGAGTGCCTTAGCACGTTGGTTCAAAATCAATGGCTTTGAGGTAGCTGGCTATGACCGAACTGCCACGGCCCTTACCGACCGATTGAAGGAGGAAGGGATTTTAGTGCATTTTGAAGATTCTCTAAGTCTAATTCCAACCTCATTTTTACAAAACCCTTCGGAAACATTAGTGGTATTCACACCTGCAATTCCGACAGACCATAGGGAGTATAACTATCTCAAAAACAATAACTTTACGATTCAAAAGCGTTCTCAAGTTTTAGGATTAATTGCAGGCGGAATGTTTACAATCGGGGTGGCTGGAACCCACGGCAAAACCACTACTTCTTCGATGGTGGCGCACTTGCTACGCCATTCTGGGATAAATTGCGCCGCATTTTGGGCGGAATCACCCAAAATTATGGCACAAATATGCTTCTTAACAAGCCTACCGACGACTTAAGTAATGTCCCGTGCGTTGTTGAAGCAGATGAGTTCGATCGCTCGTTTCTTACACTATTTCCTGACATCGCCATTGTTACTTCTACCGATGCCGACCATTTGGATATTTATGGCAGCCACGATTCTATCTTAGCGTCATTTGCCGATTATGTCCGCCAAATCAAACCCAAAGGTCATCTTTTTATGAGAACAGGGCTTTCTTTGGCCGATAAAACCCCTGCTCATGTAGCTGATTATTCGCTTGAAGATGGTGATTATCATGCCAAAAATTTATGTATTGAGAATGCCTGCTTTATCTTTGATATAGTTCATCCAAAAGGCATTATTGAAAACTTATCGCTGCAAGTACCTGGATTTCACAATGTTGAAAATGCCATTGCCGCGGTTGCGGTTGCCTTGGAAGTGGGTTTGTCAGAGGCACAAATTCGGGCAGGTATCCATTCTTTTGGTGGCGTAAAACGTCGTTTTGAGTATTATCTAAAAACAGATACAAAAGTTTTGATTGACGATTATGCCCATCATCCGACTGAGGTAGCTGCTTTTTTGTCGTCGGTCAAAGCACTCTATCCAAACAGGCTAGTAACGGCTATTTTTCAGCCGCATTTATACAGTCGTACACGTGATTTCGCGGCGGCTTTTGCTGAAAGCCTTTCATTAGCTGATAATGTTATTTTGTTAGATATTTATCCTGCTCGCGAACTACCCATAGAGGGTGTAACCTCTGATTTAATTTTCGATGCAATCACCTGTAACAAAGTACAGTGCACCAAGTCAGAATTAGTAGCATTAATTAAAAAACGAGAAACAGACGTAGTGGCTACCATTGGTGCTGGCGATATTGACACGTTTATTGAACCGATAAAAAAAGTGTTGGAAGGGCTTTAAACAACCCACACAGCAGTTTTGAGCGGATTATTTACTTCAAAATCAATCTTTAAATCTATAAAATCAACCGCGCGGGGGCCCCGCATAAATCCATGACAAAATGATGAAACGTTGGATTTGGATAGCTTCTGGAGTACTTTTTATTGGAATAATAGTGGTGTTTGTGGAAATGCAACAACGGAGCAAACGTTGTCAGAATATCATTATAAAGTTAGATGAAAAAGCTGAGTATCCTTTTTTTACCGAACAAGACATCAAAAGTTTAATCACAGTAAGGGGGGTAGATATTATTGAGGGGATGTTATTTTCAGAAATCAACTTAAAGGGACTTGAAAATCGTGTTCTAAAAAACCGTTTAATAAAAAAATGTGATGTTTTCCGAGATTTATCAGGAAATTTGGTGGTCGCCATCGAACAGCAACGTCCTGTGGCTCGGTTAATTCCGATGGCATCATCTGTGCCTATTTCAGCATCGCAAGGAGGATATTTGACAGAGTCGGGTGATATAATCCCTCTATCAAACCGTTTTGCGATCCGGACTGTGCTTGTATCAGGTCGTTTTTTTAGTAAAGTCTCAAGACTCAAATCCAAAGAAGGACAGAGTTTGATTTTTTTTTTAGAGGGTCTTAGGCAAAATTCTTTTTGGAAAGCTCAAATCGCAGAGGTAGTTGTGGCCGAAGATGGCGAACTTACGCTTATTCCACAAGTGGGGCAGCACCAAATTGATTTTGGTTTGCCCGAAGATTTTGAAGTAAAGTTTGAGAAACTAAAGATTTTTTATAAAACTATTCTCCCTTTAAGAAGCTGGGAAAGATATCAGCGAGTAAGCGTAAAGTTTAAAAATCAAATCGTGTGTGAATAAGTTTTTTCGGTAATTTTATAAAAAAGACTATTATTTTTGATAAAGATACAAAGCACTCCTTATGAATGAACATGAATACCTTCTGGGAATAGACATTGGTAGTACCAAAGTAGCTGTGGTATTAGCGAAACAGAAAATACAAAACAACCACCTTATGCTACAAGTATTAGGGATTGGCGCATCACGCAATGAAGGTGTTCATCGTGGTAATATCAATAATCCTATCAAAACAAAAGAAGCCATTCTTGCCGCTTTCCAAATGGCCGCAACCAAAGCTGAAAGACCCGATTTGCTCAATCATCCTCTTTATGCTACTGTAAATGTAAGCGGAAACCATCTCGAAACCACTTCAGAAAGAGGGTCGGTTACCTGCAAATCGGCTTCTGTAAAAGGCGAAGACGTAGGTTTTTTGTTTGAAAATATGAAACAAAGCTTCGACTCAGACATTAATCAAATCATTCATCTTTTGCCCCTGAAATTTGCCGTAGGCGATCAACATGACATCGTAGATCCAGTAGGGCATATAGGACTAAAGTTAAGTGGTGACTTTAAGATTGTTACAGCCAAAAAAACTGCACTTCAGCAAATCCGCGACTCCATTCAAAAAGCAAAACTCCAAGTGGAAGACGAAGATGGTTTTGCCGCTTCTCCTTTAGCCTCAAGTTTGGCCATTCTTTCTGAAGATCATAAAAAATTAGGTGTAGTAATGGTAGATATTGGTGGCGGCACTACCGATATTGCTATTTACCACGACGGCTTATTACAACATACTACGGTACTTCCATTTGGAGGCAATCATATCACAAACGACATCAAAGAAGGATGTCACCTTACTATCGAAAGTGCCGAAGAAGCCAAGACATTCATCAGTGAAACAAACCCCAATGAATGTAGTTTGAACCAATTATTGGTGGTTCCTACTGCCGAAGGTATTCCCCCTATTGAAATAGTAGCCCGCAATATTGTTTTGATTACCCGCGCTCGTTTACGTGAAATAGCGGCTTTGGTTCTGGCTGAAATCAGAAAAGCGGGGTTTGAGCGCAAACTTAACGCAGGAATTGTTTTAACGGGTGGCACCACTAAAATAAAGGGGATTGAGTCTGTTTTTAGAGAAATAACAGGGATGCACGTTCAAGTAGGTAAACCCAAAAATGTAGAGCGTACTCATAGCGCCATTCATGATACTGTCTTAGATGACCCCTCTTACACCACAGCCTTAGGACTGGCCTGGGCAAGTATTAAGCCCATTGATAAGCGAGTTAAAAAGAATAAAATCGAACCCGAAATAGAAGCTAAAAAACCAAGTAGTGGTTGGAGAATTCCCAATTTTGGGAAAAGTGTAAAAGATTTTGATATCAAAGAGCAGTGGTCTTATGTATGGGATGGATTAACAAAAGACGATTTAAAGGGAGAGGATCGATTTTAATATTATTATAGGAAAGTTTTTCCACTCATTAGTTTATTTTTAAAAAATTATGGTTTTTGCAAGAAAAAACGTTTTTGAACACGATTACGAATTTATCATGGATGAACCCATACACTCTGGAGAAGCACCTATCATCAAAGTAATTGGGGTAGGAGGGGGCGGAAGCAACGCTGTCAATCACATGTTTACGAAGCGCATCAAAGACGTAGAGTTTGTGGTATGTAATACTGATAAACAAGCTCTTATGCGTAGCCCGATTGACAATAAAATTCAATTAGGAGCCGATTCTCTCAAAGGGCTTGGAGCTGGTACCGATTGGGTAGTAGGACGAGAGGCTGCCGTTGAGAGCATTGAATACATCCGTCAATTGATGCAACCTCCCACACAGATGGTTTTCATCACGGCTGGTATGGGTGGAGGTACTGGTACAGGTGCCGCTCCTATTATCGCTCAAGTGGCCAAAGATATGGGAATGCTGACTGTGGCAGTCGTAACGGCGACCTACAAGCACGAAGGAAAAATAAAAAAAAATCAAGCCATTGAGGGTATCAATGCCCTAAAAGAACACTGCGATACCGTACTTGTAATTCTCAATGACGAATTGGCCAAACTCTATGGTACGCTGCCGATTTTACGTGCATACGAACATGCCGACAATGTATTAACCAATGCTGTAAAAAGCATTGCAGAGATAATTACGGTGCATGGAAGCGTCAATTCCGACTTCATGGACGTAAAAAAAGTCCTCAAAGATGCTGGAACATCGGTCATGAGTTCTGCTCTTGCCAAGGGTAGCGAACGTGCCAAACTGGCCATTGAAGCTGCCCTCAATTCGCCACTCCTCAATAACCGTGATATCAGAGGCGCTGAACGTATTTTGATTACTCTTGCCTCAAGCACACAAGAACAATACCAAGCAACGCTTGACGAACAAATGATTATTACAGATTATATTGAAGAACTCATTGGAGAAGAGGCTGATATGTGCAAAGTAGGTGTTATTTTCGATGAGTCGCTTGATGACCAGTTACTCGTTACGGTCATCGCTGCTGGTTTTGAAGATTCTCACTTGCCTTTTAAATACGATGCTACTGCTTCTTTTGATAAACATAAAGTAAAACCTATCGTTTCTTCAAATCCAACACCTGCTCCCATAGCAAAACCTGTGATTCCAGTAATTGAGCCGCAAGTTTCGACCAATGAAGTCGTAAAATCCCCTACTGGTAACACATCACCGCCGTTACCTAATCAAGTCCCCCATACTGTAAAAGTAGTTGATAACACGTCAAATATTGAAACCTTAGTTTCTCCAACTCCAAAACCAACCCCAATAGCCCCTCCCACCGATACCAAAGAAGACCTAGAAGGATTACGACGACAAATAAATGATATTGTTGCAGGTAAATATGCTGTTAATGAACTCGAAATACCTGCCTATTTAAGACAAAATATTGTTTTGTATGAAAAGCCAACCATTCCCCAAGATAAATTTGTCTATATCAAATTAGATAAGCATAAATTCTAACAATGGTTACCTTACCTCAATTACAAAATGATCTTTTTTCGTTAGGCAGCCCTGAAAAGGCTGCCTTTCTTTCGCGTTTTTTCAAGACAGGCCCTGGTCAATACGGGGAGGGAGATCAATTTCTGGGCATTACAATGCCAGAAATAAGAGCCTCTGTAGCTAAGTACAGCAGCTTGTCTATTGAGGATTGGCAATATTTACTTCATAGCCCATTTCACGAATACAGAATGGCTGCCCTCATTGGGTTAATGAGAAGATTCCAAAAATCAAAAAAAGACCTCTATACTCAACAACGCATCTTCGATATATACTTAGATAACCTTGATTTTATCAATAATTGGGACTTGGTAGATGTTACCTGCCGCGACATTGTCGGTGCTTTTTTGTTGGAAAAAGATCGTTCTGTTTTATATGAGCTAGCGCAACGTCCTCATCTGTGGGCACAACGAGTAGCCATTGTTTCGACTTGGTATTTTATTAAACACCATCAATTCTCTGATACACTCCAAATTGCTGAGTTGCTACTTTCTCATCCACACGACTTGATTCATAAAGCTGTTGGTTGGATGCTACGAGAGGTAGGAAAACGAGATCAGCTTGTTTTAGAGGAGTTTTTAGATACAAACACACCAAAAATGCCACGTACTGCTTTACGCTATTCTATTGAGCGTTTTCCAGAGTCTAAACGCAAGTATTATCTCTCGCTATGATAGTTAGACAAAAATCTTAGTATCTTTGAAACCCCTACTAAGGGGGCTATTTTTTATTAAACAACTGTTATTCCTTGATTATCAAAGGATAACCTATTTTCAACCGCCAACTTTAAACTATAAACCGCATACAGAATATGTCTTGGTTTACCAGAAAAGAACGGGGTATTCAGACACCCACTGAAATGAAGCGAGAAGCCCCTGATGGGCTTTGGTATCAGTGTCCCAACTGCAAGCATGTAATGCACACACGTGAACACAAAATTAATGCCCATACTTGTGTAAAATGCAGTTATCACGAAAAAATAGGCTCGGAAGCTTATTTTGAAATACTTTTTGATGATGGTGCTTATACCGAACTCGATGCAAAACTGCTTTCAGGCGACCCACTAAACTTTGAAGACACCAAAAAATATCCAGATCGCATTCGTGATACTATCAAAAAAACAGGTTTGAATGATGCCGTTCGTACAGCTTATGGGCAAATGAACGAACTTGATATTGTTGTTTCCGTCATGGATTTTAATTTTATTGGCGGCTCAATGGGATCGGTTGTAGGAGAAAAAATAGCTCGGGGAATTGACCATGCTTTAAATCATCAAAAACCTTTTTTAATGATTTCACGATCGGGAGGAGCGCGCATGATGGAAGCGGGTTTCTCATTGATGCAAATGGCCAAAACTTCGGCTAAATTGGCTTTGTTATCGGAAGCTAAAATACCTTATATTTCCTTGCTTACAGATCCAACTACTGGGGGTGTAACAGCTTCATATGCCATGCTGGGCGACTTCAATATAGCAGAACCCGGTGCGCTTATCGGCTTTGCGGGTCCTCGTGTCATACGAGAAACCATAGGCAAAGATCTTCCTAAAGGCTTCCAAAGTGCTGAATTTGTCTTAGAACATGGTTTTTTAGATTTTATCGTTGATCGCAAAGATTTAAAAGACAAACTGTCAAGTCTTTTAGTGATGTTACATTAAATGCGCCTTATTTCTCATCCTGTTCTGTGTAATTATTACTTGACGTACCGCTGCAACGCCAGTTGTAACTTCTGTGATATTTGGGAGAAACCTTCTCCCTATATTACTTTAGAAAATGCCTATTCAAACTTCAAGGCATTAAAAAGATTGGGGGTCAAGGTGATAGATTTCACAGGGGGTGAACCATTGCTACATCGCCAATTGGATTTATTATTACAGAAAGCTAAATCACTCGGCTTTATTACTACTGTTACCACCAATGGCCTTCTCTATCCAAAATACGCGCAAAGGCTTCGTGGCTTAATAGATATGTTGCACTTTTCTTTAGACTCTCCCAATCAAGAAGAACACGATGCTTCTCGTGGTGTAAAGTGCTTTGACAAAGTCATGGAATCCATCCAAATAACCAAAACATTGGGAGAACGGCCTGATATTTTATTCACGGTCTTTGAAAATAATATTCATCAAATTGAATCTGTTTGGAAACAAATATGTCTTCCAAATGGCTTGATTTTGATTTTAAACCCCGTTTTTGAATATAATACTGTGGGGGGGCAATTATCCAAGGAAGCCTTGAAAGAGTTACGTTTTTGGGGCAAAAAACCTACTATTTATCTCAATGATGGGTTTGTACAACTTCGATTAGATGGTGGAAATCACGTGCAAAAGCCCGTATGTTTGGCTGGAAGTACGACTATTGTTATTTCTCCCGAAAACAAATTAGTGCTGCCATGTTATCATTTAGGTTTAAAAGAAATTGACATATCTGACAATCTTTTTGGCCTGTATCATTCTGCTGAAGTCCAACAACTTATCGCTCTTGAAGGCCGTTTGCCTGCTTGCGAGGGTGTGCTATTAATTGCTATATGCAACCATCCTTTGCGGTTGAAACCTCCAAATACTGGTGGAAAGCTCTTCCGAGTACGCTTAAATATAATCGCTTAAAAGGGACTTGGAAGCATTTATTGTGATTGTTATCCTTTTGTCTTTACCTTTGTAATTCCCAATATTATATTGATAATGAACCATTTAGTATAAAATACTCTTGTTATTCTATTTTCTTTTATCCATTTTATGATTCATTTTTTGTTGAAGATGTGGCTTTTAAAGCTACACAAATACGTAAAATAAAGGCTTGGCTGAAAAGCATTGTTGAAACTGAAGGCTTTGAGTTGAACCAACTTAACTACGTTTTTTGTTCAGATGAGTACCTCTTGGGCATCAATCGTCAATACCTTAATCATGATTTTTATACTGACATTATCACTTTCGACAATAGTGATGAAGAAGGCAAAGTAGAAGGTGATATTTTTATTAGTATAGAGCGCGTTCGGGAAAATGCCCAAGCTCTTACAGTGCCTTTTGAAGAAGAGTTTAAAAGAGTGTTAGTACATGGTATTCTTCATTTAGTTGGATTTGACGATAGTACTTTTGAAGAAAAAAACAAATGAGGCAAAAAGAAGATTTTTATTTAAAAATGATTAAACTATGATATTTTCTCACGAATATATAAAGTTTCCACGTGAAACATTTTTAAATCCTACAACTTTTATTGGTTTTATTTTTCACGTGAAACATTTATTGTTTTTTGTATAATAAATTAAAGTTATGTTTCCAAAATACGACGTGATAGTAGTAGGCGCTGGCCATGCTGGTTGTGAGGCAGCAGCTGCAGCAGCTAATATGGGATCAAAAGTATTACTCGTTACAATGAATATGCAGACCATTGCCCAGATGTCTTGTAACCCTGCCATGGGGGGTAGCAAAGGGGCAAATTGTGCGAGAGATAGATGCACTTGGTGGGCAATCAGGAATTATTAGTGATAAAACCATGATTCAGTTCAGAATGTTGAACCGTTCAAAAGGACCTGCAATGTGGTCGCCACGCTGTCAAAGCGACCGTATGCGGTTTGCCGAAGAATGGCGTATGACATTGGAACAAACCAAAAATATTGATTTTTGGCAAGATACTGCCCGCGAAATTATCACAAAGAATAATCGTGTAATCGGCATAAAAACAACCCTTGGGGTAGAAGTTTTGGGTAAAACTGTAGTACTTACCAATGGTACATTTTTGAACGGACTTATTCATATTGGTGAGAAAAACTTTGGAGGTGGTAGGGTAGGAGAGAAGGCTGCTACAGGAATAACAGAACAATTAATAATACTTGGGTTTGAATCAGGACGCATGAAAACAGGCACGCCCCCACGAGTGGATGGCCGTTCTCTGGACTACAATCGGATGGAAGAACAACCTGGAGATGAAGCTCCCAGTAAATTTTCTTATACCAATACTCCCCAATTAAAACATCAAAGAAGCTGTTGGATAACTTATACCAATGAAGATGTTCATGCTGTTTTGCGTACAGGTTTTGACAAATCGCCGATGTTTACGGGTCGTATTAAAGGCTTAGGGCCACGCTACTGCCCATCGGTAGAAGATAAAATAAATCGCTTTGCAGACAAAGATAGTCACCAAATTTTTGTAGAACCAGAAGGTTGGCAAACGGTCGAAATGTACATCAATGGTTTCTCCACTTCGTTGCCAGAAGATATTCAATACAAAGCCATTCGGTTGATTCCTGGTTTTGAAAATGTGAAAATTTTTAGGCCAGGCTATGCCATCGAATACGATTATTTCCCACCTACTCAACTCAAACTTACCCTCGAAACACACCTGATTGAAAACCTATTTTTTGCAGGCCAAATTAATGGAACGACAGGCTATGAAGAGGCCGCCTGCCAAGGATTAATGGCTGGCATTAATGCACATCAAAAAGCACATGAATTAGACTCGTTTGTATTGAAACGCTCAGAAGCCTACATCGGTGTATTGATTGATGACCTCGTCAATAAAGGAACAGATGAACCCTATCGGATGTTCACTTCGCGAGCAGAATACCGTACCCTCTTGCGCCAAGATAATGCCGATATTCGCCTTACTGCGCTCGGTTATGGTATCGGCTTGGCCGATGAGAATCGTCTAAATCGAGTAAAAGAAAAAATAACTAATGCAGATAAAATTCTTACTGAGCTACAAAAGATAAAAGTACAACCTGATGAAGTCAATGAACTGCTGCAAGAAATGGGAACATCAACTATTCGAGAAAAGCAGCCCCTTCATCAACTTCTCAAACGCCCTGACATAGAAATAGACGATATAAAAAGATTAAGTCCATTGTTTGCTGAGTTTTTATCCCACTACGACGAAGAGTCAGCAGAGCAAGCCATGATTAAAGTAAAGTACGAGAGCTATATAGAAAAAGAAAGGCTTATGGTTGAGAAAATGAGTAAGCTCGAAGCTTTGGAAATCATCCCAACTTTTGATTATGATAGAGTAGGAGCATTGTCTTTTGAAGGCCGTCAAAAATTAAAAAAACTCCGTCCCCAAACCCTTGGGCAAGCCTCGCGTATCAGTGGGGTAAGCCCTTCTGATGTATCAGTACTCTTGATTTATTTAGGGCGCTAACTTTTCAAATACTTAATACTAAAAATCATCGATTTAAAACATGTTAATTTGTAGGGGCTTTTAGTAGCCCCTTTTATTTTTGTTGAAATTTTAAAATGATGAATAATACAACGAAAGAATTACTAACCATTGGTTTGCTTTTTAGTCTCTACTTTGTATTAATGGGTTGCTCCCAACCCATTTCTCCCACGGGTGGCAAGCGCGATACTACCGCCCCAACTTTACTCAATAGCATACCTGACAACAAACAAGTCAATTATAAAGGCAAAACTGTAGAACTGACTTTTGACGAATATGTAGTAACAGAAAGCCTTCAACAAAAACTAATCATTACGCCCGATGCTGGAGAATATACCTTTAAACCCAAACCCATGGGACTCCAGATTTCGTTTAAAAAAACACTTGATTCTGCCAAAACCTACTCACTCTCTTTTGGGGATGCCATTAAAGATTTCAGTGAAAAAAATCCTGCCAAAAACCTACGCCTTGTTTTTAGTACAGGTAATTACATAGACTCTGCTTCGGTAAAAGGCCAAGTAAAAGATGCACTCACAGATAGGCCACTCTTAGATGTTTTGGTTGGGCTATACCTACCTTCAGATACGCTAAATATTGAAAAAATAAAACCACTCTATTTTACACGGTCAGATAGTGCTGGAAAATTCAGCATTGAAAATATTAGGGGAAATACCTATCAACTCGTTGCATTTGACGACAAAAACCGCTCGCTCACTTACAATTCAAGAGCCGAGAGAATTGATTTTTTAAGGGATAGTACTGTATTGAAAGATTCTACGCAAATCTCAGGCGTTTTGCTAAGGCTGTTTTTAGCCAATAATACCCCCGCAAAAGTGAGAAATACCACGCCCAGGACCAATTATTATTCTATCAACTACGACAAAGGTTTTATAAACTATAAAGTAGATTTTGAAAATGCAGACGACTCCATTCCTCATTTTCAGGCGGGTATCAATGAATTAAAGTTTTATAATACCAAAAACAAAAAAGATACGGTAGCTGTCAAAATTAGCATCGTTGATTCTTCAGGTACAGTATTTAAACACGCTCAAAAAATAAAGTTTAGAGAAGCAAGAGGCAATGCTAAAAATGCAGACAGCAATAAGGATGTATTTGATATGACAACAAATTTTAAGGATAAAGAAGAAATAGAGCCTCGTCTATTCCCCTTTAAACTTACTTTTAACAAACCCATTGGCGAAGCCCGTTTAAACCAGATTCAGCTATTTAGTGACAGCACAAAAGCCGAAAAAATAACAACACAAGATTTTAAGTGGCAAAACAACTACTCTATTCTTTCAATTGATTTACCAATTTCAGCCCGAAGAGAATTGAAAATTATATTGCCCAAAGCCACCTTTTTTAGTATAGAAGGCGATACCATTCCTGAACATACTTATAAACTTCCTATCATGTTGGAAGATGACTACGGGACTTTAGAAGGTGAAATACGCGGTATAAAAGATAAGTTTATCGTCGAATTGTTGGATGATAAAATGGAGGTTATAAAATCTCTTCCCAATCAAACCCTCTTCCAATTTAATTTTCTCAAACCAAATACCTATTCGGTGCGTGTAGTTATAGATAAAAATGGCAACGGAAAGTGGGATATCGGCGATTTTAAAACTCGAACCCTATCCGAGCCTATTTTTTTCTATCCAACCCCTATTAAAGTAAAGAAAAACTTTGTGATGGGTGGGATTGATATAGACTTATCCACAAAATAATACACAATTCTTACATCTTGTGGATAACTTAATACGCCTTTTGGCGCATTTTTTGTATTTATTTAAAAATGCCCCCATAGATTTCTAATTGTGAAACTCATTTTTCACGATCGATCCATTTTAGGGGATATTATGTTTATAACTTTGTGGATAACTACTTTTCTATTAATAATATGGTGGATAACTATTGGTAAAACTTGTAGATAACGTTCTCATAATGTGAATAACCATTAATCAATATATCATTTGTGCATAAGAATAACTCTTACAAACAACTTTTCAAGGTGTTTTAAACAGTCATTGAAGTGGATAAATAGCTATACACACCGTGGATAAAATTATCCACATTGTTTTTTTAATTGTGTATAATTTTATATTTCATTGAAAAACAGTAATTTCATTGATGAATAAAAATAAAAATACGTGGATAACCTTATATTGTATCCACATTTACGTTTTAATAAAAAGTGGATAACCCGTGGATAAACTATTTATCCACATATCCACGGAGGTAATAACCTTTAATAGTTTTAAAATTAATATTATTTGTTTTTTATAATGGGTGCAGGAAAAATGTGTAAAACTTCGAAGAGTTATCCCACATTATGGGTGGTTATCCTTTTGCTCGGAATGAGTATAAGCGGATTTGCTCAAAGTGATGCTGACTTAGCAGATGCCTATTTCCAAAAAGGAGAATGTGATAAAGTGGTAACACTTTATCAAAAAGTGCTGCGTAAAGATTTCAATAAAATTTACTTGAGGCGGTATGTGAGTTGTGTAGTAAAACTCAAAGATTTTGAAGAAGCTGAAAAGTTTCTGAAACGCCAACAAAAGGCAGACACACGATTTGCCTATTTGTATGCGATGTACTGGGGGCGAATGTTGGAGCAGGCGGGTCAAATGATACCCGCCACGCAAAAGTATGAAGAGAGTTTGATGTTGGTATCATCCAAAGATTTGAACGCCTACAAAGAGCTTTCTGAAGAGTTTAGAGAGATAGACAATACAGAAGCGGCCATCAATGCGCTACTGAAAGCCAGAGAAGTCGCAAAAAATGAATCTATTTTTAAAATGGAGTTGGCATCACTCTATGCTCAGACAGGAAAAACAGATCAAATGATTGAGGAGTTATTGAGTTTAGGAGTAGCTATTCAAAACAAAGAAGTCATTCAAAATTATTTCCAAGATTACCTGCGCGAAGAAAAAGACCAAGCCAAATTTGAAAAAGTATTGTACGAAAAAATTCAACGCCAACCCAATGAAACCTTTTATGCTGAAATGCTTATTTGGTTTTTTACTCAAAAAAAACAATTCAGTAAAGCATTTATTCAAGAACGCGCACTGGATCGGCGATTGAAACTTAACGGCACAAAAATTTTTGATTTAGGAAATTTAGCTTTACAAAACAAAGACTATACAGCCGCTATACAGTCTTTTGAGTACATCATCAAAGACTATCCTACAGGTCAGCTTTATCCCTACTCAAGACGTATGGTCATTGTAGCAAGAGAGGAACAAGTCAAAAATACATTCCCTGTTGAAATAGCCTCTGTACGACAACTTATTTTGGACTATAAAAAATTGTTAAGTGAATTAGGACAAAACAATCGTACACTTGAAGCTATGCGCAGCATGGCTAATTTATATGCGTTTTATCTCAATGAAAAAGATACAGCTACTGTAATTTTAGAAGAAGCTATCAAAATTGGGCGAGCTGAAAGCGATTTTATGGATAAATGTAAATTAGATTTGGGCGATATATATTTGTTGAAAAATGAGCCTTGGGAGTCAACTCTGCTCTATTCGCAAGTGGACAAAGCCCAGAAAGAGACTCCATTAGGCTATGAAGCCAAGCTACGCAATGCCCGACAATATTATTATACAGGTGATTTTGAATTATCCAAAGCACTTCTTGATATTCTAAAAACTGCCACTACTCGCGAAATAGCCAATGATGCGGGGTCATTGAGTTTGTTGATTCAAGATAATACAGGTTTGGATACATCAGAAGATGCCATGAAAGAGTATGCCTCTATTGATTTGCTTCTGTATCAAAATCAAACAGAAGCAGCTCTTTGGCGACTTGATCAAATGGCTAAAAAATATAAAGACCATCCGCTGGCCGATGAAATCTTGTGGCTTAAAGCGCGTACATATGCCAAAATGGGTGAAAACCAAAAATCGGTGGATAACCTACAACAAATTGTGGATAAGTACAGCACGGATATTTTGGGAGATGATGCACTATTTATGATGGCCGAAATCTACCAAAACCGTTTTAGAGACAAGGAAAAATCAATGGAGTTGTACCAAAAAATATTAGAGCAATATCCGGGTAGTATCTATGCTGCCGATGCACGTAAACGATTCAGACAACTACGGGGCGACACCATCTAATGAAAAAACAGGAAATGAGAAATAGTAAAAATTGGTTGCTTGTCCTGCTTTGTAGTATCACTTTGAGTGCTTGCTATACCTCCAAGATTTATGTGGTGCGTCATGCCGAAAGATTAGATCAGAGCGAAGATACACCTCTCTCATCAGTGGGCTTGGAGCGTGCTGAAGTATTGGCCGATTTGCTTATCAATAAAAGCATTGACTCAATTTTTGTAACTAAGTACCAAAGAAATCATCAAACTGCCCTACCTCTGGCAAATCGTTTGGGAAAACAAAACACTATTTATGAAGCAAAGCCAGTAAGCATTATCACCGATAGGCTACTCAAAATGAAAACTAAAAATGTTTTAGTGGTAGGACATAGCGATACTGTTTTAGAGATAGTAAGTGGGTTGGGAACAAAGCCTACAATTACAAAAATAAATGCTGCGGATTATGATAATCTCTTTGTCGTTACGATCAACAAACGCTTGTTTTCAACCCATAAGATACTTGAAGAGCTTTCTTATGGTAATAAAAAACAACTAAGATAATTATTTGATTATCAAATAATTATCTTAGTTTCAGTGTTACTAAGGTAGCAATAGCTAATATAATTCCTACAATCCAAAAACGAGTAACAATTTTTGCTTCATGGTACCCTTTCTTTTGGAAATGATGATGTAATGGCGACATTAAAAAGATACGCCTACCTTCCCCAAATTTGCGTTTGGTATATTTGAAATAACTTACTTGTGTGATGACCGATAACAGTTCGGCTAAGAAAACCCCACACATGACAGGGATAAGTAATTCTTTGCGAATAGCCAATGAAATGACAGCAATAACCCCGCCCAGCATTAGGCTACCAGTGTCGCCCATGAATACCTGAGCGGGATAAGAGTTATACCACAAAAACCCAATACAAGCTCCTACAAATGCGGCTACAAAAATAACCAACTCTCCAGAGTTGGGAATGTACATTACATTAAGGTACTGAGAGATTTTGGCATTACCAGAGATATAGGCCAAAACGCCCAATGTAAGCCCAATAATAACAGTCGTTCCTGCGGCTAAGCCATCAATGCCATCGGTAATATTGGCCCCATTAGAAACAGCTGTAATGATAAAAATAGCTACTATTGTATAAACTATCCATGTATAACTATCTGGTAATAAACCAAATAAAAGACTTGAATAGTCAAATTCGTTGTTTTTAAAAAAAGGAAGTGTAGTGATGGTTGGATTGATAATATCAGTGTATCTCTGTACTTCACCTATGGCAGAACTAATGAGTGGTTTATCATACACCCGAATTTTGACATGTTGGTTGAAAGATACAGTAATACCTACAATTAGACCTAATCCTACTTGTCCAACGATTTTGAACTTACCATGCAATCCATCTTTATTATTTTTGAATTTTTTGATATAATCGTCAATGAACCCAATCATTCCTGTCCAGATGGCTGTGATAATCAATAAAACAATATAAACGTTGGTAATTTTGGCAAACAAAAGCACTGGGATAAGTAGTGAAGCCAAAATAATAAACCCGCCCATAGTCGGAGTCCCTTTTTTTTCCAATTGCCCTTGTAAACCTAAATCACGGATGGTTTCACCAATTTGTTGTTTTCGGAGAAAATCAATGATTCTTCGGCCAAAAATAGCCGCAATGAGCAATGAAGAAACTGTAGCCCCTAAAGCTCGGAAAGAAATATATTGAAAAACACCTGCCCCTGGGAAATTAAAGGTTTTGTCGAGATATGAAAATAAGTAATAAAGCATGATTAAAAATGGATTGTGCTAAAAGAAAAATGCCTATCATTGGCACATCTGCAACAATGATAGGCATTTTTGAGAAAAACCAAAAAAGAAATTAATCTTCTAATTTAAAAGCAGTTTTGACGGCTTCGTAATCATCCATGTTAATTGAAAGTTTTTTCGCCAAATCGTTAGGAACAAGTAAGCATCTGTATTTTTGTGTACCAGCAGGGCGAAGAGTACCCTTTAACCCGATAGCGACGATTCGTAAGGTAGATGCTTTTGGAATCGTATAATCGTATCGAAGTTCTGTGCTACCATCATTTATTGTATAGGGAATTACATGTACTGAAGAATTATCAATTTGGGAATAAACATACAGTTGGTTATTATCTAAAAGGCTATTGGTAAGGTTTTTGTGGTAAAGTTCACAACTACGAGCAGGCATTCCAAACACATTTGTACTGACCCATTGATTGGCCGAAATCCAATCGGAAGAAATAATTGTGGTATTAGAATAGTTTGGTGTGAAATCTGTTGTAAATGAGCTACTTATACCAGAACAATTAAGCATCCAACCAATTAGAAATACCAAAGTAATACTCGAAATACCAAAAAAATAAAAAGGTTTCATATCTATACAATTTTTGACCGAAGTTTTTAAAGAGGATCTGAAACGTATATTACTCAAAATCTATGCCATTTTTTTCTTAAAACCTGTATCTTACTTGTAGCTTTATTTCTGTTTTATGAGAGCCGTTTATTTCATCTACATAGGAACTAAGTTTTTCACGTTCAGGCATATCAGTTCGAGCTATACGTAGCCAAAAGTCGGTGTGTCGAGTAGGCGTATATCTAAAAAGGATATAATTACGAAAACCGCGTTCGTAATAAGCAGGCATCGAAATAGCATATAATACGTCGCGTTCAATGGCATATTGCCGGGCATCATAACTATCAGAATTGTAGGCAGAAATACGCATGGTAGCTGATAACTTACCCCAATCAGAAGTAATTTCTTGAAAAAATAGCCAGCCTTTGTCATCTTTAAAATCTTGATAACCAAATGTACCACCTTGAACACGAGTACGAAAAGACCAAATTTTGTTGGGCGTATATTCGGCATTAAGAATTAAATTTCGCCGAGTAGTTTGGGTGACAAACTTTTGTTTAGATAGAGCCGTAGCAATATTTTTTTCTTTTAACTCCTGGCGATATACGGCATAAAAATTTAATTTTTTAGAAACGGTCCATGTGCTTTGAAGTAAAAAATCAAAGCCATGGGTGGGTTGTTTATCCACTAAGTACTTATACCACGGAAACCGATATCCATCTATATAAGCCCCCACCTTCAATTTTTTATGAATCGTGTATTTTACTCCTCCATACAATCCAACTTCATTAATGTTGCGTGAACTTTCGCCAAAAGAATTGGCAAAAAAACTATGAAAATTCCTGTCAAAATTTCTAAAAAGTAAGGAAGCATCCCATCGTTTGTTAAAACTAACCAATAGCCCACTTACAATTCCTAAGCCACCACTTTGTGAACGAGCAACTTCTCCAAAAAGGTTGATATTTTTCCATAAGTAGGTACCATGAAGGCCCAAAAGTAAATTTTGTTTTCCACTAAATTCAAAATCGTTACGAAGAGCCTTGGCTTTGAGTAGAGGGGTATCAAATTGTGTATGAAGCAAAGTAGCACCCAATTGCCCACGGGTAGTGCGGTACATCAAATGCGCTCCTAAATTCTGTTCCATTAAATTGGCTCGATACTGCAATTCGTTAGGAATGCGATGCAAACCGTCTGTTTGAACAGTACTGATAATAGATTCCGTAGGGGTGATATAGCTACTACTCAAAGTGCCACTACGTCTTATTCGAGAATATAAAGCGGTGATTTCAAGATTTTTACTAAGACTATAAGTCGCTGTAACACCACGAAAAAAGCCTGATTCCGTCACTGAAGTATAGGGTCGAGCTCCTGTAGTGGGACGACGTACGGTATAAACCGTTTCCATGCCCTTACCCAATACAAAACCCGCCGAAAAAACCAACCCTTGCCCAACTTGAAGTTGATAATCGCCTATCAACAAATTTTTGATGCGCCCACGATTTTGTACTTGTGCATGAAAAGAGAGATAGTCAACGCCATATTTGTGTTTAGAAGGTTGCCAGCGAAAGGCTTCGCCTTCGTCTTTCTCCATCGTAAATCCAAAACTAAAATCACGACTACGACTGTATCTATAACGGGCATACCATTGAAGTGGACTGCCTTCAAACTTTTGCAGTGTGCCATCGCGTGATTTGGGAGCGGCATCGGTAGAGCCACGTTTTTCTTCCACAAGTTGTTCGGTTCGAATCAACAAATAATTATTAGTCGGATTATTGAGTCCATTCCATAATCTACGATTAGAGGGAACAACTGCTACAAAAGGTAGCAGTTTACGAATGAGGAGCAAATCAAATTCAGGTATTGCTTGCAGTTCATAGATAGATAAGAGCTTTCCAAATTGATCTCTGTACGCAAAAAAACTATTCAATTGGCGTTCATTCAGTAAATAAGTAGCAGATAATTCATCGCGGGTACAAGTATTGAGGTCGAGGGGAGTAGCATAAAGCTGTAGGAGGTTTTCATATAGTTCATTGTAGTTAAGGTCTTCGGTCTGTATAGGGAGTAGGTTTTGTACAAAAGCATTTAAATCTATCTCACGGCGGTGAAAATCTTGCGCAAATGAAATAGAAACAAAAAGAAAGAAGAAGAAAAGTAGGAATGTTTTCAATATATTTTTTTCGATGTAATACCTCTCAAATAGATAGACTCACTATTCTTAAAAGCAAATTATTGAAATAAATCCTAAAAATTATTTATTCAACACAGTTTCGTAATAATTTTGATTGTATTTGACTCTATTTCTTAAAAATGTACAATTATTTTTATAAATTCGCTTTCGATTACCCACCTAAATTGAATAACTAATTATGTCTAATGTTTACCAAGATGCTGTTGTTACAAAATATAATATCTTCAACAGCCTATTCCTAAGTTTACCTTTTCAGGATATTTATCGAACAGGTACATTGTTGCCTATTTTGGTTCAAGAAAGTGAAGATGGTTTTGAGCAAGGAAAAAGCCCTCAACAAATAATCGAACTATTTTTGGATGAATATTTTGAAGATGCTTCAGAATCTGATCGAAGAGATTTACTTTTTAACTTTATAAAATTCATAGAAAGGCAAGTCGTTTTATTTGATTCAGTAGAAGATGCAGGTTTTGATATGACCCACGACTCTAACGGACAGGGGTCTATAACACAGCTTCTTAATCGAGTAGATAGCGATGAACTTCGTCAGAAACTACTCAAAAAACTTGAAGATTTTTGTGTTAGAATTGTACTTACTGCTCACCCTACCCAGTTTTATCCAGGTAAAGTGTTGGGCATTATTACTGATTTAGAGGAGTCAATCAAAGTGAATGATTTTGTAGAGGTCAATCATTTATTGCTACAACTTGGTAAAACGGGTTTTATCAATAAAAATAAACCTACGCCTTTTGACGAAGCTGTTACATTGTGTTGGTTTCTGGAAAATGTATTTTATGAGGCTATTCCTACCATTGTCAAAAAACTAATGAATGGTTTGGCTATTCCTATTAATGATTGGCCTCATACCGACTTGTTTAGATTGGGTTTTTGGCCAGGAGGCGATCGAGATGGCAACCCTTTTGTTACTCCCCAAATCACCCTGCAAGTAGCAGACAGATTACGCCAAATTTTATTGAAATGCTATTGGCGCGACATCAAGTACCTCAAACGCCGCTTGACTTTTAGCGGTGTAGAAGAGATTATTGCCCAAGCAGAGCGTAAGACTAATAATGCCATTTACTATCCGGATCAAGAACAATATACAAGCGTAGAGGAGCTTGTGGCTGATTTGATGCAAGCCCGCGAAATACTTGTTCGTGATCACGATTCATTATTTGTGGAGATTTTAGACGAATCATTGTTAAAAATAAAGCTTTTTGGTTTTTATTTTGCAAGTCTGGATATTCGTCAAGTAAGCCCAAAACATACCTTGGCTTGGAAAGAAATACTCACTAAAATCGAAAAACAAATACCTGTGTTTTCCTACAAAGATTACGAAACATGGGACGAAAAACGTCAGTTAGAATTTTTACTTTCGCTACAAGTCGAACTGAATGAATCTGATTTCAAGGACGACATTACCCGCGATATTTATGGGTCAATGTTGGCTATCAAAGAAATCCAAAAACGCAATGGTGTAGCAGGGTGTCACCGCTATGTAATCAGCAACTGCGAAAGTGCACTCAATGTAGTGGAGGTATTAGCCCTTTTTAAAAATGTATGGAAAACCGATGAATTGACTGTAGATATTCTACCTCTTTTTGAAACAGTAGAAGACCTTGCCAATGCCTCAGAAGTAATGAAAATGCTTTATGAGAACCCGTATTACCGTACTCATTTAGAAAGAAGAGGGAATCAACAAACTATCATGGTGGGTTTTTCTGATGGCACAAAAGACGGTGGCTATTTGCGTGCCAATTGGTCTATTTTTAGTGCTAAAGAACAATTGACAAAAATTTCTCGGGAATACGATGTGAAAGTAACATTTTTCGATGGACGTGGCGGCCCTCCGGGCCGTGGTGGTGGCAACAATCACGCCTTCTATGCGTCGTTAGGTAAAGATATTGAAGATAAAGAAATTCAACTGACAGTACAGGGGCAAACCATCAGTTCTAATTATGGTACTGTTCCGACGGCAGTTTACAATTTAGAAAGACTTTTTACCGCAGGTTTAGAAAACAATCTTTTTACAGGAAAAAGTGCCAAAGACCAGCTTTCTGAAAGTGATAAAGCCCTCATGGAGGAACTGGCCGAAGCAGCCTATCACGCCTATCTCAATCTAAAAAACCACCCAAGTTTTGTGCCTTATTTGGAGAAAATAACTCCTCTTCGTTTTTATGGACAGACCAAAATCGGTAGCCGGCCTGACAAACGTGGAAGTGGTGGTGGGGGATTGAAATTTGAAGATTTGAGAGCTATCCCATTTGTGGGTTCGTGGGCACAAATGAAGCAAAATATTCCAGGTTTTTATGGGTTTGGAGCCGCACTCGAAACACTAAAAGTAGATGGTAAGCTGGATGCGCTAAAGAAACTATACAAAAAGTCACTATTTGTCAGAACCCTGGTCGAAAACTCGATGCAATCTTTGATGAAAGCGTATTATCCTGCCACAAAGTACCTACAAGAAAATGCCGAGTTTAAGGATTTTTGGAACATGATGTATGAAGAATACGAGCGAAGCATAGCCTTGATGTTGGAATTTTCGGGAGAAAAAGATTTACTCAATCAAAATCCTGTTACAAAAGAATCCATAAGAATACGTGAGCGGATAGTATTACCATTGATGACCATCCAGCAATACGCACTCCAAAAACTCCAAGCACCCGATGTATCACCCAAAGATGCAGAGGTGTATAGTAAACTGGTCATACGGGCCATGTTTGGGATTATTAATGCGGCACGAAATTCGGCGTAAAAAAAAATCAGTACAAAACGCTGACGCGATTCTGAATCGCGTCAGCGTTTTGTGTTAATCTACTTTCATAACGTCTGTGCGCGGACCTATGCCATTTTCGTTGAATGGCTCAATCGAAAAATAATAGGTTGTATTCTTATCCATGGCCTTGAAATAGTACTCATTTTTGCCATAAACCATGATGCTGCTGTAAAGTTTATCAGGAGCTATGCCAAAGTGAATATGGTAGCCCTGTGCGCCACTTTCGGGATACCACTTCAGCCACGCATTGCGCTTGTCATCTTCTTGGCGTAATACAATAAAACTTTTCACTTGGTTGGGAATCTTGCCTTTGCCTTTGCCAAAAACCCGAAGCCCACTAATGGCAAATTTACCCACAGCAGTGTGGATATTTTCGAGTTTAATATAGCGCGTTTCAATAGGTTTAGGCAGTTCGATATAGTCGTGTGGTACATCGGTTTTGTTTTGGCTTTTATCCATCAAAAGCTGCCATTTTTTGCCGTCTAATGAATGCCAAAGGCGGTATTGATGGTAAATGTTGGTAAATTTTCCGAGATAGATGGAGTCCACATCTTGGTCGGCATAATTGATTTGAATGGCATTGACCGTAGAAACAGCACCCAGGTCGCTCTGAATCCATTCACCTTTTTGGAAGTTTGAGCACTCCAATAGGTCTTAATGTCTTCATCAACAGCATAATTGGCCGTAAAACCACTCAATGAAGACGAAACTTGAACAGGTTTGTTGTAATTGAAGTAGCATCCCAACCCGTAAAACCGCTTTTGAGGTGGTTGGTAGAAGTAGTAGGTAGTGTATGTGGGTAATCGCCGAGTTGTGTTGGAGTACATAATATCGTCTTTATCAAAACCTGTGGGAAAAAGTACAAGTCGTCGCTCAAAGTTATTCTTGACCGCCACAACGCCCGTTGTAATGTGCCACCAATTGCCAAAATTATCTTTAAAACTACCACCGTGACCTGCTCCACGAATAAAACCACCCGGTTTGTAGCAGAAAGGATTATGTTTTTGATAAGTGAAAGGGCCAAGGGGCTTATCAGACACATATACACCGTCGGCGTAGCCATTAAACTCCGTTCCGGGGGCACCGTATTGAAAGTAATATTTGCCATTGTGTTTGTCCACCCAAGCCCCTTCAATAAAGGGTTTTAGAAAAATATTATCGTTGTTGTCGCCAAAGCGTTCCCAGCCATGCTGATCGTCGTATAGGCGTACCAAATCCTTTCGTTCACCGATGGGTTGGAGGGTTTGGGGATTGATTTCCCACCCATACAATGGATAAAAATTACTTGATCCGTAGTAGAGATAGAGGCGTTTATCGTCATCATACAAAAAGGCGGGATCCCAAGCGGCCCCTTCAAAAGCAGGTACGGCTATTTTCCAGTCATCAATAGTAGGATTGGTACTTTTCCAAATGGCAAGCTCTTTGGTATGGGTAGAGCCAATAACATGATGCTTATCGCCCATGACCCAAGCTGCGAGCGCGCAAGGCTCGTCATAGACTTTATTGTAGTAAAAGGCACGACTGACAAAGTTCCATTTATTCAAATCATCGCTCCACCAGTAGCCCCATTGATTGGGTAGAAAAAGAAAATATTTACCTTTGAAATTGACAATCAGGGGGTGGCGATGCTGATGGCAGCCTGCTTCAAAAGAAATTAGAATGGTGTCGCAACCATAATCAATTGTGGGGTTATTAGGTCTTGGATTGTGCTAAAACGATAATTTTGAAGCACGCAAGGCATAAAAAAGGAATAAAAACGGATATTTCAAGGTAGTTATTTTGAAAAAATGGCGAAGATTATTAGTCATAAGTGCGAACTAACAAAAGACAAACTACTTTTGAGCCAGTAAATAAAGCACTGCCATCCGTACTGCTACTCCATTTTCTACCTGGTTGAGAATAATACTTTGGCGAGAATCGGCGGCATCAGAAGTCAGTTCTACGCCACGATTAATAGGGCCAGGGTGCATTAGTACAATGTCACGATTAAGTTCATCAAGCATTTTTTTATTGATGCCAAAATACAATGAATACTCTCGCAGACTTGGAAAATATTTTACTTGTAGCCGCTCCAATTGAATGCGTAATACATTTGCCACATCGCACCATTGTAGGGTTTCCTTGACATTGTGGCTTACTTCTACACCTAAAGAGGCGATGTATTTTGGAATGAGTGTCGTTGGGCCACATACACGAACTTCTGCTCCCATTTTTTTTAAGCAAAAAATATTTGATAAAGCTACTCGTGAGTGTAAAATATCACCTATGATGGCTATTTTTTTACCCGCCAAATCTCCGATTTGTTCGCGCATTGAGAAAGCGTCCAACAATGCTTGTGTGGGGTGTTCGTGCGTACCATCACCTGCATTGACGATATTGGCGGTTATTTTCTTGGATAGATAATGAGGAGCACCAGGGCTACTGTGGCGCATCACAATCATATCTACCTTCATGGCTAAAATATTATTGACAGTGTCAAGTAGGGTTTCGCCTTTTTTTACAGAGCTGCCCGAAGCCGAGAAATTGACAACATCGGCAGAGAGTCTTTTTTCGGCCAATTCAAATGATAAACGAGTTCGAGTAGAATTCTCAAAAAAAACGTTGGCAATCGTTACATCACGGAGTGTTGGTACTTTCTTAATAGGCCGATTGATAACTTCCTTGAACTGCGTAGCGGTATCTAAAATACTGTAAATATCTGATTCTGTGAGATTTTTGATACCCAGAAGATGGCGTACAGAGAGTTGAGACATGACAGATAGTACAAAGAAGGTTTGGCAAAGGTACAAAACCAAGTACGTTTGTGAAATAGCAACCTCTAAAAAACCTAAAAGGTTAGATCAGAGAATTTCTTCTATGTTATCTTTGATGGTGCTATAAATGGTATCTGTGGGAAGGTCGTTGGCATCTGTCCCGAAGGGGTCTTCTATTTCCTCGGCAATTACTTCAATACTGGCAAACACATAAAAAACAATAGCTACGATAGGTACTGCCCAGTATTTGAACTCTATAACAAAGCCAATAGGCATAGTAAAGACATACAGAAAAATTACTTTTTTCAGAAAGAGGCTGTAAGCATATGGGATAGGAGTGCGTTTGATGCGCTCGCAGCCCCCAAGATTGTCACTAAAAGACCTTAATTCCTCATTTAAGACAATCAATTGGTCGCCTGTAATGACATCTTTTCTATACAACGCATCCATTTCTTGGTAAATAGCGCCCATGATTTGATTGGGAACATGTTTTTTTTGACCATAAAAATCAGCATCATACTTTCCAATCTGTGTTAAATTTAAGAGGGGAACACCCATTCTAAGGTGTTCTTTAGCTGCATAGATATAATTCACAATTAGGGCTTTGAAAATAGCCCTTGGCTCCACCTGATCAATCGGTAAAAAAGCATCAATTTTAAGGGATAAGTTACGGCAATTGTTCACCATACTTCCCCATAAACGGCGGCCTTCCCACCAGCGGTCGTAAGCAGTATTGGTACGAAAAACCAACAACATAGAAAGCACAAAGCCTACCAACAGAATGACGACCGTTGTATTTTTAAAGGAGGCGTGTAACACATCATTTTCGATATAAGCCACCAAGGCTGTGTAGGCAACCACTCCTGCAATACCAGGAAGTAAGAATCGAAAAGTATCGCTACGATGGAAAGCAAAAATAAGTTTCCACCAATCTTTGGGATTATAGCTTATCATATTAAAATTTACTAATTAAAAACAAACCCAGATGTAACCATGTAATGCCTAAGACAAGACTAAAAAAGGTATAAATCGCAAATAGTATATATTGTTGGGTTTTGGAGTAATTGTAGGTTTCGTAGGCAAAAAGAAGAAAAAGTAGTGAAACCACCGCAAAAACCAGTGGCCAATAAAAGTCGAAAATCGGGTGTAAACCATTCAAATTTTTGAAATAGCCCAAATACAGCCCCAATCAAAAAACAACCTAAAATATTAGCGGCAAAAGTCTATATGGAAAAGGATTGTTAACGATCTTAGCGAGATAGTAGCCCGTCAGAAAGCGAGCAATGCTTCCTGATGCGCCACCGATTCCTACTAAAAGAATATCCTTAAGCATCGTTTTAGGCCTCGCCAATAGGGCCACAAAATTCATAAAAGGAAACTCTGGCTCGTCGGCAGCGTATATCGCCATAATTGTCTTCGTATTTTCGGATGTTGTCTTTCAATGCCGAAAGCAGTCTTTTGGCGTGTTCAGGCGTTAAAATGACACGTGCTTTTACTTTAGCCTTGGGTACACCAGGCATAAGACGGATAAAATCCAAGATAAACTCGCTGTTGGATGGGCAATCATGGCCAAATTAGAATAAACGCCTTCGGCCATTTCCTCGGAAATTTCAACGTTGATTTGTTGTTCTATGTCGTTTTTATGGTCTTCCATTTGTGATGTGTCTTTTGGGTAAAAATAAAAAAATTTACTTAAAACTCTGCTGACTTAGGTGCGCGAGGGAATGGAATGACATCGCGGATATTACCCATACCTGTTACAAAAAGTACCAATCGCTCAAAGCCCAATCCAAAACCAGCATGGGGGCGGTACCAAATTTGCGGGTTTCTAAATACCACCATAAAGCCTCAGGCTCAATACCTACCTCGTGTACGCGAGAGAGAAGTTTGTCGTAATTGTCTTCGGCGCTGAGACCCACCGATGATTTCGCCAATACCTGGAAACAGCACATCCATCGCTCGGACAGTTGGGCCAGGTTCGGCGGGATTCGGGTCGTTTTGTTTCATATAAAACGCCTTGATAGCGCGTGGATAATTGGTTAAAATTACTGGTTTTTTGAAATGTTTTTCGACCAAGAAACGCTCATGCTCCGACTGTAAATCAATACCCCAAGCTACATCATATTGAAACTTCTTTTCTTTATGAGGTTTCGATTTCAATAGAATATCAATGGCTTCGGTATAAGTAATGCGTTCAAAAGCATTGTCCACCACGAAACGAAGCTTTTCCAGCAAGGGCATCGAGCGTTCGTTTTGTGGTTTTTGTTTTTCTTCTTCTTCGAGGCGTTTTTGGAGAAAAGCCAAGTCGTCGGTACAGTTTTCGAGGGCATAGCCAATGACATATTTGACGAAATCTTCTGCCAAGTTCATGTTGTCGGTTAGCTCGAAGAAGGCCATTTCGGGTTCTATCATCCAAAATTCGGCCAAGTGGCGTGTGGTATTGGAGTTTTCTGCACGGAATGTTGGGCCAAAAGTATAAATTTTGGATAGTGCCATTGCACCCAGTTCGCCCTCCAATTGCCCCGAAACCGTGAGGTTGGTTTCACGACCAAAAAAATCTTCCGCAAAGTCAATTTTTCCTTCTTCTGTTCTAGGTAGCTTGTCCAAATCTAAAGTGGTTACCCTAAACATTTCCCCAGCTCCTTCAGCATCTGAGGCGGTAATAATGGGTGTATGAAGATAGAAAAAGCCATGGTCGTTATAATATTTATGCACCGCAAAGGCCAACGCATGGCGTAAACGCAAAATGGCGCTGAAAGTGTTGGTTCGTGGGCGTAAATGGGCAATCTCACGCAAAAACTCCAAAGAATGTTTCTTGGGTTGAAGCGGATACTCATCTGGATTGGCAGTACCATAAATCAATACATTGGTGAGTTTTACTTCGACACTTTGACCCGAACCCTGAGATTCCACTAAATTGCCCGTTACTTTCAAGCAGGCACCCGTCGTGATAAGCTTTAATGTTTCCTCATTGATTTGGCCAGGCTCGGCTACTGCTTGAATGTTATGAATGGTAGAGCCGTCGTTGAGGGCTATAAAGATGGCATTTTTACTTTCGCGCTTGGTACGAACCCAACCTTTGACAACCACATCGCTGCCAACCTCCGCTTCTGAAAGAATTTGTTTTATTTGTATAGGACCCACTTTTTTGATGGTTATCAAGCCCAATAACCCCCGAAGGGAAGACTTTTAATGGATGATGTTTGACTTGGAACTATGAAATAAGTACTCAGAACTTAACTCAAAGTTGCAAAATTACGGTTTTAATGCAGTAGCACAAACTTAGTTGTGTTTAGAAACATGTGTTTTGACTTTGTACAAAAACTTTTCTACATTTGAATAGTCCAAAACCTAACTAAAAATGCCTATCCGTGTATTAATAACAGACGACCACCAAATTGTTTTAGACAGTCTTTCCTTGCTCATTTCTACTATCGATGGTATGGAAGTTGTGGGTGCAATCAACGATAGCCGTAAAGTGTTGGCTTATTTAGAAAACCATGAAATAGACATATTAGTAACAGATTTAAGTATGCCCTATCTGACAGGGATAGATTTGACCTTGCAGCTACGTAGTGAATTCCCTCAATTAAAAATCCTCATGCTGACGGTTTCAGAAGATGCTGACACGATTAGAAGGGCGTTCCAAGCGGGTATTTCGGGATATGTCATGAAAAAAGCCAATCGAGCTGAGCTGGAACGCGCCCTCACAACGGTAGCAAGTGGCGAGAAATATTTTAGTGAGGCGGTTATGAAAGAGTTACTAAGCCCAACATCTATGTCGGCAACCTCGGGGGACGAACTTCCGAGCGAACCAATTGCTGTCACACCGAGAGAGTTAGAAATTATACGTTTAATAGCCCAAGAACTTTCTACTTCTGAAATAGCTGAACGCCTTTTTATCAGTGCTGGTACGGTAGAAACGCACCGACACAATATTTTGCGAAAATTGGGAGTCAAAAATGCCATTGGTATCATCAAATATGCCGTAAAGCATAAATTGGTGTAAGTCCGTTATTTCTTTTTGATTTCTAAACCATATTTTTCAAAATACTTCTTGCCAAGGCCGTTTTATGCACTTCATCTGCGCCATCATAAATACGAGCGGCACGCTCATGGGCATACCAATAGGAAAGTAAAATGTCGCTGGTCATGCCCAAAGCACCGTGGGTTTGTATGGCACGGTCAATGACCCTCAGCATCATATTAGCAGTAGAAAACTTAATCATAGATATTTCATCTCGAACGGCAGCCGCCCCTTGCTCATCTATGTGCTTAGCCGTGCGCAACACCAATAATCGAGCTGCATCAATTTCTGCCCTACTTTCGGCAATAAAACCTTGAATAAACTGCATTTCACCCAATACTTTTCCCTCTTCCAGCTCGCGAATAGCGGCATAACGACACATCAAATCAAAGCTTCGCTCTGCAATGCCAATAAAGCGCATACAGTGATGAATACGCCCAGGCCCCAGGCGTTCTTGTGCTAATAAAAACCCACTACCTTCTAGCCCTATTAGATTGACTTGAGGCACTCTCACATTTTCGTAGCGCATCTCGGCATGGCTGGCCCAGCTATCGCCCGCATGGCCCATGATGGGAATATTCCGAACCAAAATTACGCCAGGAGTTTCCATAGGTACTAAAATCTGACTGGCGCGTTTGTGTGGGGCAGCGGCTGGATTTGTTACCGCCATGACCACCAAGAAGGCGGCACCATCAGCCGAACTTGTAAACCATTTATGACCATTAATAATGTAATCGGTGCCATCTTTTACAGCTGTAGTTCCCATACGTGTGGGATTCGAACCCGCAAATTCGGGTTCGGTCATACTAAAACAGCTTCTAATTTCACCCTCCATCAAAGGCTTTAAATAACGCTCTTTGAGATGTGAGGGAGCATATTTGTGCATAAGCTCCGTATTTCCTATGTCGGGAGCTTGGGTGTTAAAAACAAAATGCCCAAATGGTGAGCTGGCCAATACTTCACTAATTTGTCCAAACTCACAAAGGGTTAAATCAAGCCCACCGTCTTCTTTGGGTAAATGCAACCCCCACAAGCCTGCTTTTTTAACCAATTGCCGCTTTTGTTGTAAAATGGGTTCGACAAAAGAAAAATTGCCTGACAGGTATTCTGTAGTTTCTAAAGGATAAAGTTCTGTTTCGATAAAAGCCTGAATTTTTGGGAGAAGTGTCTTAATCCGTTCAGTTACAAAAAGAGATTCCATGTAGTTTGATTAGAGGTTATATTATTCTGCACGCAGAATAATTGTAGTAAAATTAGTGATTTCTTCTTGTTTTCATGCTAATGGAAAGGATTATTCGGTTTTGTTTTCTTGTTGGCCCATTTTCTGTGCAATCATACTTCCGAGCATCAGTTGAAGCGCGTGATAAATCATTAGGGGTAATAATACTACACCTAATAAAACTGGATTAGGGAAAAGCACTTTACCCATTACAGCGCCTTGAACTAATGATTTTTTAGAGCCACAAAACAAAACGGTGATTCGATCTGGCCGATTAAAACCAAGCCAATGACTGACTATATTCATAATGCTCAACATCAACAAGAAGAATACCAACATCCAAAAGCTTAAAACTACAATTTGTGTAATTGGATAGCCATGGAACATATTACTGGCGAAAGACTCGCAGAAGGAAGTATAAACAATAAGTAAAATGATAAGTTGATCAAATAGGCGTAAAGCGCTATTAAATCGCTCAGCCCATTTTCCCAATTGATAGTGTAGTATAAAGCCTACGACTACAGGCATCAGAACCTGCAAGCACAAACGAACAAGCACATGACTTATCTCAAAATTGGCATCTTGTTGTTTTAAAAGGTGGCTCATCCAAATTGGTGTAATAAAAATTCCAATAATACTTGAGATACTGGCATTAAAAATGGCAGCAGGAAGATTACCACCAGCTATAGCCACCATTACAACCGACGACGAAACAGTAGAAGGAAGAGCGGCTAAATAAAAAATACCAAGCCATAACAAAGAAGAAGTGTCAATGGAAAAAAGATAGCCCGTTGCTATAATAATAAAAGGGAAAAGCAAAAACGTTGTTAATTGAATCAAAAGATGTAATCTCCAGTTACTCAATCCATTCTTTAATTTTTCTGGATTTAATTTAAGTCCGTAAAAAAAGAAAATAATGGATACACCATAGTAAGTAATTTGAGGTAAATGGAGGAAACTATTTTCGGATCCAAACGATGGAAAAAAATAGGCTCCAATAATCATCCCAATCAGAGAAAAGAAAAACCCATTGATGCCTACTTTTGCTAATAACTTAATCATGCTCTTTTTTCATTCTTTAAACCAAAATAAAGACATCGTATGCTAACCCCAACACAAATGAATAAATTTGTGGCAAATCAGCCACAAAACTTTAATAATACATGATTTTACTCCAAAATGCTTTTGTTCGCCGCTACGATACGGTTGTTCTTTCAAACTTAAACATTCAATTTCAAGTAGGCGAGCAGTGGGCTATCATTGGCGAAAATGGTAGCGGAAAGTCCACCTTATTGGAAGTATTAGCGGGTAAATGGCCTGTATGGCGTGGTACACTTACGCATGACTACAGTACAACCCTGTTGTCGAAAGTAGTTGAGTTAGTACCTTCAGATTACTCATTCAATCGTATTATTAAATCAGCAGCACAGTACTATCAGCAGCGATTTCATAGTTTTGAGGCTGAAGTTGCGCCGAGTGTGCATGAAGTACTCACCAATCAACTTCGCCCCGTAGGAACAGTAGATGAGAAGTCGGTACGGCTCACCCCAAGCGACATAGACGAAGGAGATTTACAAAAAATGGCAGAATTGTTGTCCATTACACATCTTTTAGGACGGCCCTTTGTAACACTTTCCAACGGAGAAACCCGCGAATGCTACTGGCGCGGTCATTGCTTCAAAACCCCAGGTATTGCTGATGGATAACCCTTTTGTGGGCTTAGACACACACTCCAGGAAGGTATTGCGCCAAACATTGGGCTATCTCAAAGAAAAGGGTATGTTGGTTATTTTTGTTACTTCATCGGCTGAAATACCCGATAGTGTTACTCATGTGTTGGAACTGAAAAACGGAACTATTGTAACAGATAAAACAGGGGTAGCCAAACCATTGCAGAATGATAAAATTACGGCCATTACAGGTGCTGATTTACCATTTATGAACCCGTTAGAATTTCAATTCGCCGTCAATCTAAGAAATATCAATGTAAGTTATGGAAATAAAAAAGTACTTGACCATATCAAATGGCAAATAAAAAAAGGAGAAAAATGGGCTTTAACTGGGCCTAATGGCTCAGGAAAATCTACTTTATTGAGTATTCTTACCGCCGACAACCCCCAACGATTTGCCAACGATTATGATCTTTTTGACCTCAAGCGGGGTGGAGCTTCTATGTGGGATGTAAAAAGTAAAATAGGGCATGTTTCGCCCGAACTACATTTGTATTTTCCTCAAGAAACAACTGTTTTTAAGACCATAGCTTCTGGTTTCTTTGATGCCACGGGTGTTTATTTCAGAAAACTAACCGAAGAGCAAACCAAACAAACCCAGCTTGTGGCCGAGTGGCTTCATGTAGCATCATTACTCGAAAAACCCTTCAAAAATCTTTCTAAAGGCCAACAAAGATTGGTATTGTTGGCAAGGGCATTGGTGAAGAACCCCCCACTTTTGATTCTGGATGAACCCTGTCAAGGCTTAGATTTTGCAGCTATGACTCATTTCAAAAATGTTGTAGATACGGTTTGTGCTTCCACCGAGCGTACCCTTATTTATGTATCGCACTACCCCTACGAAATCCCAAGCTGTGTGACTCAAACCTTGAGATTGGCAGAAGGAAAAGTTGTGTAGGCTATTATTTTCTATGGCTTTGGCTTCGCCTTTTTGGAATCAATGGTAGTTTCAAATGTACTTACTGCCGATGCCCCAAAAAAACCCAAGGCTTTGCGTCCATTAGGGTTAGCGTTATTGACATTGGTAAAGATATTGGCGGGGGCGGTGGCAAAAAGCCCTGCATTGTTAGACTCTTGTCTTACTTGACTCAAAAAATAAAAAGTGTCTAAGCTAATGCTATGTAGCTCGACCCTAACTTTATCTTTCTCTAAATAAAACCTTGGTGAAATAGAGCGGCGAAGTGGTAAAATGAACGTGAGGCCGTCGGTAGCCGAGCCTGGGCTAAACCCAGCATCGTAAGCCAAATTAATGTTGGTGGTTTGGTTAAATAAAGTATCATTACGAGCCGCTTTTATCCAGTAGCAGTCACCTTCACCTTGGGGGTCACGGCCAAAAAACTCTGCTACATAACCTTCTTGTGGGCTACCATCGGTGGGTTTTACGGGGAGTTTGTCGGCAAAATAAGTAATAGAATCTATTTGGGGGACTCTATTTATACGCGCTCTGGCCGTATATTCTTCATTGCCAAATTTAACGTTGAGTGTATAACTCCCGCCTACTCGCCCGAGCGTGTCGAGTTTGGTAGTAGGTATCCAGCTATACTGACCGTTGTTTTTGGTGTCTTTAAAGAGGAATACCTTTCCTTTATTGTCTGTAACCGTAACGGTAGCATTGAGTACAGGTTTGGCTGGGCCATTGTCAAAATAGGCCCCCGATTCGCTCAAGCGAATCGTTTGAGTGGTAGGCTGATTAGTAATCCAACCATCCACCACCAACTGCGACGCGCCCGTGGAAATATCCAAAGGAATTACGTCTTGGCAGCCTGATAAAAACCCGATACTTAGGATTGAAAAAGAGACGATTTGTATGATTTTTTTCATGATTGTGCTGAAATAATAGGTTTTTTTCTAATGAAAAGATGATGCTCCAAGCAATCCAACATAAACTTAGCAGTACTCAAGCGACTAATCGTCAGCTTTGGCTTGGGCATATTGTTCTCTAAAGTCACTTGTATAGTTTGTTCTTGGCTGCTATTAGTTAGACCTACAGGACGGACAACTGTGAAATTAACAGAAGAGTTTTGCAAAAAACATTCTTGGAGTTCGTGGTCGTAGTATGCTACGCCAATATTGCTGTTTTTAATCAACCAACGAAACCAGATGGGAATATCTTTTTTGTTTCTGCTACTCCCCAAGCGGAGGTTACAATCACACGCTGAATATCTGTTTGTAGGATATTTTTTATAACCTCGCTTAAAAAATGAGTGGGTGTACGAAGTTTCGACCAAGGAAAGTCGTTTTTCCGAGAAATATTCAAGGTGCTTAAAATAGCTTCGCAGCCAAGTGCTGCTTTTTGAAGAGCAGGTAAATTGGCTGGCGAACCTTCAAAAATAGTTAAATTAGGATGTGATGAAATTTTGGCTGGGTCTCTCACTAATACATGGATAGTATAGTTTCTTTGTATAGCCTCTTGTAAAAGCAATTGTCCTGTGCGTCCTGTAGCACCTAATAAGAGAATTTGCAATTTCATCAAAATTTAAAATTGTAAGTTATGGCAGGAACAATGCTGCCAATGATAGAATACCTTACCGCTTCCGTGAGGAGGTTGTTGTCTTCATTCTGACGTACATAAACCGAAAATGGATTGCGACGATTATAGGCATTATAAACACTAAATACATATTCGCCTTGGCCTTTTTTGAATAGTTTTTTCTTGGGTTTATAAGTAGCTCCTAAGTCTAAACGATGATAGCTTGGAATACGCGAAGCATTGCGCGAATTATCTATATTGTGTGGCAAAACCCACCCATTCCATTCAAAACGGTTGGTAGGAAAAGAAGCGGGCGTGCCAGTGTTAAAGGCAAAATTGGCCGAGAAACTCCAGCGGTCATTGAGCTGATACAATGCCACTGTACTTACATTATGTGTTTTATCGAAACGAGCAGGAAACCAACCCCCATTATTGATACCTTCTATTTGGCGTTCGGTTCTTGCCAAGGTATAACTTAGCCATCCTGTGAGTTTACCTTTGTTTTTCTTGATATAAAATTCACTCCCATATGCACGTCCATTACCAAAAAGTAGATCGCCTTCTAAATATTTATTGAGTAGCAAATCAGAATTGCTTACATAATCAATCTGATTTTGAAGGTCTTTATAATACACCTCCACAGAGGCCTCATAGGCATTGTCTTGAAAGTTTTGAAACCAACCCAACGCCACTTGGTCGGCAATTTGAGGTTTGATGATTTTTGAACTCAATGTCCATACATCTAAGGGAGAACTTGCAGCGGTGTTGGAAAGTAAATGTATATATTGAACGGTGCGGTTATAGCTTGCTTTTAATGAAGCAGAGGGAGAGAGTTCTATTTTGGCCGAAAAACGGGGCTCCCAGTTGCCATATTGGTTAATGACACCTGAAGTAAATACTTTTTCTTCTGTAGGTAATTTACGCTCCCCTTTTAAAATTTCTTGAAACTCATACGATTCTCCTGGGGCTAAATTTCTGAATAAGGAGTAGCGAATCCCATATTGCAATGATAGCCAAGAAGATACTTTTTGGTCATTTCCAAGGTATAGTGCCGACTCGTCGGCATAACGTGGAGCAAGGCTAATATTACGGGTTTCACCATTGGAAATAGCCGTAGCAGTGCCAGGTTTTGTATTATATTTGAGGTATTGCCCTCCAAAAGTGATGGTGTTGTTGGGGGTGAGATAATAAGTAAAGTCGGGCTTTACACTCAAGGTTTGGATATTGGATGTCCACTTGAACTTATCACCGCTTTTGCGTTTATTATTTCTATCTGATTCGAGTCCGTAATCATAATTGGAATAGAAAGCCGTAGCATTCATGAAGAGCTTGTTGTTAAAAATATGGTTCCAGCGAGCGGTCGCGGTTTGATTGCCCCAGTCAAACCCAAAATCGGCACCGAATACATCACGCCCAAAATAACCAGATACAAAAACCGTATTCTTATCATTGATACGATAATTAGCTTTAGCCGTAAAATCGTAGAAATTAAATCGACTTCCCTTCAAATCGCCTTTTAGAAAAGGTTTTGCCAGTATATCTATGTAGGAGCGTCTTCCTGCCGCAATCAACGACCCTCTTCCTTTGGCAAAGGGCTGCTCATAGCTCAGGCGGGAGAAAATTGTCCCAATACCTCCATTAATTTCGCACTTTTTGGAATTACCTTCTTTTAGACGAACGTCTAAAATCGAAGAAATTCGCCCACCATATTGAGCTGGGATTCCCCCTTTAACAAGCTTTACATCTTTGACAGCATCAGGATTAAAGACCGAGAAAAAGCCAAATAAATGGGAAGAATTGAAAACGGGTGCTTCGTCGAGTAGTACTAAATTTTGGTCAATATTGCCCCCACGTACATTAAACCCACTTGCCCCTTCTCCAACACTGGTTACACCCGGCAACAATTGGATACTCCTCACCAAATCTACTTCACCCAGAAGTGCGGGCATCTGTCGAATAGTCTTCATTTCGACTTTATTGACCGACATTTCAATACTGGTTACATTCTCGTCTTCTTTGGCTGTAGTGATGACCACTTCTTGTAGTTTCAAACTCTCATCTTTTAGCTCTATATTGAGTTTTGTGTCGTCTTTGAGTTCAATTTTCTTCTCTAGTTTTTCATAACCGATATAGTTGAATACTAAGGTATAACTGCTTGCATTGGGAAGACTCAGGGCATAGTATCCATAATCGTTAGTTACAGCCCCAGTACCAATTTCGCGCACATACACAGACACGCCAATCAGACTCTCTCCATTAGAAGCATCTTTGATATAGCCACTGATGGTACGTTTTTCTTGGGAGAAGACTACTTGCGAACCACAAATAGCAAATAATGTAAGGCAAATAACAGGTAAAGTCCTGCGATTGTAAAAAAGTAAGTTCATGGCATTTGTATTTTTCTAATACTTAAACGCCACAAACCTACTTAATTGTTTCAGAAAATAAGATTAAATTAGGATGAAGTGCCAAAACACACGGGTAAACGGAGATTTATTTGGAGTTAAAACTCCATTAATCCACTACTACTTCATCTATAGCTATAGTGGTAGATTTTCCTGTGTTGGGATGAAGCCCCGCATTTTTTGCTTTTACACGTACATATCTTGCGCGAGCCGTTCTAAAGTCAGCAACAACAGGCAAAATCTCCCAAGACCCTTCTATGGTATATTTCACAGGCTGAGCAATGGCATCTTTAAAACTATTACCATCGCGGGAGAGACTAATTTCCACTGAGGAAGGAGGAAAAATGTTACTCATAATACTTTTTAAAAAGTTGGTAGAAACCTTGGTTACAGGTTTTACTTCGCCCAAATCTAAGGTTATTTCTAAATCATTGCCTGTCATTCGTACCCATTCGGCATTGTTGCGGGGGCTTGGTGCTACCTGCCCATCGGTAAGTTTTTGGGCATTTTCATCTGTACCTGCGTTGGGCTTATTCGTAAAAGTATAGGGTTTTCCTTTAGCACGATGAATGTAGAACGTTTCTTCAAACACTGCTCCAGCTGTCGTAATCGCTTTTACCGTAGTGGTTTTATCTAAGGTAATCGGTGTAAAATACTCGGTCGAAGATTTATTTGGAGTTTTGCCATCCAAGGTATAATAAATTTTACTGTCCGAATCCAACTTATCTAAGCGTACTTGGAGTTGCCCCTGATTATTGAATTGTGTATCAGCCGTAATGTTTAATATTCGCTTAGAATAATTGACTTCTAAATAGCTCAATCTTTTTAAATGCTCTTTAAGGCGAGTGGAGAAGTCCACGAAGTTTTTGGACCAGCAGGCATCCATCCAATTTCCGCAATGGCTGAGGCACGAGGGTAAGTCATGTATTCGACTTGCGCTGGTGTAGGCATATATTCTGTCCAGATATTACCTTGTACGCCCCAGATATATTTTTGGTCGGTTGGCTCAAATCCAGTAGCTGGCTCATAGTCATATACTTTTTCGATGGGCAGATAGCCACCTATCGCCAATGGTTCTTTGGCGGGATTAGCTTGGTAATAATCTAAGTAAAAATAAGTAGTAGGTGACATAATGACGTTATGCTTCTCTTTGGCTGCCTCCATGCCTCCCTTGGTCCCACGCCAACTCATCACAGTGGCGTTGGGGGCGAGTCCTCCTTCCAAAATTTCGTCCCAGCCAATGATACTGCGTTTTTTTGAATTGACAAATTGCTCTATGCGTTTGATAAAATAGCTTTGCAGTTCCTCTTCATTTTTGAGTTTTAGTTTTTTGATTAGCTCTTGACAAAACTCGCTGTTTTTCCAAGCCTCCTTGGGGCACTCGTCGCCTCCGATATGAATGTATTTACTTGGAAATAAGGCAAAGACCTCTGTTAGTACATTTTGCAGAAAAGTAAAAGTCTGCTCATTGGGGCAAAAAACATCGTTATTCACTCCCCAAATGGTGGCAACTTCATATTTTTTTGTGGGTTCACAGCCCAAGTCAGGATAAGCCGCCAAAGCAGCGGCAGCATGGCCAGGCATTTCAACCTCTGGAATAATGGTTACATACTTTGACTGGGCATATTTTACTACTTCTTTGATTTCTGCTTGGGTATAAAAACCTCCATATTCTTTACCGTCAAATTTTTGAGGATAATGTTCAAAATAATTGCCCACTAAGGTTTCTTTTCTTTTGGCACCAACTTGCGTGAGTTTGGGGTATTTTTTTATTTCAATGCGCCAGCCTTGGTCGTCCGTTAAATGCCAATGAAACGTATTCATTTTGTGCAAGGCTAATAGGTCAATGAATTTTTTGACAAAAGAAACAGGCATAAAATGCCGTGATACATCCAACATCAACCCTCTGTAACCAAAACGAGGTTTGTCTTGAATTTCGCAGGCGGGCATCGCCCACTTTACATTTTGGATAGGCGTTGGGCTAAAAACTTCTATAGGTAGTAGTTGTAGGATTGTTTGTAAGCCATAAAATGCGCCATTGGAGGCTTCTGCTTCTAATATTACTCTGTTGGGATTGATACTTAATTTATACCCTTCACTTCCTAATCCTAACCGTTTATTCAATCTAACATGAATTACATTCTTAGCATTAGGGGTTGCTTTAACAACGATGGGTAGAGGAAGTTTAGAAGCATTTTTTAGTGATATACTTAATGTTTGAGCAATGGGTTTAAGCAAGACATCCTTGGCTGTCAATACAATTTGGGTTTTTCCATCCACTACAAATTGACCATTTTGCCCCATAAATTGTGCTGGAAAAGGCAAAAGATTGTAATTGTTATCTTGTGCACTCAGGATATTGGTAGAGAGAGCAAAAATGGTAAAAAATAAAATGTACTTTTTCATGCTTTGATAAATCATAGGGAAAATAAAGAAATTAATAAACGGTAAGGATAAAAAAATAGTGTTGAGCATAGAAAAACAAAAACGCTCTAACCAAAGCCAGAGCGTTTTTAATCTATTCAATTAAGGAAACCTAATTAATTGGTTAATTCACGCTTGCCACGACGAGCACCACCGCGTTCGCGAGCATCATTTACAGTTTCAAGTTCTTCTTTTGAACCGATAATGAGCTTTTGATAACGGCGAGCTCCCGTTCCTGCAGGAATCAAGTGACCAACAATGACATTTTCTTTGAGTCCATCAAGAGTATCACGTTTTCCACGTACAGCTGCTTCACTCAACACCTTGGTTGTTTCTTGGAAAGAAGCGGCCGAGATAAAGCTTTCTGTACCTAAAGAGGCTTGAGTAATACCCATCAAAGTTGGTTGAGCAACAGCAGGTTTTGCATCACGAGCTATTACTAAGCGTTGATCGCGACGTTTTAATGTAGAGTTTTCATCGCGTAAACGTCGAGCAGAAATGAGCATACCTGGTTTGAATGTTTCGGAGTCACCTGCATCTTCAACTACTTTCATGTCGAGTACACGATCATTTTCTTCACGGAATGTCCATTTATCAACGGGCTGCATCTCTAAGAAAATGGTATCGCCTGGATCCATGATTTCAACTTTCTGCATCATCTGACGGACAATACACTCGATGTGCTTGTCATTGATTTTTACCCCTTGAAGACGGTAAACTTCCTGAATTTCATTTACAAGGTATTCTTGTACAGCGGTTGGGCCTTTGATAGAAAGAATATCACTTGGCGTAATAGCTCCGTCAGAGAGTGGCTCTCCTGCCTTTACGTAGTCGCCATCTTGCACCAAAATATGTTTCGATAGAGGGACAAGGTATTTTTTTCTTGTTCCGTCTTTCGATTCGATATTGATTTCGCGGTTACCGCGTTTGATGACCCCATAAATGACAACACCGTCAATTTCGGAAACAACAGCTGGGTTGGAAGGATTTCGAGCTTCAAACAACTCTGTTACGCGTGGCAAACCACCCGTAATATCCCGCGTTTTGCCCAAGGTACGAGGAAGTTTTGCAAGAGGCTGACCAGCTTTCACCGTGGCACCGTTTTTAATAACCAAACGAGCACCCACAGGAAGGTTATATATCTTCTCATCTATATCGGTCAAAAGCGGACTTTTCCCTTTGACAGAAATCCCAGGGTTTTTGGTACGGTCACGACTTTCAATGATTACCATTTCCTGGAAACCAGATTGTTCATCTATTTCTTCTCGATAAGTAATACCTTCTTCGATGGCTTCGTACTCTATTGTACCATTGAACTCCGAAAGAATAACGGCATTATAGGGATCCCAATTACAAAGCTCTTGTCCTTTGATGACTTTCTCTCCTTCTTTTACCAATAAGGTTGCACCATATGGTACGTTGTTGGCAATGAGTACTTGTCTGTTTACTTCACTTACAATGCGAACTTCTCCCGAACGACCCATTACCACAGTAATAGGGTTGCCTTCAGTATCGGTAGAAGCAACGGTACGCATATCCTCAAATTCAACGATTCCATCAAATTTGGTTCTAATAGCAGCATCTTGTGCAATATTTTGGGCTACCCCTCCTACGTGGAACGTACGAAGTGTTAGCTGTGTACCGGGCTCACCAATTGACTGCGAAGCAATTACACCTACAGACTCACCTATTTCGGCCATACGGCTTGAGGCAAGGTTACGTCCATAGCATTTTGAGCATACTCCACTGCGTGTTTCGCAAGTAAGCACCGAGCGAATTTCAACGGCATCAATGCTGGTATCGTCAATACGGGCAGCGATTTCTTCGGTAATTTCTGAACCAGAAGCAACAATCAAGTCGCCTGTAAGTGGATCAAGTACATCGTGAACAGAAACACGTCCTAAGATACGTTCTGAAAGTGGTTCTACAATATCTTCATTATCTTTCAATGCAGAAATTTCAATACCACGCAGCGTACCACAATCCTCTTCATTTACAACTACATCTTGTGCAACATCATGCAAGCGACGTGTCAAATAACCCGCATCGGCTGTTTTTAAGGCTGTATCAGCCAAACCTTTACGTGCGCCGTGCGTAGAAATAAAGTACTCAAGAACGTCGAGACCTTCCTTAAAGTTAGAGAGAATCGGGTTTTCAATAATTTCTCCCACACCACCTGCTAAGTTTTTCTGAGGTTTTGCCATCAGACCCCTCATTCCTCCCAATTGGCGCACTTGCTCGCGTGAACCACGCGCTCCTGAGTGCATCATCATGTAAACAGAATTGAAGCCTTGCTGGTCGTTTTCCAATTGCGTTAAAAGTGTATTGGCCAACTTCGTGTTGGTACGTGTCCAAACGTCAATAATTTGATTATAACGCTCGTTTTCGGTGATAAGACCCATCATAAAGTTGTCTGTTACACCTTTCACTTCCTCTTTAGCTACCCCAATCAACTCCCACTTTACATCTGGAATTTTAATATCACCCAAACCAATAGATAAACCGCCTTTGAATGCCGTTTGGAATCCTAAGTGCTTGATTTCATCTAAGAATTGTGCACAGCGTGCATTGCCAGCAATTTTATAAACGTGGCCAATAATTTGCTGTAGTTTTTTCTTGGTCAGGAGCTCATTGATATAACCTACAATTTCAGGAACACACTGGTTGAACAGTACTCGACCTGCCACTGTATCTATGAGTTTCTTCTCCAGACTACCATCTTCGTTACGAACCGTCACGCGGCACTTTATATGAGCATGTTTTGATAGTTTACCTTCATTAATGGCTATGATTACCTCATCGGCACCATAAAACGTCATTCCTTCGCCAATAATGGGTACCTCAGGGGTTGATTTGCGTCCTTTAGTTACATAATAAAGCCCCAAAACCATGTCCTGCGAAGGCACGGTAATAGGAGCCCCATTAGCAGGATTGAGGATATTATGTGAAGACAGCATGAGCATAGACGCTTCCAAAACAGCCTCATGGCCAAGGGGCACGTGAACGGCCATTTGGTCACCGTCAAAGTCAGCGTTGAAAGCTGTACAAACGAGTGGATGCAACTGGATTGCTTTTCCTTCGATTAGTTTGGGTTGAAACGCTTGAATACCCAAGCGGTGCAAAGTTGGCGCACGGTTGAGCAACACAGGGTGTCCTTTCAATACATTTTCTAAAATATCCCAAACGACAGGATCTTTGCGATCAACGATTTTCTTCGCTGATTTTACCGTTTTTACGATACCACGTTCTATTAGTTTACGAATGATGAACGGCTTAAACAGCTCGGCAGCCATGTCTTTGGGGAGACCGCACTCGTGTAATTTAAGCTCTGGACCCACCACAATAACCGAACGCCCTGAATAATCTACACGCTTACCAAGCAAGTTTTGACGGAAACGCCCCTGCTTTCCTTTCAGCATATCAGAAAGTGATTTCAAGGCACGATTACCTTCAGAACGTACGGCGTTTACTTTACGGCTATTGTCAAATAAAGAGTCCACAGCCTCTTGCAACATCCGTTTTTCATTACGTAAGATGACCTCTGGTGCTTTGATTTCGATAAGACGCTTCAAACGATTGTTACGAATGATAACGCGACGATACAAGTCGTTCAAATCTGAAGTGGCAAAACGACCTCCATCCAACGGCACTAAAGGACGTAATTCTGGCGGGATGACAGGAACCATTCGTATAATCATCCATTCTGGACGATTTTCAATACGGGTATTTGCATCCCGCAAAGCTTCGACTACTTTCAAACGCTTCAAAGCTTCTGCTTTACGCTGCTGAGAAGTGTCATTGGCTGCATTGGACGTAATTCGTAAGACAATTCATCTAATTCTGTTCGAGCCAGCAACATAACTAAGCCATCTGCACCCATTTTTGCGATGAATTTATTGGGGTCCGTGTCGGGCAATAGTTGGTTTTCACGTGGTAGTTTATCTACGATGTCCAAGTATTCATCTTCCGTCAAGAAGTCCATTTTATTGACTCCATCTTCGGCCTTTATACCTGGTTGAACAACTACATAGCGTTCATAATAAATAATTTGATCTAATTTTTTGGTAGAGAGTCCCAACAAATACCCAATTTTGTTAGGTAAACTGCGGAAATACCAAATATGGGCAACAGGCACTACTAACTCAATATGCCCCATGCGCTCACGGCGTACTTTTTTCTCTGTTACTTCTACACCGCAGCGGTCGCAAATAATACCTTTATAACGAATACGCTTGTATTTACCACAGTGACATTCCCAGTCTTTTACAGGCCCAAAAATCCGCTCGCAGAAAAGCCCACCCATTTCAGGTTTGTAAGTCCGATAGTTGATAGTTTCGGGCTGAGTAACTTCGCCATATGAGCTTTCCAAAATAGACTCAGGCGATGCCAAACTAATGGTAATCCGCGAAAAGTCACTATTGATTCTCTTATTTTTCTTGAATGACATTTCCGATATGGTTTGTGTGTATGTTTTTTTTGTTGGGGTTTTGAGTTGAAAGCATCGCTTTGGGGCTGTGTTTCTTTCAACTCAAAACATTAAGTGGAGCTTAGTCCATTGTGATCTCTAAAGCCAAGCCTCTCAATTCATGAATTAATACATTGAATGATTCAGGAATATTTGGTTTCGGAAGGTTTTCTCCTTTTACAATGGCTTCATAAGCCTTGGCTCGGCCAATTACATCATCCGATTTTACTGTCAAAATCTCTTGGAGGATGTGCGACGCACCAAATGCTTCGAGTGCCCATACTTCCATTTCCCCAAAACGCTGACCCCCAAACTGAGCTTTACCACCCAGTGGCTGTTGTGTAATAAGCGAGTAGGGGCCAATAGAACGAGCGTGCATTTTATCATCAACTAAGTGACCAAGTTTAAGCATGTACATAATACCTACTGTCACGCTTTGATCAAACTTATCACCTGTTTGGCCATCGTAAAGAGGGGTACGACCAAACTCAGGAATACCAGCTTCATTGAGTTCGGCTACCACTTGATCTTCGGTAGCACCATCGAAAATAGGTGTGGCATATTTGCGCCCCAACTTACGGCCAGCCCATGCCAAGATCGTTTCGTATATCTGCCCGATGTTCATACGAGAAGGTACACCAAGCGGGTTAAGAACAATATCCATTGGGGTTCCATCGGCCAAGAAAGGCATATCCTCATCGCGCACAATCTTAGCAACTACCCCTTTGTTTCCGTGGCGGCCTGCCATTTTATCACCTACTTTCAGCTTACGTTTTTTTGCAATGTAAACTTTTGCCAGTTTAACAATACCAGCAGGTAGTTCGTCGCCCACTTCCAAAGTAAAGCGATCTCGTTTGAAGCGCCCAGAGATTTCATTCCGACGTTTTTGATAGTTTTTCACCATCTCAAATAGCAACTTATTGGTGGTCGGATCTTCTGTCCAGCCCTCAATGATTAAATCACCCAGTAAGTTTACTTCTTCGGGAACTACATAGCCACCTTCGTCACGGTAAGGGTTTTTATCTGGGAATACATTATTAATGATATTTACACGACTAAATTTAACGCCCTTGCTGATGATATCTTCGCCAAACTTGTGTTTGACTCCAGCACTTGACTTTCCATCGAGCAATTCTACCATTTTATCGATAATTACTTCACGTAGTTTGCTCAAATCCCGGCCATAAGTCTTCATTAATACTTTTAGCTCTTCTTTTTGCTTGACACGCTCGTCGCGTCCTGGCCGAGAGAAAAGTTTGGTATCAACAATAACCCCTTTCATAGATGGAGGTGCTTTTCTTGAAGCGTCTTTCACGTCGCCAGCTTTATCTCCAAAAATGGCGCGTAAAAGTTTTTCTTCTGGTGTTGGATCAGACTCTCCTTTTGGAGTAATCTTACCAATAAGAATATCACCTTCCTTAACCTCGGTACCAATTCTAACAATACCATTTTCATCCAAATTTTTAACAGCCTCCTCGCTTACGTTAGGGATTTCTGCTGTTAATTCTTCTTCTCCACGTTTGGTATCTCGTACTTCAAGGTCATATTCTTCAATGTGAATTGAAGTAAAAATATCATCACGCACAACACGTTCAGATATTACAATAGCATCTTCAAAATTGTAGCCTTGCCAAGGCATGAAAGCCACCAAGAGGTTTCTTCCCAAGGCTAACTCACCCCCTTCTGTTGCATAACCTTCGCTCAAAATCTCTCCTTTTACTACCTTTTGGCCTTTAAGAACCATTGGTTTGAGGTTGATACAAGTATCTTGATTGGTACGACGGAATTTGATAAGGTCATAAGAAACTACATCGCTATCGAAACTTACTAATCGTTGCTCATGAGTACGCTCGTAACGGACTACAATTTTAGTAGAATCAACAAATTCAATGACACCATCTCCTTCAGCGACGATTAATGAGCGAGAATCACGTGCTACGCGGCCTTCTAAACCAGTCCCTACTATGGGGGCCTGTGGGCGAAGCAAAGGCACCGCTTGGCGTTGCATGTTTGAACCCATCAAGGCACGGTTGGCATCGTCGTGTTCTAAGAATGGAATCATTGAGGCTGCCACAGATACAATCTGATTAGCAGCAATATCCATCAGTGAAACCTGAGAAGGGTCAACCATTGGGAAGTCTCCTTCAAAACGTGTTTTGATTTTCTCCACTAAGAAGTTGCCATCTTCATCTACAGAAGCGTTTGCTTGCGCAATATAACGAGAGTCTTCTTCTTCAGCTGTTAGGTAAACGAGTTCGTCTGTCAGCTTACCATTATCAATAACGCGATAAGGCGTTTCGATAAAGCCCATGCTGTTGGTTTTGGCAAAAACACAAAGGGATGAAATCAACCCGATATTGGGACCTTCAGGTGTTTCAATGGTACACAGACGACCATAATGTGTGTAGTGAACGTCTCGAACCTCAAATCCAGCACGTTCACGGCTCAACCCACCAGGCCCTAATGCCGACATACGACGCTTATGGGTGATTTCAGCCAGAGGGTTGGTCTGGTCCATGAATTGTGATAACTGGTTTGTGCCAAAGAAAGAATTAATGACCGATGAAAGTGTGCGAGCATTGATTAAATCCATGGGTTTAAAATCCTCATTATCACGAACGTTCATGCGCTCCTTAATAGTACGCGACATACGCGCCAAACCTACACCAAATTGCGCCCATAACTGCTCGCCTACTGTACGAACCCGACGATTTGACAAGTGATCAATATCATCTACTACGGCTTTGGCATTAATAAGCCCAATCAAATACTTTACGATAGAAACAATGTCCTGTGTAGTTAGCACCTTCGTGGACATGGCAATATCGAGCTGTAATTTTTTATTAACCCGATAACGTCCTACATCACCCAAATCATAGCGTTTATCAGAGAAAAACAAGCTTTGAATTACTTCGCGGGCTGTCTGCTCATCAGGAGCTTCTGCGTTACGTAATTGACGATAAATTTGCTCAACAGCCTCTTTTTCAGAGTTTGAACTATCTTTTTGTAATGTATTATAAATAATATTGTAATCAGCCATATTCATATCTTCCCGATGCAGAATGACTGATTTCTGCCCTGAATCAAGAATAACATCTAAATCTTCGGCCTTTACTTCTGAATCGCGTTCTAATAGTACTTCGTTACGACTGATAGACACCACTTCGCCAGTATCTTCATCTACGAAATCTTCAGTCCAAGTACGTAATACCCGTGCAGCTAAACGACGGCCTACTGCTTTTTTCAAGCTAGCCGAAGTAGCAGGGATTTCTTCCGAAAGTTCAAACAGGTCAAGAATTTCTTTGTCTGAACCGAATCCAATAGCTCTAAGTAAGGTGGTTACAGGGAATTTCTTCTTCCGATCAATGTACGCATACATGACATTATTGACATCGGTTGAGAACTCAATCCACGAACCTTTGAATGGGATAATCCTTGCCGAATACAATTTTGAGCCATTGGTATGCTTGCTCATAGAGAAAAACACGCCAGGCGAACGGTGAAGTTGCGAGACTATCACTCGCTCAGCACCATTGATAACAAATGAGCCTTTGTCAGTCATATAGGGGATTGCTCCTAAAAAAACCTCTTGCTCGATTGTCTCAAAATCTTCATTATCAGCGTCATTACATTTTAATCGTAATTTAGCTTTTAATGGAACAGAATAGGTCAATCCTCGTGCAATACACTCATTAACAGTATATTTTGGTGGATCAAGTGCATAGTCCACAAATTCGAGAACGAAGTTCTCTCTGGAGTCAGAAATAGGAAAGTTTTCTTGAAAGACTTTGTAAAGCCCTTCTTTGTGACGTTCTTCAGATGCGGTATCTAAATTGACAAATTCACGATAAGAGCGAACCTGTACATCTAAAAGGTCCGGATAGTCAATAATAGGCTTAATCCGGGCGAAATTTTTGCGGGAAGTTTGTTTGGTTACCAAGGCGTTACAAGTTTTTGGTGGATACGAACCAAGCGTGAGTCTAATGAGGCAAAACGCAGGAACAGGATAAATAGTTTACAAAAAACTTAGCTTGCCTCGTAGATTTACAGAATTTTCATCCCTTTGCATCGCTCCTACGAGTGGGCGAAGTGTTTCGGATTAAAACTCTTTTGAAGAGTTAAAAGCAGTATATTACTTATCTTGGAAATAATGCTTTTAACAGAATACTAAGTAATGAACTTAATTAAATAGGAAAAGACCTGACGCCGGGTCAGGCCTATTCTATTAGACTATAGTGAGAAAGAGAAGAAATTATTTAACTTCTACTTCAGCGCCAGCTTCTTCTAATTGTTTTTTCAAAGCTTCTGCTTCGTCTTTCGATACGCCTTCTTTCAATGGTTTTGGTGCACCATCAACAAGTTCTTTGGCTTCCTTCAAACCAAGACCTGTCAAGTCTTTTACCAATTTCACCACTTGAAGTTTGGCAGCACCTGCTGATTTCAAGATTACATCAAAAGAAGTTTTTTCTTCTACTGCTGGAGCGGCATCACCGCTACCACCTGCAGAGGCTACCATTACTGGAGCTGCGGCTGCGGGTTCGATACCATACTCATCTTTTAGTATAGCTGCAAGTTCGTTTACTTCTTTTACAGTAAGGTTTACAAGCTGCTCTGCGAATGCTTTCAAATCTGCCATTTTTATTGAAAGTTAAAATTTGTTACGTTTATGAATTTGAAAAATTTAATGGTTTGAATATTTGAAAATGGTATTTGTTATTAATTTCAAACGTTCAAATTGGATAATTAATTAGCCTCGCGCTCTGACAAGGTTTTAAGAATACCAGCCAATTTGCCTCCACCGCTTTGTAGTGCCGATACGACATTTTTGGCGGGTGATTGCAACAATCCGATAATCTCTCCTATTAATTCTTGTTTTGATTTCAGGGTCAAGAGTGTCTCAAGTTGATCTGCACCGATAAATAGGCTGTACTCAACTGAAGCACCTTTAAGCTTCAATTTATCATTGCCTGATTCTTTACGATACTCTTTGATCAATTTGGCAGCAGCTTTTCCTGACTCAGGATGAAACATAACGCCCGAAAAACCTTTTAGAACAGAATCATTAAAAGGAGTGTAGTCGGTGTCTAATGTTTCGAGTGCTTTTGCAATCAGCGTGTTTTTTACAACGCGATACTCTACCCCTTGTGTAAAACACTTACGGCGAAGATTATTGGTCTCTTCTACGCTCATGCCTGCGGCATCAACAATATAGAAATAGGGTACGGTTTTGAACTTCTCGCTGAGTTCGTCTATGATAACGGCTTTTTCTTCGCGTGTCATAATTATATTCCTGCAATCGTGCTTTTATCAATCACTACACCTGGACTCATGGTACTTGAGAGGTGTACTGTTTTTACATATGTACCTTTCGCCGAAGAGGGCTTTAGCTTCATTAAAGTAGCAATTAATTCTTGGGCATTTTGGGCAATTTTATCAGGACCAAAAGATACACGGCCAATGCTCGTATGGATAATACCAAACTTATCAACCTTAAAATCTATTTTACCTGCTTTTACCTCTTTTACTGCTTTACCAACTTCGAGGGTTACTGTGCCTGATTTGGGGTTAGGCATAAGTCCCCGAGGTCCTAAAATTTTACCTAACTTACCAATCTTAGCCATAACGGTTGGCATGGTGATGATTACATCTACATCAGTCCATCCTTTTTCGATTTTCTGGACATATTCATCCAAGCCTACATAGTCAGCTCCGGCCTCTTTGGCTTCCGCTTCTTTATCAGGTGAGCATAGTACTAAAACTCGTACTTCACGACCTGTACCGTGTGGTAAAGCCACCACGCCCCGAACCATTTGGTCGGCTTTGCGGGGGTCAACACCCAAGCGAACATCAATATCTATAGAAGCGTCAAACTTCGTATAGGTAATGTCCTTCAGAATCTCTGCTGCTTTTTCGAAGGTATATGCTTGTTTTGCATCATACTTTGCTAAAGCGTCTTTTCTTTTTTTAGTCAATTTTGCCATTGTTCAAAATGTCTTTACGTCCGCTTAGTGATTAGTTGTCCCAAGGAGCTTTGCCTGATACCGTGATTCCCATACTACGCGCAGTTCCAGCAATCATCTTCATAGCAGACTCTACTGTAAAGCAGTTTAGGTCAGGCATTTTGGTTTCAGCAATAACTTTTACCTGATCCCAAGTAACAGAACCTACTTTTTTACGATTGGGTTCTGCCGAACCGAGTTTTACCTTGGCAGCCTCCAAAAGCAGATTAGGTGCTGGTGGAGTCTTAATGACAAATTCAAAGGATTTGTCTTTGTAGTAAGTAATCAACACGGGTAGAATAGACCCCATTTTATCCTGCGTGCGGCCATTAAACTGCTTACAGAACTCCATGATGTTGAGACCTTTCGAGCCAAGTGCTGGCCCGATTGGAGGTGAAGGATTGGCTTGCCCACCTTTCACTTGCAATTTGACGTAACCTGCGATTTCTTTCGCCATCGTTTTTTTAATTTAAACGTTTTAAATTGGCGCTACCGGTTCAAACGTACGGCTGATAGGCGATTTGTTGGAAGCAATTTCGCCTCGTACTCCCGGCAACATTCTGATAAATCAGCTTTCTTTTTCGACTTGTGCGTAACCCAGCTCCACGGGCGTACTACGCCCGAATATTTTCACAACGACATTGAGTTTTTTCTTGTCGTCAAAAATTTCTTCAACTGTCCCAATAAAACCACTGAAAGGCCCATCAATAATTTTGACACTTTCTCCTTTCATATAGCTTGCCTTGGGTGACTCTATTTCGTCTTCTGCATCTTCCACTTTACCTAAAATCCGATTAATCTCAGATTGGCGCAGAGGTACTGGAATTTTCGAGCCAGCATTAGTATTACCCAAAAAACCCAGCACCCCTGGCATTGTAGTAATGAGGTGATGTGTTTCTCCCTTTGATAAATCGGCAGAAATAATAATATAACCAGGAAAAAAGTTTTTTTCGCGAATGGTTTTTTTTCCATTACGCATCTGAACGATTTTCTCGGTTGGAATTAAAATTTCTGGTATTGATTCTTGGAGGCCTTGCCTTGTTATTTCGTTTTCGAGGTATGTCTTAATCTTTTTTTCTTGACCAGACACTGCCCGAATAACATACCAATTCAGATTACTCATACCTGCCGTTTTTGGATGATTGTGGGGTGATACCCTTAGAATGACTGATAAAGAAAACTAAGTGCATTCTCGAAGACTAAGTCTATCAGACCTACTACTGCTGCAAAAATCAACGAACCAATCAGGACAAGTGTGGTACTTGACTGAAGTTCCTTGGACTTAGGCCAAGTTACATTGTGTCTAACTTCGTCCCAAGAAGCTTTTACAAATTCTATGAATGAGTTCATTGTTGCTAAAAAGTTGCACGGGCACCAGGACTCGAACCCAGACCGAAGGTTTTGGAGACCTTAGTTCTACCTTTAAACTATGCCCGTGGATTGTGATATTTTAAAAATTGGACTGCAAAATTAGAATCTTTTTTTTGAAACTCCAATTTTTTTTTAATTTTTCGCATTGTGATTTAAAGATTGTCTTAACCACAAAATACTAAAGATGGTGAGTAGCCCACCCAACATAAAAGGAGCACCAGGAAAAAGGATGGGCGCTTTGTTGTTGGTAAAGTAAGCAAACAAGCCTGTCATCATTACAGGGCCTATGATAGAAGTGAGGCTCATTAGACTGGTAAGTGCTCCTCTAAGCTCACCTTGCTCATTGGCTGGTACTTGATTTGACATGATGGCCTGTAAAGCTGGCGTAGCTAGCCCTCCCAATGCAGATAAGATAGTAATGGCGAACATCATCCAACCCTGATTAGCAAAGGCAAAAAGAACAAAACCGAGGGCGTAACAAACCAACCCCAAATAAATAGATTTTTCATTCCCCAACTTGGGGATGATAGCACGAGTGAGTCCGCCTTGGACAATGGCTGCAGTGAGTCCTACAAAAGCCAAAGAATAACCGACCATTTCTTCATTCCAGCCAAATTTTTCCATGGTAAAATAAGTCCATGTACTTTGAGTGGCATAACCAGCTATATAAATGAGAACCAGTGGAATCAATAGGCCAATGATGACAGGATAACGACGCAATTGCTTCAAACTACCTATGGGGTTAGCTCTTTTCCAATCAAAAGCACGACGATTTTCTTTATTCAATGATTCGGGTAAAACAAAAAAACCATATAGGCAATTAATAAAACTTAACCCCGCGGCCACCATAAAGGGAACTCGAGGGCCATATTGCCCTAAAATCCCCCCAATCATAGGGCCGAGTATAAATCCTAATCCAAAGGCTGCGCCAATTAGACCAAAGTTTTGGGCACGTTTTTCTGGAGGGCTTACATCAGCTATATATGCACCCGCCGTCGTGAAACTTGCCCCTAATATACCCGCAATTAGTCGTGCCAATACCAACCAGCCGATGTTTGTAGCAAGTACGCAAAAAATATAATCTAAGCCAAAACCAAACAGAGAAGCCAATAAGACGGGCCTTCGCCCATATTGATCACTTAGGCCTCCTAAAATGGGCGAGAAAATAAATTGCATAACCGAGTAAACAAACATCAACCAACCACCATAAAACGCGGCATTTGATAGCCCCTCACCCGTTAAATCTTGGATAAGCTGTGGTACTACGGGTACAATAAGGCCTATGCCTGTAATATCAATCAAAAGTGTAATAAAGATAAAAACGAGCGCGGCATTGCGTTTTCGAGCCATTATGAAAAGATAATTTTGATTTGAATTAGTGTATTCGTATTATCGTTGCCACAAAAGTAACGCACTAAAACTAAACTGCCTATTTTACTATGTTTGTTCTTACTCATCAACCCTCTATCGCTAACCATTTTTTGTCTGAACTCCGCGATATAAACATTCAGCAAGATCGGATGAGATTTAGAAGAAATTTAGAACGAGTAGGTGAGTTGTTAGCTTATGAAATCTCCAAATCCCTTGTTTATCGTCAAGCTGAAGTAACAACGCCTCTGGGCATAGCTTCTACTCGATTAATGCGTCAACCACCTGTTTTGGCAACTATATTGAGGGCAAGCTTACCATTTCATCAAGGCTTTTTACATATCTTTGACCAAGCCGACAATGCCTTTATTGGTGCTTATCGTGGGCATCATATCGGAGAAGATGAGTTTGAGGTCGAAATGGATTACATTACTTCTCCCGATTTACAAGGACGAACACTCATTCTGATGGACCCTATGATGGCCACAGGTCGTTCGCTCGAAAAAGTGTATCATGCGCTATTACGTTTTGGTATTCCTGCACAGACACACATTGCCGCGGTCATAGCCAGTCCAGAAGGAGTTAATTACCTTCAAACACGTATGCCTCAATGCCGTCTTTGGCTTGGGGCAATAGATGAAAAATTGGATGCTCATTATTACATCTTACCAGGCTTAGGAGATGCGGGCGATTTATCATTTGGAGAAAAACTGTAATAGACTCTTAGGGGTCGCTATGGGCTTTAAGGTTAAAGTTCATAGCAGACTACTTAAGCGGGTTTTATCAAAATTTTTCCCCAACGTCCAGAGGCATCTGCATGAGTAACTGCCTTCTCGATTTCTTCAAGTGAATAGCTTGCTTCTACAGGCATTTGTACTTGCCCTGATGTCAATAATGTAATCACCTCATCAGCCACTCTTTGACGAATAGAAGGGTCGGTCCTTTTCATCCAGTCTGTCAGCCAAAACCCTTTGAGTGTCAGTTCACGAAAAATCATTAGCCCTACATCAATCGTAGGATTTTGTAAACCTAATAGTCCATAAATGAGCATAATACCACCACGACCTAAACATTTTACGGCTTCGCTGGCTGTTTTTCCACCTACACATTCCAGTACGGCTTTTACCCCTTTATGTGCTGTGATTTGTTGTGCTTTTTGTGCTAAATTTTCATCTTCTGTATTAATTACTTCATCTAAACCGATTGTTTTTAGCTCCTCATTCAAATCATTTCGACGAACTGTGCCAATGGTCTTGATGCCGCGCATTTTACAAATCTGAATAACCATTTTACCCAACGCCGAAGCACAAGCAGTAATCATTAACCATTCTCCTGCCTTTACGCCAGACTCTTCGACCATCGCTACAGCCGTAAAAGGATTGACGAACAACTGCGCGGCAACATCATCAGGCATGGCATCAGGCACTGGAATTAATGTACGGTAGTTAGTTAAAGCATATTCTCCCCATGCGCCTATTCCAGTAAAACATACTCTCGTCCCCATTTGTATCGGAGCATTTTCTCCCACCTGTTCGACTATACCTACCCCCTCAAAACCAGCGAAAGAAGGTAGTTGTGGGCGAATACCATACAGGTTTTGAACAAACATAATGTCTGATGGATTGATGGGACTTGCAATGACTTTGATGAGGACATCATCTGAGCCAAGCTGGGGCATATCAACATCTTCTAATTGTAAAATATCAGCAGGCTTACCATAGCGACGGAACACGATTCGTTTCATAATAGTGTTAAAAGGATTAAGTTTGTCGAAATCAATATTTGACAATTATACCATGATTATTTTGAATTTTAGCGATTTTTTCAAACTCGTCTATACCATCTGGTGTATTTTTTGGCTTGGGATGATTTTTTTATTGCTGTTTCCATTCACGGCTATTTGCTTGCAAAGAGAGGGTTGGTATCGTTATGCTCATTGGTTAAATCGCTTGTGGGGGCAAATATTTTTTGGTTTGGCAGGTATAAAAATAGTAATTGAATATCGGTATAAACCTAAACCCAACCATACATACGTTTTTTGTGCTAACCACTTTTCTTATTTGGATATAGCAACGATGGGGCTAATCATTGAAAATTATTTTGCTTTTGTAGGAAAACAAGAGGTAAAACATATACCTCTTTTGGGTTATATGTTTAGGAAATTACATATCCAAGTGGACAGAGACAATAGCCAAAGTCGTGTAGGCTCGCTTAGTCGTTCTTTAAAAACTTTAGCACAAGGAAGGAGCATTGTGATATTTCCAGAAGGTGGTATTAAAGCAAAAAAACCACCTAAAATGCACTTTTTTAAAGATGGGGCATTTAAGATGGCTATTCAGCAACAAGTACCTATAGTACCGATCGTTTTATTGAATAATTACAAAATTTTACCTGATGGAGAGAAAATTCATTTCTCTCGTCAGAAATTGCGGGTAGTTGTACATAACCCACTACCAACCGTTGGGTTGAATCAAGAAGATGCCTTAACACTTAAAGAGAAGTGTTTTCAGATAATAGATGAAACACTAAGCACCTATCACAATAGATAAAAAAGCAACCAATCCCTCAACTTATTAAGAAGCGGACTGGTTGCTATAATTTTGTGAATATGCTAAGATATTTGAGACGATACGATTGGAAGGCGTACGTTCAATTTTGTTCATCAGACATTTCATCTCAAGAGCATCGAGATAAAACTCTAAAAGGTCTTGATCGCTTACGAGCGCATCTTCTATGAGTGTACTCTCGTCTTCGGAGGTTTCTTCATAAACATACCGAATTACATCATCTGGGGTAAACAGTTGTATCATATATAGGAACGCGGTTACTGAGTTGCTTTCGCAAATTTATCAGCGCGTAACGCATTTCCCCAAAGCAGTATTGATGCTTACACCATTAGCATCAGCTATTTCTTGAAAACTCAAATCTTCGTAGTGCCGCATAATAAGCACCTGACGTTGAGGTTCAGGTAGTCTTTGAATCAGCTCACGTAAGTGTTCGTGCGTTTCTTGGCGGATTTGGAGCGACTCTATGGAGTCTTCCGAAAACACTAATGTATTGAACACATTACTTCCGTCTTCAAAGACGACTTCGGGATAGCGTTTGTCACGCCGAAAATGGTCAATCGCCAAATTGTGAGCAATTCTCAGTATCCAAGGCAAAAACTTGCCTTCGTCATTATACTTACCTGATTTGATTGTATCAACAGCTTTGACAAAACTGTCTTGCATCAAATCTTCAGCCACATACTGATCTTTGACAATCAGATAAATAGTTGTGTAAATTTTGGACTTGTGACGCTGAACAAGTTTTTCAAAGGCTTTTTCGCTACCTTGGATATACAATGAAATAAGCTCACTGTCGCTAACTTGGTACTTCTCCATTTTACTATGTACAATTAGTTAACGTAAAGCTGTGTTTCGATATTATACCCTCCTGTTTGTTTTAATGAAGAAAATTATTTTTGCGTCTTACTTGATGTGTCAAAGATAAAACAATAAAAAAGTAATATGCAAATATTTTTCCCAATTTTTTTTATAGTGTATGATAAACACAAAATATTATTCTCTATTATTGTTATAATCCCAAATTATTGTCGGTTTTACACTAATTCAAGAAAAAATTGTGCTTCTATTGTTTTGGATAAAAAAATAGATTCCTCTAATTAGATTTTAATATGTTACGATGCAAAACGCACTAAATCTGTCAAAGTAATGCGTCCTTCATAAATGGCTTTACCAACAATTACGCCAAACAAATTCATTTCTGCTAATTTTTCAATATCCCCTAAATTGCCTACGCCACCACTGGCAATTATTTTCAGAGTAGGCGTGCGTTCTTGCAGGTTTTTGTATAAATCAAAGGATGGGCCTTGTAGCAACCCATCCTTGGCTACGTCGGTACTAATAGCATATTTTGCGCCTCTTTCTACCCATTTTTCTACAAAATCATATACCCACAGACTTGTTCCTTCTTCCCAACCGCTTACAGCCACACGCTCATTGCGGGCATCTGCCCCTAAAATAATACTATCACCGCCATAAGTGGTAAGCCATTTTTCAAAAACATCAGGTTTTTTAACAGCGATGCTTCCGCCAGTTACTTGTTGGGCACCAGATTCAAATACCATGCGTAAATCCTCATCTGACTGCACACCACCGCCAAAATCAATGTGAAGCTTCGTTTGGGCAGCGATGCGCTCCAAGACTTTCCAATTGATTACTTTTTTGGCTTTGGCCCCATCCAAATCTACTAAGTGCAAGCGGGTAAGGCCCACATCTTCAAACTGTTTGGCAACTTCGAGTGGATTTTCGTTGTAAATGGTTTTTTGGCCGTAATCGCCTTGTGTGAGTCGTACACACTTGCCCTCAATGAGGTCTATAGCTGGTATGATATGAAACATAGGGTTCGTTAAATGTTCATAATTGAATGTGGTATTGTTGAATCTGATGCAAAACTAAGTACTGTTGTCGTCTTTAACAATTCTTCACTTTACCTCTTACCTTTGTAAAAATTTTCATTTAGTATTAAACATTGGCTAAGTAATATATTGCTTTAAAGGTTACCGATAAAAATAAATGCCTAACCGCATGACAAAAGGAGATGTTGTACCCGCAAGATTTAGAACAAAAATTAGGTTTTGACCGTATTCGCGAACAGTTGAGAGAGCTATGCCTTAGCCCTTTGGGGAAGGGGTTTGTTCAGAAGATTCGCTTCTCGGACAATTTTGCCGTGATTGATAAACTCACCCGCCAAACCGCAGAAATGAAGGCGATTTTGGAAGAGGCTTCGGGGGAGTTTCCTGCCCAAAACTATTTAGATGTGACAGACGCCCTCGAAAAAATTCGGATTGAGGGAATGTTGCTGTCGTTAGATGAGTTTTTTGACTTAAAACTTTCTCTGCGTACCATTCGCCAAGTGCTGAAATTTTTAGGGGAACAAGAAGAAGGCCGATTTCTGTTTTTGCGTGAATTGGCTGGCAATATCAAGGTAGAAAAATCGGTAAGTGATACTATTGATCGTATTATAGACGATCGTGGGCAAATGCGTGATAATGCTTCGCCCGAACTGGCAGACATTCGCCGCCGATTGATTTCGGAGGCGGCAGGGGTTCGTAAAAAACTGGAATCTATTCTCAAGCACGCCAAAAACAGTGGTTGGGTGAGCGAAGATGTTTCGTTTACGGTTCGTAACGGGCGCATGGTGATTCCGATTTCGGCAGAGCATAAACGCAAACTTAAAGGTTTTGTCCACGACGAGTCAGCCACGGGACAAACACTTTTTATGGAACCTGCCGACGTACTGGATGCCAACAACGAAATTCGAGAACTGGAGTATGCAGAAAGGCGCGAGGTAAATCGGATTTTGATTCAGTTGGCTAATCAAATTCGCCCTTATTTGACTGATTTACACCGAGCTTATCAATTTTTGGGTATGATTGATTTCATTCGAGCTAAGGCCAAATTAGCATCGCTTTTGGGGGCTACTCACCCTACTTTTGTCAATCAACCCGTGATAGACTGGCGCGTAGCGCGGCATCCGCTATTGTATTTATCGTTTCAAAACAAAACCGAAAGGTCGTTCCCTTTCTATTGAATTACAGCAAAATCAGCGAATTTTGGTAGTATCGGGCCCCAATGCTGGTGGAAAATCGGTGGCTCTGAAAACGATTGGATTGATTCAATATATGTTTCAATGTGGGTTGTTGGTACCCATGCGCGAAGATTCTACCATTGGCCTTTTCCAGCATCTATTTATTGATATTGGCGACGAACAAAGTCTTGAAAATGACTTGAGTACCTACAGTAGTCACCTGACCAACATGAAGTATTTTCTGAATTTTGCCCAGAAAAAACCTTGTTTTTGATTGACGAATTTGGAACAGGTACTGAACCCAGTTTAGGCGGTGCGATTGCTGAAGCAATTTTGGAAGACTTGACCAAATCGGGGGCGTTTGGGGTCATCAATACCCACTATACCAGCCTCAAAACCTACGCCGACAAAACCCAAGGATTAATCAATGGAGCGATGCGCTACGATGGTGAACACTTAGAACCCCTTTATGAACTCGAAATAGGAAAGCCAGGAAGCTCCTTTGCTTTTGAGATTGCTTCTAAAATTGGTTTACCAAAAGCGGTAGTCGAACGGGCAAAAGGTAAATTGGGAACTCAACAGGTTAATTTTGAAAAATTGTTGAAAGAACTGGACATTGAGAAGAAGGTTTTTGCAGAGAAAAACTTAGAGGTAGGTATCAAAGAACGTAAGCTTGCTCAAAAATTAGTAGAAACCACGGCTTTACAGCAACGATTAGATACTGATCAGAAGAAGATTTTGAATGATGCCAAGCAGAAAGCGAAGCAATTATTGGCCGATACCAACCAACGGATTGAAAATACAATTCGAGAAATCAAAGAAAACAAAGCCGAGCGCGAAATAACCAAGCAGGTACGGCAAGAGTTGGAAAAATTTGAAGTACAAGCATTAAAGATTCAGCCTGTTGAGGAATTAGTGGAAGAAGCATTTTTACCTGAAGCTGGCGAAATTGGGGTTGGTAGCTATGTGCGTATCAAAGGGCAAACTACTATTGGGCAGGTGTTGAGTTTGAAGGGAAAAGATGTAGAGATTAGCATTGGTGATTTGAAGTCGAATATCAGACTCAACCGCCTCGAAAAAGTATCTAAAAAGGCGTTTAAAGAGGCCGTAGGCGAAAAGACCATTGCGCCTAAATTGGGCGGTATTGACATCAACGAAAAAATGATAAATTTTAACTTTAACCTCGATATTCGGGGAAAAAGGAGAAGAAGCAATGGTAGAATTAGATGATTTTATGAACAATGCCATCGTTTTGGGTTACGACCAGCTACGCATCGTACATGGCAAAGGCGATGGGATATTGAGGCAATTGGTCAGAAATCACCTTCGGTCTTTTAAGCAAGTAGGAAAAATGCAAGACGAACATGCCGACCGTGGTGGGGCAGGGGTAACTTTAGTAGAAATGCGATAAAAACACTTATCTTGCATTTCTTAAATGCGTCACCCATGCCTTTATTTCAAGACTCGTTGGCTGTATTGTCCGTACTCATGCTCAATATTGTCATTGCTGAATGGTTGGCTCTACAACCGTATTTTCGTCATTTAGGGACGGCTCTCATTGTCATCTTGCTCACTGCAATTACCTCCAATATAGGTTTAATTCCAGCTTCAGTTTATCCGCCTCCGCTCTATGACGGCATTTTTACGTATTTAGCCCCTATTTCTATCTTTTACTTGCTACTCACGGTCAATCTAAATGGGTTGAAAAAAGCGGGTAAGCCTATGATTTTGTGCTTCTTTTTAGGGTCTTTGGGCACCATGCTTGGTGTTGTAATAGGTATGTGGATAATCAATGGCCCCAAAGGTTTTGGCGAGTTTTATTTTGCACTTGGAGGTATGTTTGCAGGAACATACACAGGGGGGAGTACCAATTTCAATGCAGTAGCTTTACATTATCAAATCAACAAAGAGGGTAATTTATATGCAGCGGCTACGGCTGTGGACAATATCATTACGGCCTTTTGGATGGTAGTCACTTTATTACTTCCACAACTGCTTCAGCGTTATTTTCCGCGAAAAATTTCGTTGAGTCAGACTGATGAAACAATTGCTCATTTTGAAGAAGAGGCATTAAGACACGTTAATGATGAAGAAACAATCAATCCAAAAGACATTGCTATTTTGATAGGAATAGGAGTTTTTGGGCTTTTTGTTTCAAAACAAGGCTCTATTTGGTTTCCACAAATTCCACCAATCATTACGCTTACGACTTTGGCTTTGGTGTTGGCGCAGTTGCCAATTGTTCAACGGTTACGTGGAATGAAAGTGTTGGCTATGTTTTGTATTTATTTATTCTTAGCGGTTATCGGTGCTTATTGTGACTTTGCCGCCTTGCTTCAAGATAGCACATTGGCCTTCAATATGATGTTTTTTGTAAGCATTTTAGTGATTGTACATGGCATTGTTCAGTTTGGGATAGGCGGCCTTTTTAAACAAGATTGGGCTATTTTAGCGATTTCTTCACAAGCCAACGTAGGCGGTTCTGCCTCGGCTTTGGCACTTTCTAAAAGCCTTTCGCGGCCTGATTTGTACCTTCCTGGGATTTTAGTAGGGGCATTGGGCAACGCCGTTGGTACCTATTTTGGCTTGTTTTTGGCAGAATATTTAAGAACAATCGTATGGTAGATAATGATTTGCAAGGCCCCATTGGTGTTTTTGATTCGGGATATGGTGGGCTTACTATTTTGAAGGAGTTAGTCAAAAAATTGCCCCAATACGATTATTTGTACTTGGGCGATAATGCCCGCGCCCCCTACGGAACGCGCTCTTTCGATACCGTTTATCATTATACTTTAGCATGTGTCGAGGCTCTTTTTTCTAAAGGATGCCCGTTAGTAATTTTGGCTTGTAATACGGCATCTGCCAAAGCGTTGCGTAATATTCAACAGCTAGATTTACCCCAGATTGCTCCAAACAGACGTGTTTTAGGGGTAATCAGACCTACTACGGAAGTCATCGGTACTTTTACGCATAGTAAACACATTGGTATTTTTGCTACGGTGGGTACGGTAGCTTCTGCATCTTACTTGGTAGAAATCAGGAAGTTTTTTCCAGAAGTGAACGTTTTTCAGGAAGCTTGCCCTATGTGGGTGCCACTGATAGAAAATGGAGAATTTGATAGTGAAGGAGCCGACTATTTTGTCAAAAAATACATCAATCGGCTATTGAGTCAGTCTTCTAAAATAGACACGGTACTTTTAGGATGTACGCATTACCCGTTATTAATCAATAAAATACGGAAGTTTTTGCCTAATCACATTCGTATCCTCAATCAGGCCGAAATTGTATCAAAAAGTTTGATGGATTACCTTGGCCGCCATCCTGAAATAGAAGTACAATGTAGCAAAGGCAAGCAACGACTATTTTATACGACAGATGATGCCGAGGTATTTGACCGTCAGTCGTTGGTATTTTTTGGCGAAAAAATACATAGTATCCACTTAGATTTGGAAAAATAATCCATTTTTATTCTTCTGCCAAGGTTCTTGATAGATTGATGCGATAGATACCCAAAGAAGGAATGGCAGCAGCCAAAATGCCAATTAGAATTGCCCCACCAAGCAGCCAAATCTCTTCTGATAGTAGGCTAAAATGGGCGAATGAATAGTGATAATCAGATTCGGCTGCACGGCTAAATATCCACAAGCCCATGCGACTCAACAAAATACCTGCACCATAGCCAGCCAAAGCCAATAGGATACCTTCCAATAATAACATGATAAACAACTTGGTGCGGGTAGCTCCCATAGAGAGCATGAGTGCCATTTCATATTTGCGCTCTTTGAGCGAATTGTACAGAGAGATAAACACACTTACACCTGCTATTAGAATGATAATGAGGGCAATAGCGCGTAGCGTGTCGATACCAATGCCCATCAATTCAAATAAGCGATTGATTTCAAATGCTACAGATGCGGCTTGCATCTTAGTGTTTTCGTTGATAAATCTTGGCAAAGCCACCATACCCATTGGATTGCGAAATTTTACCAACAGACTCGTTATTTCTTGACTTGGGTCGTCTTTCCGGGTCGAATCTCCGCCTGTAAGCATAGAAGTAACATTAGCACCATTGCCTTCTTCGGCATGTTCGTGGATAGACCATACGCTGGAGATGTCGGTCAGAATAAGTTGGTCAATTACCGAGTTATTGTTCTCAAAGATACCCACTACCTTGTATTTTTTATCTCCATGTACATCGTCCATGTTGTCGAAACCATGAGCACCAGAAAAAGTATCCCCTATTTTAAGACCCGTAACACGTGCCACTTTGGCTCCAATGGTTGCTTCCATGGTAGTCAAAAACAATTTTCCCTCTTTGATGACGGCCTCAAAATGAGTTGGATATTTGGCATTAGTACCCACGATGCGATAAGACATATAATTATCACCCATAGCCAAGGGAATGGCTGTTTTTACCAACGGATTTTCATGACACGTTGGGCTTCCTCCAACGAAACATTGCCTGTGGGAGAGTCTATTTGATAAATACTGGATAGAATTAGTTGTAAAGGGCTACCTTTTGCTCCTATGACCATATCTATACCTTTGATATTTCGTCGGAATTGCTCATCCAATTGCTTATTGAGCAGTAAAAGCATAGAAATGATGCCGATGCCGAGTGTCATCAAGAGCGCACTCAAAAAGCTATTTAATTTTTTATCTTTGAGATTGGCCCAACTAATCTTGAGGAGATTCATAATAGCGTTCTTACCAGTGGTATCAGACCAAAATTACGGCTGTATTACTAATAATCCATACAGAATCGTAAATTTTATTTAAGAAGGTCTTGTGAGAGGAAGCGACAGATAGAAGGTAGTGCCTTGACCTTCTTCGGTTTCAAACCATATATTCCCGCCTGCGTGTTCTACGCCTCGTTTGGCAATAGCGAGGCCAAGCCCTGAACCATCCTGTTTTGTGCTAAAAATTGGGAAGAAAAACTTTGGGGCGTATGGATTCAGGAATCCCATTGCCATTGTCTTGTACTTCAATATAAACATTACCCTCATCTGTACGCAAGCGTAGAGATATTTCAGGGGACGGCGGCCTTCAGGAACAGACTGAATACCGTTGATAATCAAATTTGTAATTATCCGTCCAATCATTTGCCGGTCTCCTACCACATTGACATTTCGGGCCTGAATATCGCGGCGGAGTGTAATATTGGGGTCGTCGGCATAGAGATGGGCTGCTTTAGTCAATACAGAAGAAATTTCAAATAACTCATTTTTGGGCAGGGGCATTTTGGCGAAATCAGAAAAAGAAGTAGCAATGTCGCTGATGTTGTCAATTTGGTCAATGAGTGATTCAAAGGTTCGGCGGATACGCTCACTTTGGGGCATGTTGGGTGGCAAATCGCGAAGCATGGTTCGTTGCAGTTGCTGTATGGTGAGTTTCATGGGTGTAAGTGGGTTTTTGATTTCATGAGCCACCTGTTTAGCCATTTCGCGCCATGCTGTTTGTTTTTCATTTTTGGCCAGTTCTTCTCTGCTTTCTCCCAGTTTGGTAAGCATTTCATTATAGGACTTTACTAAAGAGCCGATTTCATCGTCCGATTTCCAATCAACAGGCTCATTGAGCTGGTCTAAATTCATACGACGAAACTTTTTTGTCATAATCCGCAACGGAATAGTCAAGAGATTGGAAGCCCAATAAGACAATACCAAGAATACCAAAAATACAATAGCGAATACACTTAGAATAGTAGCTATTACTTCTATGATTTGTCGATCAAGTTCGGGTTGAGCATCAAAATGCGGGATGCTTAATACACCCAATGGTTTACTATTATTGCTACTACGCACTGTAACATAGGCTGTACGGTATTGTTTGTTTCCTAATGACTCACTTAAAAGAACCTCATTCTCACGGTCTTGAAGAAGATGTATATAAGCATCTGGATTGAGCCATTTAGATAGTAGTTTACTTTCGTAGATGAGTGGTTTAGTAGTGGTATATAGATGACCATCATTAGTGAAGAAGTTGATATCTACATTGGCATCTCTGGCAATCTTCTTCAGCTCGTCTTCCATGGATTCTTTACTTCTTAATCCAATCAAATGTTCTTCGAGATAAGGAACAAAGTTAATAGTTACATTTTTGGTGCTTGCTCAAATATGTCCTTTCTTGGTTATTATAATAATTGGAGTTGATGACACTTAAGGTGATTACTACAATGAGGATAAGTGGTAAAAAAAGGCTACATTTAGTAGAATCTGAATTTTGGTAGTATAGTTGATTCTTAACTTTCTGAGTCCGTATTTGAGCGCATAAATGGCTATAATACAGATAACGTATAGAACTAAGATAAGATACAAAAACGAAAAATTAGAAATAATGCTCTTGAAAGGGTATGATTTTGATGAAACAACTACATAGCGTTTGTTTTTATCACGATTGCCAACATGCTTGTAATTATAGAGCAATACACCTGTTTCAAAGAGCGTAGAATCGTCCAATTCTGCCAATGGTAATTTACGGTCATAGTTATAGCTGCCTGTACTATAAATAAGTTGTTTGTTGGCATTATAAATGGCGTAACTATATTGTCGTGTTTCGGGAGCTTGGACAAACTTTTTATCCATTAATAATTCTGGATAAACATTTTTGAGAGGTATTTCTCTTGATTTAGCTTTAATACAACCCACCCTATTAGGGTAGAATCTTCTTGAATATCAATTATACTTAAATACTGCTTTTTTGAAATTATTGACTATGTCATTGATGAAAATAACGAAGGATAAATAGTCTGATATTTTGCCTGTCGATAGTATTGAGTAGTTTCTTTGAATGTGAGAACTCCTTTGGTGTTATCTAAAGGTTGCCCGTCGGCTTCGAATGACAGTACTTCTATGTCGTATTTGTCAAAATAGTTATCTAAATAAATGCTTTTTACTTTTTGTTGTATTCGTTCGCGCGATAGCACAGTATCATTGACAAATGTATTTCGAATATCAGGATCTTTGCTGATTGAAACCCGTGCACGATCAAGTAAGAACTCCCCAAAACCATCATTTTCTGCAATGATTTGTTGCCCAAATTCTTTTTTGTTGGTTATATCCTTTTGATTTTCCTCTGTATAGACAACGTAAGTAGTAATAAGAGCCCAAAAGAAAGCACCAGTAAAATAATAGATGGTAGTACGATAGCGAAAAGAATAAAGGATGCGAGGAAAACGAGAAAAGTATAAGACAATAAAATAGAGGGCGTGGATACCAAAAATCCATTCTAATTCTTTACCCAATAGGAAAATAATGAATAAAAATAGTAAAGCGCCAATTACAAAAACAATCATACCACGGGTACGATTTTTTTGATTCAGACTAATAAACAAAATGACAAATAAGTGAGTACCAAGAAAATAGATGCTCGAAACAAAAATAAATATGACAATACAAATAATCTTGAGCATAGAAAAAGAGATACTCAAGGTGATAACAAGGGAAAACTGAGACTTTTCGTAGATATTTTTAAGATCGGAGAAACTACCATAGAACACGCCAAAACTCAGGAGAACAAACAAGATAGAAAGTGCTGTTTTCGCGCTTGTTGGTAGGTTCGATAAGTGTCGGTAGGTTTTGGTACGGAAATAAAAATCAGCGAGATACAGTATTAGAATAAAAACTACAAAACAATTCAGGAGCAAGTCGCCTAATGATGGGGCAATAGGTGTTGAGGCATAAAATTTTGGATTGAATAAGTCCGTTTCAGAAAATAGAAAAGGAACACCAAAGAAAAGCATTCCTATTCGCAGAAGTAATAAATAAGTGGCTAAAAGGGCAAATGCACGCTCATAGTGTTTATTTATTGTCCATTTAAAAACCCACTGAAATACATAAAATCCCCAAAATAAAGCAGCTAATGTACTCCAAATGATGGTATTGATAGGAGTTGTAGGATGATGATTGGTTTCAAACTTTGGAGGAATAATCGAAAATAAAAAACGAGCACCATGATCAAGTACATTGCTATATATTGGCCCCAGTTGTTTGGAGATTTGTTGAGGATCAACCGTAAACAAATCAGTATTATAGCCTGATTGTAAGTAATTATTCTCGTTTTTGTATTGTCGATATACATTAACGACCGATACGACATCTATTCGGTCATACAATCGAATATATTGCCGACGACTTACCAAAAAATCGCCTTGATCAAAAGACACTAATTGAGTTTGAGAAATACGCCTGATAGATTCATAGTCGGGGATAAAGCGATAATCAGACCAAAAAATTAACTTCCCATTTTGGAAAATATAATAAGGGTATTTGGTGGGACGGCGGAGGTCAGAAAACTGAGTATTGGCGTTTTGAGAAAGTAGTTCTATGATTCCCCCCAATTCTCGTTGAGATATATCGAGTTCATGTGTAACCCGTTCTTTTACTGCGGAGAAATATTTTTCTTCAGAAGCACTTAATGCCCCCCTTTCAAAGAAAAAGAAGGACAATAGCGCAAGCACTAACGAAAGTACCGCCAAAATGGCAAAAATATGTTTACTGATTTTTTGCACAAACTTCCAGAAGTTGATTTTTTCGGGTTTTACAGATATCTCTTCCTAAAATCGTGCCAAAAATTCAAAAGTTAGGTAGTTATTATCAAGTTGAGATAATCAATAAAATAATGAAGAAAGTACAGGCTTTACTTTATGATTGTAAAGCCTGTACTTTCTTCATTTTCTTCAAAATCTACTTCAGTACCTATGACATACATTAGGTGTTTTTTATCAATAATCACTTTAATGGAGTCTATGATATAAATGTGATCATTAGGTGTAGGAAGGTCAAAGCCTAACAAAAACTGAGCACTGCACCCGCCTCCTTTAACACCAACACGTAGTCCATACTCAGTAGGAATTTTATTGATAAGTAACGTGTCTGTTATTTCCTTTTGTGCTACTGCTGAAATCCGAATCGGAGGATTACTCATCATAAGTATTTTATAGGTTTATCCAGAAGATATGTACTATTCTGCGTACAGTTTACGTTCTTTGCCAAAAATTTGATTTAGTAATTCAGCAACAATTAATACATGGAAATCGTCACCGACTTATTGAAAATTCTATTACCCTCGGCTTTGGTACTCTATGCAATGTACCTAACTGTAACGACTTTCTTGAAAAAACAATTAGATGAAAAACAATTGGAGTTACGCCAAAAGCAAATAGAAATAACATTGCCCATCCGATTACAAGCGTATGAACGGATGTGCTTATTTTTAGAGAGAATTAGTCCCAATAACCTCATTGTAAGAATGAACGGCGCAGCTACAAATGCCATTGAGTTTCAACAAATTTTAATGAATGAAGTTCGAGAAGAGTTTAATCATAATTTATCGCAGCAGGTGTATATGAGCCACGAAGCATGGGAGCAAATACGAGCAGCCCAGCAAGAAGTGATTGCCCTCATCAATCAGGCGGCAGTGGAGGTAGCTCCTGATGCTGCCCCATTGGAGTTGTCAAAAAAGATTTTTGAGAAAATTATTCAAGAAAATCGAAACCCAACCGCCACCGCGCTTAAACATACCAAAGAAGAAATACAGACAGTGTTTTTAGCCTAATTTTATGGTATAATTTTTATAGCCGTTATTGGCTAATTAGAATCAAATGTAAAACCCACTTTAATTTCTATCTGTCAAGCACTTTCATCGCTGCATGATAGCCTGGGATGCCACTTACAGCCCCTCCTCTTTTAGCACTTGAACCACAGACGTAGAGCCGTTCATGGCTCGTTTCTACACCTCTTTGGCCTACCTCCTGATCTTGTTCAGCAAAAAACCAACTGAGGGCCTTATGAAAAATGTTGCCACGGGGTAGCCCTACTTCTTTTTCTAAATCCCAAGCACTTTTGGCTTCTATGCACAACGACCCGTCCGTTGCTTTAGCAATACAATCTTCGATAGATTCGTCCAGATAGGTGTTGATTCCGCGCAAATAAGCTTCTAACACGTGCTTTTTGGTCACTTGTGGTTGTTTTTCAAATAGACTGTAAGGCATATCCAGCCCGAAGAGTGTGAGGGTTTGATATCCTTTTTGAGCCAATTCTGGCGACAAAATGGAGTTGTCTGTAAGGGTATGGCAATATATTTCACAAGGAGGAAGTAATGGGATTTTTTGACTTTCAGCTTCCTGAAAAGAGGTGGCCATTTGCTGATACGACTGATTAATATGAAAAGTACCTGCAAATGCTTCGGCAGGGTTTACATTTTTAGCTTTTAATTTAGGTAGGCGATGTAGGAGTAAATTTACCTTGAATGCTGTTCCTTCATCTTCTACAGAAGGTGAGTAAGTTTCTTTCAAAAGCTCAGTGAGGGTTTGTGGCGAAGCATTGATTAAGATATGTTTGGCCTGTATCTCGTATTGATTTTGATGATGTTGAAAACTTACGGAGTGATAATCTTTTTTTAAGTGTAAGCTTGCAACATTTGCTTCTGTCAAAAAAGTAGCATTTTTTGTTGCCTTTTTGAGAGCTTCTATTATTGCTCCCATACCACCCACGGGTACACGCCATTCGCCAGTCTTATTACCTACAATATGATATAAAAAAGTCTTGTTTTGGAGAAGACATGCATCATGGGCGTGCGTAAAAGCGCCAATCTTTGCATCTGTTAACACTACCCCGCGTAAAATATCATCTTGAATATAATGCTCAATAAAATTTCCTATGGGTTCTTCTACAAAACTACGCCAGGCATTTTTTTCTTCAGGAGAAGAAAAAAGCTTTTCCCAATCTTTTTTAGATTGTAAGGGAGTCAAAAAAGAATCCCAAATTTTTGCTGAAAAAAGCTGTTGAATCGCTATCATGCGCTGATAACCCGCGTAATCTCCCCGATGTAATTGGTTAATCTGTTGTTGATTGATGGATTCGTTGACATTACTAAGCAATAAACCCGAGTGCTGATTGTCACGTTTAAATGGTGTAAAAGAAGCTATTTGTCGTCTTTTGAGATGCAGTGAAAGCCCCAAATCTTGAACGATTTGATTGGGTAAAAGACTGACTAAATAGGCATAACGAGACAAGTTGGCATCGTAGTCTGGGAAGATTTTCTGAGAGGTAGTAGCCCCCCCTATATAATCATTACGCTCGAGGACTAATACATTTTTTCCTGCTTGAGAAAGATAAGCCGCTGCCACTAATCCATTATGACCACTTCCTACAATGACAACGTCGTAGTTGGATTTAACCAAGGTCATCGATTGATCAAGAGCTTTTGTGTGACCCGCCCTTTCTCTGGGGAGAGATAAGTGATGAAATAAATACCATTTTCGAGTAAGCCTTTTGGCATAATGGTTAGGCCATTAGTGGTGTTGGCCTCTATTTCAAAGGGGATTTCTTGTCCCAGAATATTGACAAGTCTAAGTGCCTCTAATTCTAAATCATCAAATTGTACTTTGATATTTGTTCCATCAGAGGGATTGGGATAAACCACTAAACGCGCACCAGCATTCTGTGGACTCACCGCAATTATCTTAGAAAATTCAGAAGTACCATCTCTATCCACTTGCTTTAGCCGATAGTAGTTTACTCCAGGAAGCGGAGATTCGTCCAAAAAACTATATTCAATTCGCTTTCGAGAATCACCAGCAGAGGTAATCTTACCGATAGCATCAAATTGTTTTAAATCGGTACTACGTTCTACATAAAAGTACTCACTATTGATTTCAGTGGCAGTAGCCCAATTGAGGCGAACACGATTGCCTTCCGATTTTCCCCTAAAGTAAATAAGTTGTACAGGGACAATGTTTGACCAAGTAAGTCCTGAAAGATAAATACCTTGTGTTGTGAGTGTCCCATTCCTGACATCACTACCACTGCCATAAGTAATGGTCAATCTCTTAATTCCTGAATTACGAAAAGTAACTGTAGATAGGTTGTTCTCTAACGGATCGGTAGTAAAGCCAGAGAGCACCTTTATATTGGGATTACTTCCATTGGTCAAAAATACTAAGCTGGGGTTATAGTCGATTTCTGGGGCAACCCCCGCGCCATTGTCATCATATCCTTCTATTGCTATACGGTCTTGATAATTACTTAAAACTTAAATCACGATCTATGCCCAATACCCCAAAGGACAGGTTGGTGACAGGGTCGCTAAATGTAAAATTAATTGTGACAGCTTGATTACGACTCCCTAAATTCATGCTTAGCCACAATCCACGGTCATCAACACGAGGTGTATTATTATTTAATCGGCTGGTAGTTCCTCCAATACTGGCGGTCACAGTGATTGGTGGCGTACCTATATTGTTAATAGTCTGTCCTAAAGCGCCATCGGGTATCCAACGCAAGACTGCCGCATTAGATGAAAGGTCAATAAATCCCTGACCAAACGAAAGCGTGGAAAAAAATATAGATAAAATACTCAAGAACTTTCTCATACATTGATAATAATTACGCATTATGACTTTCTTTTAGATGGTAGAACATATACGCAACACACGAAACAAAGATAAATAAACTTTACAAGAAAAGCACATTAAGGTTTTTACAGTTCGTTGGCCAGCTCTATTGCCTTACGCAAAGCGGCTAATTTATTATGAACTTCCTGCATTTCGGAAGCAATATTTGATTTTGCTACAACGCCCATGCCAGCCTGATAAAACAGGGTATTGTTTTTACTTAAAAAAGTGCGAATCGTAATACAATGGTTAAAGTCGCCATGGAAACTAATATGCCCCAAGGCGCCTCCATAAATACTCCTATTAGTGGTTTCGAGGCGATTAATGATGGTCATGGCGTTATGTTTTGGTGCTCCCGATAGCGTTCCTGCTGGAAAAGTGTCTGCCACGAGTTGTAGGGGATTTACCCCCTCGTTCATCTTTCCTGTTACTTTCGATACTAAGTGAATAACGTGAGAGAAAAACTGTGCTTCTTTATAGGTTTCTACTTTGACCACGTCGCAGCTACGGCTCAAATCATTACGTGCCAAATCTACGAGCATGACATGTTCGGCCGTTTCTTTGGGATCGGCAGCCAATTGGCGGGCCAGCTCAGCATCTTTGGCGTCGTCGCCTGTGCGGCGGAACGTACCCGCTATCGGGTGGATTTCGGCATGGCCATCTTTGATGAAAATCTGTTTTTCGGGCGATGATCCAAAGATTTTATAGCTTCCAAAATCGAAATAAAAAAGATACGGAGAAGGGTTGACCGAACGTAGCGTACGATAAACGTTGAATTCATCTCCCTCAAATTGTTTGCTAAAACGCCGTGAAGGTACAATCTGAAACACATCCCCACGTAGGCAATGATTGATGCATTGTTGTATCGTGTCGGCCATTTGCTCATCGGTTACGTTGGTTTGTTCGCTATCGGCAGATTTAAAACGAAAGGTTGCCATTTTAGGGGCTTTGACTATCATCTCGAGCGAGTCTAAATCCATGCCTATTGCTTTGCTATGAGGTGTATTTTCTTGGTTTACACCATAGTCGTGTTCAAAAAGAAACACCTCGTCTTTGAAATGGTTGAAAGCAATCACAAACCGATACACCCGATAGACCATTTGAGGGATGGCATTATCAGCGGTTTTTGGTTGGATTTCTATGTCTTCAAAATACTCAACAGCATCGTAGGTAATGTGCCCAAACAAACCCCCGTTAATAAAGGCATACTCGTTTTGGGGGGCATCGAAGCGTTGAATAAAATCCTGTAAAGTTTCCATGGCTTGCTTCCTTAGGGGGAGTCTAAAAGATTCTTCGCGACCGTTTGGGAAGGTTTGCGTAACTACGTCTTCATCCAATATAAAAGAAGCGACGGGGTCGCAAGCTATTACACTAAAACCATGCTCCATGCCATGATACTCGGCACTTTCGAGCATAACGGTATAAGGAAATTTATCACGAAGTTTGAGATAAACGCCTACGGGTGTGAGCATATCGCCCAATAATTTGCGGCTTTGGGTCGTAACTTTGAACATAGTATCTGTGGCTATCATAACAAGTGTTGTTGGGTTTTTAAAAGGTTATCGAAAACAAAGAAGCCCGCTGTATGATGAACAACGGGCTTCTTTTAGTAAAAACAAAGCATAGCGTTAGCTGTTCATCTCAAAAAAAGAAGAACGCCACCACCACACATTATTTTTTATGTTTTGAATCATGCTACAAAAGTACAATCTGTTGTTAAAAATCCAAGTGATACTATTTTACTTTTTCTTATAGAAGTTATAAATCACCGAAACTTGAAGCGTTCTATTACGGAAGGTTTCAGTGGTGGTGGTAGATAGATTGGTGAACCCATGTACATATCGAATGTTTAAACTGAAGTCTTCGGCCATGTCCATAAAATCGAAACGAAAGCCAGAACCCATACTAAACTCATTCCGTCGAAGGGGTACGATACTTTTGGGGGCATTGAGTGAGTAGCTCCACTCGGGGGCAAGCTCAAAAGTAAGCCCTTCAGTAATGATATACCCTACCACAGGCACAAAACTCCCATAATTGAAGTTATTGCGGACAGTTTCAAGTTCACCCTTAAAAGTGCCACCACGTACTGAAAGCTGTACTTCGGGTTGAAAAGCCCATTTTTGGGTACGATATCGAAAAAATACGCCTAAGTTGGGGTGTGACTGCCGTTTTAGGTTATAAATAAAGTTGGGAGAGTAAGTACTACTGGAAATATTAATACCAGCTCTTGCACCAAAATGTGGTTTTAAATAAAGTGTTTGGGCTTGTGTACCCGCAGAAATACCTATTAGGAATAGTAATAAGGTGCTTTTCAAATTCATTTTAAGGAAAATATTAATTATTGATAAAAAAACAGGCGATTAGCCAATTGTCAACAGCCACTAATTTAGTTTAAACTGGGATCAGTAGGATAATGTGATTTGACGCGGTATTCTCCACCCATACGTCTTAAAACTGATCGCCAAAATTGCTCAACGGGTGTTTCGAAAATAAAATTGGGGTCGGTATCCGAAACAATCCAAGACTTTCGCTGAATCTCTTCTTCCAACTGCCCTGCTGACCAGCCCGAATAGCCAATAAAGAAACGAATATCTTGTTCGGTTATTTTGCCCACATTGAGCAAGGTAGTCAGTTGTTCAAAATCACCACTCCAATATAACCCGTGGGTTACAGGAATAGCGTCCTCGATCAAAGGTAAACGATGTAAAAAATGTAGGGTATTTTGTTCGACTGGCCCGCCCAGATACACAGGCAAATTGTTAGCCACGGGTTCTCTCAGTATATCGTTCAGAGAAAGGGTAGTACTTTGATTGAAAACCAATCCAAAAGAACCGTGATCGTTGTGTTCACACAAAAACACGACGCTTCGCTCAAAATTGGGGTCGCCCAAAAATGGTTCTGCAATCAGTAGTTTTCCTTTAGCGGGTTTTTGCACTTTACAAGATTTTTGACTGATACAGAAATTCCAGACTTATTTTTTGAGGTTTGGAATTTCTGTTTTATATTATTGAAAGTCAAAAGTAACTTTTTTGGATAATATCTAAAAACCTAACTGAACTCCAGTCATAAAATTGAAGCGACGGGTGTTGTAGCCAATTGTGTCAAAATATTGGACATTGGTCACGTTACGAAGGTCTATGTAGGCTTTAATGGACTTTGAAAATACATATTCTCCATACACATCTAAGGTGGTGTAAGCATCCAAATCAACCGTTTCTGTTTTGAAGGTAGTACTGTTATAAAAACGGTCAAGACGTTTACCGACGCCTCTCAACGCAGCACTTGCAAATAGTTTTGTTGAAAGTTGGTATCCAAACCCTATGTTCATTAGTCTATTTGGTCGGCGGTACAGGTTGTTATAGGTGGTATCTTTTTTGGCTATTTGGGTGGTGATAGCTCCGTCTAAGAGTGTCAGATTACCCCAAAGATTGAGTTTTCCCAACTGCAATTTACCCTCTAACTCCCAGCCATTATCGTGCTGCTTATCAAAGTTGATATAGCGACCGTAAGGGGGGATAGAAAGTGATTCAAAGAAAATGACATCCCTGATACGGCGGTCAAAATACAGAACGCGTATGTTGGAGGCTTTGTTTCTTGAAAATAGCTGTACGCCCAGTTCGGTTGAAACGGATTTTTCAGGGCTCAACGTTTTGTTGCTATATGGTGAGTACAACTGGTACAAAGAAGGTGCCTTGAAACCCGATGAAAGGTTAAAAAATAACTTTATCTGCTCCTTGATTAAATAAGACGGGTTGAAAGAGTAAGTCATATTACGCCCATAAATAGAGTGATGATTAAGCCTTCCGCCTATTTCTAAGAAAAATCCAACGTTGGTTTTTAGAAAGCCTGACGCGTACACACTTGCCATCGTTGTTTGGGCAGTATCAGCTCCCAGCGGTGGTGCCACGTATCTACCAAAACTACTTACCGATTCGTAGGTTTGGTCTGTATCATTAAAACGAGCATCTGCTCCCATAATTATCTCTATGTTATTGCTGATTTTGAGGGTATTATATAACTCTAAAAATTGAGTATTGCCGCCATAAAATGCTTTAGAAAATGTATCAAACGCGCCTTTTTCTATGGAAGTAGAGTCGTCAATAAAAGTGCGTTTACTTTGACTATAGCCATAGTTGAAGGTAAGCTTTCCTTTACTGTGTTGAAATTCTAAGCCTGTGGCCAGCATCTTGAAAGACTGATTGATAGTAAAATCTTTTTCGTCGGCAAATGCTCCCGCGTCTATGTCTGTTAGGTAGCCATTGAGCAGTGTACGGAATTTGAGCGTGAGATTTTTGACAGATTCAGCCCTACATTAGCCAGCAGATTATTTTGACTGATGCCTTCGTTGTCAAATCCTTCTCGCTTTATCATACGCCGCCGAAAATCCTTTGGCTTGCAAACGGCTGTATTGGAGATTATAATAACCTTTAGAAAAAGCCCCGTTGATGCTTGCCGTACCCCTAAAAGTGCCATAAGAACCCGTATTGAGTGATGCCGACGTAGTGACGGGTTTGGTACTATTGCCTTTTTGGTGAAAATATTGATAACCCCAGCTACAGCATCAGAACCATAGAGGGTGGACTGCGCCCCTTTTAAAATCTCAATGCGCTCACATTCGCCTACCATAATCATGTTGAGGTCGAAGGTGGCACCAATAAATGAAGGGTCGTAAGCAGGCATTCCATCTATCAAAATGAGGGTGTTTCCTGTGCTTGCTCCTCTTAGATAAACTTCTTGATTGGAACCGTTGGGGCTTTGTGCGCCCACAATCATCAAGCCTACTTGGCGGGTGAGTAGTTCACCGAGGGTTTGGGATTGGTACTTTTGTAACAACGAATCGGGTAGTGCGGTTACTACTTTACCCGTTTGCGATTGTTTTTGGGTAAATTTGTTGGCCGTAATAGTAACTTCTTCCAAAGTCATTTCTTTTTGGGCAAACACTCCCTGCGCTATGCCACAAAGCATGGCCAAGCCGACAGATTTGAAGACCTGTTTCATAAAAAAATAAATTTTGTGTTTCCGTTTGGTTGTTTGTAAGGAAACCGTGTGAAAAATGAGCTAACGCTCAGAGGTCGCGCATCTTCCGTACACGACCACCAAGAATGGATTTAGGCAGGTCTCCTGACTCGTTCTATCGCCTTTTTGCCTTCCCAGTTATCAGTTTACAGTTATCAGTTTACAGTTATCAGTAAAAAATACTGAGGACTGTGAACTGCCGACTGTTTTCAGAAAAACCAGTGGTTTTGTAGTTTTAAAAGCGACTTTTAACAGAACTTACAGTTGCGGGGACAGTTTCCGCTTTCAACGGAATTCCCTATTAAGCCGTCGAAGCCAGCCAAGAAGCCAGCATGAGGCACCCAAAACTGCTGCAAAGGTAAGCAGAAGTGCGGTGGACGAAGCAAGTAGGCAGGATTTATTTTATCATAAATCTTTTACTTTTGCGGTTTCAAAAACCGCCTTTTATGTCCAATATTTCTAAACCCTCCTTGGGTGATTATCTCCACCTTCATTTTTTGGTCGTCATTTGGGGTTTTACGGCCATTTTGGGTAAGTTGATAAACGGGGATTTGTCGCGCATTAGTCTTACTTTTTTTCGGACGTTGTTGGCGGCATTGGGGTTGGCTTTGGTGCTATGGCTTCGCAAAGAGTGGCGGCAAGTATCGCCCAAAGACCGTTGGGGTATGCTGGGCGTGGGGGTATTGATGGGAGTACATTGGCTTACATTTTTTGCCTCGGCCCACATTTCTGTGCTTCGGTTTGTTTGGCGGGTATGTCCACCTCCTCGCTTTTTACTTCTTTGTTAGAGCCGCTTTTTTCACGCAAAAAAATTCGTTTGTTGGAAGTGGTGCTGAGTTTGGTTGTAATAGCAGGGTTATATCTGATTTTTAGGTTTGAGTTTGAGCAATCTTGGGGGTTGGGTTTGGCCCTGATTTCGGCTTTTTTAGCGGCCCTTTTTACGATTGCCAACAGCCGTTTCGTAAAACGACATGGGGCGATGTTGATTACTTTCTATGAAATGAGTGGAGCAAATTTGGGAATGTTGGTAGGATTGACAATTATGGCTCTTTCGAGTGGCCTGACCCAAGCCGAAGTAGTGCCTCAAGCATTGGACTGGGCTTGGCTGTTGGTGCTGGCGTTGGTTTGTACAGTCTATGCTTATTCGGCAGGGGTACATTTGCTCCGTAAAATTTCTCCCTTTACTTTCAATCTGACCGTCAATCTCGAACCAGTTTATGGAATAGGTTTGGCTTATTTGATTTTAGATGAAAAAATGACCACAGGTTTTTATGTCGGGACGGTGGTAATTTTAATGGCCGTGTTAGCGTATCCACTGCTCAATAATCGTTTTCCTGCTGCTTGAGTCGACTCTTCAGCGTGCCATTTTTGCCCAAAGCGCCTCCCAACCTTCGCGGTCAGCAGGGAGGGGGGCGTTACGGTCAATGTATTTGCCACGGGCATCTACAAATACACTATGAGGCACACGGCTGATGCGCCAATCTTCGGCAAAAAAGTCGTTTTGCTCTTTGTCTAACTTAACATGCAAACCAGGGGCATTGCTTTTAACAATATTTTCGAGCCAAACATCTTCATTGAGAGTGTATTCACTTAGATAGACAAACGCTACTTTTTCTTGCAGCAAGGTAGCTCGTAGCTGAAGGCTTTCTGCTAAAGCGCGGCGACCAAAGGTATCGTTGGTCCAAAAAATAGCATAAATGGCTTTGTCTTGGGTTTTATCCCTGATTTCTTTCCAAAGTTGCGCCCCATTTTTGCTAAAATCCTTATAAATGTGCATTGTAGATGTCAAATCTATTGAATACTGGTCGGCTTTGCGATTGTTGTCTAAAGTGTAAAAAACTTCTTTAGCTTGGTTGAGCCGAAGTGTATCTTGGCTTTCGATGTGGTAGATTTCGTCCAAAGCATATTGGTAGTAGGCATTGCTGAGTGTTGGATGAATATGCCTATACCATAGTGTCATTTTATCAGTGGTGAAATTGTAGAGATTGTTGGTGTAGAACGCCCCCTTGAGGTAGTCCAATTCTTGGAAGGAATAGGCCGCACCATAATTTTTGAGATAAAGTTCATACAGGGAAATATAGGTCAGGACTTCTTCTTCTTTTTAAACAGGCCATTAAGCCATTTTAAATCGGTCATCTTGGCGCGTTTACCAGCTGCTATGTCTGTTAGCTTTTGATGGTCGTCTTCTGAAAGATGCAAAACATACTGAAGAATCAGTCGAGCGAGCATTTCAATGGGCAAAGCACCATTGGTAATACTCGGTACAGTGGCCGTGGCATGTTGGGTAAATTGGTAATAGCAGTCAGCTTTTGCAAAAGTGAGTAAAAGCGTAGTGTCTAAGGGAGCAAGAGTGGGTAAATTTAGTGGCAAAGGGGCCTTTTCTTGGGCTAAGTAAGCGAAAAAATGGGCTTTCGCGGCCTCCTGCAATGAAGACAATACCCAGGTAGTCAACAAAAGATCGTTGGAGGTGGCAAATTGTTGATAAAAGGCAATTCTACGGTTTTGTTCGACAAGTGTATTTTCCCAAAACGATAGGGCATCTTTTGATTTTTCTGGCTTTTCTGGGTTGGTTTTGAGCCATTTGCTGAAATTAGCCTCCCACAGCGCATGACGATTGTTGGTATGGGCATTGCGACCCCGAAATTTAAAGGGAGTGTCGCTTTTCGTAAGAGAGTCGCCATAAAGGATTATTTCTACGAGTCCATTTTCTCCCAAAAAAGACACAGAATGATGGGCATAATAGAGCCGACATTCTTCCTTTGGATAGACCAGGGGCATTTTTAGCTCAAAGCTACCATCAGGCTGCAACTGCACTACCCGTACTATTTCGCGGTTGGGTTGCAGGATATTTACCCGCGTTATACTGATATTTGGGGCTTGTTGGTATAGTGTAAGGCTCAGATTTTCTACTTTACCCCGTACTATAAGTGTGTCTATTTGGGCAACGACATTTAGGGATAAAAAAAACAGAAAAAAAAGCAGTTTTGCTCTTTTGACGGGGCGTATTACGATGCGTATTTCCATGTTATCTCTTAGCTAACGATTACTTTTTGCTGTGTTAAATACATGCCTTAATATATCTTCTTCCATTTCACTGAAGGGGTGGCTTCGACGACTGACGGTTTCGCGGGCTACTTGGAGGGCTTTTTCGATGCGGTATTCGGTATAACCCTCTGCTGCGCCTCCCCAGGTAAACGAAGGGATGTATTTTGACTGAAACCCTGCGCCAAAAACATTGGCATTGACCCCCACTATAGTGCCTGTATTGAACATGGTGCTGATGCCAGCCTTTGTAAAATCACCCATGAATAAACCGCAGAACAACCTTCCTGTATTTTCTAAAGCACGGGTGGCATAGTTATAAAGTTTGACATTAGTAAAGTCATTTTTGAGGTTGGAGTTATTGCAATTAGCACCCAAGTTGCACCATTCTCCAATCACAGAATTACCCAAAAAGCCATCGTGGCCTTTGTTACTATATCCAAAAAAGACGGAATTGCCTACTTCGCCGCCCACTTTACAAAAAGGCCCCACAGTGGTATTCATCCTCATTTTTCCTCCCCAATTGACCGTTGCTCCTTCGCCCAGCGCAAAAGGGCCTATGACAACACTACCTTCGTTGATAGTAGCATTCTTGCCAATATAAATAGGGCCATTTTCGGCATTAAGAACAGCAGCTCGGATTTGTACTCCTTCTTCTATAAAAATACGCTCTGGCGCGTAGCATCGCGTATGAGGGTCAGTGAGTGGCTCGCTGGCTTTTGCCTTTGTAATGGCTTCAAAATCAGCGTTTATCTGGTTGCCATTTTCAGTAAAAATATCCCAAACATGAGCAATAACGGTGATTAGTTCATCGAAGACAACCTTTCTTAATACCTCCTTTGGATTAACTATTTTATAGCTGGCACGATAGGCGATAACCGTTTCATTTTGTATCAACACTTCGTTTACTGCTAATTGTTTGACTGCGGAAGCAATGGATGAGGTAGCACAAACAGCCCCATTCAAAAACACGTTGTCAGGTGTCGTAATAAGCGGAAATTTATGTTGAAGGTAGGGCTCGGTCAAAAAAGAAGGGGTAGTCGCTAAAAAATGACTCCATTTTTCGGTCAATGTCCAGATACCACAACGTATTTTGGATACAGGACGAGTAAAGGTAAAAGGGAGTAATTGTACTCGAATGGCGGCATCGTCGTAAAGTATATAGTTGGTCATACAAATTAGTTGGCAAGTGAAAAAAATTTAACTTTATAAGTGAAAATTTTGCTTGGAATACCAAATGCTGATAAAATATAAGCAAGTTTGGGTGCCTTTGGCTGTCACAAAGATAAGTTTTGCACAAAATTTATTAGGTTTGCCAATACAAACATTTTCAAAACCCCAATAAGTTAATTCTCTTTACTATCATGCCGCAGTTGTCTAAACAAGCCGTAGATGCTGATATTCAGTATTCTTTTGATTTGCCCGTAAAAGTCCTCCAATTTGGTACGGGTGTATTGCTAAGAGGACTTTGTGATTACCTCATAGACGATGCCAATAAAAAACACGTATTTAATGGTCGTATTGTAGTGGTTAAATCTACCTCAGGTTCTTCCGACGATTTTGCTGCCCAAGACGGGCTTTATACCGTTTGTGTACGTGGGGTAGACAATAGTGGGCAAACCATAGATGAGGCTACGACTGTAGCGGCCATTGGCCGTGTTATATCTGCGCAAGATAGCTGGCAAAGTGTCCTTCAGATTGCCCGTAATCCACATTTAGAAGTTATTATTTCTAATACAACCGAAGTGGGTATTCAATATGTAGAAGAAAATATTTTTCAAAGCCCTCCTCAGTCTTTTCCAGCCAAGCTTACTGCCTTTTTGTATGAGAGATTTCGTACATATGGAGGCAAAAAAGACAAAGGGCTTGTGGTGGTACCAACAGAACTCATTACCGACAACGGCCTAAAATTGCGCGAATGTGTCGAAAAGATTTCTGCTTATAATGAACTTGGCAAGTTGTTTAATAAGTGGCTCAAATTTCATGTAAAATTTTGCAACTCACTGGTAGATAGGATTGTGCCAGGCAAACCAGATGCAGCCACACATGCAGCGTTGGAGGCTAAATTAGGCTATGAGGATAGCCTATTGACCGTGGCCGAGCCCTATTATTTGTGGGCCATTGAGGGCGATGAGCGCGTCAAGAAGGTTTTATCTTTTGAGCAATTATTTGAAAACGTCATTGTGGATGAAGATATTTCGTACTACCGTGAGCGCAAACTACGCATCTTAAACGGAAGCCATAGTGCAGCTGCCCCTTTGGGGTATTTGAGCGGTTTTGACATCACGTTTCAGTGTATGAACGACCCTGCTATGTCTAAATTTTATGAGGATGTGATTTATAAAGAAGTAGTGCCTACATTGCCATTTGAGGAACAAAAAGAGCAGCTCAAAGTTTTTGCTGGGGATATCCTAAATCGTTACCGTAATCCATTTATTCAGCAAAAACTCATCGGTATCACCCTCCAACAAACCTCCAAAATGAATGCCTGAAATGTAGCAACCATTCGCCGCTACTATAAGCAGTTTGGCAGTGTACCCAAGCATTTTGCCTTAGCTTTTGGCGCTTATTTGCTCTTTATGAAAGCGGTAAAAGAAGAGGGTGGTAAGTATTTTGGGCAACGTGGAGATGATTTTTATTTTATCAACGACGAGCAAGCCCATTATTTCTATGAGAAATGGCAAGGTATAAGCGCTGAAAATGTTGCAGTGTTGGTACAAGATATCTTGAGTAATACTACTATTTGGGATACCGATTTGACAAAATTAGCAGGTTTCGCAGAGGCTATCACAAGCTATTTGATAGAGATGATGAACAATGGTGTAAAGGCCATCCCTTGAAAAGCAATTTTGTAATCAATGAGACATTCCGAATCTTACCAGCAAAATAATTGGCAGATTTGGAATGTCTAAAGTTTAGAAAATTGATGCTTAATCAAGATAAATAAAGAACAATGTTCAAAAATAAATTCTTTCTTGGCATTATTATTTTCGTTGTTGTGGGGGTAGTAGGTTATACTTTTTTTGGAGAAGAGACCACTGTGTCAAACGGATGATTATGTAGCTCAAATTGAACAAGAGCGTAAGGAAAAAGACCTGTTTTTTCGTGATTCAAAGCATTCTCCTTTGGAAGAGAAAGCAGCCTTCAAAGGATTGGATTATTTTACGCCTAATGCTAACTTCAAAATAGTGGCTGATTTTGTGGCTTATGATAGCACGGAAAGGCAAGTAAATATTGCTATGACAGATGGTAGTACAGAAACCTATCAAAAATATGGGTATGCTGTTTTTGGATTTAAATAATGTGCCTTGCAAATTGCTCATATATCATCATGATAAAGGGCTTTCCATTTTGTTTCGAGATGCTACCTCATCCAAGAAACTTATGGTGGAGGGCGCTATTTAGATTTCAAAACAGAAGAAGTGAAGAATAATAAACTCACTATTGATTTTAACAAGGCGTACAACCCTTATTGCGCTTATAACCACCGTTTTGCTTGCCCGTTACCTCCCAAGGAAAACACCCTTTCGGTGAGAATAGAGGCAGGAGAAAAACTTTTTGAACCGTAGCCGTTAGCCTATCGCTTTTTCTCCACACGGCTCTCCTGGCTGCCTTCCACAAACACCACACACTGCGCCTTCTTTTTGCAAAAAGGTACTATTACCTGCGCAAGTCCCTTTGAACTCTCCTCCTTTTACAAAAAGTAATCGCACGCTTAGAAGAGCAACTCCTATCAAAACCAATAAAACAGAAATAGCAATTACGGGAATCATTATCTTATTTTTTCTAAAGATAGGAAAAAATGGATGTTAGGGCAAAATATACAAATAATAATTTTCCACGAATTATTTGTAAATAGAGAAGAAAACGATAAATTCGTCTTTCCTATCTAAAACCTAACTTCTTCTAATTGAAACGCTTATGATTTCCGTAAAAAAGCTATTAACTGATAAGCCTCAGTCGAATGTTTGGAGTGTTTCTCCTGACAATACAGTGATTGAAGCCCTTTTTTTAATGACAGAAAAAAACATCGGCGCGGTGGTGGTGCTTGATGATGCAGAAAAATTAGTAGGTATTTTTTCGAGCGAGATTACGCCCGAAAAGGAATTGTTCAAGGCCGTAAGGCCAAAAGTACGCCGATTAGAGAGGTGATGACCCCCAAAGTGTTTACTGTTACGACAGACATGGACATCAGAGAGTGTATGAAGCTATTTAGTGAAAAGAAATTTCGACATTTACCCGTGATGGACGAAGAGAAAGTAGTCGGTGTGCTAAGTATCGGTGATATTGTAAACTCTATTATGCATGAGCAAAAAGAGCATATCCAATTTTTAGAGCAATATATCACTTCTTAGTTTAAGCTTGTCTCTTATTTCTTACAACCTCTTACCTTTTAATCTAACACATTATGGCGTTATTACTCATTGCCGTGTTTATTCTCGGGTATATACTTATTGCCCTTGAACATCCCTTAAAAGTTGACAAAGCTGCCTCCGCGTTACTGACGGGGGGTTTTTTGTTGGGTTATCCTATTGTTTGGATTTGAAAATATGCCTGCTATTCAGGGGCTTACAACTCTCCCAGATGCCCACAAAGTACTGGATGAATCTCTCTTCGAGCATTTGGGCGAGATTGCAGGAATTCTGTTCTTCTTGTTAGGAGCTATGACTATTGTTGAATTAGTAGATGTACATGATGGCTTTAGGGTCATTACCGATCGTATTTCTACTACCAATCGGGTTACACTGTTGTGGGTTATTTCGTGGGTTTCGTTTTTCCTTTCGGCAGGTTTAGACAATATGACGACCGCTATCATTATATGTGCACTACTATGACGTATCATCAAAGACAAAGAAAATATTTGGTTGTTTGGCGGATTTGTGGTGATAGCTGCCAATGCAGGTGGGGCTTGGTCGCCGATTGGCGATGTGACGACTATTATGCTTTGGATTGGCGGACAAGTGACCACCGTACCCATTATGACCACCTTATTTATTTCTTCTGTGATAAGCCTTTTAATGCCTCTTTTGGTAGCTTCTTATTTTTTGAAAGGAAAGGTAGAATCACCTAAACCCACGGCTGGCGAGAAAAAAGCACATGCAGGAACAACTGCTTTAGAGCGAAATTTGATGTTTGTTTTAGGGGGGGCAGGATTGGTTTCTGTGCCTGTTTTTAAAGCAATTACGCACTACCCGCCTTATATGGGTGTTCTGTTATCGGTAGGGTTATTATGGTACTTTACCGAGTTTTTACATAGAGGGAAAGAACCTGAATCTAAACAAGGGTTTTCGGTAGCAGCCATGCTCCATCGCATAGATACACCCAGTATTTTGTTCTTTTTGGGGATTCTTTTGGCAGTAGGCGCACTGGATACATCAGGCCATTTAACACAAATGGCTACGATTTTAGACCAAACTTTCGGCAATATTTATATTATCAATACCCTTATTGGGTTGCTTTCTTCTGTGGTGGACAATGTGCCGTTGGTGGCTGCTGCCATGGGAATGTACCCAATGACAGAGTTTGCCCCAGACTCGGATTTTTGGAATTTATTGGCTTACTGTGCAGGTACGGGAGGAAGTATCCTTATCATAGGTTCGGCGGCTGGGGTAGCCTCGATGAGTATTCTAAAAATAGACTTTATTTGGTACTTAAAAAGGATTTCGGGTTATGCTTTAATAGGCTATCTTTCGGGGATTGCAGTTTATTATTTTACGCATTAGTATTCATTATTTCCAAATAAAAAATAAAGGGTTGATTTGCAAACCAAATTACTGGCTTTGCAAATCAACCCTTTATTGGTGAGCTCAATCCCTACTCGATAATTTTGAAAGTAGGCGAAGTACTTCTATATACAGCCAAACAATAGTAACGATCATGCCAAAGGCACAGTACCACTCCATGTATTTGGGTGCGCCGTAGTTGGCTCCTTCTTCGATACGGTCGAGGTCGAGCACCAAATTGAAGGCCGCCAATCCTACCACAAAAAGTGAAAATCCGATACCAAACCAACCAGTATCATAAATAAGAGGCATTTCAATACTGAACATTCGTAGCACCATAGCTACTAAATAAAAAATGGCAACTCCAGCCGTAGCAGCCATGACAGTGCGCTTAAAAGTGGGTGTAGCACGAATGACGCCTGCTTTATATAGTCCTACCATGCCCGCCAATATGGCAAAAGTGAGCAATACAGCCGATAGCCCAATGCCTGGATACATACTCTCAAATACCAAGGTAATAGCACCCACAAAAACCCCTTCAACAACCGCATAGATGGGTGCGAGGGTGGGAGCGAGGTGCTGCTTAAAGGCTAAAATCAGTGCGATAACCAAACCACCGATAGCACCACCTATTGCCAAAGGCATAATGAGCGTAGGGTTGGAGGCAAACAAAAACCAGCTAACAGCCGCCGATATAATAACTAACCCCCCTAAAAGTATAATTTTATTAACCGTGCCCTGCACAGTCATTTTACCTTGACCAATACCCTCTTGGGCTGCTTTGATAAAGGATTTTTCGGATAATGTTGGATTTGCCATTTTTGAAAACTATGTTTATTGGTTATTTAATTAACGTTTATTGGCTACAATTTAGGTTGATTCTTTGTATGATTCAAGCCAATTTATAAAAAATGCACCCTTTTTCTCTGACCTCATGGACTTAACAAATCAAAACCGTAGAAATTTTCTCAAAAGCTTTTCTTTCGCAGGTTTGGCACTAACTGTTCCTGCCACCATATCCCCCCTACAAGGCAAACGTGTTGGTATCATTGGTTTGGATACCTCGCACAGCACAGCCTTCGTCAAAGTCCTCAATGCACCCGATGTAAGTGCTGATTTTTTAGGCTATAAAGTAGTGGCTGCTTATCCACAAGGTAGCAAAGACATCGAAAGCAGCACCAAACGGGTTCCGGCCTATACTGAAGAAGTAAGAAAACAGAATGTAGAAATTGTTGACTCTATTGCTGATTTACTTAAAAAAGTAGATGTCATTCTGCTTGAAACCAACGATGGCCGCCTTCACCTCGAACAGGTCATTGAGGTACTTAAGGCGGGCAAACGTGTTTTTATTGATAAACCAATTGCTGCCTCGCTCTCTGATACGCTCGCTATTTTTGAAGCATCAAAAAAATATAATATCCCTCTCTTTTCGGCCTCGTCGTTGCGACATATTAAAGGAGTAGAAAAAGTAGATAAAAGTACCGTAGTCGGGGCCGATACGTTTAGCCCAGCAGTGCTTGAAAAAACACATCCCGATTTGTTTTGGTATGGCATCCATGGTGTTGAAACACTGTACACGGTTATGGGAACAGGATGCAAACAAGTAAGTCGTGTATTCAATGAAGGCACAGACATTGTGGTTGGTACTTGGGCCGATGGGCGTGTAGGCACATTTCGTGGTACGCGCACGGGAAAACATGATTATGGTGGCACGGTTTATACCAAAAATGGCAATATTGTTTTAGGGCCATATGGTGGCTATGAACCGTTATTAAAAGACATCGTCAACTATTTTGAAACGGGCAAGCTTCCCGTCTTACCCGAAGAAACCATTGAAATCTTTGCCTTTATGGAAGCCGCTGACGAAAGCAAACGACAAGGCGGAGCTGTCGTTACGCTTGAAAGTGTGCTAAAAAAAGCAAGGAAGAGCTGATTTTTTCCTCATCATGCTGACAAACCCCATCTAAACTCCTAACTAATATGCCTTCCAACCATTTTTCAAGACGTGAATTTTTGAAACAAAATTCATTGACGGGCTTAGGGGCAGTACTAACCCCCTCGATTCTCGCTAAAACTGTTGAAAGTCACACCAAAAAATCATCCCTTGCCCTGCCTTTTTCATTGATAGAGCCACCAGCACTACTGGGGGGTAAACCTGTACGAACCCAAAGTTGGCCAACATGGCCGATATGGATACCCGAAACAGATGAAAAACAACTCCTCGAAGTCATACGAAGCGGCGTATGGTCGCGAGCAAATGTGGTCAATGAATTTGAAGCTATATGGGCCCAAACAGTCGGGATAAAACGAGCACTGGCAGTGGTAAACGGCACCAATGCGTTGATTACGGCCTTGATACAGTTGGATATTCGCGGCGGCGACGAAGTGCTAGTTCCTCCTTATACTTTTATTGGTACGGTAGCTCCTGTTATTGCTGCTGGCGCGATGCCCGTTTTTGTAGATGTTGACCCTGAAACATTTCAGATTGACCCAGCCAAAATTGAAGCCAAAATTACGCCACGTACCAAGGCCATTATTCCTGTCCATATTTTGGGTTTGCCTGCCAATATGCCCGCGATTTTAGCCATTGCAAAAAAGTACAATCTGGCGGTGATTGAAGATGCTTGTCAGGCACATTTGGCTGAAATCAACCACAAGCAAGTGGGTACATTTGGAGATGCAGGCTGTTTTAGCTTCCAGAATTCTAAAAATTTAGCCATCGGAGAAGCAGGTGCCATTGTGAGCGATAATGATTTATTCATGGATCGTTGCTTTTCTTATCACAACTACGGCAATCCCTTTGGTATGGCATCGGGTGTCATTGGTGCAGGAACTGTTATTCAAGGAAATAAACAACGTCTGACCGAATACCAAGCGGCAATTGGCATAGCTCAACTTAAACGCCTCGATAGCCAAACTACCATACGCAATAAGAACGCAGCGTATCTGAAAACTAAAATGGAGAAGACTCCAGGTATTATTCCCTATAAACTATATGACAACGTGACGCGGGCGGCATTTCACCTTTTTCCATTTCGTTACAAAAAAGCAGAATTCAAAAACCTATCACGCGATATATTCTTGAAAGCCCTCTCGGCAGAGGGAATTCCTTGCTCAAAAGGCTATGCTACGCTCAACAACATGCCTTATTTGAACGATGCGTTTCAGTCGAAAAACTTCCAAAAAATGTACCCCAAATCGGAGCTTGATTTTAAAAATTATGTGGAACGGAATCACTGTCCACAAAACGACCAACTCTGCAATGAAGAAGCCGTTTGGTTTACGCAAAATATGCTGCTGGGTACTCATGCCGACATGGACGACATTGCGAATGCCATCGAGAAAATCTATACCCACGCCGATAAACTATTGAGTTTAAAATGAGAAAATATCTTGGGTTAATCGGAGTTTTAATTATCACATCTACATGGGCTAAGGGTTGGAAGGCAGGTATTGCTAAGGTGATAATTACGCCTCAAGAATCGGTATGGCAGGCTGGTTATGCCTCCCGTACATCTGCGCCTGCGGGAAGTTTGCACGATTTATGGGCCAAGTCTTTGGCATTGGAAGATGAAAATGGCAAAAAGTGCGTACTCGTCACGACTGATATGCTGGGTTTCCCCAAAGCGATGTCTGATCGTATTCGAACCCAACTTGGCAGTCAATTTGGTTTGACCAAGGCTCAAATTATTCTTAATAGTTCCCATACACACTCAGGCCCCGTGCTGGATGATGCCCTGCATGATATTTATCCACTTGATGTCAACGAAGAAGCCAAAATCGCTCGTTATTCACGTCAATTAGAAGTGAAATTGATTGCCTTGGTAGGAGAAGCTTTGAAAGATTTAGAAGCGGTTGAGTTATTTGCGCAAAATGGGGTCACACGATTTCAAGTCAATCGACGCAATAACAAAGAGGGGGCACTGCATGAACAAACAGAATTAAAAGGTCCCAACGATTATGCCGTGCCCGTCATTAAGGTCGTTACGGCAAAAGGAACACTCAAAGGTTTGTTGTTTGGCTATGCTTGTCATCCAACTGTACTTGATATTTATCAGTATTCGGGTGATTACCCTGGTTTTGCACAGATTGAACTGGAACGGGCCTATCCTGAAGCTATTGCTTTGTTTTTTCAAGGAGCAGGAGGCGACCAAAACCCGTTGCCCCGTCGTACAGTATCCTTGGCAAAGCAGTATGGGCGAGAGTTAGCCGCTGCTGTGGAACGAGTGCTGGAAGAGCCTATGAGACCATTACCAGCACAACTGCTTACTGCTTATTCTGAAATTGAATTACCGCTTTCAACCCCTCCAACAGAGGTAGAATTACTGAAAATTCAAAGCGAAACTACGCCCTATATGAAGCGTTGGGCTACGCGACTCTTGTCTGATTTAAGAAAAAACAAACCATTTCTTAGTTCGTACCTCTATCCTTTACAAATCTGGAAATTGGGTGATCAGCCACTTTTTAGTTTTGGAGGAGAACTTGTGGTTGAATATGCGCTTGAATGTAAAAAACGATTTGGGCCTGACATTTTTGTGATGGGTTATTCCAATGATGTGATGGGGTACATCCCATCGGTAACGATTTTACACGAAGGCGGCTATGAAGGCGCTTCTTCTCAAATGGTGTATGGCCTCCCAAGCGTCTGGGCAACTTCTGTACCTAATCTAATTTATGCAGAAGTGATAAACTCGCTCTACAAATTGGAATCACTAAAACCAAGCGATAATTAACCGTAAAAATATGCACTCACTTATTGCCACGCCTTACTTTTCTGGTTTTGATTTAGCCCACGACACCTACAACGCCATCACAGCCGCGAGTAATGGTAAGATTTACTATGTCCTTTGTTCTGATTCCTACGACATTGGAGGAAAAATGTATGCCTATAACCCTGCTACAGATCAAACGGAATTCATTGCTGACCTAACAGAGGTTTGTGGAGAAAAAATACGAATGCCATTCCTCAAGGCAAGAGCCATGTTCGATTTTATGAAAACAAAGGAAAATTATATTTCGCGACGCACATCGGGGTATATGAGATGATTGAGGGCATGGAACGCCTACCGCAAAAAGCCCCCAATGGCAAGCAGCTCTATCCAGGTGGACATTTTTTATCGTACGATTTGACGACGGGTACATTTGAAGATTTAGCCACAGCCCCCGAAGGCGAAGGCATCCTGACGATGACCATAGATTGCCAACGAGGATATTTGTATGGCATTACATGGCCTTTGGGCTATTTTATTCATTATGATCTTTCTACTAAAATTCTCAAAACAATTGGCTTGGTATCTGCCAAAGGTGAAGCAGGAATTGTGGGTGAGGATTATCGTGTGTTGTGCCGTTCGATGGTGGTTGACCCACGCGATGGAGCAGTTTATTACTCTACTTCAGAAGGCGACATTTTTACCTATTGTCCAAAGAACGGTGAGATAAACAAATTGGAGGGTATTGATTTACGGCTGGATTATTTTGGCCAATATGATCCTACGTTCCCAGGAAGTATGGGTTACAATTGGCGGAAGATTTTTTGGTCTCCCTCCGAAAACATAGCCTATGGGATTCATGGTAATTCGGGCTATTTGTTCGGTTTCGACCCCAAAGTTCCCCAAATCGAACTGGTAGAGCGGCTTACCTCTGAGCCTTCTCGAAAAAGTGGCATGTTTGATCAGTTTAGTTATGGGTATTTGGGGTTTCAGTTGGGCCCTGATGGCGAAACTATCTACTATTTAACAGGAGGACCCATTTATATAGAAGGTAAACGAGTAAAAGGAGCAGATCAAATTGCGAAAGGTGGCGTCAGGGGGTTGGAAAATTTACATTTGGTCACTTTCCACTTACCTTCCCGTACCTATAAAGACCACGGCCCTATTTTTTATAATGATGGAAACCGCCCAACCTATGTTAATTCTATCGCCATTGCGCCTGATGAGACCGTCTATACTTTAGCTCGGTTTGCTCATAATGGTCATGAAATTCAGGATTTGGTAAAAATAAAAAGTAATTACTAACACTAAGAAATTACTTTGAAGCGAGTAATTAGTAATCGAAAAAGACTTAAAAGAAGAGAAATTTAATCAGAAGTTATTTTGTCCAAAATACCATTTCATGAACAATCAAGAAACGCGTTTTAGCCACTCGTCTCGCCGCGATTTTATCAAAAAATCATTATTAGGCACAACCACACTCACCGTAGGGGGTATTTTACCTGGTTTTAGTGCTAAAAGCTATGCCCGTATTTTAGGAGCTAACGAAAAGGTACGACTTGGTGTCATGGGTGTCAATAGTCGTGGGTTTGCGTTGGCCAGTAACTTTGCCCTTCAATCCAATTGCGAAGTGGCATCCATTTCAGACGTAGATTCGCGTGCAGCCCAAAAATGTATTGAAGCCGTGGCAAAGATTCAGTCGTCAAAACCTAAAGACGTGCCAGATTTTAGAAAATCCTTGGAAGATAAAGACATGGATGCCCTTGTGATAGCCGCGCCAGATCATTGGCATGCACCCGCAGCGATATTGGCCTCAAAAGCAGGAAAGCATGTTTATCTTGAAAAACCCTGTAGCCACAATCCCAACGAGGGAGAGTTGCTGATGGCAGTAGCGGCCAAGTACAAGAACGTCATTCAGATGGGTAATCAGCGGCGTTCATGGCCCAATGTAAAACTCGCGATTCAAGAGATTCAGAATGGGGCGATTGGTCGGCCTTATTTTGCCAAAGGATGGTACACCAACAATCGCCCTTCTATTGGAATCGGTAAAGAACAGGCCGTTCCGTCGTGGCTCAATTATGATTTGTGGCAAGGTCCCGCGCCACGACGTACTTATAAAGACAATATCCTCCATTATAACTGGCATTGGTTTTGGCATTGGGGAACAGGCGAAGCCCTCAATAATGGCACCCATATGCTCGACCTCATGCGGTGGGGATTAGGGGTCGAATATCCTACCCGTGTTTCTTCCTTTGGGGGGCGGTATCGGTACAAAGATGATTGGGAAACCCCCGATACCCAGGTGATTAATCTTGAATTTGCCAACAATACGGCCATGACATGGGAAGGTAGAAGCTGCAATAGCCGCAATGTAGAAGGCAGTAGTGTAGGTGTATCTTTTTATGGCGAAACAGGTACACTCGAATATGGCGGTGGCAATGCCTACAAAATCTTTGATTTGGGTAATAAATTGGTAAAAGAAGTAAAAAATGATTTAGTCATTGACCCACGCAACAAAATGGATCCTTCGCAAGCCCTTGATGCGTTCCATTTTCAGAATTTTGTATCAGCCATCAAAGAAGGCTCGGTTTTAGCTTCGGATATTGTGGGGGCATCAAAGCACCTTGCTTTGTCAGTTGGGCAATATTGCCATGCGTACCAATAGTGTATTGGAGATAGATACTACCAATGGTCATATTCTGAATAATAAAGCCACCAAGCAATTTTGGAATCGACAATACGAAAAAGGTTGGGAACCAACTTTATAGAAAAATCAATGAACAATGCTGTTGATGTAAATAGCCTGACCAAACGCGAAACTAACATTTCCATCATGCTTATAGGCGTGATGTTTTTTATGTTTGGTTTTATTTCTTGGGTCAATGCCATTCTGATTCCTTATTTCAAAATTGCTTGCGAACTCACCAGTTTTCAAGCCTATTTGGTCGCGTTTGCATTTTATATCGCGTATTTTATTATGTCGGTACCGGCGTCTTATTTATTGAAAGCCGTAGGATTCAAAAAAGGCATGATGTATGGTTTTTGGGCAATGGCCTTGGGCGCATTTATTTTTATCCCCGCTGCTATGACGCGCACCTACGGCATTTTTTTGATAGGCTTATTTACAATCGGTATAGGCTTGTCTATTCTACAAACTGCCGCTAATCCTTACATTACTATTTTGGGCCCAAAAGAGCGAGGTGCGCAGCGTATCAGCATGATGGGGATTTGCAATAAAGCCGCAGGAATTTTGTCGCCTTTGGTGTTTGCTGCCGTCATTCTACGCCCAACCGATACCGATTTGTTTGCCCAATTGGGAGGCATGACCGACCTTCAGCGTGCTGCGGCACTCGACGAACTTGTGCGACGTGTTATTCAGCCATATACTGTATTAGGTGTGTTTTTGCTGGTGTTGGGTTATTTAGTGTATCGTTCACCATTGCCCGAAATCAATACCGAACAAGAAAGCCCCGAGGTGGCTTCTGCCAATGCAGGTAAAACAAGCATATTTCAATTTCCTCATCTTATTTTGGGCGTAATAGCTATTTTTTTGCACGTAGGCACGCAGGTCATTGCCATTGATACTATTATTGGTTATGCCAATTCAATGGGAATAGATTTGCTGAAAGCCAAAACATTTCCCTCCTATACGCTCGCTTGCACTATTTGTGGATATATTTTGGGTATCATTGCTATTCCGCGTTTTATGAGCCAGGTCAATGCTTTGCGGGTATGTACAGTATTGGGCACATTATTTACTTTGGGTATTATTTTTGCCAGAGGCACGGTTTATTTTTTGGGACATACCGCCGATATTTCTATTTGGTTTGTGGTATTGCTGGGGTTGGCCAATTCATTGGTGTGGGCAGGTATTTGGCCTTTGGCCCTTGATGGTTTGGGGAGATATACTAAATTAGGGGCCTCTGTGCTGATTATGGCCTTGTGTGGCAATGCACTTATGCCACTCGTATATGGTCACTTTGCCGACATATATGATGTCCGATCTGCTTACTGGGTTTTGATCCCCTGCTACTTGTACTTAGTGTATTATGCCGTTCACGGTCATAAAGTAAAACGTTGGACTTTGAGTTAAACGAAACATAATGCGTACAAAAATCACTAATGGTATTATCCTTACTCCCTTCCGTACTATTAAAAATGGGACGATTGTTGTTGAGAACGAAAGAATATTGGGCATACATGAAGGCAACATAGACGTACCTGATGCCGTCGAAATCAATGCAGATGGTCAATATATCTCTCCAGGCTTTATAGATATTCATGTGCATGGTGGGGGTGGCCATGATTTCATGGACGGAACGGAAGAGGCATTTCTCGGTGTGGCTCAACTCCACGCCCGTTATGGTACAACGGCCTTAGTACCCACCACGCTTACTGCCGAAAAAGAAGACCTACTTCAAACCCTTAATGTATATGAAATAGCCAACCGCAACAACACCAAAGGGGCGGCTTTTTTGGGAATACACTTAGAAGGTCCTTATTTTGCTTTGAGTCAACGTGGAGCGCAAGACCCGCGCTATATTCGTAACCCGAATCCTGCCGAATATGAGGAAATACTGGCTCATTCATCCTCTATTATTCGTTGGAGTGCCGCGCCCGAATTAGAAGGAGCGATTGCTTTTGGGCAACGCTTAAGCCAGAAAGGTATTTTGGCTGCCATTGCTCACACCGACGCACTCTATGATGAGGTGTTTGCGGCTTACGAAAATGGCTATTCGCTTGTTACGCACTTATACTCGGCCATGTCGGAAGTGTAACACGGCGCAATGCTTTTCGCTATGCAGGAGTGATATTGAGAGTGCCTTCTTATTGGATTTAGATGTAGAAATTATCGCCGATGGTATTCACCTGCCCGCACCTTTACTCCAGCTTATCTATAAAATTAAAGTGGTGCTGACCGCACCAGGCGCTCATTACTGATGCCATGCGTGGAGCTGAATGCCAGAAGGAGAAAGTATTTTGGGGTCATTGAAAAATGGGCTGGAAAGTAATCACAGAAGATGATGTTGCCAAGATGCCCGACCGCAGTTCGTTTGCAGGGAGCGTAGCCACCACCAACCGTCTTGTCAGAAATATGCTACAAATGGCCGACGTGTCGTTGCTGGAGGCTGTCAGAATGGCGAGCACTACCCCAGCCCGCATCATGGGTATCCAAGATAGAAAGGGGACATTGACACAGGGTAAGGATGCTGATATTGTCATTTTTGACGATGATATAGAAGTAAGTGATGACGATGAGTAGAGGGAAAAGTAGCCGTATGACGCATATATAAAACTATAGAAAACACCTTACCTTAACTCCAAATTACAATTAAAAAAATTATGAAAAACCCGCATTTTAGGCTGTTTATTCGCTTTTGAAGTATTTCTTTATCCGTTATGGGAATAAAAAACCAAGTCCGTCAATCTCATTGTGTTAGAGCCTGGCCATTTTCATGCGGCTTTGGTGCAGAATACACGCTACGACAATGTGTAAACCCCTCGTTCATGTCTATGCCTCCAAAGGCCCTGATGTAGATGCCTATCTTGATAAATAAACAAGTACAACGCTCCGCCCCGAAGATCCTACACAATGGAATGAAAAAGGTCTATACGGGGCCTGATTTTTTTCAAAAAATGCTGGCTGAAAAGGCAGGAAACTTGGTCATACTGGCAGGAAATAACCAAAGGAAAACCGATTACATCAAGAAATCAATAGTGGCAGGACTGAATGTATTAGCCGATAAGCCCATGGCGATTGATGCCGCTGGGTTTTCTTTGTTAAAAGAGGCATTTGACCAAGCAAAAAAGAACAATGTATTGCTCTACGACATCATGACGGAGCGGTATGAAATCACCAACACGCTACAACGCGAACTGGCCATGCTACCCGCCTTGTTTGGCACACTGCAAAAAGGAACTGCCCAAGACCCTGCCGTTACCAAAGAGAGTGTACATCATTTTTTTAAGTATGTATCGGGCGAACCACTGATTCGTCCGTCTTGGTTTTTTGATGTAAACCAGCAAGGAGAAGGTATCGTGGACGTAACCACCCATTTGGTAGATTTGATTCAGTGGAGTTGTTTTCCTAACCAAGTGATTGATTACCAAAAAGATATAAAACTCGTTTCGGCTATACATACTGCTACCACACTCACGCCCGCGCAGTTCAAATTGGTTACAAAAAACGATACTTATCCCGACTATTTACAGAAAGACGTAAAAGGTAAAAACTTAGAAGTATATGCCAACGGGCAAATTGACTACACCCTCAAGGGCGTTCATGCAAGGGCATCGGTGATATGGAATTTTCAAGCACCGCAAGGTACTGGCGATACGCATTATTCGATTATGAAGGGTAGTAAAGCTAACCTGATTATTCGCCAAGGCAAGGAGCAAAATTATAAGCCCGTGTTATACATTGAGCCTATCAGCGCTACGCCCGCTTATGAAAAAGCCATGACCGAAGCTTTTAAAAAAGCACAAGCGGCCTACCCTGGCATTGAATTAAAGAAAAATGACAAAGGTTGGGAGGTGATTGTGCCTAAAAAGTATGATACAGGTCACGAATCTCATTTTGCCCAAGTAGCCAAGAAATACATGGAATTTTTGCAAGCAGGTAAACTTCCTGCTTGGGAGGTTCCCAATATGATTGCTAAATATTATACTACTACCGAAGCGTTAAAAATGGCGAAGTTGAAGAAATAAGAGCAATAGTAGTTAGCCATTGGCTTTTTAATGAATTCACAGTTTCTCTAAGCATATTTTGCGGAAAATCTATAATTTCTACCCTATTAGAGTTACTCAGGTGGGGGACGAAAAATGAATAGCATTTATTTTGATGTAAAAAACGCAAGTTTTGGTTACTCACTCAACTGTCTTACCTTTGCAACTATGTTTTACAGGCGAAAAATAGTATTGGCAATATTGCAAGCATTTGGAGGGCATTTGCAAAAAATATCCTTACAAAAGTTGCTGTTTTTGTTTACCAACGGACAATTTAAGCGAGATTACGATTTTGTACCCTATCTGTATGGTTGCTACTCTTTTTCTGCAAATGCTGATTTTACAGCGATGGTTAAACATGGACAGCTTTCTGAAGACAAGCAAAGTTTTACAAAAATCGATGCTATTGATTATGTCAAAATGTTGAATGAGAAAGATAAAAAAACGCTCATTAATCTTAGAAAAGACTATGATAAATTAGACTCGGATGCGTTAATTAAATTGACCTATTTGAATTATCCTTATTATGCAATCAATAGTATAATTGCTGATAAACATTTAACTACAGAGCAAAAAGACAAAGTTTTCCAAGCAAGACCAGCCAATGATAAAACAACTCTCTACACAATTGGTTACGAGGGTGTTTCTTTAGAAGCTTATCTGAACAGATTGATTAAAAACGATGTCAAAGTATTGGTTGATGTTAGAAACAATCCACTTAGTATGAAGTTTGGATTTTCAAAAACACAATTAAAGAACTTTTGTTCGAGTTTGAATATCGAATATCTACATATTCCAGAAGTTGGTATTCAATCAGATCAAAGACGAGAATTGAAAACCCAAGAAGATTATGATAACCTTTTTGAGATTTATAAAAACCAAAATCTTAAAAAGACCCAAAATGAACAAGAGAGCATATTGCATTTACTCAAATCAAAAAAACGAGTCGCTCTTACCTGCTTTGAGGCAAAAATATGTCAATGTCATAGGAAACATTTAGCCGAGGCAATCACAAAACTTCCTGAATGGGAATATGAATTAAAACATATTTAGCCATGGCTTTGATGAAAATATTGATTACGGTAAAAACATACCCTACTTTATCGAACAAATATGATGAGCTTGTGTGTACAGCTGGGTTTCTTGAAGATGGGAGTTGGATAAGAGTTTATCCCATCCCTTTTCGGAAATTGGAATACGACAAACAATATAGCAAGTACGACTGGGTAGAAATAGACCTCGAAAAAAACACTTCTGATTTCCGTTTGAAAGCTACAAGCCAAAATCTCTTGAAAAGAATTTTCGAAAAATTGGGGAAATAAAAGCTGATGGAGATGTATGGCGAAGTAGAAGAGAGATTGTTCTAAAAAATGTTCATACCAATATGACAGACCTAATTTCGATGGCAAAAGATGCAAGGACATATACCTCGTTAGCTGTTTTCAAGCCGAAAGAAGTTTTAGATTTCAAAATAGAAAAAGTTGAAAGGCAGTGGGATAAGAAAAAACTTGACAATTTGAAAGCGAAAGCCCAGCAATTGAACCTCTTCAAAAATTCAGAAAACCCATTTGAAGTTGTAAATAAGCTCCCGTATAAATTCTCTTACAAATTTACAAGTGATGATGGAGTTGAAAGAACATTAATGATTGAAGATTGGGAGATTGGTGCATTATATTGGAATAGTTTGAAAAGACATGAAGGGAACGAAGTAAAAGCGTGCGAAGATGTCAAGAAAAAATATTTTGATGACTTTGCAAAAACAAAGGACTTGTACTTATTTTTAGGAACAACACGGGAGTTTCACTTGATTGCGCCAAATCCATTTGTAATCATTGGAACATTTCATCCCAAAAAAATCACTCAAATATCGCTCTTCTGATACCGTATTTGTGAAAAAGTATGGATAAAGGCTATCAGATTTGTAACTATTAATCATAGTTGATTTAAATCCATGACTCCAATCTACCCCAACTCTCCATACAAATCAAACTCCTCGGCATTCGTAATTTTTACGTTGGCAAAGTCGCCCAAGCGTACGTATTGGCTGGCAGGTAGTAACACTTCATTGTCCACTTCGGGCGAGTCAAATTGGGTCCTGCCTACAAAATAACCGCCTTCTTTGCGGTCAAAAAGCACCTTGTAGGTATGTCCGATTTTGGTTTGATTTAAGGCCCACGAAATATCCTGCTGCACGGCCATGATATCGTCGGCGCGTTGTTGTTTGATGTCGGCAGGCACATCGTCGAGCATCGAAAATGAATGGGTTTGGTCTTCGTGCGAGTAGGTAAATACCCCCAAACGGTCGAAGCGAGAGTTTTCGACGAAGGCCAGCGTTTCTTCAAACATTTCTTCGGTTTCGCCTGGATGGCCTGCGATGAGGGTGGTACGGAGGGCAATATCGGGTACTTTATCGCGAATGGTCTTGATTAAATCTTCCGTTTTTTCGCGTGTAATGCCCCGTCGCATCAGTTTCAACATTTCGGTACTACCGCTTTGAAGGGGCATATCGAGGTATTTGCAAATATTGGAACGCTCGCGCATGACATCTAATAAATCCAACGGAAACCCCGACGGGTAAGCATACTGCAAGCGAATCCACTCGATGCCTTCTACATCAGAAAGGGTGGCCAACAATTCGGATAAGTTACGTTTTTTGTAGATATCTAAGCCATAATACGTCAAATCTTGGGCAATGAGTATCAGTTCTTTCGTACCACGCCGGGCCAAAGATTTGGCTTCTGTTACTAAATCTTCGATGCTGCGCGATACATGCCCGCCACGCATGAGCGGAATAGCACAAAAACTACAGGGACGATCGCAGCCTTCGGCTATTTTGAGATAGGCATAGTGGGTAGGTGTGGTCAAAAGACGTTCCCCCACAAGTTCTTGTTTATAGTCGGCTTTGAGGGTCTTGAGCAATCGAGGCAGTTCATTGGTGCCAAACCAAGCGTCCACCGTCGGGATTTCGACGGCAAGTTCGTCTTTATAACGATGCGAAAGACAGCCTGTTACATAGACTTTATCCACCAATCCCGCCTCTTTGGCATCGGCATAGCGCAAAATGGTATCAATAGATTCTTGCTTGGCGTTGTCAATAAACCCACAGGTATTTACAATCACGATGCTTGCGTCATCTTTTTTTGACTCGTGGGTTACTTTGTAACCATTGCCTTTGAGTTGGGTATAAATATTCTCGCTATCCACGAGGTTTTTGCTACAGCCGAGCGTAACAATATTGACTTTATTGGTTTTGATTCCTTTGGTTTTCATCTACCTATTACCATTATCTGAACCACAAAGTTCGATAACCTAATCGGAAGTACCAAAATAGGTTAGGTGAGGAAGATTAATAAACGCAACGATTCTGTTGTCGAGGAGAGAGTTTTTTGACTTTGCGAGGCCGTTGTTCTGGTTTTCCATTCAAGTTCCAATACAGACTTGACACAAAAAATAGACGTGCGGGGTGTTTATAAGGAGCCATGTCGCGCTCAAATTGAGCGTAGTGGTTTCTTAAAAGGATACCTTGTGCCGACATTCGAGAAGTTAAACGATAGCGACATCCAAAGCCGTAAGATACCCCTGCTGATTCATCATCAATACTATAAGCAGAAAAATTGCCTTGTGGGCCGCCATGATTAAGTTCAAAAAAATACCTTGCCTTACCTTTACCGGTACCCAGCCTGCTACCTACTAAAATGGCCGAATCTTCAATATCGTTGTAAATACATCTGCCTTGGAGGTACATTTCCAAAAAATGGCCCTCCATAGACTCAAAATGCCATCCTAAATGAGCATTTATTTGAGGGGCAGGACTCCATAACTCGGTTTTTGACTGCCCTTTAATAATATTTTGTTTGGAGGAGGTCAATGGGTAGGTAAACCCGAACTCCGCTTGCCAATAGTTGGTATAGGGGTATTGTGCAAACAATAAACTGCCGCAGAAAAAGCAAAAACAAAAGGGAAGAAGGGATTTCATACAATGGCTGTTTCCTTAAAAAACGACCAATCATAAGGCTTTATTTCCTTCAAAACGTCTTATGTTTTAGCCGATTCTATACAGCCAAGAAGAAGTACTTTGAGTTGATTATCAATAAGTTGAAAAGAGTTTGAATGTAGTAAAAATAAGTTAAAAAAATGGTTGGGCTATTCAAAAATGGGTACAAGACAAGGCTTTTTTTATAGATTTGTAAACCAAAACTTTCTTGCAACCATTTATGATAGCACCACCTGTACGTCTTCTCATAGCCTTCTTCTTTGTGATTTCTATGGCGGGCTTTTCTCAATCGTTTTCTCCTGATGAAATCATTCGCCTCCAAAAGCAAGCAAAGCGTGTTACTATCATCAAAGATAAATACGGAGTACCGCATGTTTATACCAAAACTGATGCTGATGCAGTGTTTGGAATGATGTACATCCAGTGTGAAGAGTTTTTTGAAAAAGTAGAGGCCACCCTTATCAATCGGCTTGGTCGCCAAGCTGAAATAGAAGGAGAAAAGCAAATCTACAACGACTTGTGGACAAGGATGTTTGTGGATTCTACCAAGGCCATTCAATATTACCATCAGTCGCCCAGATGGCTTCAAAAACTCTGCGAAGGGTATGCCAACGGCATCAATTTTTATCTATGGTCGCACCCTGATAAAAAACCCAAGCTAATCAACCGAGTTGAACCTTGGATATGTTTGATGAATAATGTGCCTGCTATGAGAGGAGCCAACATAACAGAGGCAGAAGTACGAGCTTTGTACGGAAAACCAGGAGCGCGTGTGTCTTACTTACCCAATGATGTCTTTGACGAGCAACAAGCCACAGGCTCGAATGGTTGGGCAATAGCCCCCACGCGTACCAAAAATGGTAATGCCATGTTACTGATAAACCCTCACTCTGAGTTTTATGGCCGCATCGAAATTCAATTGGTAAGCAAACAAGGACTCAATGTATATGGCGCTCCCTTTTTGGGGCAATTCAATATTTTTCAAGGGTTTAATGAACATTGTGGTTGGATGCATCCCATCACAATGGCTGATAGCAAAGATCTTTATCTTGAGCACATTGAAAAAGAAAATGGACGATATTTTTATCGTTACAACAACGCCCTTCGTTCGTTGGATAGCACTCAAATCACCATTCGGTACAAACAAGGAGATAGCCTTTTAGTCAAAACATTTACCACCTACCGAACCCATCATGGTCCGGTGGTAGCTCAACGAGGCAACCAGTGGGTTTCACTCAAAACGCTGGAAGCTAATATCGAACTGTTGGCGGCAAATTGGCTCAAAACTAAATCCAAAAACTTTGACGCTTTCAAAACACACATCAATACAAGAACCCTCACAGGTAATAACATCATTTATGCTGACCGAGCAGGAAATATCGCCTATTGGCATGGCAACTTCGTGCCTATTCGTGATCCTAATTTAGACTGGAAACAGCCCGTTGATGGAAGTTCTCTTAATACGGAATGGCAAGGCACGCATGGCTTGGATGAGGTCCCCCATTTTATTAATCCTTCCAGCGGATTTGTGCAAAACTGCAATTCGACACCACTCTTTGGGGCGGGGGTTTTTGATACATTGATAGCGAAAAAGCCCGTCTATATGCTGCCCGATGGCCATACCCCACGGGCAATGAGCGCTATAAGATTGCTGCCCAACCTCCAAAATGCGACCATAGACGATGTCATTAGAGCAGCGCACGATACCTATTTGGCCAATGGTGAGCGGTTTATACCCCAACTTACGCAATCGTACTATGCTATGGCGGCAGATACTGCCTTTTCGGCCTTAGCTTCTCCCATTCAAGCGCTTCAAAACTGGGATTTCAGGGCCGATACGCTGTCGGTAGCCACAACACTGGCAGTACTTTGGATGGAAAAAATCGTGGAATTAAACTTAAAAAACCTTCCTAAGCCAAGTTCACCAGAAGACCAGTACGCCGTAAGCAATGGAGCAAACGTAACTTTGAAAGACATTTCCCCTCAAAAACAGCTTGCTATTTTGGCAGAAGTGGTCAGCGGCCTGCGTAAAGATTTCGGTAGTTGGCAAATTCTTGGGGCGAAATCAATCGTTTTCAGCGAAATGCAGAGGGTATCTCTTATAGTGATAGTCTCCCAAGCTGGGCCGTAACAGCCACACCTGGTTTTATGGGTTCTCTCAATGCATATGTGAGCCGAAAAATAGAACATACTAAGCGTCATTATGGCATTACAGGCAATACTTTTGTGGCTGTCGTGGAGTTTGAAAGAAACTTAGCGCCAAGTCTATTTTGACGGGAGGAGCCAGTTCTAATCCAAATTCGCCACACTTCACCGACCAAGTAAAAGGTTATATTTCTGGTGATTTTAAAGAAGTATTCTTCTATAAAAAAGAGGTAGTTCAAAACGCTGAAAAAGTATATCACCCAGGCGATAAATAGCTACTATTATTTTAATCGAATGTCAGAGAAAACAACTACCCCCCCTCATCTTGAACGTAAATTGGGTTTATTGGGCCTTACGGCTACGGGGATATGCTCCATGATTGGGGCTTCCATTTATATTGTCCCTATCATGATTCAGCGCAATGTGCCTGGCATTGGCCCCTACGTGTTGCCTGCCTTTTTGATGGCGGCGATACCCGCGTTATTAGCTGCTTTTTCCTACGCCAGTTTATCGTCGGCCATGCCACGGGCAGGGGGGAGTTATATTTTGCGAGCCGTGGTCTGCATCCTTATTGGGGTTTTGTGGCCAGTTTTGCCCAGTGGTTTGGCTTTCGGTGGTGATTGGGGTCATTTGCTATGTTATCATTCCCTTTTTCGAGATATTGCGGCTGCTTTAGACTGGGCAGCTATGGTCGTTTATTTAGATATGCCTTGGCTAAGGCTCGCTTTGGCACTCCTGCTTCTGTGGGGGTTTGTTTTTATCAATATGCGTGGACTACAATTTTATGAGCGGGCCTTGATTCCACTCATGTTATTGATGTTTGTCTTGGGTGGTATTGTGATTGTGGCAGGGTTTTATTTCAATCAAAGTGATTTTGAAGCTGCTTTACTGGCCAAAGAAGGCCGTTTGGTAATCAATCAAAAAGAGGCTATTTTTAGTTTTAGCACTTTTCTTTCAGCCGCCGTATTGTTTGCGAGTTTTATTGGTTTTGATTCTATTGCTCAGGCAGGTGGGGAAGCCAAAAGCCCCGAACGACTATTGCCCATTGCTATAGCATTGGCCGTGATAGTGGTAGGAGTTTTTATTTCGTATTTACGGCAGCAGTCTATCATGCGATTCCCTGGCAATTTATAGCTCAAGAGGCCCTGCATAAAGATATTTCAGCGCCAGGGTTATTCGGTATTTTATTATCGCCTTTTTGGAGTATAATTATTTTGGTGGGTGCCACAGTAGCTTTACTCAATGATTTACCTGCGATGTTGCTCTCGGTTTCGAGGTTACTCTTTGCTTGGGCTACAGATGGTATTTTTCCAAAGGGGTTGGCTAAGATAAATAGCAACACTAAAACACCCCAAAATGCCCTACTGATGAGCGGCCTTATGGCTACGATGGGTATTTTGGGAAGTCATTTTGCCAGTGATTTTTTTTAGGAATTGACATCATGGTAACCAGTATGTTGGTAAACTTCCTGTTGATGTGTATCGCCTTAGTAGCATTGCCCAAAAAAAACCCAGTTATTGCAAGCAACATCAAAGTTTTGGTTTCCAGCCGATTGCGAAACATATTGGCGTTAGCAGGAATTGTCTTTCTCTCTCTATTTCTAACAATACATGTATGGAAAGACATGACCTCCGCAGTAAGCAACTGGTATTTTCATACTACCTACGTTTGGCTGATTGTGATGACAATAGCCTCTTTGATTTATTTTTGGCAATTAAGAAAACTCACCAAGAAGGGTAAAGATTGGAAAGAGATTTTTAAGAAATTACCCACAGAGTAAAAGCAAATAAATGGGTGATAGACAACGCGTATGAGTTTTTATAAAGAAATAAAATGTTACCTAAAAAACCTATTTAGCACCAGATTTTGCCATTTCGAGTATTTTGACTGGTTTGTGGCAAGTGGCTGACATGGAGCGTTCGGGTACTCCACTCGATTTAGACCAAGCTGCTAAGGCACTCATCCCCTATATAGAAGCAGGACTGACCACCTTCGACATGGCCGATCACTATGGATCGGCTGAATTGATTGTAGGTATTTTGCATAAAAATATGTTCCCAAAAACACTCTTCAGTTACTAACAAAATGGGTGCCTACGCCAGGTAAGCTCACCCAACAAGCCGTAAGAGAAGCGGTGCAACGCTCACTGAGCCGATGCAGTTGGATACCTTAGATTTACTACAATACCATGCTTGGAACTACGCAGATCCAGCATGGTTAGATCAATTATTTTGGTTACAACAACTTCAGAAAGAGGGGCTTATTAAGCATATAGGATTGACCAATTTTGATACGGCACATCTTAAAATGGTGTTGGACAGTGGTTTGAAAGTAGTGTCGAATCAGGTGTGTTTTTCACTACTCGACCAAAGAGCCAAGCAAGGGATGTTGGCGTTGTGTGAGCAATATAATGTAAAATTATTGGCTTTTGGGACGGTAGCAGGCGGGTTTTGAGTGAAAAATGGATTGGAAAACCTGAGCCGAAAATAGAAGACTTGGCCACTTGGTCGGAAATGAAATATAAGCGATTTATAGACCAATCGGGCAGTTGGGCAGATTTTCAAAAGCTCCTTCAAGTATTAGACGAAGTCGCTAAAATCACTCAGTTAAACTGGCTACGATTGCCAGTCAATATATTTTAGAACAACCAGGCATAGGTGGAGTAATTGTAGGCGCACGACCAGGCATAAGCGAGCATATCACTTCAAATGTCCAAATTGGTCAGATTGACATCACTGAAACGGAGCGAAGCAAGATTGAAAAGGTGCTACATTCACTGCACCCTATTGCGGGAGATTGCGGAGATGAGTATAGAAGACCCCCTTTTCTGACGGCCTCGGGCGATTTGAGCCATCACATAGACAACTTCCCAGCCCCATATACTACTAAAATCAGCGATGACAATCGCGTACAGGCATTAAGCGGAACTATCTGGGAAGATGTGGCTGGATTTAGTCGTGCAGTAAGAAAAGGAAACAAAATCATGGTATCTGGTACAACAGCCACACACGGCCATAGTGTTGTAGGAGGAAACGATTGCGTTTCTCAAACCCATTTTATCATTGATAAAATCGAGGGAGCTTTACAGTCGTTGGGAGCTCGGTTAGAAGATGTGGTACGAACCCGTATTTTTATTCGTAATATAGACGATTGGGAGGCCATTGCAAGAGCGCACGGGGCGAGATTTAAACACATACAGCCTGCTAATACAATGGTTCGTGCCGATTTGATTGGAGAAGAGTATTTGGTTGAGATAGAGGCAGAAGCAATAGGCTGATTTAAATTTTTCTCAAAACAACACAGCTATAAGGAGGAAGTAAAATTTGATTGTCAAGAAGCTGTGAAGAGGGAGAAGAAGTAAAAATAAGCTGAAGGGTCTCGTGTTTCACCCACGTCCAAATCTTGGGCTGCATAGAAATATTGTGGATAATCCAGACAAATTCTTCGCCTGTTTTTCTTGCAAAAGCAATTATTGCGGGATCAGTATTGGGTAAAGAAGCAAGTTTACCATGAATGTCACGCATTACTGCATTTGATTTGCGGAAAGCAATGAGGTTTTTATAGTGATTGAGCAAAGAAAAGGGGTCGTTTTGTTGCCCAGCCACAGGCACTACGGTATTACTTTTGCTGTATCGGGGTTTCATCCAACGCGCCCTTTGGCGGTCTTTGTGGCGATAATCCCACAAAAAAGGCTCACGGATAAACTCATCGGGTTTTTTGCCCAGCATCCCAATTTCTTCGCCATAATATAGATAAGGCTGACCCGGCAAGGTAAGGAGCAAGTTGGCTGCTACTTTGAGGCGGTTGATATTGCCTTTCAATACACTCCCAATGCGTGTTTGGTCGTGGTTGGTGAGCATAATGGCATCCACAAACTCAAGGTTGATTTGGGCAAAAACAGCGCGATTTCGCACCAAAGTAGGTATCAAAGCTGCCGAATCAGTTTCTTCAGCAGTAATTTTTTGAATCGCTAAGCTTAGGTCAAAATTGAAATTGGCGGTCAAACCTCTAAAATAAGGGGCAATTTTTTCGGCAGTACTCCATACTTCACCTACTAAATAAACATTGGGGTTTGCTTTTTGCATTTCTGTCTTGAACTCTACCCAAAAGTCATAGTTTTTGTATTCTTCCCATTCGGGATAAATATGGCGGGCGGCATCCAACCGAAAGCCATCTACGCCCATATTAAGCCAATACCGACCAATTTCATAAATGGCTTGCCGCACAGGCAGGTGGTCACAATTGAGGTCGGGCATCCCTTTCCAAAACAGCCCGTAGTATTTTTCGGTGTTGTTGGGGGCTTCGTGCCACGGCTTTCGCTCCCAAGTATCGGGCGTAGCTTCGCGGGTAGCTATGCCGAGAGCTTCAATTTCTTCGGGTGTTTTCCAGTTATAAAAATTTCGATAGGGGTTGTTTTTACCTTCGATAGCTGCCTGAAACCACGGATGCTTGGTACTGGTATGATTGATGACTAAATCCATAATAACGGCGATACCCCGTGCATGGGCTTCTGAAATTAGCCTTTTGAAGTCATCCAATGTGCCATATTCGGGGTCAATGCCATAATAATCTACCACATCGTATTTGTGATAGCTGGGCGATGGCTGGATGGGCGTGAGCCACAGGGCTTCTATCCCTAAATCTTGCAGATAATCCAGCCGAGACGTAATGCCATTAAGGTCGCCGATACCATCGGCGTTGGAGTCGCAGAAGGACCGAACAAATAGTTCGTAACAGATGCGGGGTGAGCTCAAAGTAAGCAAAGTTTTAGGAGAATTAATGTTATGAAAGATTCACCTTTTTGCCATGATCTTCTGCATATATTTCCCCAAAATATCAAACTCCAGATTGACGATACTACCTACTTGCAATTGATGGAAATTGGTGTGCTGGTAAGTATAAGGAATAATGGTAACGCGAAAGCCGTCGTCTTGTGAGTTGAAGACGGTTAGGCTTATACCATTGACACAAATCGAACCTTTTTCTACGGTGATATTGCCCAAGGCGGCATCGTAGCTGAAATCGAATAACCAACTACCGCCGACTTCTTCTATGTGGGTACAAACGCCCGTTTGGTCCACATGACCCTGTACGATATGCCCATCGAAACGGCCATGCGCGGGCATACAGCGTTCGATATTTACCTTAGTACCAAGCTGCCACTGGCCCAAATTTGTTTTTTTGAGGGTTTCGTCCACAGCGGTTACAGTATAGGTGTCGTTGTCTAAATCTGTAACCGTCAAACACACCCCATTGTGGCTCACACTTTGGTCTATTTTAAGTTCTTGAACAACAGCAGACCTGAGCCTAAAAGTCAGATTTGTACCCTCTTGGGTAATATCAATAACTTCTGCTATGGTTTCTATAATGCCTGTAAACATAGGGAATAATTAAAAATATAAATGAATAAGTGATTGCCAATTCCTGATTATACTGGAATAGTAATGACAAACTCTGTTCCTTGGTTTTCTTCTGTTATAAGCTCAAGAGTGCCGTTGTGTCCTTTTGTCACAATATCATAGCTAAGAGAAAGCCCCAACCCAGTTCCTTGCCCCGTAGGCTTAGTGGTAAAAAAAGGTTGAAAGATCTTGGCAGTAATAGTGGCTGGAATACCTATGCCATTATCTTTTATACGAATTTCTATATGCTTATCTACCCTGCGAGTTTGTACACTAACAGTAGGCTTAAAATTAAGTGCGATTTGTTTTTTTTCTTGCTCTGAAACGGCGTAAAAAGCATTGTTAAATAGATTGAGAATGACACGGCCAAAATCTTGGGCTATCAATTTGATTTTACCTGCATTTTCATCAAAATCTTTCAAAATGGTTGCATTAAAAGATTTGTCTTTGGCTCTGAAACTATGAAAACTCAAAAGTAAATACTCATCAATCAGCCCATTCAAATCGGTCATTTCGATTGCTCCAGTACCAGAACGTGAATGTTCGAGCATACTTTTAACAATACTGGAAGCACGATTGCCATGAAAATTTATTTTTGCCTGATTTTCTGAAAGGTCTGATAAAAGTTCATCAATTAATTCTTCGTTTCTTTGGTCATTTTCCTTGCTTCGTTCTTCTTTTACCTCCCCAATCAATTCAACACTCAGTTCGGAGAAATTATTGACAAAATTGAGCGGATTTTGGATTTCATGTGCAATGCCCGCAGTAAGTTCACCCAAAGAAGCCATTTTTTCGCGCTGTACCAACTGATTTTGAGTTGATTTTAGTTCTTCCAGAGAGTTTTCCAACTGTGCTGTGCGCTCTTTTACTTGGCGTTCTAAAAGTTCATTTTGAGCTGATAGTAATTGTTGTTTTTCTTGCTCTTGAGCCAAGTTACGTTGTGTGAGTGCATTGTTTTCTTGAAGTTTATCAATCAAATCGCGGTTGGTAACCGAAAAGTTGATGGCTAAGTACAGCGATATAGACATAGGCACGCACAATATAGCCACTTGATAAGCAAAGATCCCAGAAGATTCTTCGGGATTGAAATGTTTTAATAAAAGCTGCAGGTAGAAAATAGTAAACATAATTAGAGATAGACCCATACCTATCATAATCAATCGTGCACCAGGCTGTCTTCGGTGCAAAGCTAATGTGGTAACCCGTATTACCTCTGCAGTCATCAAAAACTCAACACCTAACTCCACCAAAGTAGATCCTAAAGAGTATGGTGTAAAAAGAGAAAAAACAACCAAGGTTCCAAAAGCTACAATAAGCCAATAAAGCATTCCTATTTTTTGATGATAAATTTCATAAATAGCTCTTACCAAAAAAATATAGGCGATAGGAAAGGAAATGGTTTGGATTAACTCAGCAATAAAATATTGAGAAAGATAATCAAAATAACCTAACGTGAGAGGAATACATAAAAAGGCAATTCCTAAAAAAAATGCAGTAATCGAAAAATATAGATTGGCGCGTTGGGTTCGATAAAGAAAGAAAAAAGCCAAATGTAAGAACGTAAGAATAAAGGAAACACCCACTTGAAACCAGCCATAATAAATCTGAAATCGAATATTTTCGCGAGTAGAAGAGACATTTTCCGTTTCAATGAGTGTAGCCTTCAAACAAAAATTTTTACTAAAACCCACACGATTATAAAAAGGGTGAGGTTGATAAGCTATCCGGATAGCTATTTGTACAAAAGGATAGCTGACTGAGTAAGGAAGCCCGATGGCTATTGAGCGAGTGGCATTGGCCGCTTTGACCGAATCGGGGTCTGTACTTACAATTCCTATTTTTTTTGCCAAAATGCCATTGATATATATTTCAGAAGCGACGCTTTGGTTGATTTGCAAAGTAGTGAGCCGTTGCGCTATCAAGGGTGAAAAAGCAATAGTTGCTCTAAACCAACCGATGCCTTTTTTGGCTAATTGTGGAATATTATTCAAATCTTCGGCAGGATTTATTTCATTCCAGTCGTTATCGTCAAACTCAGGACTTGCCCATTCTATATTATCTCCAATATGCCATTTCCATCCCTGGGTCAGTAGTAGGCCATCTGCTGATAAACTATCAATAGATATGACACTTTGCCCCCAACCGACAGTTGAAAAAAGAAAAAAAAACAATAGATAAAAGAGGCTGTTTTTCATTTTAAGATGGACTATTTCAAAAGTCCTAACAGATAGGCACCATAACCACTTTTTACGAGCGGCTGGGCGATTTGGCGTAATTGATCAGCAGTAATAAAACCCATGCGATAGGCTACTTCTTCAATGCAGCCGATTTTGAGTCCTTGGCGTTCCTCTATGACTTGTACAAACTGCCCTGCTTGCATCAAAGAAGCAAACGTACCTGTATCCAACCAAGCGGTACCACGGTTCAATACACCTACTTTGAGTTTTCCTCTTTCGAGATAAACCCGATTGACATCGGTAATTTCTAATTCTCCACGTGGGCTGGGTTTAATATTTTGGGCAATATCAACTACCTCATTATCATAAAAATAAAGGCCTGGTACGGCATAGTTTGACTTGGGTCTCTCGGGTTTTTCTTCGATAGAAAGCACGTTGAAATCGCCATCAAATTCTACGACACCGTAACGTTCGGGGTCTTGCACTTGATAGGCATACACCACGCCACCTTCGGGATTGCTATTGGCTTGAAGCAATTTGCTTAGGCCGCTGCCATAGAAAATATTATCTCCCAGCACGAGTGCCACTTTATCTTTACCAATAAAATCTGCGCCAATAATAAATGCTTGCGCCAATCCATCAGGACTGGGTTGCTCGGCATAACTAAATGCACAACCAATACGACTACCATCGCCCAGTAATTTTTGAAAATGGGGTAAATCGTGTGGCGTAGAAATGATTAATATCTCTCGAATCCCTGCCAACATCAAGATAGAGAGGGGATAGTAAATCATGGGTTTGTCATAGACGGGCATGAGTTGTTTACTAACGGCCAATGTGAGTGGGTGCAAACGTGTGCCAGAACCTCCAGCAAGAATAATTCCTTTCATCTGAAAAATGGTTGTGTAATATTTGAACACCCAAAACTAACTATTTCATTTTGAAAGGCATGACAAAAAATGAAGTCCACCAAAAATGATGGACTTAATGAGTTTCAAAAATAAGCTGATTGCTCTTAGTCGTTGATAGAGATAGAACCTGAGCTGGCACGCATGGTTACGAGCGTACCTCCACCATTGAGTTTACCGTTGATACGGTTTTTTTCTTTAGTTCCATTAAAATTTTGCAGATCGTCCACATTTACACGGTTGGCACGAAGGTCTAAATCAAGCCCTTTATTGAGGGGCATTTGTACATGAATGCCCCCTGCTGATGTAGAAAGGTTGAGGTATTGCCCTAAGGATGTAATCTCTGCATCAATGCTCCCAGCACTTGTAGAGGCTTTTAAGGCCGCCGCAACTTCTGTAAGGTGAATAGAACCTCCTGAGGTAGAGGCTACTAGCTCACCTTTGATATTGCCACCTTTGATACTTCCACCACTGGTGGTAGCACGTACATTGCCACTCATTTGATGGAGTTGGATACTCCCTCCAGAGGTTACCAATTTGATATCACCTTTGCAAGCGTCAGCCTTGATACTTCCACCGCTGGTTGTTAAGTCCAGTTGATCGGTGCAGTTGGTTAAGTGAATACTTCCTCCAGAGGTTCTCCCCTTGATATTTCCGCTTAAATCGTCGAGATGAAGACTTCCACCACTGGTAGTAAAATTTTGAATACCAGATAGCTTGGCTAACTTTATACTTCCACCGCTGGTTGTTAGGTCGGTGGTTGTTTTTTCTGGAACGATGATTTTGAAAGAAATGCTTAATGATTTTTTCCAGTCCCATTTTTCATTTTCATTTTTGCGCTTGGCTTTGCAAACCAACGTTTCGCCTTCTTGAGCAATTGTAAGTTCATAGTCTTGGAGGCGCTCTTCGATTTCTTCTTTGCTCAATTCCGACTTGCCGTTCCAATTATTGGAGCGAACATATACTTCTACTTTTGCTTCGCCATTATGTCCAGCTACATGAATACTGCCACCCGAAGTTCTGACATTAAGGGCTTTAATAGAAGGGGCATTAAAGGTTTTGGTCATGTAGGGTTTTTCGTCGTTGTTTTGGGCATTGGTAGCGAATGCTATTGAAAAAGCTATCAGGAGAGATAAGGTAGTTTTCATGCGTGTATTGGTTGATGTTTTCCAAAAGATGCAAAACTACGACCAATCGTTGCATGAGGGTTTACTTTTTATTTCAAATTAAATGAAACCTTACAAAGAAGCCTTTTTCACTTCAAAGCTAAAGGTTTTATTACCTGCTACTCCGTTATCTGTAAGCCCTTGTACAACTACTCGGTAGGTGCCTGTTTGATCGGAGGTATAAAAATTGAGCGATTGTTTCCCTTGTGAATCGGTTAGAAGTTGAGGTGACCAATGGAGCAAATTCCTGAAGTCAGGAACGCGACTTTTTTGGAGTTCGGGAGTGTCGTAGCGAGGAGCATAAAACTCTTTTTTGCCTTGAACACCCTCATAAGAAAGTACCAAGGCGCGAGGGTCAAGGGGCAGGCCGCCCAAATCACCTTTGTAAGTAGTATAGCTTACCAATCCAGAGAAGGCCATAGGGCCAAAGTAATACAGTCCATCTATTACTTCTAATTTTCTAATTTTCAAGGGATCAAAAGCCAAAATCTTGCCTGTATCAAATACAGGGACACCATCTAACAAAACAAGTGGCTCCTCTTCAAAGGGTAGATTGGCTTGTAGTTTGTCGTACACCCGAAAAATGTACTTTCCTTGTCGCTTCCTAACGGCTACCCCAGGGACATATTCGCGCATGACCTCCTCTACGGTTGGGAAGCGAGTATAAGCATCTAAGAAATATTTTTCGTCGGGAATACCATAAAAGCCAAGCGTATCCATTTCAGTAGTATTGAATTGTTGGGCCGATTTTGGTAAAAAAGCATTGCGTGCTTGCATATTGATGCTTCTGGTGAGTAGAGATTGCTTCCAAGAAGCATCAAATGAAAAATGGGGCAATGAGAAAGTCCTTATCTTCTCTGAAAATGGGCTCGCCATTTCAATGCGGTAGATACTGTCTATTCGTGTATCTGTCTGGACAATTACTTCTTTTGCCCCTAAAAAATGCTTCAGTTCGTAGTACACATTTCCGAGTGAATCGCTTGTTGCAACAAACAACTGAGGACGTTTACTGGGAGCAGCCAAATAGGTATCAATATGAGGTGCGGGTAAATTTGTTTTGGTATTGATGACCTTGCCATATAGCAGGTGGCCTTCTATTTCGGGAACATGATTGTACTTGAGCGTTGTCTTGTTTGTAACTTCTTTCCATTTAAACCGTCGCCAGCCATGCGTAAGCATTAAATTATCAAGGGCTTTGTCGGCTTTTTCGTCGGTATTGTTGAAATAATACGTAGGCGACTCGACTGTACCGTTGAGATCGGAGGAGAGATGGAGATAGCTCTCAATGAGGGTGGCATCGAAGGCAGGCAGAGAGTCGGTCAAATAAACGGATATCGACAAATCGGCTACAGCGGGGACAGTTCCTTGAAGTGTCGAAATATCAAGCACTACTTTTTGTCGGGGTGCATATTGTGCTTTGTCTGTTTGAGCTGCAATGGTTAATGTACTTGTTGGGCGTTTAAAATACAGCCTTTCGCAAACGGGATTTAGGTGGTTATCAAAAAGCGTAATGGTCGTTATGCCATCATCTAATTTATTTTTAGGGATAATAAAGGCCATTTTCCCGTTTTGCAACATCCCTTTCTCGGCTATCTTAGGCATAGCCTTTGTATGCACCAATATAGCTACTTCTGAAGGAGTATTGGGGGTAGCCGATACGATTACTTTCAAAAAGGACGCAGAAGAATCTTGCACTTGTAGGGTATGGCCTTGGTCATAAATGGGGGGCATTTTGTAGGAAAACCAATGTTTTTGGGCATCTTGGAGTAGGACTCGGTACTGATTTTCGGCAGCAGGAGTAAACATAAAAGACCCGATACCAAATTTCAAAGGCTCAAAACGTCCCACAGTATCATTTTGCTGATTGACAATAGCCCCTTTAAAGACGAAGCCTTTTCCATCTTGGGCAGTTGCTTTGAAAGCTATTTTGGTTTCTATGCCTTTCACCAAGTTCCCTCCTTCAGGAAACAATTGCAAATCATACGCAACAGTTGTTGTAGGGAGAGGGTGGAGTGTAGGTTTACTAAATGGATTGACAATAGTAATGGCCGTTTCAAAGAAGAAATCGGGGCCTAAGTTTTTCATCCAGTTGGTATAGCTTCGTATAGAATAATGCCCACTTGCCAAAAAAGGAGGAATAAAAAGGGAGCCAAAGCCTCGACCTTTTTCCAATGAAATCTTAGTTTGTAATACGGAATTATGCTCTTTATCCAACACGTCCAAATACGCCACTTTGCTCATTTCCAAAGGGTGATTGGTTTTTGTATCTACACAAAAAGTCTTGAACCAAATGGTTTCTCCTACTAAATACAGCGGTCGGTCGAGGTGGACGAACACTTTCTCTTGTACTACTTGCTGGTTATGCTTGTCTAATTGTTGCGAAAGCACGTCGATTTGGGCAATAGTACTCTTAAAAAGCTGTAAAAGCAATATAAAAGCTGTTAGGGTCGGTTTTAGGTAGGTTCTCATACTTTGTTATTGCCAAAATGTGGGTCTTACAATGGTGCCACCTCCAAGGCGGCAATCCAAGCAGTCGGGCGAAGCCATCAAATACTTTGGCACACGAGCTCCTTCGGGCAAATATTCTGTAATAATTAAATCCGTTGATTTAATAGCATCTGCGGCGCTGAGGGTATCTCCATTCATACATGTTCTTGATACCCCCAAGTAAGGTGCGACAAAAATTCGTTTTTCTTGTGGAGTATAGGCGCTAAAAAATCCAAACACAAGCTCTTGGGGATTTGTCACACATTTTACATTTCCTGTTACTTGTGAAGGTTGGGGGTCAAACAGACTGCCTGTGGTTTCGGTGGTTTTGGATAGCGCGTTCCAGTATTCAAAGCCTGCCGCAGTTAACCCTATCTGTTTTACGAGAATACTATATTTATCTATCAGTTTGCCACTGGTAGCAGGAACAAACACAATGGGGAACTCCCGAACCACATCTTTGGAGAGTTTCGTGGTAGAAGCAAGTAGAATAGTAGCAGGTTTTTCTGTTTTCCAGCACCGATTGATGGACACAAGCCGATCTACAATTTCTTTATTTTTTACTTCAAAACTTGAAAAGAATGGTGTATGGTATTCATAAGTTTCCTCAAAACGCCAACGATAATAGCCCGTTTTATTGAGGGGGTCTTGGCTATTTACATAGAAATAGACTCCGCTTTTGTCGTCGGCTATTTTGTAAGTGATGGATTCAATGGGTGGCGTTTGTTTCACTGCTTCATAATCAGATACATATTCTTTTTTACCGACAGTTTTGACTCTTACCCTAAACTGCTCGGCTTCGTTGAAGGTGCGTGGTGCGAGTCGGTACAACCCCTTGCCAATTTCCGTAAAAGTAAATGTACTTCCTTTGTCGCCCTCCACTGTTACAGTAGCTTTTAGCTCTGTCAAGAAAGTATTTTTGTTGGAAACCACCTGTGTATAACCCAACTGGATACGGCTACTATCTTTGCCGCCAGTATTTAAAAACCCATCTACGACCAAAAAACGATCGGCAGAGGCTACCTCTGGGGGGGCAAAAGGAACAATGCAGCTTTCTACAAGCAAAACGCCAACGATAAGCGCTCCTATTAAATAATAAAGTTTCTTTTTCATGTTTTAGAACCTAAAATTATAAGTGACAGTAGGGATAGGCTGACCAAAAATAGATAGCATATAACCTTTTATAATACCATTTTGGGTACGAAAATAGACCGATGATGGGTTTTTGCGCCCTAATAAATTAAAGACGGCAAATGTCCACGAACTATGAGCTAACTTCTTGATTTTATGATTTCCTTCTACATTCATCGAAAAATCTAAACGATAATAATCAGGGATTCTAAATTGATTACGTTCTGCAAAATATACTCGCTGTACCCCTTCCAGCACATACTTACCAATAGGGGGGGTATAGGGACGACCCGTGCTGTAGGTAAAATTGAAAGAAAGGCTAAAACGATGTGAAAACTTATAGTTGCTTACCAGCGTAAAATCGTGTGGCTTATCGTAATTACTCGGATAATAGTTGCCGTTGTTGGGTGCATCGGAGGAAGTACGGTCGTCGGCGCGGAGGAGCGTGCGAGCATATGTATAGCTTACCCAACCATTGAGTTTACCAGTCAGTTTTTTGGCCATCACTTCTATACCGTAGGCTTTTCCTGTGGTTGAGATCACCGCCGTTTCGATACGGCGGTTCAAGATGAGGGAATCGCCGCTACGATAATCCAGAAAATGCTGAATGTCTTTATAGTATCCTTCAATAGACAGCTCTAAGCGGTTGCCACGCAAATTGCGGTACAATCCCAGAGCAATTTGATTACCCAACTGCGGTTGGATATGTGTATCGCTGAGTTTCCAAATATCTGTTGGTGACATGACTGTGGTGTTACTCAGTAGATGAATGTATTGTCGGGTTGTGTTGTAGCTTATTTTAAAAGAGGTATTGTCTGTCAAACTATACCGAGCCGAAAGGCGGTATTCGGGGCCCTGGTAGGTTTTGATGTTTTTCCCAGCATCATATAAGGTGCTGCCTTGTGCATTCAGCCTGTCTATAGGTAAACCTGCGGCATAATTGTAAACAGTTTTGGGACCGAGGTAGTTAAACATTGAAAATCGTAAGCCTGCCGTAATAGAGAGTCGAGGGTTTACATCAAAACGATCTTCTATATAAATTGCACTTTCGATGGCTTGTTCGTTTTCTAAAATGTCTGGAGCGATAAGAGATTCGGGGTTATTGGGTTGAAGTGAGCCAGGTAATAATTTATAGAACACAGTACTAACCCCAAAATCAAGTGTATGTTGGCGATGTAAGAAGTACGTAAAATCAGTTTTGATATTACTTTGATTGATTTTAAATTTCAAATCAAATCCATTAAGCGGAACCCGTGTGCTACCTACAGAATAATCGTAATAACTGTGCGAAGCAGAAACAATCCCATACAATTTTGGGTTAAATGTGTGCTTCCAGCGCAGCGAAGCTACCTTGTTTTTGTAGGCATAAGAAGTATCCCCAAATAGCTTGAAGCGGTCACTACTCAGGTACGCACTCAATGTAATACTATTTTTTTGATTCACTTCGTGGTTTATCTGAAGGTTTAGATCGTAGAAGGAGGCCGTACTTTTATTAAAAGCCTCGTTGTCTAACTGTCTAAAAATCCAGTTAGAGTAAGTCGAACGCCCCCCAATATAAAAGAAGCTTTTTCTTTAATAATAGGCCCTTCAATAGAAAAACGGCTTGTGAGTACCCCCAATCCACCCGAACCTACAAACTTTTTCTTGTTACCATCGCGACTATTGATTTCTAATACCGATGATAGCCGCCCACCATATTTGGATGGAATCGTGCTTTTATAGAGTTCTACGTCTTTTACTACATCGGGATTGAAGGCCGAGAAAAACCCAAAAGGTGTGAAGGATTATAAATAACGGCATCGTTGTAGAGAATCAAATTTTGGTCGGTAGAGCCACCACGCACGTTTAAGCCTACGCTACTTTCACTCACGGCCTTTACACCTGGCAAAGTCAATACGGTACGTAGCAGGTCAGTTTCGCCAAAGGCTGTCGGGACTTGTTTCATGGTTTTGATATTGAGCTTAATCTGTCCCATTTGTGTCCCAGCAATATTTACATCGCGTCCTGCTGTAATAGAAACTTCTTTGAGGGCCGTTACCCGCTCCTGCATTTGAATATCCAATTTCCCTTCGCCATACAGCACAAGTCGACGATAAGTCTCGCGCATTCAATACTTTTGACCCTCAAAGTATGCTTTCCTCGGGGCAAAGTCAATGAAAAAAGGCCAAGGGCATCGGTAGAAGCTCCAATAGCAGGAGATTCGATATAAACGGAGGCTCCGATAACAGGCTCACCTGTATTGGCATTGCGCACATAGCCTGTCAGGATAGATTTGCCTTCTGTAATACGCTGTGTTTGTGGCCCTATATTGTACGTTTTACTTTCGGCTGTGGACAATAACTTATCTTGTTCGTCGGTAGTAGGAGCTACATATAGGTTTTTCTCGGTCTCATTTTCATTGTTATTTTTATCAAAAAGATTAGTGGGCAATTCTGTAATAAGTGCTTGGTCGGTTGTTACGAAGACACGTGCTGTATTATCAATTGCAAATTTAAAATCAGTTCCTTTAAAAACCTGTATAAGTACGCCTATGAGAGGTTGATTTTGGGCATTGAGGGTTATTTTGAGACTATCCAGTAGATTGGATGGATAGTAAAAATAGACACCAGTTTGAGCTTCTGCCTCTTTTACAAATTGCTCAAAAGAACTATTGTTGAAATTGGCCGTGATGCGCTTCTCAGTGTTGGTTTGGGAAAAAGAAGGAAGATAAAACATCCCTATAAGGCAGTACAGAGATAGCCAGTAAAGTTTTTTCATAGACGCACAATTTGGTCGTAATAGGTAGCGAGTTTTACAAGAGCAACTTCCGTATTTTTTCGATAATTGAGTCGCTGCTCTCGCAGGTATTTTTTTAGTGCTTTTTTTTGGTCTTCAAATACCGATAGCACTCCGTTTTTTGTATTAGCAGAATAATATTTCCCCTCTTTTTTGATGTAGAAAACATCCTTGCTTGAAAAAGAGACTTTTACCTTGTCACCTTCAATTTGTTCTTGACGTAGTTTGGTACGGCGGGCTAAGACTTGCGTTTTTCCATCATATAAAATATCATAAAAGCCAGTAGAAAGATTGACACCAGCAGTACGGTCGCTTTCAATACGAATAAAGTGATGGTCGATGTACGAAAAGGCTCTCACACGCTCGCTTTGTAATTGAATTAATCCAGGATGTCCTTTGTATTGAATAACTACTTGGTCTTTAAAAATATCATACAACATAGGTACTTCCTCAAACCGTTGACCATCATACTCAATGACCCCCTTGGCCCATTCTTCTGTCTGAAAAAATTGGTGGTCGAGCGAGCGGCTATCATAAATATGGTAGCGGTTGCCGTTGTAGAGATGCGGTGACAAAATAGTGGCCGCTTGGTACATCGTTGTGGCCAAATTGGGGGGCGTAGTAGTGGCAGTATTCAAAGCAGCAGAAGTCTGACCAAAACAGATTACTGACACTAAAAATATAGCGACAAAAGCAAGGATAGATTTTGGCATAAAAAAGGACGGGGTGTGATATAAATGAATCCAAAAGTAAATAATCTATCATCTATACTGATGCGACTTTTTTACTTACTAAGTCTTTCATTCCTACGCACAAAAAAGGAGTTTCGTTGCAAGGCTTTTTTAGCCTTTTAGTACAATGCTACTGCGGTTATAGGCAGCAAAACACCCAAGCCCGCCCTTGATATTGGAAAAAACCAACGATGGTTCTGCAAAGGGGTTGTCGCGATCGAAATCTTGGATTGTACGATGATAATCATAATAGGATTTTTCACAAGAAAGGAGCATCAATTCAATACGCTTTTTCAAGAGGGTAGTTCCAGTACTATTGCCGTAGAGGTTAGAATAGCGGCCTGTTTCTGAAATGAGTAGCTCGCCATCTGAACGTTGGTCAGAAATCAACTCGCCATTACGGCCATTATTCCAAAAATAGATTGAGTTGATGTTGATTCTTTCTTCAAACTTGTTGGGGGTAGTTTGTACCTTGAGTGTTTCAAGTACGTATCCTGCCACTCGGTAAAAATTGGTTTCACCTGCGGCATCTTGCCACAGAAGCCGATACAGATAGTCTTTGGGTGGAATAAAATTAGGATTGGAAGATTGAACATTACGCGAATTTATAGAGTCCACCCGAACCTCTTTGATGGCTACGGCTTTGGGTACAGTACACGAAGAGGTTACGGATTTCCCTTGAAAGTCGATGTTGAGGGTATAAGTTTGCCCCACTATGATAGGCATTGCTTTGGCACTAATACTGTAAGTGCCATTTTTGGCATCGAAAGGCAATGTAAAAGTTTTACCTTGGTTGGAAATACGAACGGTAGCATCTGGAATAGATGTCAAATTACCGCTGTTAGAGTAATTGAGAGCCCCAAATACGTCGCTACTATGGGCTACCGAAATCTGAATGAGGGTATCTTGGGGCGATAAATAGCCATGAACGACCAATTTTGATTCACCAGCGGGCAGGCGACTTTGATCAACATCGTTGATGAGCGTTTCGCAGGAGACAAGCATCAGGCTCAAAAATAATATACCCATCTTGGAGTAGTTTTGGGCTTGTTTAAGGTTGTTCTTGGCGGTAATTAGGATTTTTTTCATGGCTGATTTATGTCTTAAAATCAAGGCTTAAAATTTAAAGTTATAACTCAAGGTGGGTACAATAGGGAAAATAGAGATACGCTTGAGTTTATTTTCGACTCCTACTTGTTTTCCGTTGCCATCATAAGTTGGCTCGGCCGTTAGGTTATAAAAAAATGGATTGCGGCGGTTGTAGAGGTTATACACACTTAGCTCCCATGTACGTTCGTGATGGCGTTTTTGTTTGTGAAATTGCAAACTTAAGTCAAAACGGTGGTAAGGCTCGGCCCGAAAGCTATTTTTGGGGCCATAATCGCTTACACCACGCCCAAAGCTGAACGGGCTATTGGTAATGGTAGGTTGATTTTGATTGTAATTAAAGCGTGGAATGGGCGAGTGCGTCAATGCTGTATAGTTGCTTTGGGGCAGGGTCAGGGCATTGCCTGTACCATATACCCATGTGCCAGAAAGGGTAATACGCTTGTTAATTTCATAAATACCCACCACCGATAGGTCGTGGCGGCGGTCGTAGCGAGGGAAAAACTTCTTGCCAAAGTTCAGTTCATCAAATTGCCATTGGGTCCAGGAAAGGGTATAGCCAATCCAGCCCGAAAGGCGGCCAGTCTTTTTTTGTAACAAGACCTCTGCCCCATATGACCAACCTCGTCCGCTGGTTACATTATCATCCCACCGAATTTTATCAGCTCCTTCGGGGCCATCAATCAATAAAAAACTGGCCCCTTCTTTGTAATTGACAATGTTGTTCATGATTTTGTAGTAACCCTCTACCGTCAGTGCAAGACCTTGTTTATCAAAATCTTTAGCAAAACCCGCGGCCACTTGGCTGGATTGCTGAGGGGCAATTTTAGCGGTACTTGGCACCCATAGATCGGTCGGCAAGCCTATACCTGTATTAGAGAGTAGATGAATATACTGGTTCATGCGGGCGTAAGAAGCTTTGAACGACAAATCAGGACGTAGCATCAGTGCCGTAGCAACGCGGGGCTCGGGGCGTATGTAGTTTTGGTTTTCGGCCTTAAAGTGGCTTAGACGTAGCCCTGCATTGATTTTCAGCCAAGTGTTGGGCTTCCATGTATCTTCTGCATAAATCCCCGACTCTATGTTTTCGATGGCTTCAATTTCGGTTTTAAAAAGGTCGATATCCGCATCTTTGACTACCACGGCACTGGGCGTAAATCGGTGTAACGTGCTGGCCGCGCCAAAACGAAAAGCGTGCTGTGGATTGGGAAAGAAATCTATGTCATATTTGAGTCCCCAATCTCTTACACCTGAAGTATAGCGAAGTTCAAAAACATCGGTTGTGGTGTTGCGTGTTGTTTCGTCTTTGGCATAAATCTGAAACTTATAATCACTGAAAATGAAAGAGGCATTGGCAAAAAGTTTTTCGCTAAATAAATGATTCCAACGTACTGCACCAGTAGCATTGCCCCAATTAAGTCCCCCTTCACTCGTTGTAAAAGTCCCCTTATCTCGAAAGAAAAAACGATCTTTTCCAAAATACCCACTGACGTAGAGTTTATCTTTTTGGCTAAAATCATAGTTAAACTTGGCATTGAGGTCATAAAAATAATAGCCGCCCATACCACCATCACTTTGAGCTGCAATGAGTGGTCTTGCCAAAAAGTCTAAATAAGTGCGCCTTCCAGAAATCAGAAAAGAAGATTTGGCCACGGAAGCGCCCTTGCGTTTGAGTGGGCCTTCGAGCGTAAGGCGCGAGGCAATTAGCCCGCCGCCACCTTCGCCATGGAGTTTTTCTTTGTTGCCATCTTTCATATTGAGTTCTATGACCGACGAGAGCCGCCCCCCAAATCGTGCTGGGAAGCCTCCCTTGGTCAATTCCACACTTTTGAGGGCATCGCCATTGAAAACAGAGAAAAACCCAAACAAATGGCTGACGTTATAGACAGGCGCACCGTCGAGTATCACCAAGTTTTGATCGGGGCCACCACCGCGTACATAAATACCCGTTTGGCCTTCGGAGCCTTTTTGTACGCCAGGCATGAGTTGAAGCACACGCAATACATCTTTTTCTCCCAAAAAAGCAGGGATTTTCTTAATTTGCTGAATAGGTATGTCTATTTGGCTCATCTGCACCGATTGGCTGACTTTACTGGATTCGCGTTGCGCAGATACCACCACCTCGTCGAGCTGACGGCCAACAGGATTGAGCAATACATTGAGCTCTATATTTTTTTGTAAAGATATCATACGAACTTCGGTGCCATAACCGACAAAAGAAAATGCCAACTTAACGGAGTCGGTAGCGGGGAGGGTAATCGAATAAAAACCGTAGGTATTGGAGGTTGTCCCTGTGTTGCTATTGGTAAGATAAACATTGACTCCAATGAGCTGTTCTTGGCTACCTGCTTCGCGGACGTAGCCGCTGATAGTGCAGGTTTGTTGTGCTGAGGCTGCGCACGATAACAAACTAAAAAATAAAAAGAAACGCATAAGGGGTGGCTGTTTGGGGTTTGCGTAGTATTTTGGTGGCTTAAAACATTAACGAACGGATTTTACTACTAAGTCTATAAAATGACCTAAAAGGTTGGAATCAACGAAAAAAATATGTCCACTATACTAATCCTCAACGCACAGGTCGTCAATGAAGGACGGATTGTAGCACAAGATGTCTTTATTAATGATGGTATTATCGAAAAAATAGGAGGCGATTTACAGCACCTTATAGCATCAAAGTTGATTAATGCCAAAGGTAAATTCCTATTGCCAGGTGTGATAGACGACCAAGTGCATTTTCGTGAGCCAGGGCTTACACACAAAGCGACCATTTACTCGGAGGCCAAAGCAGCAGTAGCAGGGGGTACTACTTCTTTTATGGAAATGCCCAATACTGTTCCCAATGCACTTACACAAAGACTATTGGAAGATAAGTACCAAATAGCTGCCAATACTTCTTTGGCCAATTACTCTTTTTTTATGGGTGCTTCCAACGACAACTACGATGAAGTGATGCGTACTATTTGCTCTGATGTGTGTGGTATTAAAATCTTCATGGGCTCTTCCACGGGTAATATGCTCGTAGATTCCCCCCAGGTGTTGGAAAAGCTCTTTGCCAATGCACCTTGCCTTATTGCTACCCATTGCGAAGATGAAGAAACTGTACGTAGGAGGGTCGTAATGTTTAAAGAAAAATATGGAAATGATGTGCCTGATGATATTCACGCAATTATTCGTAATGAAGAGGCTTGTTTAAAGTCATCTTCATTGGCGGTAGAGTTGGCCAAAAAACATGGAACTCGTTTACATATTTTACATATTTCGACTGGAGAAGAAACAAATCTCTTTGAAGTAGGCAATTATGGTAATTCACAGGTGCTATTGAGCGAAAAGCTCCATAAAGATTACTTCGGAAGCCTGTGTGCATCATTTGTGGTTTGATGCAGAAGATTATCACCGCTTGGGTAATCAAATCAAATGCAATCCTGCCATTAAAGCCCCTCATCACAAAGAAAAAATATTACAGGCATTGCTCAATAATCGGATTGATGTCATTGCCACCGATCATGCCCCACATACTTGGGAGGAAAAATCAAAAGGTTATTGGGAGGCACCATCTGGACTTCCTTTGGTCCAACACTCCCTCAATATAATGCTTGAGTTTGTGCATCAAAGCAAGATTTCGATAGAACGTGTTGTAGAAAAAATGAGCCATGCCGTAGCAGATGTTTTTCAAATAGACCGCCGTGGATACATCCGAGAAGGTTATTGGGCAGATTTGGTGCTGGTAGATTTGGCCCAAACTACTACAGTAAACAAAAACAATATCCTATTCCAATGTGGTTGGTCGCCTTTAGAAGAGACAACTTTTCAATCACAAGTAACACACACTATAGTTTCGGGGCATTTGGTGTATGAGCATGGAATTTTTGATGAAACCAAACAAGGTAAGCGTTTGCGGTTTAGTAGATAGTGATAAACGAGTTTCATTTCACCCGCTATTACTGTCATTTCATCGGGAAAATAATAGGTTTGTCAATTTTTTTGGTTTGGTGCAACCTTTTATAGCAGCTTTGCATCATAGTCTTGAAGTAATACTTTTGATAAAAGGCAGATTTTAAAGATTAGAAAAACGATAAACCATTTGTCATTAAAATTTGCCGTTTAACATTATTTAACAAAAAACAAGGTACTTTGTATTGCATAATACCAGACAAAACCAATATCTTTGTTTTAGTAATAAAGATTACAGCCAAATAATAATAAAAAACGTTTACAAATCCTCAAACCGCATATAGTCATGAAAGCTATCATCCTTGCCACCGTTTTGTGTTTGTTGATAAGTAGCTCTGCTTTTTCAATTGGTCGCCCACATAATATTTTTGCCACACACAAAGCAGTGGTAGAACGTGTTATTAGTCAACCTAAGGAGAATACTTTAACAGAAAAATCTATTTTAAATGATGTTTCGGAAAAAGCACAACGTAGCGTTGAAGAAACACGCCGTGTAGTTTCGATGATAGAAAGAATAGTTATTTTCTTTTCAAAAATTTTTCAATAGTCTGACTCATTGTAAGTTAGACTTCCAAAATCTTATAAACTTAGTTAGGGTTTAGGAATGAATAGACGCTACTCCATTGAGTGGTGTCTATTTTTTTGTAGCTACAAAAAATACCTCAGCCCCTTTTCGAGGAGGAATTGAATTTGGATTTAAGTCGAAGGTAACGGCATATTGTGCTTGCTCAAAAAGTAGCTGATACGCTTCCTTACTTCCTCCAAAAGGTGGCCCTCCTTCAAAAGTTCGATTGAAAAGTAAGCCTACCAGTAGGCCATCTGGAGAGAGCAAATCACGCATTTTGTGCATATAATTGGTTCTCAATGATGGGTTTAAAGCACAGAAAAAAGTTTGTTCAACTATCAAATCGTAGCTACCCAAATGCTCAAAAAAATCTTGACATTCTACTTCCAAACCTTGATGGCTGTATTGTTGGGTGAGCCGCTGGCATACGATGGCTGAAATATCAACGACGGTTACGTTTGTAAAACCTTGTTCCAATAAATAGGCAGCTTCGTAGCTATTGCCTCCTCCTGGTATAAGGATTCGAAGATTTTTGTTGGTCAAACTATCAAAATAGATTTTTAAAGGCGGAGAAACGTATCCAATGTCCCATCCTGTCTGATTTGTGCGATAGCGTTCATCCCAAAAATTTTGGTCTAAATTATTCATAAACTTTTTCCCCTTTATTGAGCCAAATACCCCAAGTTTTGGAGTAGGCATGTACTTTTTTAGTGGGTTTGTTATGATTATCTACCACGCTATTGCCTTGGTTTACCCATTCAAAAATGCTTCCATAAAGATTTCTTACATTTTGAAAACCTGCGGCTTTGAGTTTTTCGCCTATTTTTTCACTTCTTACGCCTACCGTGCAATAAACAACAATAGGCGTGTCTTTGGGTAAATCTGATACGGTTTTCAAATCAAACTCATCGTAACCCACCCAACGTGCCTGAGGTAAGTGGCTTACTTCATATTCTTTTTTGGCGCGGGTATCGAGCAAAGTTACTTTGTTTAGCTCCTTTTGTAATTCTTTGCAGCTTAATGTAGGCACTGTATGCTTGTACATTCCCTCCAGCATCAGTTTGTATGCTTTGCTGTTGGTTTGGGCATTGGGCTTAAACCATGAAAATAGCATCATTATCAAAACAAAAAAGCGTGTCATAGTTGAACGGTTAGGTGGAGATTGATGATGTTTTGATCGTCAAACTCAACAATCGTAACTCTCCGAGTCATGATAAAAGTATAACCTGTTTCGAGATTGACTCGTTCATTTAATCGCCACAATAAACTACTTCCTAACCAGTATTGGTTGAACCGAAACAATTTTTGGTGAGCAAGCACTGGAGGATTGTGAAAGAGAATCTCGGCAACGCCATTGATACTCACAAAAGGTTTTAATTGATAGCGGGCATTGGCGCGTGTTCTTATGCGGCCCACAGGATGAAAGTGATTGTCTTCAAAAAAACGAAATTCTTGCATCAAACGCTGCCTAAGGGTAAGTTTTTCAGTAATCTCTTCATTAAGTTCTATACCCCCAGCATAGCGTATTTCTTTTCTTGGTAGGGCATTGAAATCTAATTCTTTACCCAAAAGTTGATTGGAATAATAATAACTTAACTGTCCTGCATGAATCCAGAAGGTATTGGCTGTATTGCGGTGGGTCAAAAGCAACTGTCCTGCTGTTGCCAAAGGGCTTCCTAAGGGATTGTCAGCGTGGAGATGATAATTGTTTTGTCGTCGCCAATGAAAAGTTGTTGCCAAATTCCAATGAGTAGAAAATGGTATCACGACTTGTGCTCGCGACCAAACGGTGAAATGCGTATAATGTTGCGCAACCAAGGCCGTAGGGGAGCAAAAAAATAGACCTAAGACCAGCAAATAGTATTTAGTGCGCCAGACATTCATAAGTCATAATTGAAGGAAATTCTCAAAAATTCGTTGGCCTACATTACCACTGATTTCGGAGTGAAACTGCGCAGCATAAAAATTGTTTTTTTGTAACATAGCAGAATATTCTACAATATAATTAGTAGTCGCTACGGTGTGGTGGCACAAAGGAGCATAATAACTATGGTTGTAATAAACGTAGTCGTGTTCTGTGAGGCTATCGCAAAGAGGTGTTTGGTAGTTATAGATATCGTTCCAGCCTGTTTGAGGCACCTTGAAGCCCGCTGTTTTGGGGAAACGCACCACATCCACCTCAAAAATCCCCATACAGGCGGTATCATTTTCTTCGGAGTAGCGGCACATGAGTTGCATTCCTACACAAGTACCTAAAACGGGTTGGCGTAGGGTTGGAATCAATTTGTCAAGTCCTCGCTCTCGCAAATAAGCCATGGCCGTGCTGGCTTCGCCCACGCCTGGAAAAATCACCTTATCGGCCGAACGGATTGTTTCGGGGTCGTCGGTCCATTCGTAAGTGGCACCGATGCGGTCGAGGGCATACATGACCGACTGCACATTGCCTGCGTTGTATTTAATAATGACCGTTTTCATAAACCCAGCATTTTGATGGCAGTGATAGCGGCTTCATCTCCTTTGTTGCCGTGGATACCTCCTGCGCGGTCGAGGGCTTGCTGGAGGGTATTGGGTGTCAGCACGCCAAAAATGACAGGTTTATTGTATTTCAAGGCTACGTCAGTAAGGCCATGCGCTACGGCGTGGTTGATGTAGTCGTTGTGTTTGGTTTCGCCTTGAATAACGCACCCAATAGCAATGACGGCATCTATTTCTGGTTTTTGAGCAAATACTTGCGTACCAAAACTCAACTCAAAACTGCCCGGTACATTGGCTCGAATGATGTTTTCGGAGATGGCACCGTATTCCAGCAGCGTGTTAAAAGCACCTTCGTAGAGGGCTTCGGTTACTTCTTGGTTCCATTCGGCCACGACAATAGCAAATTTCTTATTATTTATATTGGGTAGCCCCTCGGTAGCGAATACACTTAAATTTTTGTGAGCAGATGACATTTTAAATGGACTTGGTTGAGTCGCAAAATTAGCGGATTCCTACCAAGAATTTATTGCGTATGCAGAAAATCACTTCCCATGCGCAGCTTCATAGTGCATTTTGAGTAAATCTTCACCCCAATCGTTGGTCAAATCGCGCACGACGGAGTGTACGTGGTTGCCATTGTTTTGGGTGTTGTCGTATTCTATCAGAAAAGTAGGGCCTTGAATACGGTAGTAATGACCACGCCCTCGCCAATGGTAAGGTCGAGATTCCCCATCCATACAAAACAGATTTCGTTTAAGTCAGCTTTGCTGATTTTGTCTAATGCTTGATTTCGGAGTGTAACATGATAACGATCCAAATAGACATTCAACAACGTTTTAAATAGTTGTTGTTGGGTGGGTGTCATATCGCGCAGGGGCAAGCCTTCTCTTTTTTCGAGTACGGCTTTACGGGTATTGGTCGTGAGCATATCGGCAGGTGCTTTGTCCGAAACAACCACCTTTTGAAGCTGCTGTTTGTCAAAAGAATTGAGTAATCGAAATGCTGCTTCTGCTTCTTCTTTCAACACTTGTTTTCCTGCTTGAATATACCCTGGCAATACCACGGCAGGATTACTTCCAAAAAAACTGGGCATAAATTCTACCTTACCGTCCACGAGTGTAAAATGTAGCGATAGATGATGCCCTTCCATGCTCCAAGCCCAAGGCTTTTTGGGGTCGGGCGTGCCAAAAACCGCAAAGGCGTAATTGTCGGGGTCGCGGCGAAGGTCGTGGTCGGTGAGGTTTTCTACTTGACGTAGCACTTATATTCCAGCCCTATAATGCCCTCCATACGCTCGATACCTTTGTTGCTCAAGGCCAGTTTGACGAGAGATATGGCAGCTTTTCGTTGCGGCGAGGTCATAGTCTTCATCGAAAGACCCTTGCGCTCGCGGGGCGTATAGTTCCAGTCAAACCGCCATTCTGAATCAAAAGGTAAATTGGCCACCGTTTTTTGGTCGTCAGAAAGCGATTGAAGAAAAGCATTGGCAGAGACACGCATTTGCTGGCTCAAAGGGTTTTTGCCTAAAGTTTGGACGCAAAAGCAACCCATGACAAAAATGAAGAAAGAAAACCTTTTCATAAGCAGTGTTTTCTATTGAAAACCAAAATATTATCTTTTTCTACTCTCGCCAAACTCATTGACTTTGTAGTAACTATATAGAAAATAGAGTAAAAGAAATATTGACATAAAACAAAAAATGAACAAAAAAATCATATTTTTGTTAAAATCTCTAAAACTCTTCTATCAATAAATCATATGAATAATTCAACTTCGTCAGCATCTCTCAAAACTTTTTTAGATTATTTTTATCATTGGACTTGTTTAGTTGGAATTAGTATTAATTTTGCAAAAAGCTACTATGAACAAACTACCAGTTTACATTTCAGAGAATGATTTTGGCGAATATATTTTACCTCATTTGAGCCATAAGCTTAACCATAATCGTCTAAAGTCAGTTATCATTTTATTTTCAATACGATTTTATACGTTCTCAAATCAGGTTGTTCTTGGCGCACATTAAAGCCAGATAATCAATTAGTTACATGGCAAAACATCTATTATCACTACGCTAAATGGTCATCAGATGGAAGTTTTGAAAAACTATTTTCGAGTACGCATCAAATAATGAAAGCCAGTTTAGCCTTAGAATGTATCCAATTAGACGGTAGCCACACACCGTCAAAAAAGGGGACAAAAGTTAAATACCAAAAACGCAAAAAGTGCAAAACGACCAATAATTTAGTTATTTGTGATAATAATCATCACATTTTAGCAATTTCGGATTGTATAAGTGGCAATCACAATGATAGTTTTGAGTTAATTGAAAATATTGATATACTTATCGAAGCACTTAAAAAAGCCCAAATTAACATACAAAACTCTCATCTAAATGCCGATGCTGGATTTGACACCAACAGTTTCATCGAAACGATTGAAACAAAATACCAAATGATTGCCAATATTCCCAAAAACAAACGAAATTCTAAAAAATAGAACAAGAATATAGGTATTTGGGCGAATATATTTACAGCTTTCGCAAAAAAATAGAGACCGTTTTTGCGTGGCTGGACACCTACAAACGAATTTTAATCCGTTTTGATTATAAGGCCCACAATTTCAAATCATGGCTTTATTTAGCATCAAGTTTGATTAATTTAAGAACAAAATTCAACTAAACAAGTCCATTGGGAAAGTGCCAAGCCCAACGCTGTTTTCTTGCGCCAACCTTTTGGCGATCAATGGAAAGATTTTACTTGGGCAGAAACGGGAAATCAGGTAAGACGGATGGCCACGTACCTAAAATCATTGGATTTGCCGCCACATAGCAACATTGGCTTGGTATCTAAAAATTGTGCGGAGTGGATTATTACTGATTTGGCTATTATGATGTCTGGACATGTATCTGTACCTTTTTATGCTACACTTACTGCCGATCAGCTCAATCATGTACTGGTTCATAGCGGATGTTCCGTCCTATTTGTAGGTAAACTTGATGATTGGAAGGGGATGAAATCGGGTATTCCTAAGGGGGTAAAGTGTATTTCGTTTCCCACTTATAATCCTGATAAGGAGCATTTACAATGGAATGACATTTTAGCAAAAAATGAGCCTTTAAAAGAAAGTCCAGTTCCAGCTCTCGACGATATATTCTCGATTATTTATACCTCTGGTACTACTGGAAATCCCAAAGGAGTAATGGCTACTTTTGGGGCAGTGGCAGCTTGTGTAGAAAATACCAAGGAGATTGTAAGGTATGATTTGCCTGAGACCCGCTTTTTTTCTTATTTACCCCTTTGTCATATTGCCGAACGAAACATTGTTGAAGCCACGAGTATCGGCACAGGAGGAACAATATATTTTGCAGAGTCGCTGGATACTTTTGCCAAAAACTTGGCAGAAGCAAGTCCGACCCATTTCTTAGCGGTACCTCGTATTTGGACAAAATTCCAGTTGGGTATTTTGAGTAAAATGCCACAGAAAAAATTAGATATGTTTCTTAAAATCCCTATTTTGAGTGGTATTGTGAAGAAAAAATCAGAAAAGGATTGGGGCTCAACGATGCTAAACTTGTGCTGACTGGGGCAGCTCCTATGCCTACTTCCTTGATTAAATGGTTTAGAAAGCTGGGCATTCATATCAGCGAGGCATACGGCATGACAGAAAACCTTGGAGCAGTATGTATGATGCCCGCCCAAAATCCCAAAGACGGAAGTGTTGGAAAACTTTACCCAGGCATGGAAGTTAAAATTGATGCAAACACAGGCGAAATCCTGACTCGTTCGGCTTGGAACATGACAGGCTACTACAAAGAACCTGCCATGACTGCTGAAACGATTGATGCTGATGGCTGGATTCATACAGGGGATGTGGGCGAATTAGATGACGAAAATTACCTCAAAATAACAGGTAGGGTGAAGGAAATGTATAAAACTTCCAAAGGTGAGTATATTGCTCCATCTCAAATCGAATTTGGGTTTGCGGACAATAAAATGATTGATCAAATCTGTATCGTAGGGCAGAGCTTACCGCAGCCGATTGCATTGGTTGTTTTGTCTGATTTGGCCAAAGATGCCGACAAAACAACCATCAACGAAAGTTTAACGAATACTCTTTCTGATTTGAACCCTGTACTTAAATCTTATGAACGTGTTCAAAAAATTGTAATAATGAAAGAAGCTTGGACGGTAGAAAATAATATGCTGACACCTACAATGAAAATCAAAAGGAATGTAATAGAGAAAAACTACGCTCTTAAGATTGAACCATGGTATGAAGGAAAAGAAAGCGTAATTTGGGAGTAAACATGCTATTAACCTTCTAAATGGCACGATTTTGGCTTCTTGTTCACACAATTATGCCAATTGTGTGTGAATGTGCTATAAAGTCAAAAACTTACTTTTAAAATACCTTATTTTGCAGATAACAATTGTTTTGTTATCTGCAAAGAAAGGGGAGGCGCAGACTTGTACAGGAAGTTTGGGTGATCCCGTCGTAAACGTAACTTTTGGTACAGGCACGGGATTTACTTCGTTGGCTACTGCTGCTTCGGGAGCAAGTACGACTTACAATCAACAATCAAATCAATGCCCAAATGATGGTAATTATGCCGTTACAAATACAACATCGGGCTGTTTTAGTAATTCATGGTTTACTGCTACCGAAGACCATACACCTAATGATGTAAATGGTCGAATGGCCATTTACAATGCGTCCTATACGGTAGGCGAATTTTATAAGCAAACCATTAGCGGCCTTTGTGGCAACACAACTTACGAGTTTGCAGCATGGATTGCCAACATACTGGTACCTACAGCGTGTAGTGGAGCAGGGATTGACCCCAACCTAACCTTTCGGATTGAGTCACTGAATGGAACGCTATTGGGTACTTACAGTACGGGAAATATCACAGAGTCCTCTTCTTTGACATGGAAACAGTATGGTTTTGTTTGTACAACACCGGCCAGTCAAACGCAAGTAATTTTGAAGATTATCAACAATGCGCCAGGAGGATGTGGTAACGATTTGTTGTTAGATGATATTACTTTTCGCCCTTGTGGCCCTACGATTTCTGTCAATGCCAATGTGCCCAGTATCTGCGAGGGTGGGGCTGTAAATCTGAGCGGAGTCATTTCCCCAGGGTATAGCAGTCCGCAGTTCCAGTGGCAACAAAGTAGCGACAATGGAATAACTTGGAGTGATATTACTGGAGCTAATTCGCTCAATACAGCCGTTTCTTCCGCACCTGCTGGTACTAAATATCGCCTCTTAGCTGCCGAACAAGGCAACATTGGAATAGGATATTGCCGGATTGCCTCCAATCCTGTTGCTTTGACTGTTTATGCCATTCCAAAACTTACCTTACCAACTACTTCCACCACACCCTTGGAATACTGTGCAGGTACGAGCATTGATTTAGTTGACTTTTCATCAACTCCCTCTGCTACTTTTAACTGGCAACTCAATAATACAGCCATTGGACTTAATCAAACAATTGGTACGGGGCAAATCCCCGTTTTTACTGCTACCAACACAACTAACTCGCCTATTAGTGGTACTTTTAGTGTCACGGGGTCAGCTAATGGCTGTACCAGTAAAGCTGAGACATTTACGATTACTATTCAACCCAAACCCACCGTAAACTTAGGGGCAGATCAAATCATTTGTATAGGTAATTCGGTCAATTTTACGGCTACTGCCAGTGGAGGTACACCAAGTTATTCTTATACGTGGGACAATGGACTTAACAACAACGCCAGTCAGGTAGTATTACCAAGTACCACAACGATTTATAATGTAATAGTGACAGATACTAAAGGCTGTAAAGCTAATGATGACATAAAAGTAACGGTAAACCAATTACCCACCATCAGTAGTGTTACTAAAACCGATGCTATTTGCAATGGACAATCCAACGGAAGTATTACAGTCACGGCCAGTGGTACTGCTCCTTTGCAATACAAACTCGACAATGGGATTTATCAGACCAATAATGTTTTTAATAACCTCTCAGCAGGTAATTATACTGTTTCGGTCAAAGATGCAAATGGATGTGTTTTGTCAAGAATGATTGCGATAAATCAGCCCGTGGCTATGACTGCCAATGTAAAGACCGTCAAAAATGTGAGCTGTTTTGATGGAACAGACGAACTATTACAGTCAATGTGACTGGAGGTACCGCGCCTTATAGTTACTCGTGGTCAGATGGTACTACTGGAACAGGCAGTATTGTAGGACGGCCTGCTGGGTCTTATGAAGTAGCAGTTAGAGACATTAAGGGTTGTAATACAGTTGCTTCAGCAACGATTGTAGAACCTATCCAAATCAATATTACTGGAGACATTACTCATGTGAATTGTTTTGGAGGGGCTAATGGTAAAATAGACATCACAGCCAGTAGTATTACTACCATTACGCAGTATGAATGGAAAAACAGTAGTAACACTATCATTGCTACAACCGAAGATGTAAGTGGGTTGTCAGCAGGAGTTTACACAGTTACAGTAACCGATGCGGATGGTTGTAAACTGACTGCTTCTTATACCATCAATCAGCCCAGCCAACTTACAGCGTCGGTAACTCCTACCAATACCACCTGTTTTGGCGGAAATGATGGAAAATTGACCGTAATCACCAGCGGGGGCACAGGATTATTACAGTATGCACTATGTAGTGGAAGCAATTGTACAGGGTTTAGTACTAATCAAACCTCTAATGTTTTTTTGGGTTTGACGGTTGGAACTTATCGGGTAAGAATCACAGATGCCAATGGCTGCTCTATTGTTACTTCCAACACAAATGTTTCCCAACCTACTCAACTGATTGCATCTGCCTTAAATACATCGCCAGCTTGTGTTGGTACGACTATTTCGTTATCGGCTTCTAATGCAGGTACGGGTGTAAATTATGAATGGACGGGTCCGAATGGCGGAGTGGTATCCAACAACCAACAGTTCAATATCACTAACGTGCAATTGGCTGATGCAGGAACGTACACTTTGCGAGTTTATACAGCGAGTGGCTGTCAGAATACAGCTACAACGTTAGTAAAGATTAATCCTATTCCCAAAATCAATGCAGGTAATGACCAAACCATTTGTGAGGGTAATTCAGCTACATTATTAGCAGTGGCATCGAATGGTACACCCAATTACTCTTATACATGGAATAATGGACTAGGTATGGGTAACACTAAGACTGTAATGCCTACTTCTACTACTTCTTATATTGTAACCGTCGCTGATGCAAACACTTGTACCAACAATGACACTATTCAAATAAACATAATTCCTAAACCGCAGATTTTCAATCTCACCGCACCCAACGACCTCACTATTTGTGCGGGAGTGGATGGTATTCCTTTGTCGTTGAGTGGCTCGCAACCGGGTATCTTATACGAACTTATTAAAAATAATAATAACATTGGCCAAGGAAAAATAGGGACAGGGAGCGTGTTGGCTTTGGGGAATTATTTTGGTGGTACGTATCAAGTCAAGGCAACAACCAATACCAGTCCTGCTTGCACAGTCATGATGAATGGAAGCATAGTAGTGAATGAATTACCCCCATTGGAAGCAACACTCCAATTTTCGGACGAAAATATATGCAAAGGCGAAAGTATGCAATATACTGTCGTAGCTTCAGGTGGAAGCGGTGTAGGTTACACCTACACTTGGCATGATGGCCAAACGGGAAATCCTCATACTTTCACTACAAACGATTATTTATTGGTAGAGGTAACTATCAGAGACAGCCGCGGTTGTACTCTCAAACGGGCCGCCGATCTAAGGGCTTTAGAAGCCATCAACATTGACCTAACTGCCAGCCCTAACCCGGTTTGTGCGGGTCAGCCTGTATCACTCACAGCCAGCGCGACTGGGGCGACAGGCAACCTAATCTATGAATGGGAAAATGCCACTACCAATCCTTCTCGGACGGTTTCACCCAATACCACTACTACTTATAGTGTAAAAGTAACCGACACAAAAGAAGGGTGTATCGCGCAAAAAAATGTCACTGTAACAGCCCATCCACAACCTCAAAAATACAATGTAACAGGGGGCGGCGCTTATTGCGACGGAGGCAATGGCGTATTGGTAGGGCTAAGTGGTTCGGAAACAGGATTTAATTATCAACTCAAACGCGATGGGCAAAGCATAGACAATGCACTCCCTGGAACGGGAATGTCTCTCAATTTTGGAAACCAGCTCATAGCAGGCAGTTATACTGTAGAAGCCTCTTCTAACACAACACCCGTTTGTGCAGCTACGATGAATGGTAGCGTAACAGTTTCTACCAAAACCAAACCTGAAATTTCGGCTAATATTCTGCCAAACATCGTATGCGTAGGAAAACCTGTGAGTTTATCAACAACGCCTACGATTGCCAATGCAATATATGCTTGGACTGGGCCAGAGGGTTTTACAAGTAATATACAAAATCCAACCATAGGCAGTGCTACCTCGTCCAATAATGGTACATATACCCTCATTGTAACGTTAGATGGCTGTACCGATACGGCTACTGTTGTGCTGAAAGTCAATCCCACTCCCATTGCGAGTATTACGGGGCCTACCAATCTTTGTAAAGACAATACCATTGTTCTCAATGCAAACTCTAGTGGAGGAACCACGCCCTATACACATAATTGGCAAGTAGTTGAAGGAAGTAACCTATTGGCTTTAAATAATAACAATGATGGCACAGCTACCATCAACCCCTCAAACATAGGGGTAGCAACTTTAACCTATCAAGTAACCGATGCCAATAGCTGTCAGTCGTCTGTTGTCAACTACAGTATTGGTATCAATGCCGCATTGCCTTCGCCTGTTGTTTCACCTGGCGCGCCAGTGGGCTTTACTTCAACTATCGGTGTACGTTACCGGGCTTTCAATCGGCCAGCCGAAAAAGAACTTTACTTGGGTATTCCTGATTTGGGAATTGCCCCGCCACGTCGTAGTCAGGCAGATGTAACTTGGAGAACAGGCAACAATGAAATAACCTACGAATACGACCCCGTTGCCAACCAACTCTTGGCTACGGTTATCAATAGTGCAGGTACATTTACACTCACTTACCCCAATGTATTGGCAGCCATCAACACCTATCGTTCAGGCCAAAATGCCTGTACCATGAATGTTATGCAGATACTGCTGGGAAGCCAAAACGAACCTACGGGGACAGTAGCTTTCAACAATGTAATGATCAATGGCAACAATATTGGTAGTTTCAGTGGAGCAGGTTTAAACAACTGGACAATCAAGAATATTGACTTTGGATTGGGTTTTAAATTGACAGGAACAATCGTGCTAACGGGTACTCAACCCACTTCTGCCGAAACCAATAAAGTAGATATTTTTGTAGGGAACGACCAAACGCCCACTGTTTTTGGTTGCATGTCGGTCAATGGGGTTTGTGAAGGAGCAAAAAGCACTGTTTCCTTTTCAGGGCTTCGCCCCAATACAACTTTTAACCTAAAATATACCATTGGATCTACTACTGGTTTGACCACCTCTATTACCACAGATAGCCAAGGCAATGGGGTGTTTCAGACGGCTGCCCTCACCAATGCCCAAAACGGAGCCGTCCTAAAAATAGACAGCGTACAACGCGCCATTGCAGGTGCTTGCTTTCAACCCATTACTGCCAACAATACCACTACGCTTACCATCAATCCAAATCCAGTCGTTAGTGTTGCAGTAGCAGAAACTTCAGGATTGGCCAACAATGATGCGATTCTCTGTGCTGGCGAGTCGGCAATCCTCACTGCCACGGGTGGCGGTACTTATAGTTGGAGTACTGGGGCTAACACGCCGACCATCACAGCCAGTCCAAGTACTACTACTACTTATACGGTTACCGTAACAAGCGACAAAAACTGCCAAACGGTTGTTAATCAGCAAATTAAAATTAATCCAAAGCCACAGCCTACCGCTACCAACACTGGGCCAGTTTGTATAGGGGATAAAATAACACTCTCAGCTTCTGGTGGAGTCAGTTATGAGTGGCGAAATGCCGCGAATAATATTGTTTCTACTTTGGCCTCTTTTGATATTGCGTCAGCGGCATTGGCAAACACGGGAACATATGCGGTGAAAGTAACCAATGCCGATGGTTGCTTCCAAACAGCAACAACAGAAGTGGTCATTAAAGATCGCCCTTTGGCACAAGCGGCCTCCAACAGTCCTAAGTGTGCTGGTCAAACTCTCGCACTTACGGCAGCCGATGCAGGAATAGGCGCAATATATAGTTGGACGGGTCCCAATGGTTTTTCAAGGACTAACGATCAAAACCCAATTATTACCAATATCCAACCCCAATCAAAGTAGTAAATATTCGCTTACGGTTACTCTTAATGGATGTAGTAGTAGCTCAAGTGTAGAGGTCGTAGTGCATGAAAACCCAATGGCAGAGGCACTCACCAATAGTGCGGTTTGTGAAGACAGCCCACTTAATTTTACGGCCAAAGATGCGGGTTTAGGGGCGCTAGTATGAATGGCGAAACACAAGTAATGTCATTAGTAGCAGTGCTTCTTTCACAGTACCAAAAGCAGCTTTAACCGATGCGGGCAAGTATTTTCTGACGGTCTCAAAAACAATTGTATTAGCCGCGACACAGTAGAGGTATTGGTCAAACCTTTACCGATAATAACCCTTCAAAGTGTAGCACCTCTTTGTGCCAAAGAAACAATCCAGTTTGCTGTTCAAACCAACCCCACCGCTACACGATATGAGTGGTCAGGACCGAATGGGTTTACTTCTTCAGAACAAAACCCTAAGATTGAGAACAGCACCATCGATGCCACAGGAATCTATGAACTGATTGTGAGCTTGAATCGTGCAGAGATACTGCGCGTATTCAAATAACAGTTAATCCCAACCCCATTGCCATTGGCTCTGCTTCTCCGCCTGTATGCGAAGGAGGCAATATTACTTTGTCGGCAGCCGATGCGGGCGTGGGTGCGGTGTATGAGTGGCGAAAAGGGAATAGCCTCGTATCGTCTGATAGGGAATGGACATTGACAAACGTAGGGGATGCTGATGCGGGGATTTATCGACTTATTGTAACTTTGGGTAGTTGCAACGACGAAGATACAGCGAGAGTAGAAGTATATCCAACACCCAAACTTTCGGTAATAGATGCTGCTTGTGCACCCAATTTAAAATCATATACCGTCGATTTGACGGCTGAGGGTGGCGTTGTAGCAGCCAATGATGGGGTCATAACCCCACAAATGTCTCCTGTTTATGTGATTTCTGCCATAAAAACCACCACCAACCCACTGACTATCAGTGTTACTTCAAATAAAGGCTGCCTTGTATCACAGGCCATCGCCGCACCAGATTGCTCTTGCCCACAGATAAATGCGCCTGTGAGTGAAGGCAATCAAAAAATATGTGAAGATAAACCCCTTCCCGCACTTGCAGTCAGCGTTGGGGACAATGAAACCGTTGATTGGTATGAGACAGCTTCAGGAGGTGTCCCCATTTTAGTAGGAAGTACCAGTTTTGTACCGCAAGCGGCAGGTACTTTTTATGCCCAAACCCGCCACCTAATCAATGACTGCGTGAGCAATACACGTACCCCCATCTCGCTGACGATTGCAAAACTTCCAAAACTAACGATAGATTCTACAGTTTGCGGACAAGATTTATCAAATTTTGTAATTTGGCTAACTACCGAAATATCAGGGGTGAGTGTTACGGCCTCTGAAGGGGCTGTTGTCAACTTTTCCAATGGTCGTTATGAAATAATTGCTATCAATCCAGTAGGAAACCCATCTGTTACCGTTACGGTCACTAATTTGGATGGTTGTGAACAAAAGATAATCGTCCAAAAGCCCGATTGTCAATGCCCCGATTTGAAACCTCCCGTAAATAATGGCGACAAAACCATTTGTTTACAAGAAACAATCCCTGCTCTGCAAGCAACGGTAGGTATAAACGAAACCGTAGATTGGTATGACTCACCCAACGGCGGCAACAAAATAGCTACTGATACTACAAGCTACGCCCCCACAGAAACAGCCGTGGGTACTTATACTTTTTATGCCGAAACACGCCGAACAGACATTACTGTAAGAACTTGTGTGAGTAACACACGCACCCCTATTAAACTGACAATAAAGTCACTACCTGATGTAGCACCAACTTCCAACAGCGCACTTTGCCAAGGGCAAGATTTACAACTCAATACACCTGCAAACACCAATGCAACTTACCAATGGATAGGGCCTGGTGGTTTTAACGCTACCCAACGTAGCCCACTCAGAGTCAATGCTCAACCCGATATGTCGGGTGAGTATGTGGTAGTAGTAACGCTCAATGGATGCATTGCGACTGACACGACCACCGTATTGGTAAAACCTCTACCAGTAGCCACTACCGAAGGAGCAACAGTTTGTCAAAATAGTGTACTTAGCTTAAAAACACCGCAAGTACCTAATGCCGTCTATGAATGGACAAATGCCAACAACCAAGTCGTCTCGACCGACTCGCTACTGATTATTCCACAAATGACCCTTGCCAAAGCAGGTACTTACCAAGTCAAGGTAACGCTCAATGGATGTAGTCAAACAGATACCGCTAATGTAGGTGTGATAGCTTTGCCCTTGGCAAAAGCCATGATAAATGCGCCTATTTGTAGTGGTGATACGCTTAAACTCACGGCGGCAGATGCTGGCATAGGGGCAACCTACCTTTGGAAAAACCCCACTGGTGTGAGATAGGACAAAAGCCATTATTCAACTCATAAACGTCACACCAACAGAGTCAGGAAAATACGTATTGGTGGTATCAAAAAATGGATGCACTAAAACAGACACCATTGATATTTTGGTGAAACCCCTACCTCATTTAACATAGAAGTAATAATCCCATTTGTTTTGGAGATTCTATCAAACTTTTCACCAACAATCCACCTTCAGGAGCCACTTTTGAGTGGTCGGGGGCCAACGAGTTTGTAAGTTTTCAGCAAAACCCCATTATTACCAACGCACATCTAATTTGAGTGGCCTCTATCAGTAACGGTGAAATTCAATGGCTGTACCAAAACAGATACGCTCACTTTTAAAGTATTTCCGCTACCAGTGGCCAAAATTTTGAATAATGTGCCTATTTGCGAAAAAGACATTGCGCCTTACTGCCGAAAATGCAGGAATTGGGGCAGTATATGAATGGTCTAAATTGAATGATGGGGGGTGATAAGTAACAACCCCCGTATTGACCATGCCCAGCGCAGCATTAAGTAGTGCAGGTAAATATGTGCTGAAAGTAACCCTCGACAACTGCGTGAATTATGATACTGTAGAGGTAGCCGTTAAGAAACAACCAACCTTTACTTTAACGAGCAATTCGCCATTTTGTGAAGGAGATACTCTAAAACTCCAAAGCCAAGGGCGCACCATTGGGAACAGTATTTGTTTGGCAGGGGCCAAAGCAATTGGTGACAACAGACCTTTAATTATCCAACCCAAGGCAACAATAAGCCATTCGGGGCTTTGACGAAGCCACCGCCTCTTTAGGCGGCTGTACCTATTCAGATACCATCCGGACACTCATAAAACCTTTACCCCAGATAAATACGACCTCCAACTGACCCAGTGTGTGTAGGAGATACCTTAAAGTTATCCACAATTCCCCTCCCCAATGCCACTTATCTGTGGAAAAACCCAGCAGGTATTGTGATAAGTAGTAGCCATGTATTGATTTTGGAAAATATGCAGCCTATCATGAATGGTAAATACTCGATTGAAGTTATTCAAACAACATGTTCCAAAATAGATACAGTAAATGTACAAGTGAAACCAAAGCCTGTTTTTGTGCTTGATTCGGTCATTTGTGCACCTTCTTTGAAAACTTATACCGTTTATGGTAAATCCAATGGGGGTGTTGCCGCTGTGCAGGGAACAGTTGTGCAATCTGATAGCTTGTTTAGCGTTAGCGGCATAATGATAGACACAAAAGCAATACTTACTTTTTCTAAAAACAGCTGTGATACAACGCTCGAAATAAACGCACCTAATTGTCAATGCCCAGGTCTTCCAATCTCGGTCAGTCCAGCACTTCAAACAATTTGTGAAGGCGATACACTTCAAACGCTTAGTGCATTGGTAAGTTCAGGCGTAACTGCCGACTGGTATGATGCACCTTCTGGAGGGACTTTATTAGCAGCAGGTATACTTACTTTCAAGCCTTCGTCGGCAGGTAAGATTTATGTAGCAGCTCGTCAAGAAGTGTCCAACTGCGTGAGTAACATACGTGCAGTAGCGGAGGTTGTTATCCACCCAGTGCCTACTTTTAATGCCACTACCATCTCTACTTCTTGCGATGGACTCAATGCACGCAAAGATGGAAAACTACAAGTTTTGGAGCTAATCGACGGAAAACGCTACGATTTCTCGGTAGGAAATACTTATACTGGCAATAAGACATATACTACGGCCGTGCCCATTCCTTCCAATGGAATACTGGTCGATACGCTTTCTAATCCATTGATAAGTACAGCCTATACAATACGAATTTTTGACTCCACGGGCTGCTTTGCTGATCGTATAGCCATGCTGGCGCACCGCGATTGTATTTGCCCAGCACCGCCTTTTGTAGTCCCAGAAAGCCAAAGTATTTGCGATAGCGACACACTACGTACTATTAGGGGTTTTGTAGAACCAGGGGTAACGGTAGATTGGTACGACGAGCAGGGAAATCTACTTAAGAAAGGGTCTGTTTTCTTTAAGCCCAGCCAAGCGGGTATTTACTACGCCGAAGCACGAGATACTATTTCGGGTTGTAAAGGACTTGTCCGAGTGCCTTCCTATGCTTTTGTGAACCCTCATCCTTCTTTTCAGGGAGTAGTGACTCGAGGTACATGCAATGGGACAGAAGTATTGGCTGATGCGAAGATTACTTTATTGGAGGTTAAGCATGGCAAACGCTATGACTATACCAAAGGCAATACCTACACAGGAAATAAGACCTATGATACTGCCACCGACTTACCTTTGGATGGGGTAGTGTTGAAAAACTTGGCTAATCCATTAGCTGCGGAGTTTTACAGTTTCCGTGTGTTTGATTCTACGGGCTGTTATACAGATTCAGTATTGGTTTTTGAGCCACGGCTTTGTGAGTGTCCTCGTCCGCCTTTTGTTGTTCCTGAAAGTCAGGCTATCTGTGAAGGCGACACTTTGCGGACTGTCAAGGGTTTTGTGGATTCTGGCATAACAGTGGATTGGTATGATGCTCCGATAGGTGGTAATTTATTGAAGCGTGGGGATGTATTTTTCAAACCCAGCCAAGCGGGTATTTATTATGCCGAAGCACGCGATACCTTGACCAACTGCAAGGCGACGGTTCGTGCGCCCTCCTATGCTTTTGTCAATGAACTGCCTTCTTTCAACCTCGAAGCCATAAAACCCTCTTGTGTGCAAAATACGGCACAAAATGATGCTATAATCAAGATAAAAAACTTAAAAAATGGCGCGAAATACGATTTCTCTCTGGGAGATAAGTATGTTGGGAACCGAACATTTGATGATGCCTTTGAAGTGCTCAACGATAGCATCTTAATTAGAAATATCAATAATCCTGCGGTAGCTCAAAAATATACTATTCGTGTTTTTGGTGAACTTAATTGTAGTACAGATCAAACCATCGAAATTGCACACTTTGACTGTAACTGTTTGCCAATCAATATAACCGTATCTGTGCCCAGTCGTGTTTGTTTAGATGATACCTTGCCTACTCTTACAGCAATTGTTCCCGAAAATACCACCGTAGATTGGTATGACACACCCTCTAATGGCACTCTACTAATGGGCAATTCTACAAGTTTCAAACCTACCCAGATTGGAACATATTATGCTGAAGGAAAATCATTAGTACAATTAGGTTGTGTAAGTACTCAACGCATACCCGTAAAGGTAGCTTTGGCGATAAAACCAAGCTTTGGGTTAACTTCCCGTCCAGCAACTTGTTTAGGCGATTCGGCTAAATCCGATGCACAAATCTTAATAGAAAATATTTCTGAAGGAGAAAGGTTTGATTATTCAATGGGTAGTACTTATACGGGGAACAAGAATTATGAAAATGCAAAACCGATTCCCCAAGATGGATTAATTATTAATAATCTATCAAATATAACTCAGATTTATACCATAAGAGTTTATAATCGTTGCGGGTTTTTTGAAGATAAAACCATACAACTCATCAAAAATGAGTGTCAATGTAGCCCGGGACCTAATTTTCCATTACAGGTAAGAATGAAGAAAAAATAAAGGGCGTTATCAACGCCCTTTAAAAATAGAGTTATTTGACTACTTTCAACTCCTTCACTAAATCCGAACCGCCGAGTTTTTCGATACACCAAAGCACATAACGAATGTCCACATTGATGCACCGTTTGTATTTTTTGTCAAAAACAATATCGCCCGACATCGCCTCCCAGTTACCATCGAAGGCCAAGCCAATCAATTCTCCTTTGGCATTCAAGACAGGACTTCCAGAGTTTCCGCCAGTAATATCGTTATTGGTAATAAAGCCCACAGGCACATCACCCTCTTTGTCGGCATATTGTCCAAAATCTTTGGCTTTATAAAGTGCTACGAAATTGGTGGGCAGGTCAAACTCATCGTCTTTGGGTTTATATTTCTCAATGATGCCTGTCATAGTAGTACGGTATTTGTAGTGTACGCCATCGCGAGGGTCATAGTCTTGGACATTGCCGTAGCTGACCCGCAATGTGCTGTTGGCATCGGGATATTGCACCAAAGCGGGGTTCATCTCGCCTAACCCCTTGATGTAAGTACGGGAAAATTTTTTGTCGGATTCTTGAAAAGCAGAAGAAAATTTGCTAAACTTTAGCAAGTAATTATTTCTGAAACTTTGATAATATCTGTATGCCCAGTCGTTGGTGAGGACTTCGTGGGTGGGTTTTTCCAAAAACTTTAAGTAGTGTTCTTTGGAAGAAAAAAGACCATTGAGATACACCTCCTGTGCAAACTGCCGAAATGATTCGGCGGGTGTGCCAGCTGAAAACTTATTCAGGATTTCTGCCACTATGTCTGGGTGTTGGTCTTTGGGAATATCCTCATAAAATGCTAAGAGGGTTTGGGCCAAGATTTTTTGGTCGGAGGGCAGGTTGAAACTTTTATAAAAATCATCTGCGCCATTTTTAAGGTTATCGGTCATTTGTTTGACCACGTTTTCATTAGTTCCTTTCAAGCTCGTTTCCAAACGCGATGCCGTAATAGCTACTGGGGCGATGGTTGTCCCAAAAATCCCCTGATTGAGGTATTGCCCGTGCATGGCATATGGCTCATAGGCAGTATATGCCTTTTGCCATTCTTCAAATAGATTTTCATAGTCGGGTTTGTCTTTGGCCCAAGCCTTAAATTCGGCTTCTTGGGTCACTTTTTGGTCATAAACCTTGAGGTGTTTGAGCTGTTCGGTTTGGCCGATAAAGTATTTCCAATAGTTGGCAATACTGGCATATTCGCTGGCAAGCATGAGTTTGGTAGCCACACTTTTGTCCATTTCTTCTTTCCAAGCCTTGAGGCGTATATCGCGATTTTTGACAATACTGCCGTTTATCTTGTCAATCGCCAATTTTACGCCCATCGAAGACTCGTAGCGGTTGGTACGTCCCGGAAAGCCAAACACCATCGTAAAATCGCCTGGTTTGATGCCTTTGAGCGACACAGGTAAGAATTTTTTGGGCGTATAAGGCACGTTCTCTTTGCTGTAATCAGCCCCTTTATTTTCTTTATTTGCATAAATCCGAAATACAGAGAAATCACCCGTGTGGCGTGGCCATACCCAGTTGTCGGTATCGCCGCCATATTTACCAATGCTCTGCGGCGGTGTACCCACCAAGCGTATATCTGTAAACTTCTCAAAGACAAATAGATAGTAGGCATTTCCTTTGGCAAACTCCCTCACCGAAGCGTTGTAGGTAGTACCTTCAGCCGCTTTCTTGGAGAGTTCCGACCCCAGCGAATTGACTTTGGCCGCACGGGCTTTTTCATCGAGTCCGCTAAGTTGGGGCAGGATTTTATCGGTTACATCTTCCATCCGTACCAAAATATCTACAAACAAGCCTTCCACTGGGCGTTCTTCGGCATTTGTTTTTGCCCAAAAACCATTGTCTAAGATATTGTATTGCGGCGTAGAAAGGGTAGCAATAGCATCATAGCCGCAGTGGTGGTTGGTAAAAAGTAATCCTTTATTGGAAACAATCTCGCCTGTACAAAAGCCTCCCCCCATCATCACAATGGCATCTTTGAGACTGGCCTTATTGATATCATAAATATCTTTGGCAGTAAGTTTGAAGCCTTGTTTTTTCATTTGGGCTTCATTTTTGCCAATCAACGATGGGAGCCACATGCCTTCGTCCATTGGGCTACCAGCCCAAGACAGACTTATAGAGGCGATAAAAGCAAAAAGTGTAATTTTTAATTTGGTCATTTTGGTTAGTTTGAAAAATGAAAAAAAGTTTTAGAAAAGTAATCCAACGAAAATCCCACCCAAAATAATGAGATAAGGTGGAATTTTGGTAAAATAAAGGAGTAGAAGGGTAATTAAAATACTTCCGATGTCGGTGATATCTGTTGAGGTCGCCAAAAACATACGTGTCGCCGCTGCCGCCGTTAGTCCTACACTGGCGGCATTGATACCTTCTAATGAAGCTCGTACGCCACGGTATCTTTTTAGTTCATTCCAAAAATGATACACAAAAAATATCAAAAAAGTACCTGGTAGGAAAATCCCTATGGAAGCAGAGAGGCTTCCTCCAATTTGCCCTAAAATACCGTCACTACGCATAGAAAGTGTTCCGACATACGAGGCAATAGAGAACAATGGGCCTGGCACGATTTGAGATACTGCCATACCTGTCAAAAACTCCTGTTGGGTTAAATATTTCTTGAATTCCACAAATTCTGCAGAGCATGGGATTTAATACCTGTCCACCTCCAAAAACCAAACTACCATTCGATAAAAAATTTTCAAACAAGCGAATGGGTAGTGATTGTGTAATTTTTTCCTAAAATAGCCATATCACCAACACCACCAACCACAAGAAAAAGTTGTCCCATTTAATTTTTATGGGTGTTTTATCCACTCTATCAAAACGCTGAAAACGTAAGGCTGTTACAACTCCTCCCAGTACAATTACAATAGGAGTCATGTAAGGTGATGGGAAGAAATAAGCCGTTAAAGCAGATGCCATCAAAATAAACCAATGAAGATGGTCGAGAATGACCTTTTTGCCAATAGTATAGCCTCCAAAAGCCAAAAAGCCGATGGCCATGGGCTGTACAAAGCGCATAAAGGAGAGCGAAATTTGTTTTTCTTGCAGGTAAAAAATACCCAAAGCTGTCAAGGTCATTACAATGACAGCAGGGAGTGACCAAACCAATACTGTCAGGTATGCCAATCGAGAGCCGCCAATTTTAAAACCCAAGGCTGTAATGGTTTGGGTAGAGGTTGGCCCAGGTAGGATTTGACAAAGAGCTTGCAGTTCTAGTAGTTCGGCTTCAGACAAATAGCGACGTTTTTTAACTAATCGTTCCAAGAAAAGTAGAAGGTGTACTTGTGGTCCGCCAAAACAAGTGACAGCGAGAATCAGCACATCTTTCAAAAAGATGATATGCCTTATCTTTCTGACAGGAGGGTGAATTTTCACGCTTTTTTGAGGCCCAGTTCAATTAACCTTTCGTTTAAAAATTCACCAGCAGTCATGTCCACATAAAGTTTGGGATGTTGAGCATCTATACAGCTTCCCAAACAGGAAAGATTCATGTCTGCACGAGGGTGCATAAAAAAAGGAATAGAATAGCGCGACGTGTTCATTTTTTCACGGGGAGGATTGACCACCCTATGAATCGTAGATTTAAGTTTATGGTTGGTCAGTCGGTCTAGCATATCACCCACATTGACGATAATTTGATCAGGGAGTGCGGTTATTGCAATCCATTTGCCATCGCGGCGCAGTACTTCCAATCCTTCTGCACTGGCACCCATCAAGAGCGTAATTAGATTGATATCGCCATGCGCAGCAGCACGTACGGCTCCATCGGGTACGGTGGTAGGGTCGAGAGGAAAATAATGTAGAGCCCGCAAGATACTATCTCCATTGCGAACCTTATCTTCAAAATAGCCTTCTTCAAGCCCCAGATAGAGCGCAATCGCGCGTAGCAAAGTCTTGCCCGTATGCTCAAAAATCTCAAAAACAAGGGTAGTATATTTTTCAAAATCTGGAACTTCTTTGGGAAAGAGATTATGAGGCATATCACCTTCAGGATGAGGCTGACCTACATGATAAAACTCTTTCAAATCAGCTACTTTGAAACCCTTGGCTTTTTCACGCCCTTTGCCAATGTAGCCGCGTTGGCCATTGAGTTCCAAAAACTCGTATTGCTGCTTGATGGTATCGGGTTGTTGAAAAAATGCCTGAACAGACATGTAGAGCGCGTTGCGAAGTGCTTCGGTAAGGCCATGATTTTTGATGGAAACAAACCCAATATTATTGAACGCTCTGCCCAAATCTTGCACAAATTGCGCTTTGCTATCAGGGTTTTCAGAAGTAAAATGGGCTAAATCTAACGACGGGATTTCGTCCAAAAGCGATGGTTCTGCCATGGTTGATGAGGCTTGGTAGCATTTATGTTTCACAAAAATAGAATAACTTACGGTTTAAGAACAAGACATTCCTCATCTTTGAGAACAAGATTCTCCAAATTTGCCATTTATGGTGGCATTTTGATTTGTAATGGCGATAAGGCTGGATTTATTCAAACATCAAATAAATAGTTACACTATGAGAAGTAAGCCGCCGAATACCATTGCTGGAGGAATTCTGATTATTAGGACGGAACAAATTAAGCAGCCCAGAAGAAAAACGAATTTCGGGCGAAAATTTAGTATAAGCCAAAAACTGCTCAAAACCAAAGCCATAATCTAAAGTTAGGTCGGCACTTTTGGTGTTTAGAAAGTCAGAGCCTTGGCGAAGCCGCTTGCGGACGTTGGTCTCAAAACCAAAGGTCATTCCTGCCAGCATATACATGCGAGAATTTTGGCGGCGTTGCGATTTGTATTTGAATAGCAAAGGTAGCTCAATCCAAGTGGCTTCGCGGAGTTCGCTGCGCTTGCCCCCTTTGGCAAACTCGTATTCTACCATTCGGTCATAAAGAGATACAGAAGGCGTAGTACGAATATCCCAATGCTCGTTTAAGTAGCCATTTACCACAAAACCCATTCTAAACCCCGCCGAAGAAGGCGAAGTAATACGATGGGTCGTATCTTGGGCTAAAAAAGAATCGTCATGAACGACATTAAACCGCGTAATGGGCAAGGCAAACAAAAAACCATAATGAATAGGCTTATCGTCGTAATACTCTAAATGCTTACGGAAATAGCTGGAGGTTTGAGCTTGCGAAGACATAGCCAGCCCAAAACTCAACAACAATAGACTTATACTTATTTTTTGCCAATGTAAATGGAGCAAACGCCGAAGGTGAGTGATATACATTTTGTGTTTTTAAAACCCGCTTGTTCGTAAACTTTCAAAAAATCATTTCCATCAGGGAAGGCTTGCACCGATTCGGGCAAATAGGTGTAAGCAGAGGCATCTTTCGATACGAGTCGTCCCACGATTGGTAAAATGTAACGAAAGTAAAAGTTGTATAATTGTTTGATAGGGAAAGTTTTCGGTTTTGAAAACTCCAACACGATGCACGTTCCACCAGGTTTCGTTACGCGACACATTTCGGTAAGCCCCGCCAGCAAGTTTTCGAAATTGCGCACACCAAAAGAAGCAATGACCGCATCGAAAGAGTTACTGTCAAAGTTCAACTTCGTAGAGTCACCTGTACGAAGTTCAATGAGGTGTTCAACCTTCATTTTTTTGATTTTTTCGCGTCCCACAGCCAACATTCCTTCGGAGATATCTACACCTACGATTTTTTTAGGGTTGAGTTTTAGCGCTTCAATCGCAAAATCGCCCGTACCAGTGGCAATATCTAAAATTGTTTGTGGCTTTTCTGCTTGAAGCAGCTTGATGGCGCGTTTACGCCAGTAAAAATCTATACCTACACTCAAAAAATGGTTTAAAAAGTCATATTTAGGAGACACGTTGTCAAACATTTCAGCAATTTGCTCACGCTTCGAAGCGTTTTTGTCTTTATAAGGAACTACATTCATATTTTTGAAAATAAAAAGTGGGCAAAGTTACGAACCACAATGACAAAACGCTTTGTGAGAGTAAAAGAGTTTTGTGTAAAACTGTATTTCCCAAAGCCAAACCTATCAAATGTTTGAAAAAATCGAAGAGGTTCGTACTTATTTGTACAAATACCTTGAAACAAGGGCAGATTTACTGAAAATAGAAATGCAGGAGCATTTCGAAAACATGGCTATACGGCTTTTTTATTCTGTCATACTTCTTTTACTGATATCTATGACAGGCATTTTCGTTTTTATAATGATAGCAGTACTTCTCAATGAATACTTAGAAAGTCGTTATGCAGGTTTTGCCATTGTATTTGGTTTTTTATTGGCTTCAACTCTTTTTTGGATCAAAGCCAAAGATTTGGTAAAACGCCTTGTCCGACTTTTTCTATTTCATCTATTTAAGGATAATCAATCTTAATAACCCGTCCAGGATTTCCTCTCACCACAGCAAAATCGGGGATGTTTTTGGTAATTACACTGCCTGCTGCAATCATACACTGTCGTCCAATGCTGAGGTTGGGTGTCACGATTGTGCCTGCCCCAATGAGCGTACCTACACCTACCCGCACATTGCCGCAAAGGGTAGCGTGAGGCGCGATATGCACAAAATCGTGGATAATGCAGTCGTGGTCAATACTTGCGGCTGTATTGACAATGACGTGTTTGCCTATTGAAGCATCTGCCTGTAAGATAGCACCATGAAAAATAACGCTTCCTTCACCTACCCGAACACCAACATCTAAAATAGCCGAGGGGTGAATGGCTTTTCCAAAGCGGTGTTGCACCATCGAAGCCACTTTTTGGCGAATATGATTATAACCAATGGCAATGATGAGAGAATCCTCCGCCTTAAAATCAGGTTGGTAACTACCTACTACTGGAATATTCTTGATGATTTTTTTAGATAAATCATCATCAAAAACTGCTGATACCGATGTATTGCTTGCATCTAAACAACTGATAATCACTTTGGCATGGCCACTGGCTCCGTATAAAAGCATGGTTAGTTTCCTTTAAATTTTTCCATTGTTGTTGCTACATTGGCATTGATACCCTCTGATTTAAAAACTTTGATAACGGTCATCCACAAAATTTTCAAGTCCAAGCCCAAAGATACATTTTCAACATACCAAATATCATACTCAAATTTTTCTTCCCACGAAATAGCATTACGCCCATTGACTTGTGCCCAGCCCGTGATACCAGGCGTTACATGGTGGCGGCGGTTCTGATGTTCATCGTATAAAGGTAAATATTCTATCAAAAGCGGTCGAGGTCCTACTAAAGACATTTCCCCTTTCAAAACATTGATAAGTTGGGGAAGCTCGTCGAGTGAGGTTTTTCTGATAAATCTGCCAATAGTGGTTAGTCGCTCGTTATCAGGCAATAATTCCCCGTTTGGATGGCGTTTGTCATTCATGGTTTTGAATTTAACAATACTAAAAACCCGTCCATGCAAGCCAGGACGGAGTTGGAAGAAGAAAGGGTTTCCATGATTATAGAAATACAGCAACACAATGACAACCAATGTGATAGGTAGTGTGATTGCCAAAATCAAAAGGGCAGCCAACTTGTCAATGAGTGGTTTGAAGTATGGGCGATACATACTGCAAAGGTACTGAATTGGTTGCCTCTGCCAAATCTGTATAAAGTGCCTTTTTTGCTTGCCAAATGGCTTGGGGTTGAAAATAAGTTTGTACTCTTTTTTGAGCTTTTATACCGTGAATGTGCCTAATTGCTGGATTTTGGAGGTAAAATAAGATTTTCTCTACCAAGTCCTGTATTGAACGCGGTTGGCAGAAAATACCTGTTTCGTCGGCTACGACAGCATCTTGTAAGCCTGTTACGTCGCTCACAATAGCGGGTTTGCCCATGGCTGCGGCTTCCAAAACCACATTGCCTAATCCTTCGCGATAGCTTGGAAGCACCAAAAAATCCATGAGCGTATAATAGGTGGCTATATTGTGCCTTTGCCCAATCCTAAGAATGGTAGGGTCTTTGTCCATGGCATTTAATAATTTTTTTGATGGCCTTTTGCGTGTGTCTTCTTCTCCAATCAGTATCAACTTAGCATCAGGTACATGAGCTTTGACAATCTGCCATGCTTTGTACAGTTCTTGGATTCCTTTTGCCAAACAAAGCCTTCCTACAAACCCCACAGTGGGGTTCTCTTCTATCAACCCTAACTCCCTTCGGATAAATTCAATAGTAGTAAAATCAATGTTTTTTTGGCTGAAAATATGGCTTGAGTCGATACCATTACAACTGCCGTGATGGATCACCACAATTTTAGTGGGTGCTACCAATCTGTGTTTAATGACCGATTGGCGTAAAGAAGAACTGACCGCAATTACCCGAGTCGCAAGGCTGCAGCTTATTTTTTCTATAGGTTGCCACATTATTTTTCCCCAGAAACTGGCGGTTTCGAGTGGTAAGCCGTGTATTTCATAAATCCTGGTGGGTACAGATGTTAGTCTTGCAGCTATCATAGTGAGCAAGGCAGCTTTGGGGGTGTTGCCATGAACAATGTCGGGCCTATATTTCCGAAAATAGCAAACAAGTTGATACAAACTTTTTAAGTCCTGCCAATAACTGATACTACTTCTCCGAAAAGAAATAGCCTGTATTGACACCCTATAACGATGTCCAAACGACACCAACTCATCGCCCGCTGCGGTCAAAATATGCAGTTCATGGCCATTTTCTTGCCAAAATCTTGCCTGACCTTCCAAAAAACACAGTGACATCGGCACGGTAAATGTCTGAATTATCCGCATCGTTAAGAAAAGTTTAGGATTCTAACTACCCGAATATAGTACCTTTATAGACTAAGTGGCAAAAAGAGAACGAAAAAATTTTAGCTTTGTCATCGTAATTCCTGCCAAAAAGTGTAGAATATCCCCTTTTTTCGCATAATGTGTCCATAAAACCAATATCCATCCCCAGCGTGCTTGGAGGTTTTTTAAAACCGAATAACTGTCATAATAATCCAATAGCACCTCCGAAAGATTGGCGTATTGGCTATCAGCAGCAGCCCGAAGTAGCAGTTCTTGGTCTTCATTGCGAAGATATGTCTGATAGTGCCATTTTTTGAACCAACCTGTGCGTCCACACCAAGTAGGATGAGCGACTGATAAGGACTTTAACCAGGGTCGAGCTACAATTTGAGCATGAGAGGTTGGAAAAATATGTACCCCTTTGGCCCGACCATTATTATCCAAAATACGGATGGCACATCCTGCTAAGTCAATGGTAGCATTGGTTTCTAAAAAGGTGAGCTGTTTTGTCAAACGGTCGGCAGAAGCCACATCGTCGGCATCCATGCGGGCCATATAGGGGCTTTCGACCAGGTCGATACCTTGGTTGAGTCTTGCCACAATGCCTAAGTGCTTGCCATCGCTTATGATTTGAATACGTGTGTCCTCAAAGCTTTGTGCTAAAAAAAGCGTATTGTCTGTCGAGCCATCTTCGAGGATTAACAATTTCCAATGAGGATAACTTTGTGCTAAAATAGAGCCAACAGCCCGTTTCAAAGTAGCTGCGCCATTAAAGACAGGCATAATGATGGTTACTTGGGCTGGGTGCATGGTGGTGTCAATGATTAGGTTTGAATGACTCCTACATTAAAAGTCTTGGTAATAGGTGCGTGATTGGCAGCTTCTATACCTGTGGCAATAATTCGACGGGTTTCGCGCGGGTCAATAATACCATCAGTCCAAAGGCGAGCCGCTGCATAATAAGGTGAAAGCTGTTCTTCGTATCGTTCTGTAATTTCGGTCAATAGTTCATTTTCAGCTTCGGGTGTAATGGTTTTGCCTTTGGCTTTGAGCGTAGCAACTTGAATTTGTAATAAGGTTTTGGCCGCAGCCATACCACTCATCACAGCGAGCTGTGCCGTAGGCCAAGCGTAAATGAGACGTGGATCGTAACTTTTACCACACATAGCGTAGTTGCCAGCACCATAAGAATTGCCCACTATAAAAGTAAACTTAGGGACTACCGAATTGGCAACGGCATTCACCATTTTGGCCCCGTCTTTAATAATTCCCCCTTGTTCAGAACGACTTCCTACCATGAAGCCTGTTACATCATGCAAAAACACCAAGGGGATTTTCTTTTGATTGCAATTCATAATAAAGCGCGTGGCTTTGTCGGCAGCGTCTGAATAAATAACGCCGCCCATTTGCATTTCGGAGGCCAATCCAGTTCCTTTTTTAGCTTTAACTATTTTGCGCTGATTGGCTACAACTCCTACTGCCCAGCCTTCTACGCGAGCATAGCCGCAGAGGAGTGTTTGGCCATATAGCTTTTTGTACTCTTCAAAATCAGAATTATCTACTATGCGCTCGATGATGTCGCGCATATTGTAAGGTTTATTGCGGTCGGCGGGTAGTATATCAAATATTTCATCAGGGTTTTTGAGTGGAGGTATAGACGCAATGCGATTAAAACCAGCATTAGGTGCATGTCCTGTTCTATCCAAAATGCGTTTGATGGCATCTAAACAGGCATAATCATCAGGGTATTTATTATCGGTTACGCCCGAAATCTCACAATGGGTCGAGGCTCCTCCGAGGGTTTCGGCATCTACATCTTCACCGATAGAGGCTTTACCAAATACGGCCCGCCAAAAAAATAGAACCCGTACCTTCTACAATCAAGGCTTCGTCCGACATGATGGGTAAATAGGCTCCTCCCGCAACGCAGCTCCCCATGATAGCCGAAATTTGTAAAATGCCCATGGCCGACATTTGGGCATTATTTCTAAAGATTCGTCCAAAATGCTCTTTATCGGCAAATACATCGGCTTGCAAGGGCAAATAAATACCTGCACTGTCTACCAAATAGATAACAGGCAAGCGATTTTCCATCGCAATTTCTTGCGCTCGAAGGTTTTTCTTGGCAGTTATCGGAAACCATGCCCCTGCCTTGACGGTAGCATCATTGGCGACTATTACGCACTGCCTCATAGAAACTTTCCCGATACCAATCACCACACCTCCCGACGGGCAAACCGCCCTCGTCAGCATACATACCATCGGCTACGAATGCGCCTATTTCTACAAAATCTTTTTCATCATCTAATAAATAAGAGATACGCTCGCGGGCAGTCAGCTTGTCTTTTGCTTTATGCTTGGCTATATTTTTTAGCCCACCGCCAAGTTTTACCTCTTCCTGTTTTTGGTGAAGTTGGTTTAATAATTGTTGATGAAATTCTCTGTTATTCATAGTTGTTGTGAAGTTTGACAATCAAGAGGTACTTATTTTTGGAATATTAACGAGGCAAAGAGAGCTTTTCAATCATTTCTCTCAAATTCTTGTGCAAGATTGGTGCTGTTTCTGGACCGATAGAATTGACCTCTCTCCATAATGACGCTTGGGAGATTTATAAAGAAAAGGACCTTCTTTGTCCCATTCCGATTTTGGAATGATATAACCCAATTCGTCATTAGCCAATCCTAATACAAATTTATATTTCCCTGGCATTAGATGACGGAGTGGGGAGTTTCAACGGCTTTTTTTAATTTAAAATCTCCCTCAATAGGTGTTTCAATACCTCCATTGGCAATTTCAGGATATAATTCTCCAGGAATAGTAATAAAACTTACATCACCCATCTTCCAAGCGGCTATCTCGGTTCGGAAATGAAACCACCGACTATAACCACTATTAATTACACCCAGAGCAATGCCCAATTGAAAAAGTGAATTTTCCAAAGGCAATTCAATTGTCTTGGCTATCAGACTAATTCCCCCAGTAATAACATCTGCTTTTTCTAAAGCATTGAGCGTTAGAAAAGCCAATGAAAAGCCTTCGGCTTTTGCTTTTTCAAAAGAAGGCTCTTGATAATAAACATCTTTAAAAGGGTCTTTAACTTTAAGACTGGGGTGGGTGGTCATTAGCCCCCCACACATCCACTAGCATATACTACGATTCCTCCCGTCCCTTTCTTCATAAGAGTTTGTCCATCATATACCCCCTTTTCTATACCTTCACGAACATAATGTGGGAAATCTGAAGTGATGAGCGTATTGTCGCTCCACAATGTTTCGGGATGATTCCCCCATACTACGAAAGTTCCTAAAGTAGTATCTGTTTTTGCCTCCGAAGCCTGTAAAATATAAATGCCGCTATCCTTAATGATGGGCTGGCGGGTATCTTTTTACCAACGCTTCGGCACCTGTTAAATCTTGTGTGACACGAAGGGTAGCACCTTTTAAATTATGCACAGCGCTATCTATGGAAGCTACAATTCTATCTTCTACCCATTTTTCATATACTGGATTGACACCACTTTGGAGAAAACTATCCCCCCAAATCCCTAACATATCAGGCCCTTCATGGTTGTGTGTACTACATATAATAGTATAGGTAATGCCAAACTTATTAGCTAATTTTTTACGAACATTGACTACGTTGGTATGAGGAAAGCCAATTAAATCTATTGAGACAACAGCTATTCTTACCTGACCGTCATCCAATACCATCGTTCTTGCCCACAAATCGTCATGAACGCCATTCGCTGCTCGCTTGGCACTAAAACCTGCTAACCAATAAGCGTCGAATTTCCCATTGTTGTTTTTATCTTCAAAAGTATCGCCGTCAGCTTTAATATATTTCGCATCTTTATTCTTATCTATCCATCTTTCTTCTATAGTAGGCGTAATTTTTAAAGCAGCAAATCCTGCTTTGTAATGTACAGAATCATTAGAAGCTTGAATATTTAAGTCAAGAGCATAATCAGGGTGACGATCGCGACTGTTATAAAAGCCAAAAGTTGTTAGAAATAAAAATAAGACCAAAATTACCCATCCGAGGGTCGACCATTTAAACTTTTTCATGATTCAGAATTAAAACATTAGGCAAGCAAAAACAAATAAAGCACAAGGTGGAGAAAGTAAAGGGTTTTATACTCCTATAATGATTTAAAAGTAACCAAAAAAGGAGACTACTCTATGAGATTTAACTGTTTCTGCTATTTTTGTGAATTAATGGAACTACCCACCACATTAGAAGAATTATGAAAGATACTGCCGAAAGAAAACGCATCCATGCACGAGCTGATAATAAAGGATGGAAAAAATGGGGCCCATATTTAGCCGAGCGCCAGTGGGGAACTGTCCGTGAAGATTATAGTTTTTGGGGAGATTCATGGGGGTTTATCTCTCACGAACTATCTCGTTCTTATGCCTATCGTTGGGGAGAGGATGGCATAGGAGGTATTTCTGATAATAAAGGCCACATTTGTTTAGCTTTCTCCTTTTGGAATCATCATGACCCTATCATAAAGGAAAGGCTTTTTGGAGTAACAGGTCCAGAAGGTAATCACGGAGAGGATGTAAAGGAACTCTACTACTACTTGGATAGTACGCCTACTCATTCCTATATGAAAATGCTTTACAAGTATCCTCAAGTAGCCTTTCCGTATGCAAAATTGGCAGAAGAAAATCGTAAAAGAAGCCGCTTACAGCCCGAATACGAAATTTTAGATACAGGTATTTTTAATAATAACCGATATTTTGATATTTTTATCGAGTATGCAAAAGCCGATAAGAATGATTTGCTTATTAAAATTACGGCACATAACCGATACACTAAAGACGCTCCATTAACGATCTTGCCGACCTTATGGTTTCGTAATACATGGTCTTGGGGATATGAACAATTCAACTACAAACCAATACTAAATGGTATTGCTAATAGGCAAGTGGAGATTAACCATCGGTTGTTGGGGAGATATAAATTGTACTTGGAAGGAGCAGATGAATTACTTTTTTTGTGAAAATGAAACCAATACGGAACGAATTTTCAGTAAACCTAATACATCCTCATATACCAAGGATGGTATAAATAATTTTATTATTACTAATAAGAAACAATATGTCAATCCGAATCAGATTGGCTCAAAAGCAGCGGCTCACTATAAGCGCATAGTGCCTGCAGGGGAGAGTGTAAGCATTCGTTTGCGTTTTTCTAATATCGCACACTTGGCAAACCCTTTTATTAATTTTGACGATATCTTTCAATTAAGAAAAGAAAGAGGCTGACGATTTTTATAATGATCTTCAAAAAAATGTAGCAGATCCAGAGTTGCGCAACATTCAACGGCAAGCATTCGCGGGTATGTTATGGAACAAACAATTCTTTTATTATAATGTAAATGAGTGGCTCAAAGGCGATCCTAAAATGCCATTTGAGTTCAAAGGCCGTGCTTACCCTCGTAACCTCAGCTGGAAGCATATGTACACGGCTAATATTCTCTCCATGCCCGACAAATGGGAGTATCCGTGGTTTGCAGCTTGGGATTTAGCCTTCCATACAGTTACATTGGCCAGATTAGACCCCTATTTTGCAAAAAGGCAACTGGCCGTTGTACTACGTGAGTACTATATGCATCCAAACGGACAGCTCCCTGCCTACGAATGGAATTTTTCTGATGTAAACCCACCTGTTCATGCTTGGGCAACTTGGAAAGTATATGAAATAGATCGCGAAATGAATGGGCAGGGTGATGTGGCTTTCTTAGAACGAATCTTCCATAAATTACTGCTTAATTTTACTTGGTGGGTCAATCGTAAGGATGCAGAAGGAAATAACGTATTCTCGGGGGGGTTCTTAGGGCTTGATAATATAGGGGTATTTGACCGAAGCGCTGAATTACCAACAGGTGGCTCGCTCGAACAAGCTGACGGAACGGGATGGATGGCAATGTACACCCTCAATATGTTACGAATTGCTTGCGAAATATCATTGGTAAGACCTGCCTATCAAGACATGGCCTCTAAATTTTTCGAGCACTTCTTACACATTGCTGCGGCCATGAAATCCTTAGGTGATGATAAAATTAGCCTGTGGGATGAAGAGGATCAGTTTTACTATGATGTTCTTCATACACCCGATAGCAAAAGTATGTTGTTGAAAGTTCGTTCGATGGTAGGTTTGATTCCGCTTTTTGCCGTAGAAATATTGGATGATGAGATGCTTTCAAAGCTACCCGATTTCAAGCGTCGAGTAGAATGGGTACTTACCAATCGCCCTGACTTAGCCTCACTTGTTTCGCGCTGGCACGAACCAGGCAAAGGAGAATCTCACTTATTGGCATTGTTGCGTGGTCACCGAATGAAAATGCTGCTTAAAAGAATGTTTGATGAAACGGAGTTTTTATCGAACTATGGTATCCGAGCATTATCCAAATACCATGATCAACATCCCTACGAATTTTATGTCAATGGAGAAGTACTTCGCGTCAAATATACTCCCGCCGAATCAGACAGCAGTATTTTTGGGGGAAATTCTAATTGGCGTGGCC
>JAWKMH010000001.1:0-35000 GCA_041392315.1 Spirosomataceae bacterium | reverse complement strand
CAACCGTGAGCTTGGTGAAATTGTAGTAGCGGTGAAGATGCCGCTTACCCGTCACGGGACGGAAAGACCCCGTGCACCTTTACTACAACTTTGCGTTGAACATGGGATATGAATGTGTAGGATAGGTGGGAGGCTATGAAGCGGGTTCGTCAGGACTTGTGGAGCCAACGTTGAAATACCACCCTTTTGTATTCTGTGTTCTAATTCTGGAAGGAAGACCGCGCATGGTGGGTAGTTTGACTGGGGTGGTCGCCTCCAAAAGAGTAACGGAGGCTTCCAAAGGTTGGCTCATGACGGACGGTAATCGTCAGGGGAGTGCAAAAGCACAAGCCAGCTTGACTGTGAGACCGACGGGTCGATCAGGTAGGAAACTAGGGTTTAGTGATCCGGTGGTTGCGCATGGGTGTGCCATCGCTCAAAGGATAAAAGGTACGCCGGGGATAACAGGCTGATCATCCCCAAGAGCTCACATCGACGGGATGGTTTGGCACCTCGATGTCGGCTCGTCACATCCTGGGGCTGGAGAAGGTCCCAAGGGTTCGGCTGTTCGCCGATTAAAGTGGCACGCGAGCTGGGTTCAGAACGTCGTGAGACAGTTCGGTCCCTATCTGTGATGGGCGTAGGAAGTTTGACGGGGGCTGACCTTAGTACGAGAGGACCGGGTTGGACTCACCGCTGGTGAATCGGTTGTTACGCCAGTAGCATGGCCGAGTAGCTACGTGGGCAACAGATAAGCGCTGAAAGCATCTAAGTGCGAAACTGGCCTGAAGATGAGACTTCCAAATAAGGGACGTTATAGACGATGACGTTGATAGGCTGCAGGTGTAAAGATGGTGACATCAAAGCTGAGCAGTACTAATTGCCCAATATCTTCTTATGAATTAATTTTATTTTTAATTTTTCTCCCAATGTCATTTAATTGAACTACTTAATAGGTTAATGACCTTGATGGGCTATGCGCCCCAGTGGTTACAGGGCGGGATGGTACGACGGTTTGCCGCAGACGCGCAGTCTTCCCTCTTCCCAATCCGAGTAACGCTGACAACGACCTTGATGGTGGTTACAGGGCGGGTGTTCACCTCTTCCCATTCCGAACAGAGAAGTTAAGCCCCGCTCCGCCGATGATACTGCAATAAAATGTGGGAAAGTAGGTAGCCGCCACAATATTAAAGCCAACTAAAAGCCCCTATAAATGGGGCTTTTATGTTTGAAAAATGACTAATAAAAAAGCCCCGTCTAAGATGGGGCTTTTTTATTAATATTCGTCTTCATTGAAGAAAAAATCATCCTTTGTAGGATAATCTGGCCAAATCTCTTCAATACTTTCGTAGGGCTGACCGTCATCTTCCAATTCTTGTAAGTTTTCGACCACTTCTAAGGGGGCGCCCGTACGAATAGCAACTTTATGCTTGTTAGGTTTTTTTATGGTTAAGGTTCGTAATTTTGTTTAACCCAAAAAATAACCTTATGAAACAGATGTGGCAACTTAGGTTTTTACTTGTCTCTCTTGGCCTTTCTCACTCACTTTTTTCACAAAATAATATTCTCGTTTTTCAAACAGATTTTGGACTTAAAGACGGGGCTGTATCTGCCATGAAGGGAGTAGCAATGGGAGTAAGTCCTACCCTTCGCCTTTTTGACTTGACACATGAGATCCCTACTTACAGTACATGGGAAGCTGCTTATCGTTTAGAACAAACCGCCAGTTATTGGCCCAAAGGAACAGTCTTCGTATCAGTAGTAGATCCTGGCGTTGGAACAAACCGTAAATCCATCGTTCTCAAAACTAAAAGTGGGCATTTTTTTGTAGGCCCCGATAACGGGAGTTTTACGCTCGTAGCCGAGTCATTGGGAATCCAAGAAGTGCATGAAATCAATGAAGTGGTTAATCGGCGTCAAGAATCGGGTGCTTCTTATACTTTTCATGGACGAGATGTGTATGCTTACACAGGGGCAAAACTGGCTGCAAGTATGATTTCACTGGAGGAAGTAGGCACTCTACTACCCAGCGAAGTTGTTAAAATACCTTATCAAAAAGCTATTTTAAGAGATAAGAATATTGTGGGTGGTATTCCTATTTTGGATATTCAATACGGCAATGTTTGGACAAATATTTCGGCTTCATTATTTCAAAAGCTGAAAATACAGGCTGGGCAAAAAGTAAAAGTAACTATTTGGAAAAAAGACGAATTGATTTTTCAGGATGAACTCCCTTTTGCTAATACTTTTGGCGACGTGGCTGAAGGGCAAAACGTATGTTATCTCAACAGTCTGCTCAATTTTTCGCTTGCCATTAACATGGGTAGCTTTGCTGATAAATATGGCATCAAAAGTGGCCCTGACTGGAAGATTCAATTAGGCCATTGAATTTACCACGAGTTAAGCCATGGTTTTTACTACCCCAGCTATGAATTGGGCGTTACATGCGTTGCCTTTCCAATTTTCAAGACGTTTGTCCATGACTCTAAACCATAAAGCAGGAATTGTAGCCATCAAAATCATGAGCGGATAGCCAAAAGGTAATTGTGGGCTTTCATTAAAATGTCTTAAAACTTGATAAGGCCGAGCAGCATAGGCATGGTGGTCGGAATGACGTTGTAGTTGAAACAGAACCAAGTTACTAAATAAATGATTGGCATTCCATGAATGTAATGGGTTGACACGTTCATATTTGCCCGGAGAGATTTCGAGACGAACAATGCCGTAGTGTTCGATGTAATTAATGGTTTCTAACAATAATATGGCTACCAAACTTTGGGCAAAGAAAAAAGGAATTACCTCCCAGGCAAATCTCCCAATCAAACTGCTGACAAAGGCGACCAATAAGCCACAAAAAGCAAGGGGCAACACGCAAGCCCAAATCATATTGTTTTTGAAGCTCCATACAGGGATGTTTGTTTTACCTAAAAGACGCTTCTCAATCTGCCATGCGCTCTGAAAGCTTCCAATGATGCTCTGCCACCAAAAAGCGTAAACGGTTTGTCCTTTGCGGGCTGTGGCAGGGTCGTGGGGCGTAGCTACCCATGTGTGGTGTCCACGATTGTGTTCGATAAAAAAGTGCATGTAGCTCACCGTCATTAGTGTTAATTTGGCATGAAATTGAGCCAATTTACTACTTCGATGCCCTAATTCATGGGCTACATTGATCATTGTTCCCGAAAAAATACCGATACTTACTATGAACCCTTGAATTTGAAAGGCATTCATCTTGTAGGTCATTAGGGCATAGCTTGCGGCAAAGAGCTGTAGAACTTGTACATAAACCAGTGAATAGACCACCACATCAAAAAAACGATCGTTCATCAGCCGTTCAAAATTATCTTTGGTTACATTGCTGGTGTCTCGCCCTACTACTGCATCTACTAATGGTACAAATAAATAGGCAAAAAGACCGCCCGTCCAAGTGAATTGCCCATTGGTAAAGATGAAAATGGCATTAGATAGAATCACCAAAAGATAAATTGACAAAAAGCCGAGTTTTTTAAGAGGGTTCATTGTATATTTTTGTTTACTCACGTATGTTTTTACTTTCTCTAATAGCAAAACGCATAAAAGATTCGGCCATCGATTCTGGTTGCCCTTGTAAGTGAATTAGCCAAAATTTTCTTGATAACGTTAATTCCTTGATTTTAATTATTTTGAGTTGTCCTGTTATCAACTCTCTTTGAATAGAACGAACGGAAAGAAAAGCCATACAGTTGGCATATTCAAGAAAAGATTTGATACTCTCTGTGCCGCCAAGGTGCATGATAATATGTAGAGAAGATAGTTTGAGGTGATGTTCTTTTAAGGCACTTTCAATCACTTCTAAGGTACCTGATCCACGTTCGCGCAGTACCAATGGTATTTGGGTAAGTTGCTCAATGGTAATTTCTTCTTGATAGGCCAGTTTACTTTTTGTGTGTACTACGGCTACCAATTTATCATTCATAAAATCAATGTACTTGAGGTCAGAATGATGTTTTTTCCCTTCTACTACACCCAAATCAATACTATGAGATAACACAGCATTTTCAATCATTTCTGTATTTCCGTTGAGTAACGACAGTTCTACTTGGGGAAATTTTTCATAGTATTTGGCCAATAATGGAGCCATTAGGTATTGTCCAATGGTAGTGCTTGCTCCCAATCGTAAAATACCACTATGCTTGGCTTGTAGAGTAGCCAATTCAAAAGCAACTTCTTGGTACAAATGTAAAATCTGATTAGCATATCGGCGTAGTAGCTCCCCTGCTGATGTAAGAAAAACAGCGTTGCCTTTTCGCTCAAAAAGGCGTGTTCCGTACTGTTGTTCTAATTCTCGAATATGTTTGGTAACGGCAGGCTGGGTAATAAACAATTCTCCTGCCGCTTTGGTAAAGCTGAGGTGCTGGGCTACGCTACAAAATACTCTTAATCTAAAATCAGACACAGTAAATAAAGGTTGAATTGAGTCTTCAAATTTAGTAAAACTTAGCGAAGTGCTTGCAGATGGACGGTAAGACCTGTAATTTTGAAGCACTACAAGATAGTAATAAAAGCTATCAGCACATTTAAGCCTTTTTCGATGATTCTATATAGCACCAAAACGCCTACGCTCAAGGCTTCACTTGAGGAAGCGGTTTTTCGTAGCCTTCCACCCGACAACGGGCTTTATATGCCCGAATATATTCCCAAAGTTCCATCCTCGTTTTTAGATACGATTGAACACCTTTCTTTCAATGAAATTGCGATAGCAGTCACCAAAACTTTATTGAATGAAGATATTTCAGATACTGATATTAGGACGATTGTTGAACAGGCGTTTGATTTTGATGCGCCCCTCGTATCTATTGAAAAAAACACCTCCTGTTTAGAACTTTTTCATGGCCCTTCTATGGCTTTTAAGGATTTTGGGGCGCGTTTTATGGCGGCTTTGATGTCTTATTTTTTGGTAAAATCTCAAAAAGAAATTCATATTTTGGTGGCTACTTCGGGCGATACGGGTGGTGCTGTGGCACAGGGCTTTTATCAGGTACCAGGTATCCATGTAACCATTTTGTATCCGAGTGGGAAAGTAAGTGATATTCAAGAAAAACAATTGACGACCTTGGGAGGGAATGTGCGGGCATTGGAAATAGATGGCACTTTTGATGACTGTCAAGCATTGGTGAAGCAAGCATTTTTGGATAATGAACTGAATCAAAAATATAATCTTGCTTCGGCCAATTCTATCAATATATCTCGTTTGATTCCGCAATCGTTTTATTATTTCAGCGCATATTCTCAACTCAAAGATTTGGGATTGCCCGTAGTGTTTTCAGTACCCAGTGGTAATTTTGGCAACTTGAGTGCAGGCATTTTGGCGTATCAGATGGGGCTACCCATTGGCCATTTTATCGCAACGACCAACCGTAACAACGTTGTTCCCAAGTATCTGGAAAATGGCTTTTATCAACCCAGTCCGTCGGTCGAAACCATTTCTAATGCCATGGATGTGGGCAATCCAAGTAATTTTGTGCGTATGACCCGCTTCTTTGGCGATGATTGGGCAAGTGTGAAAGAAAAAATTGCAGGATTTTGGTTTGATGATGTACAGACCCAAATCGCGATGAAAGATGTGTATGAGCGAACAGGATATGTGATGTGTCCACATACTGCGGTGGCCTATTTAGGGCTAAAAGAATACACTATGCTTTCAAAACAAGCAATAGCAGGTGTTTTTCTATCAACAGCGCATTATGCTAAGTTCTTGGATGTGGTAGAGGACGCTTTGGGTACCAATGAAATCGAAATTCCAACCCGACTTTCTGATTTATTGGAAAAGCCTAAAGTAGCGACTTCGATGAGCAAACGCTTCGAGGATTTTAAAGCCTATTTATTGCAATAGCACCTTGTAATATGCAAATCATTGTTGCACAAACCTCCGAACACTATCTCGCTGCGGTACAGCTTTTTAAGGAATATGCCGTTGGTTTGGGGGTGGATTTACAATTCCAAAACTTTGATAAAGAACTTCAAACCTTACCAACGATGTATGGCCCGCCAACGGGAGAATTATGGTTGGTAAAAGATAATGAGCAATTTGTGGGCTGTGCTGGTTTACGACGATTAGACCCACAAACTTGCGAACTAAAGCGAATGTTTGTGCAGCCCGCTTATCGGGGGTATCATTTAGGAGAGCGATTGATGGAAGCAGCGCTCCTAACTGCCCAAATGCTGGGCTATGAAAAGATGCGGTTAGATACACTTCGCCGCTTAATACCTGCCGTTAAATTATACCAACGTTTTGGTTTTGAGGAGATACCTCCCTATAACTATAATCCAGAACCCGACATTGTCTATTTTGAGCGAAAAATAGGAGATTGACGTTGGGCTTATCCCCAAAATTTTCCATTCATTTTGTTGATGAACCGTTGGTCGTAAAAAATATTTTATTACCTTGCATTACATAGTACCTTTGAATCAACAATTAAACAACCATAGTCATGAACAACAAACCCTTGCGTCGTATTCAGCAAGAAGCTGTACTGGGCGGCGTAGCCGCTGGATTTGCCGATTATTTTGGAATGGACAAGGCGCTTATGCGCGTCATCTTTGTCTTGCTACTTATTTTCACTAAGGGCTTCCCCATTTTTCTTTTGTACATTATTTTATGGGCTGCATTGCCCACAGGTGAGTCTACTATGACAGAAGCAACACCCGACTGGGCATCCCCTAAGATGCCCCCTACCCAGAGAGGTACGAGTCGAGGTACTGAATTTGTGGGATACGGCCTACTACTTATTGGTGGTTTTATGCTTTTCGATCGTCTGTTTTATTGGATACACTTACAAAAGTTTATTCCAGCCGCTGTGCTTATAGTACTTGGTATCTTTTTGATAATCAGACATAAAAATAGCCCAGAAACACCATCGATAAATACTGACCGCGCTACCCCTTCGTGGACAGACGACGCACCCATTAATCAATGGCAACCGCAGAAGTATGATGACTCGTCAGAAACACCAAGCGAGCCAGAAGAGCCTAAAACAACCTAAATCAATACAAATCATTTTAAAACCTACTTGTCATGAACTATCAAAGCACATTTTGGGGGATTCTCCTCGTACTTATCGGTGGCCTTTTGCTGATGCGTGAACTATTCGATTGGTTTGATTTCCATCGCTTCTTTTGGCCTATACTACTCATTGCAGGTGGTGTATTACTGATTTTCAAAGATAAACTAAAGAAAATATTATAAATCATGAAACAATCTTCAAATTCCCTTTTTTGGGGTGCATTTATATTAGCAACGGGATTGCTCCTGTTGGCCAAGTCTCTCGGTTGGTTTCATATAGATTGGGGCATGACCCTCCGATTTTGGCCCCTATTGTTAGTTTTGGCGGGCGTTAGTCTATTGCTCAAACAAAATTGGTCAGGAGTTTTTACCGCTATTCTCATTGCTATTGCGATTCCGTCGGCGATCATCAATGGGACTCACAAAAGATGGGATCGCTGGAAAGATAATGGCGTTGAATTTAATCTTCATGATTTTGATGATGACAATAATGACGATGATGATAACGACGACAGCGACTACAAAGAACGTTCAGAAACCTATTCAAAAGATGGAGAAACGCATTTTTCAGAGCCTTTGGTGGAAGGAATCACAGAAGCTACACTCAATTTTGGAGCAGGAGCAGGCGAGTTTACAATCGAAGGAACAACCGCGCAACTTATTGAAGCCGATGCCGACACAAAATTTGGTAATTATGTGATGACTGCTAAACGCAACGAAGGTACAAAAACCAGTATTGTTGATTTCGAAATGGAGAGCAAAGATAAGTCGGGACGTAAACGTATCCGTATTCGTGATTTCGACAACATGGATAATCAAGTGAAGATGAGTTTGAGCGATAAGCCCGTTTGGTCTTTTGATTTCGGATTGGGAGCAGGCGAAGGAAAATTCGATTTATCTGATTATAAGGTAAAAAAAGTAAAGCTGGGGGCAGGAGCAGCAGATATAAAGTTGAAGTTGGGCGAAGGGATTGAAGATAATGCCGATATTGACATTGATGCTGGCGTTGCTTCTATCAAGGTAGAGTTACCTACTTCGGTGGGATGTGAACTCAAAATAGACGGCGCACTCAACTCCAAAGACTTAGACAATTTTGAAAAAATAAGCGATGGCTTGTATCGTACTGCCAACTACGATGCTGCCAAGAAAAAAATTAAAATAAAATACGACGGCGGCGTATCGTCGCTCGAAGTGAAGAGGTATTAGTTGTACGCCATTGTTTTTTATCAAAAATACTGTCCGCCTAAAAAGCTGGCAGTATTTTTGTTTTCTGTACCTTTGTTTATCAAACAACATACGCACCTTTTCTTCGTTAGGAATAGGCAAACTTTCGCACAACAATGAAAAGACTACTAACTACCGTTATCTTGCTAACAAGCATTTCAGTTTTTGCTCAAAGTACTTCCAAAGAATTTACGATTTCGGGAACGGCCAGAAATCTACAACCCAACGACAAAATTACGCTTGAAATAGCAGGGTCTCAACCGCTGATTGTGATAGACTCGACCAAAGTAGGTAACGATAAACGATTTACCTTCAAGCGCAATGAAATGGACGAGGGAACGGTTTATCAAGTCAATTTGGCCAACGCACAGCGTGTAATCGTACTGATAGAAGGAGGAGAGAAAATTGACATAGTGGCCGATGGTAATGAAAAAGGAAGTGCAGTAGTAACTGGATCAAAAAACAACGACTACTACCAACAATTGATTGGGATGTATAAAGCCATGAACGAAAAGTCTGTGAAGTGGCAAGATGAATACGCCAAGGCTGAACAAAAGAAAGATAGTAAGAAAATAGCCCAAATACAGCAAGATTTTGAAGCAGAGAGTCAGAGTTTTACCGCCAAAGTAAAAACCCTTATTCCTGAAATGGGTACTTCATTAGCTGCTTTGTTTGCTACCAACTTCTTGAATCCAGAGATGGAAATGCCCACTATCATGGCTTTGGCAGAACGTTTTGAAAAAGAACGCCCTACCATGAAGCAGGCGCAGATATTTGTGGGAAATGCCAAGCGTATGCGTGGTATTCAGATTGGTGATGCTGCCCCCGAAATTACGCTCAATAGCACACAAGACAAGCCCGTCAGTCTTTCTTCCTTGCGTGGGAAAGTAGTGCTAATTGACTTTTGGGCTTCGTGGTGTGGCCCATGCCGACAAGAAAACCCCAATGTGGTAAAAGCCTATAATCGCTTCAAAGACAAGGGCTTTGAGATTTATAGTGTTTCTTTAGACAAAGATAAAGCCGCTTGGGTCAAAGCCATTGAAAAAGACGGATTACTTTGGCCAAGCCATGTATCAGACCTCAAATATTGGCAGTCGGCGGCAGCCCAAACCTACGGAGTTAATGGTATTCCTGCTACTTTTTTGTTGGATAAAGACGGCAAAATTATCGGTAAAAACCTACGTGGCGAAGCCTTAGAAAGAAAGTTGGAAGAGGTATTGAAGGTCAATAATTGAGCAATCTCCTTACTATAAGCCCCAAAATACTTATCTCGCGTACTGTACCAAAACAGAAATAGATGACATTATTCGACCCCGTCAGGGCTAAATAATTGTAGCGAATTGTTGGCTACTATTAACATCTGACCCCGACGGGGTCAGACGGAATAATGCAAACTAAATATATACAAGTTCTTAAACGCCTATAAACTTGCCTCTGATTATTAGGTATATAACTATCCCAATATCGGCCCAAAGATTTTTTTCACGGCAGCCAAATCTTTGATATGCGCCTCTACTGCGCCTATTGTATGGGGCGATTTGGGTTCTACGCATTGTTCAATGACCAAATGTGGTTGAAGATCGAGTTTTTTGATTTCTTGCGCCAATCGGGCGTAATCAATGTCGCCCTCGCCAAATGTTTCGCTCCAGACACCATTGACCGACTGCCTGAGGTGGATTTCAACAATGCGTTTTCCATAGAGCTTGAGGGTATCAAACACCGCCAATTCAGAATTTTGAGAACCTCGATACATCCAGTGCGCATCCAAGCAAAAAGCTACATTTTGTGGTGAGGTGTTGAGCATCATATGATGAAATTCCCTCGCGCCTGCTTTGAGTTCTACGTCGTGGGTATGATAGGCCAACCTAATGCCTTTGGCACGTAAAGCTGCTCCCAACTTTTCGAGGCTTGCGGCTTGTATTTTGAGCTCTTCATCGGATTTTAGTTCGTCGCCTCCCCACCGAATGGGTGTAGGGTTGGTTACCATGATTTTGGTACCGAGTTTTTTTACTTCGTCGGCAATAGCTAAGATCGAAACCATGGACTTTTCGGCTTCGTTGGCTTTATGTAAAACACTATTGACATAGACAGAAGGCAACTGAATATTGTATTTCTTGAGTGCGGGTGCGAGCTTGAATACATCTTCTACACCATTGAGGCTAGGCTCATAGGCGGTCAAGCCCGTTTTGGCGTACTCGGCCATGCAGGCATCCCAATCTTCCCCCAGTTTTTCTTTTGGCGACCATAGAAGGTTGTCCAGTTGTAGCCATTGCTGGCAATGGGCATAGGATAAGCGGCCGCTTCTGCCAAGGTTGGTGCAAGCCATGTAGCAGCGGTAGTTCCTACTAAAGAATGGATGAATTGTCGTCTGGTAGGCGGCATTTTAGAGAGGGATTAGCTTATTTTTTAAAGTAAAGATGAGATTAACTTTACTTTTTCGACGATTAATTACGGGCAGAAAGTTTTTTATTTTGAATCAAATGCCAATCTTTACATCCTCCAAACAACCCTATTTAGAAAATGAATAATATCATTCGTTTTTGTTTATATTGCTTATTTTCAAGCTATTGCATAATTGTAGTACAAGCCCAAACGACCGATTTTACGCCCGAACACGAATTTACTAAAAACTGTGAAGGCCCTTCGGTAGGGTCAGATGGCGTAATTTATGCGGTCAATTATGCCATGGATGGTACGATTGCAGAGATTCCACGCCGCAATAGAGCCAGTATTTTTTTAACACTCCCCAAAGGAAGCACGGGCAACGGCATTCGTTTTGGGAGCGAAAATACTTTCTATGTAGCTGATTTTACAGGCCATAATGTATTAAAAGTAGATTTAACGTCCAAAGAAGTAACAGTACATTGCCATGAGCCTACCATGAATCAACCCAATGACTTGGCAATAACAAAAAATGGCCATATTTTTTGCTCTGACCCCAACTGGAAAGAAGGAACAGGGCAAGTTTGGCATATATCGCCCCAAGGCAAGGCGCGCATTATCGCCCCCAACATGGGCACAACCAATGGCATAGAAATAAGCCCCGATGAGCAAACCCTGTATGTCAATGAAAGTGTGCAGCGCAATGTGTGGGCTTACAACTTGGCTGCTGATGGGAGTATCTCTAACAAACGCCTTTTGATAAAATTTGAAGATGGAGGCATGGATGGAATGCGCTGCGATATGAACGGAAATCTGTACATTACAAGACATGGCAAAGGAGAAATAGCGATTGTGTCGCCCACTGGAAAAATCATTAAAACCATCGCCACCAAAGGTAAAAATGTATCGAATATTTGTTTTGGGGGTAAAAAGGGAAAAAACGGCTATGTTACGCTTCAAGATAGAGGCTGCCTCGAAACCTTCAAAGCCCTTGCCCCTGGGCGTGAGTGGGCCATGATGAAGGGCTTTTTAGGGAAAAAGTGATTTGTAAAGTTGTCGTTTATGCAAAAATATTTTTTGGGGATTTTGTTTTTAATAGGCTTATTATCGGCACGTTCTGATACTCCACGAGAGCAGCTAATGGTGCTTGGGCAGGCATTTCAGCAGTTGAATACGAGTATCAGAGAGCAAACCATTTCACCAGATTCGGCACAGCTACGATTTCAAGGTGTTTTGAGAGAATTACGCGATATAACCGAACCTTACCGCCAAAAACTATGTAACAACGATTCCATTCGGTTTGTGTTTCCACTCAGAGACTACAACGAGTCGCACATTGGCGGGCATGGTTCTGGCTTTCGCCCGCGCGGGTTCAATCTTTTTGATCATGCCGTACAAGGAAGTCATCCCGCCCACGATATTTTTGTGTATGATAGAAACCAAGATTGTATTGATGATCAAACCGATCGGGCCGTAGATGTGCTTGCCATGCGCCCAGGCATCGTCATCGCAACCGAAACCAACTGGACAGCCCAAAGCGATTATCGCGGCGGCAATTTTGTCTGGATTTATGACCCCTGTTTAGACGGACTTTTCTACTACGCGCACCACAATCGGGTGGTAGTAGAAGTGGGCGACGAAGTTGTAGCAGGTCAAAAAATTGCGGAAGTAGGCCGCACAGGATTGAATGCGGTTAAAAAACGCTCGGGCACACATCTTCATCTGATGTATCTTCAGCTTCTGCCCGATGCGCTCCCTGTACCTATTAATACATACGATTGGTTGGTAAGTGCTGAAACAATCAAGTGAGCAAATATCCAATCGCTCTGCTTCTGCTCCCGGCTATTTCTCTAAATAGTGATTTATCGCAATAAATTTTTCAACTCTTCTTGTAAAGCTTTATCATCGGGAAATTCCTGCGGAATCCACCGTTGTACTATCTTTCCCGTAGCATCAATCAGCACAAAGGGGTATTGCATGGTAGGAATATAGCTATTGCGGAGCAGTGCGGCTTCTTCATCGGAAGCCCACAAATGAACTATGCCCGGACGTGATTCTACAGTTGTTTTCCACAGCTCAAAAGGTGTATTGGGCGTTACGTTAAGATAAACAAATGTCATACGCTCGCGGTATTTTTCTTCCAATGGCCTGAAATTATATTCATGTTGTTTGAGGTTAAAACAAAATGCAATACAAATGGGCTTTCCATACAGACTTTTCAAAGAAATACCTTGCCCTGCCGCATTGTTGAATGTAAAATCTGGGGCAGGCTGTGCCACAATCATTTTTTCTTTAGCTTCTATGGCATTTTTAAAGTAAGAAATCAACGATGAATTGGGATAGGTTTTTTCGTAACGCTCCAACAAAGTGTGGGCGGCTGCCATATCTTGCTGATTTGTAACGGCATAATCGAGCCAATGGGTGAGCATGTATTCTCTCTGGCGCGGATAAGACTGAAGTTGGACATCGCTCAATTGGTAGGCTTCTTTTACCGCATCGTGGCTTAAAATATACCTATTGGCGGCAATGGGGGGATATTTTTTTGTGGCTGGAATCTGTAAAAAATGGAGCAACTCTTGTCGATAAGTTTGACTTAGGAGGGCATCGTCGTTTAAAAGCCTAAAATTTTGGAGAATCATAGCCTCAATTTCTTGCCGTTGCTCAAGTTTGAGCTGCACTCTTGGCTTTCCCTGATTTTTTTATCTTTTACTATCAACTTCATCAGGTAATCTTCGGTATTAGTCTAGCAGTGAACAAGTGTACGAAAAGATTCGCTGACAACTTAGTTACTCTTTAGGCTTTCTAATCCTTTTTGTCGTGCTATTTTCAAACTATCTACTTTAGGCAGTATATGGCTATTATCGACCTTAGTAGGGTTGTAGCCAAACGAGGGCAGATAATCATGCAAAAATTGGTTTTGAAGTAGTCGCGTAAAAAGGTTTGGTAATGGGCATTGTTGCCTTCATAATTGATACTACCATTGGGGCGTATGATGATAGTGAGCTTATCGCTGGAGAAATATACAATAGACTTCCAAAACTGGATGATTTTGACGACCATGCCATCGCTTGCTGGAACAGTGGCGTAATTCCAACTTCACCATCAGAGAGCTCTTTTACTTCAAATTCAGTGGTAGCAGCGCGTTGTTTTGTTACTTCAAAAGTCCCTACATTGAGAAATTGTTCGGCCGTCAGGCCAGCGCGAGGGCGCATACGCTACCTTCTCTGCAGTGAGACTTACCGCAAAGTTGGAGCTATCTGCGGGAAATTTGAAAGTAATTTGCCTGGTTTGTGCATTAAGGCAGGTGTGAATAAAGAGGCCAAAAAGGCTGTAAAGCAAATGTTTCATCGTTGTCATAGTGATTTGCCTATAAACGAAAAAAAGACAAATTATGTTTAGGGGCAGGCTATAATTGAGTTTACGAGCAAAACAGCAAAGCCACCAAGAGGCGGCTTTGCTGTGTAATATTTTTGCCAAAAAGTATTTTATTTTCCTGTATTCTCCATACTGTTTGTATTAAATTGCAACCACTCCACCCCAAACAACCCCTTGTCGTCAGGAACAGTTTTTGAGGTAGAAAAGACAAGATAAAGATGATGTAATTTCTCATCGGGGCGACGAAGGGGCGTATTTACCACTCCAATTTTATTGTTAGGAATTTCTACTTCCCCAATTAATGCACCCGTGGGGCTATCTATCCGTACTTCGATTTTACCTCCCACCGTTTTGTCGGGCATGGCATAGACCATGAACGACAAACTACTGATGTTGGTCAAATCCACCTCTTTATAAAGTGCATAGCTGCCATTTTTAATAGGGGCTAATACCTCCGATTTTGTTGGTAATTCCACATTCGTAGCATCTTTTACTTCATCATTCATTATTGCTTTTATTTTAGCGGGGCGCAAAGCCACAGTGGTAGTGGCGGTTTGAGGGCCTACCGTGGCATTGCCCTTGTCGGTATAACTGGCCGTAAAAATATACTGACCCTCTTTTTGTTTGTTTGTGGTGATATATTCGCCTTTCAAAGGCTTTTTGTCAGGGCCTTTTTCATTGGCCAGCGACATGATATAGCGTACCATGTCTTTGGCTTCGTCTTTTTTGATTTGTGGGTGAGCACTCATGGCTTGCTCGCCCTACACCGCCACCACCATTGATAATTTTATCAGCCAATATACTCACAATATCGCGCTCTTTTTGGTATTTTTTAGCTACTTCACGGTAGGCAGGGCCAATGGATTTTTTATCAATGGCATGACAAGCCATACAGTCGGAGAGTTCTATCAACCGCTTGCCTGTGGCGAAGCCTAAATTGGCTTGGTGGCCCTGCGCTAACATCGTTTTGTCAAATCCTTCGAGGTAGTCAATGGTCATCGTTACCTCTTCAGGATTGATTTTTTTTGTTGGACAGACTGCCATCTTCTTTGTCGGCCACTTTTACTTCATAGTTTACGGGTTTGTTGTCCCAGTAAAACGATTTATTGCCTGCTACAGCTACTTCTACTTTAGGGGGTTCGTTACCCACCTTTATTTCTACATGACTATTGGCCGTATTGCCTTTGGCATCTGTTACTTTAATGTGGCGGTATAAATACCGGGTTTGGTGTAAGTGAATACAGGGGTTGGGTAAGGTGTTTTGGGTAATCCTTGCCAAATGACCATTCATATTTGAGGGCATCTCCATCATAATCAATGGTGCCTTTCGATGAAAAAACGGCTTTCATAGGTGCAGCCCCTGCTTTTTTTGCTACGGAGGCCACAGCAATGGGGGCGCGATTGCCTGCATTATAGGTAATACGCGACAAGCGGGCATCATCGTTTTGAGCAAACCAAGTATTACCATATTCCATTACATATAAAGAACCATCGACCGCAAATTGCATGTCAATCGGATGGCTAAATTTGGTGTTGGGCATAAAGTTTCACATACTGACAAAATCGCCGTCTTTGGTCATTGTAACAGGGTGAATCCAATCACGAATCCATTCATATGCAAAGAATTTACCGTCATAATGCCGTGGAAATTTGACGTTGGTTTCTGGATAATCGTCGTAGTAATACACTGGCCCCGCCATGGCATTGCGGCCGCCTTTGCCTACAATAGGTCCAAACTCTGGGGAGTCGGCATATGGATAATAAATAAAGGCTTTTTGGGCGGGAGGCAATTCGCGCAAGCCCGTATTGTGTGGCGAGTCATTGATAGGTTTGAGGGGGTCAAATTTTGGGCCAGACTGTTTGGTTTCAAAATCATATTGGTTGTAGGCGCGATTGTCGGCTACGAACAAGGGATACCCAAAATAGCCCGCTTTACGTGCTTGATTGACCTCATCATGGCCACGGGGGCGCGTGTTGAGCTATCATTGCCTGCATCGGGTCCCTACTTCGCCCCAATACAGAAAAGTGGTGCGTTGATCAATGGCGATGCGGTAGGGGTTGCGTGTGCCCATGACATAGATTTCGGGGAGGGCTTTTGCTGTGCCAACAGGAAAAAGATTGCCTGCAGGAATGTCGTAGCCACTATCTTCACGGGGTTTGATACGCAAGATTTTTCCCCGATAATCATTGGTATTTGAAGAAGAGGCACGCCCATCCCAGCCTGCCCGTCCTGGTCGGCCATCCATCGGGCCATAGCCATCAGAAGCAAAGGGGTTGATGTCGTCGCCTGTCGAAAGGTATAAGTTGCCTTGTTTGTCCCAAGCGATAGATCCACCCGTATGGCAGCAGTCGGTACGCTTTACAGGCACACGCAGTAGTACTTGCTCGGTACTAAGCAAAAGTGAATCGTGTTCGGTATCATACTTCATACGCACCAGCCGCTGGGCCGTATCTGCCTCCGACGACACGGGCGAATAATAGAGATAGAGCCATTTATTTTGCTTGAAGTTGGGGTCAATGTTCAGGCCCATCAAGCCATATTCTTGTTTGAAGTAAACAGGAATGTTAGCAATCAATTTAAAAGTGCCGGGTTTCTTTGGGTCATAGAGTTTTATCTTCCCTTTACGTTCTGTAAATAGCACACGGTGGTCGTCCAACACTACTAATTCTGTAGGTTCGTCGAGTTTTTCGAGCAACACATTTTTAGTAAAACGATTTTCTTCAGGTAAGGTGGTGGTTTGTGCTATTGCCATATTTAATTGTAACCCTGCTATCAAGCCACAAGCAAGGAAAGACAATGGTTTTTTACAAAAGGGTCGTTTCATATTGTATAAAAAAAGTTGTTATAATTAATAAAGTACAACTGATGAATAAACTAATTTGTTATGTTATAAGTTTGATAGTGTCAAAGGTTCGGTATTATAATACTGCACGTTCGTTGATTTGAACCATTGGTAAAAATAATTCGTTTTGTATTTGCATTATATACATAATTTAAGTGATATTTGCGACGTTTTTTTCAAAAATCAAAAATACAAAGGTGGCACTTTCTCTTTCACATACTCGCTGCGCGCACATTACGCCATTTTTTTGTAGGTCCGAAAGGACGATATAACCCCCGTTTGCCTACGTGGCGAACTTTCTCCGCCAGTTTTTTTCACTTTTTTAATCAACACCAAAGCGGATTATTTGTCTCCGCAGAGGATTTAATCCTGATCAAACGACAATGTCAAACATCGAAATAGTAGCCAACGAATACATTGTAGAAACAGCCGAAGAAAAACACTTCCACTTGGCCGAAACTATTTGTCAAGAGATGGAAGAAAGTGCCAAACAACGTGGAACAGGCATTGCCAAACGTTCTCCAGATTATATCCGAGCCAAAATGGCCGAAGGGAAAGCCATTATTGCCACTACCTTGTTGGGAGAATGGGTTGGGTTTTGCTACATAGAAACCTGGGAACATGGCAAGTTTGTGGCTAACTCTGGGTTGATTGTGCATCCTGACTTCAGAAAAAGCGGCATTGCCAAATCTATCAAGAAAAAAGCCTTTGAGCTTTCGCGTACCAAATACCCTAATGCCAAAATTATTGGCATCACCACCAGCCTTGCTGTCATGAAAATCAATTCTGACTTAGGCTACGAACCTGTTACTTTCAGTGAGTTGCCTACGGAGGAGTCTTTCTGGAAAGGTTGCTCCAGTTGTGTCAATTATGACGTACTTACGCGCACCAATCGTAAAAACTGCCTTTGTACAGGTATGATGTACGATGCTGCGGAAGTAGCTAAGACTGGTAAGAAAAAGCCTTGGGATTTTCTAAAAGAATCAAAACTTTACGAACGTTGGATGCGTATCAAACAACGGGTGTTGCTCCGTCGTGAAATTCGAGAGGCCAAGATGCGAAATCGTCAAAAAGAATTAGAGTTGGCATAGATTTTAAAACCCGCCTAAATGGCGGGTTTATTTTTTAGTAACCTTGCCTATATTATCCTAACTTTGTAGCCTGATTTTTCATTAATACCTTTACAATGTCAGAAAAAAGAAAGTTGTGTTAGCTTTTAGTGGAGGGTTGGATACCTCCTTTTGTGTTAAGTATTTGTCGGAAGACAAAGGTTATGAAGTTCATTCTGTATTGGTAGATACGGGCGGTTTTTCAGGAAGAGTTGCAAGCCATCGAAGCGAGGGCATACTCGCTTGGCGTAAAAGCCCATGTTACTATCTCCAAAACCGACGACTATTATAGGCAATGTATCAAGTATTTGATATTTGGTAATATTCTAAAAAATAACACCTACCCGCTTTCAGTAAGCGCCGAGCGTATTTTTCAGGCGATTGCGGCAGCCGAATTTGCCAAACAAATAGGGGCGCAGGCCATCGCGCACGGCAGCACAGGCGCGGGCAATGACCAAGTACGCTTTGACATGGCCTTTCGGATTATCATGCCCGAAGCGGAGATTATTACGCCCATTCGAGATATGCGCCTCTCGCGCGAGGCCGAAATCGAGTATTTGAAAGCCAAAGGGGTGGATCAAGAATGGCACAAAGCGGCCTATTCTATCAATAAAGGTCTGTGGGGAACCTCCGTCGGCGGAAAAGAAACCTTGACTTCTGGCTCTTATTTGCCCGAAAGTGCCTTTCCAACCCAAGTAACCAAAACCGAATCCGAAAGAATAACGTTAGGTTTTGAAAAGGGCGAATTATGCTCCCTGAATGGCGAAGCCATGACTTCGGTAGCCGTTATCCAAAAATTGACCGAAATAGCCGCTCCCTTTGGTATTGGGCGCGATATTCATGTGGGTGACACGATTATCGGTATCAAAGGTAGGGTAGGATTTGAAGCTGCCGCGCCTTTAATCATCATTAAGGCCCATCATACCTTAGAAAAACATGTCTTAAGCGAACAACAACTGTATTGGAAAGAGCAACTGGCCAACTGGTATGGAAGCCTGCTGCACAAAGGCCAGTTTATGGAGCCTGTCATGCGCAATATCGAAACCTTTTTGACTGATACCCAGAGCCATGTTACGGGTCAGGTGCATGTTTATTTGGCATCCTACCGCTTTCATATCGAAGGGGTTGAATCTAAATATGACCTGATGTCGCCAGTTTTTGGTAGCTACGGCGAGATGAACAACGCTTGGACAGGCGATGATGTGCGTGGGTTTGCCAAAGTGGCCTCTAATCAGGTAATGATTTATGAAAAAATTAGTGAATTGAATCAATAAAAATAAGATAGGATTTCAAGGTTGGTCTATTTTATGGATGTATCAACCTTGAAATTTCTCACTAAACTGCCCCGAATGAGGAAAACTTTACTTTTGGTTTTGTTATTGTTAAGTACTTCGTATACGATAAAAGCCCAGAGCGAAGGCTGGGCAATATGCAATAGTGGTGCTAATCTCTATTTTAAAATCGTAGGTAGTGGAAATCCTGTTTTGGTGGTAAGTGATGTGGGTAATTCGTCGAATTACCTCAAAGATTTGAATTAAGAAATTGTAGGAGACCAACCGAGTTGTATTACGACCCCCGTGCTACCGGAAAAAAGCCGATTTCCTTATATCAATGATTCAACGGTCAATTTCAATAAAGCCGTAGCCGACATTGAAGCACTCAGGATGGTGCTTAGGATTCCGAAGTGGTCGGTGGTAGCGCATGGATTTGGGGCCAAAATTGCCTGTGCATACGCTACAGGCGAAATCATTTGGGACAGTTGGTACTTATCAATCCGTCTTCTATGAATGATCATACTGCACAAATAGGGAGGCTTATTTTGAGACGTATGATGAATACGGATTTTCGAGCCTATTGCCACAAGAAGCGATTAATAGCAGATTTCAGGCTCTTCAGCACCACCTTCAAACCATTCCAGATGATTCACTGGCCCAGGCTAAAGCCATTACTAATTTTCAGGCGGCCGTCTATGTACACGATACCTTACATGAATCCACCGCAGCCAGTTTTTTGTATGAAAAAGTAGAGAATAGAGCGGTAAAAAGCCGCGTAAGTAGTAAATTTGTTCCAGAGCCGTTTGATTGTGTGGCCACGCTACGTCAAGCTAAAACACCCGTCATGGTGATTGTATCAAAACAAAGATACAATCTGAGCGGTACGTTGAGCTACTGGAAAAAAGCCCTTCCTAATGCAAAAGTAGCTGTTTTAGACAAGGCGCATCATTTTCCGTGGTTAGACAATCCTAAGCCCTTTTATGAACAAGTAAATCCATTTCTACAACAGTTCGTTAAAGAAGAATATGCCAGCCAAAAAAAAGTTAGTCGTCCTGTCGGGCGCGGGTATCAGCGCGGAAAGCGGCCTTAAAACCTTTCGAGATTCGGACGGCCTCTGGGAAGGTTATAGTATCGAAGAGGTGGCCACACCCCAAGGCTGGCGCAAAAACCCACAGTTGGTATTAGATTTCTACAACGAACGTAGAAAACAGGGACTTACAGCCCAGCCCAATGCAGCACACACGATTTTGGTAGAATTAGAAAAATACTTCGACGTGCAAATCATCACCCAAAATGTAGATAATTTGCACGAAAAGGCAGGCTCAAGTAAGGTACTTCATTTGCATGGTCAATTATACCAATCTCGAAGCACTAAAGACCCTAATTTGGTCTATGAAATGGAGGGCTGGGCACTTAATTTGGGCGATAAGTGCGAGTTAGGAAGCCAACTTCGGCCCAATATCGTTTGGTTTCATGAAGAAGTACCGATGATAGAACCCGCCGCCAAATTAACAGAAGAAGCCAATATTTTTGTGGTGGTAGGTACTTCGTTGGTCGTCTATCCTGCCGCAGGTCTGGTTTATTATGTGCCACCCCGTGTCTCTATTTTTGTGATAGACCCCCACACCCCGAACTATCAGGAAGTACCAAATACGTTACTTTTATTTCTGAAAAAGCCACGGTTGGTATGGCGATGTTGAAGGAGAAGTTGTTGAAAGAATATACTGATAATACTCCTCTAAAAAGAAATACAGCGATTGCTCGAAGAATAATTTAAAATCCCTTTTTCATGCAACTCCAGACGGAAAAAAACTCTCGGCCATTGTGAAAGCCGAAATCTCAAAATAGAAACCGATAAAATCAAGGCCGAAGGGGGTAAAACACCCCATTTAGCAGCGATATTGGTAGGAAATAACGGCGCCAGTGAAACTTATGTAGCTTCTAAAATCAAAAGCTGCGAAGAAATAGGCTTCAAGTCCACGCTCATCAGCTTGCCTGAAACGACTTCGGAAGAAGAGCTTTTAGCGCAAATTCAACACCTCAACCACGATGCCGATGTGGACGGTTTTATCGTTCAGCTACCTCTGCCGGCGCATATTTCCGAAAACAAGGTGATGGAGGCCGTCGCCCCTGAAAAAGACGTGGATGGATTTCATCCTATCAATGTAGGGCGTATGTGTAAAGGATTGCCTGCTTACATTTCAGCCACTCCTTTTGGTATCTTGGAAATGCTCGAACGCTATAAAATCGAGACCGCTGGCAAGCATTGCGTGGTGGTGGGTCGCAGCCAAATTGTAGGGCTTCCGATGAGTATTTTGATGCAACGCAACGCCTATCCGGGCAACTGCACCGTTACGATTTGCCACAGCCGTACGCATAACCTCCAAGCAATTTGCCAAAGTGCCGATATTTTGATTGCCGCTTTGGGCCGTCCCGAATTTATCACTGCCGACTATGTAAAGGAGGGGGCGGTAGTGATAGATGTAGGTATTACCCGTGTGCCTGATACATCCAAAAAAAGCGGTTTTGCTATCAAAGGAGATGTCAAATTTGACGAAGTAGCCCTCAAATCCAGCTTTATTACTCCTGTGCCAGGGGGCGTAGGTTTAATGACTATTTGCGGACTACTCACCAATACACTTTTGGCTTCAAAAAAAGCCATATTTAGGTAGTCAGATATTCAGTTGGGCATATAATTAAGGTCGTTATTACGTTTGAGCTTGATAACGCCCGTAGCGTTGAGTAGTAATATAAAAGGAAAAGTAGGGTCAAATTCGTGCCACTTTACCCCAAAATTGGCACGTCCACCGAGCTTGTGGTGATTGTTGTGATACGATTCACCCATCATTAAAAAGTCAAAAGGAAGCAAGTTCTTGGCCGTATCGTTTACCTTGAAGTTGGTATAGCCATATTTATGTGCATACCAGTTGATGATGACACCATGCACGGGACCCATCAAAAAGTGGATTGGTAACAGTAAAAACATCCACCAAGCGGTAGCAAACTGAATATAAAACAAAGTATAGAGTACGCCCCACCCAATGCGAATCAGCCAAGCATCGCCCAAACGCTCCATAAAAGCCCAATGAGGCACCTCTTTCTTGAATTTGGCAGGAATTTGATCTTCACGGTGTAAGATATTGTTGTAATAATTTTTAGTTTTCCACATCATATCCATTAAATTGGCCGAAAAACTGGGAGAATGAGGGTCTTTTTCAGTATCGGCGTAGGCATGATGAAGACGGTGCATTACCCCATATGCATATGGGCTTAGAAACGACGACCCTTGAAAAATAAAGGTGAGTGTATAAAAGAACTTTTCCCAAAATGGACTCATTGTGAACATTTTGTGGGCAGCATACCGATGCAAAAAGAAAGTCTGCATCAAAAGTGATAAGTACCAATGGGCTACAAAAAATACAAGAATATACATAGAATAGATGATATAGTAATGGTATTGTCCAGTAAAAGTACCAGTTCAGGAAATACAAAAAGATGAGAAAAGTCAGATTTAACACTTTTAGTTAAAATTAATTTAAGATGAATGTTTCTGCACTAAAAGCTTCGCTCGATGAAGTAACTCCACCAGCCAACTGCCCTGTTTTAGTACAAGCACTTTGGTACGATGCCAAAGGAGATTGGGATAAGGCACATGACATTGCGCAGTCGAAAGAAGGAACACGAGATTATGACCATTTACACGCTTATTTGCACCGTAAAGAAGGAGATGAATGGAACGCGGGCTACTGGTACCGCCGCGCACGAGCCGAAATGCCAAGCTATCCTTTGGCCCAAGAATGGGAGGAGTTAGTGAAAAAGTGGTTATAAGTTTTTCTATTTCTACGATCATGCAAGAATTAGCTACAAGTATAAAAATAGCTTGAGTCCCTTTGCAAAGACAATAATCTTTTCTTTTATGAAACTAAGTGGTGTAGTTACCGTAATTATATTTTTTGCTTATTTTTCGGCCTTTTCTCAACAGAAAATCGGTATTGTAAAACATAATCATATTGCTTTGCAGGTAGCTGATTTGCAAGAAAGTGCAAAGTTTTATGGAGAGATCTTACAGCTCGATAGAATTGAAGTTCCAGATAATTTAAAGGCTATTCGAGGCTTGGTTTAAGATTGGTATTGACCAGCAAATACATCTTCTGGCAGGTGTGCACAGCCTGTGATGAATAGTCGCAGTAAGTCATTTGCTTTGTTTTTGTTGCTTCCATGGAAAAATGACCTATTTGACCAATCTCAAACTTCCTTTTCATAAACAAGTTCGTTTTGATAATTGTCGTTCAGATATATCTTGCAGACCCCGACGGCTATTTGGTAGAACTGAATGAATGGAAGTAATAGACTATTTGCGAGCATAATAATACAAATTGACAAAAGGTACATTGCGCCGCTCGCTGAGCGTAAAATATCCCTTGCCGTCTTTATCAAAACAAACGGCCTCTCCTTGTGGCTCAAAAAGATAGGGCAGTGTTTTGGCAGGAGCGCGAAGTAGCACCTCTCCGACAGTCTCTTCGGCTTTTCGTTTCCAGTAGTAAAGGGCTGTGTAACCACGTACAATAATCTCTGTGCCTGTGGTCGAAATACTACCACCTGTCAAATCTGTACCTACGGTCATTTCACCTACTTTATCTGCTGTAATTACTTGTGTGGTAGATTGCGGATAAGCCAAACGATACAATCGCGCTTTGGTAAGCCATTTGGTGACGATATACAGATCTTTCGTAAGTGGGTCTAATAGTATTGTTTCGGCATCAAAAGAGCCATCTGGATAGCGAAATTGAATACGGTCGAAAGCCGTAATAGGGGAAGTGATACTGCTTGGTTCGACAAAACGATAAACTCGTTTAATGTCTTGGTCATTAGAATTATCACCAATATCTGCGAGATAGATATAAGTTTCATTGGCTTGTGGCCCTGGTCCAATAGCCAAGTCTTCCCAATCGTAGTTATAAAAAGGAGTTCTTATTTTAGTAATTATTTTCCCTTGACGATTGAGAAGGAAAAGGTCATCTGCCGAGCCAGCGTCTTCGTGTGTCCATAAAAACCCAGGCTGCTTATGGCTATCGACCAGTCCAGAAGCTTCATCCAGCTCATCTTCTGGTGTGATGCGATTAGCCGTAGGGGTGTCTGAAAATGTATCTGAAAAAGGTACTTCAGGGTCGGGGTTTGGGGTAGGTTTTTGACAACAGGACACAATCAAGACACAAAAAGATGGCAGCATGGACTTGACAAGTGATTGCATAGCCAATTGTATAATTTCCTTGAAATCAGTAATTTTGATGCTTTTCACACGAATAAATTCAAAACTTCTTAATGATTAATTCTACACGACGATTGAGGTGCCTTGTTTCTTCTCGATTATTGTTGGCAATGGGGCGAGTAGAGCCAAATCCCTTGCCACTGATGCGATGAGCAGCAATGCCATTTGAAACCAAAAAAGCTTTTACGGCCTCTACCCGCTGTTTTGATAGTTTTAAATTAAGATCAAAATCGCCCAAATTGTCGGTATGGCCTTGAAGTTCGATTTCGGCGGTTGGATGCTCACGCATAAAACCTAAAAGATGTTCTAATTCTGTATTAGATTCGGGTAACAAATCGGCTTTACTTTGTAAAAATCGGATATTTTTCAAGAGAATAGACGTACCTACCTTAACGTTTTTGTCGTCGAAACCAGTATAACCTACTTCTTTTTTAACAGGCTTATTGGTTTGTATAGGATTCTCAGAAACGGTACGGGAGACAGGTAGAGGGGCAACTTTTACAATAATGGGCTTGGTGATACTATCTTGGAGCATTTGAAAACTACGCCTAATGTCCTTGGCTCAATCACATAATCATAGATTTTAATCGATGGCTACTGCACCTTCGCTGGCTTCGTCTTTCACAATTAGATCATCGAAAAAAAAATTTAATACACCATCATCATCAATCAGCCCTTGGTCGTATTTATCTATAAATTCTACCTTTGATTCTCCATCCACATACATTTTAAGTTGTTGGGTATCTCCTTTTCGTGATACTACATAATGCGTATATTCATTGGGGCGTACAGGGGCTTTGGTGCCAGTAGCGAAATCATAGAAGTTTAACTTGCCGTCGTAGATATAGCAACCATTGTCAGATTTGCGATTTTTAAAGTCAATGACTCGTTTCCAACTATCTAAGGCTACAAATCGAAAATAGATTTCTATGGTATAATCTTTCTGTAAAAAACCATTGGCAGCATGATTATCAGAACTGAAGCCCCAGTTTTTTCAAAATGATAAACCATGCGTTTTACATTTTGAGTTCAGGAAGGGCTTCTTCTTGAAAGTGCCCAGTTGCCCCAGTACCTTGAGTTTAGGAAGTATTCGAGATTCTTCTTCCAAGGTTTTATCAAAACGATAGACGGCTACTTTTTGGGCATTAATACCCGAAATCAATCCTCCAAAAATGACCAACCATAAGAAGAAACAACGCATAAAATAAATGGGCAGTTATTGATTATGAACGATTGGAACAGCCATTTTTGTTTCAAATGTAAAAATATGGCACAACCACCAGTAAATAATGCAACCAGCCACCACTCTTGAAGTATGGTTACGTGGACCACTTCCCCCAGTTCCGCCACATTATTACAACCTGTCGCTCATGCACTTTTGCAAGCCCGCGAAGAAGTGCAGCGAATCATTCAAGATTTTTCCTAACAAGCAACTATGGGAACAACCAGCCAACGTAGCGTCGGTAGGATTTCATCTTCAACGACAGGCGTACTCGACCGGCTTTTCACCTATGCCCGTGCAGAAGCACTAACTGGCTTAATTAAAATGGCTGGCCAATGAAGGGAAATCTCAAGAAAACTTGACTAAAGCCACCGATTTATTCCAACTATTTAGCCAACAGATAGAAATAGCAATGCTACAAATACAACAGACCGATTCAGGTACTTTATTGGAAATACGGTGTAGGAAGAGCGCAATTCCTTCTACGGTTTTGGGATTGCTTTTTCATGCAGCAGAGCATACCCAACGGCACGTAGGACAGTTACTTGTAGACAGTAGCAATATTAAAAGCTTATCCTAATTGAGAGGCGAGCTGCATATGTAAAATAGGAAAGAACACCGCATCCCATCAAGCTCAGAGCGGCTCACGACAACAAAACCATGATGCTTATAAAAACCCTACTGCCTGAGGTTTTGTTCATTTACATCTACTTTATAGACTTTTAGATTTTTTATGGCATGATCAACAAATAGCTTTCCGAGTCCTTTTCCGATAGCTTGAGGATGAATAAAAAGCATTTCAAGGTTGTCGTTGTGGGTACCCATAAAACCTATAATATCCCCTTTTTGGTTTTTTATGCCTACTAAATCCACCATTTTTAAAAAATCATTCAGTATTAATGGTTTGAAATATTGGATATCAGCCTCTGATAAGAAATGATGGGTAGCTCTCACAGATGCCTCCCATACTTCTGTAATTTCGGGATAGTTTTGCGCAAAAACAGCCTCGATAACAACGGGTTCGGAAAGTAAGCTTGAAAACATAACACTTGTGTTTTTTACAAATAATTACCAAATTTCGCTACTTTTTTACAATTTCATTTCATTCATGATGCGTTTTTGTTTTTTTGCGTTAATACTGATTTCAACTTCTTTGCAGGCTCAACTTACCGCTCCTTTTCTAAAAATTAGCTGGGAAATCATTGAAAATAACCACCAAGGGAAATCTGCATCCTTGAGTGCCCTTACTATAACCAATAATGGTAAAAAAGCACTTCCCAAAAATGGATGGAGTCTCTATTTTAACTTTGTACGGAAAGTAGATACCACCCTGTCAGCAGATGTAAAGATTCGGCACATTAATGGCGACTTGTTTCAAATAATCCCTACGGCTAATTTTCAAGGTTTAAAAGCAGGTGCTACCTTACGCATTGATTTTGTATCAGACGCATGGGTCATCAATTTTACAGATGCCCCTGCGGGCTTGTATTGGGTATGGCAACAACAGCCTGAACGAGGCTATGTCTTGTCTGATTACAGCCTCAAACCTTCTACCCAACCGCGTCAATCACAACGCTTTGCGGGCGATAACCTTGGTTTTGTGACACCAGAGATGACTTTTGCTCAAAACAAAACCACGCAAAATATTCCTGAAAGCGAACTGCCCAAAATTGTACCCAGCCCGCAACAATACCGCGAAAGGGGAACGCCCTTTGCGATTACACCGCAAACTATTATTTCAGTACCTGCGGCCTTTCGGGAAGAAGCCAGTTTTTTGGGAGTGCAGTTGTCGTCAATACTGGGTGTCCCCTTGGCGTTTTCTACCGAAAAAAACACTTCGGGCATTGTATTTAAAGAAGAACCCATGCACAAAGAAGCCTACCGATTGATGGTAAACCAAAATGGTATCGAAATCATCGCTGCCGATCGTGCGGGTGCTTTTTATGGTGTCCAGTCTTTGTTGGCATTACTTGCTCCATCAGCTTGGGGCAAAAAGCAGGCAAGTCTGACAGTTTCGGGAGTAGAAGTCAGCGACCAACCACGCTTTGGGCATCGGGCCATTATGTTGGATGTTGCCAAAGAAATTTTCACTCCAAAAAGCAACTCCTCAAGTTGTTGGATTTAATGGGCTTTTATAAACTCAACGTACTGCACCTACATTTTTCTGACGATGAAGGTTGGCGTATAGAAATACCCTCCCTACCCGAACTCACGCAAGTAGGGGCAGTGAGAGGGCACACAAATACGCCTCATAAATACCTGCAGCCCAGCTATGGATCTGGCCCTGAAGCAGCTCAAAATGCAGGAACTGGGCATTATAGTCGCCAAGATTTTATCGAAATTTTGCGGTATGCCAACGCGCGTCATATCAAAGTTATTCCCGAAATTGAGGCACCAGGCCATGCCCGCGCCGCCGTCAAAGCCATGGAAGCACGGTACGTGGCAAAAATGGCCGCAGGAGAAAAAGAAGAAGCCGAAAAATACTTACTCCACGACCCTACCGATCGCTCGGTGTATCGTTCGGTACAAATGTGGAACGATAACGTAATGAATGTAGCGATGCCATCAGTATATCGGTTTTTAGAGACCGTCTTTCGACGAGCTGTGAGTATGTATCGCGAAGCCAACGCGCCATTGAAACTGTATCCACTGCAGGCGACGAAGTTCCTGCAGGTGTTTGGACCCAATCGCCAGCAGTTGAAAAACTGATGAAAGAAAATCCAGCGTTACAAAACACCGACGACTTATGGTATTATTTCTACGGGAAAGTCAACGAAATAACCCAAAAAAGGGGTCTGTATTTGTATGGTTGGGAAGAAATAGCCATGCGTAAGACCCATAACCGATGCGAAGCCTCATATTATTCCCAACCCTGATTTTGTAGGTAAGGGTGTGCAGGTGGACGTTTGGAACAACGTATTGGGCTGGGGCCGAGGATTTGGCGTATCGGTTGGCCAATGCAGGCTACAAAGTGGTGCTGTCGTGCGTAACGCATCAGTATTTCGATATGTCTTACCACAAATCTTTTGACGAACGGGCTATTATTGGGGGGCATATACCGATGTGGACAAACCATTCTCTTTTATTCCTTACGATTATTTCAAAAACTCCAAAGAAGACCGACTCGACAATCCCCTCGACCGTTCTATTTTCAACGGTAAAGAACGACTGACTGACTATGGCAAACAAAACATTGTCGGAATTCAAGGATTACTCTGGAGCGAAACCGTCAATTCACCCGAGCGCATGGAGTACATGATGTTGCCTAAACTCATCGGTATGGCCGAACGGGCGTGGGCACAATCGCCCACTTGGGCCGAAACCAATGATGAGGCAGCGTATCAAAAAGCATGGTCGGTATTTGCCAATCAACTGGGCAAACGTGAATTGCCGCGGTTAGATCATCTGTCGGGCGGTTTTGCGTATCGCATACCTACGGCGGGAGCGGTTGTAGAAGGTAATCAGGTAAAGGGCCAATGTTCAACTACCCGGTTTGACACTCCGATACACTACTGATGGTACAGAGCCTACGGCAAAGCGGTGCCATTTATACACAGCCGATTCAGCCAGTAAAAACCTCAAAATCAAAGTATTTGGAACTAATGGCCGTGCGGGAAGGACTGTGGGTGAATCCGTAAATGTTAAAATCGTTATTATTTTGTGTAACTTCGTATAACGAAACAGGATAAAAAATGACAGCACAAAAACTATCACCCTTACAATTAGAACTGTTAAAGGTGTATTCATTCCAGCCTTCACAAGAAGATTTATTGGCTGTAAAACAGATGCTTGCTAACTATTTTTCCGAGAAATTGATTTCTAAAATTGGCAAAGCCGTAGAAGAAAAAGGCATTTCAGAAGAAGATTTAGAAAAATGGCTCAATGACTAAACTGCGTATTGTACCATTATGAAGCAGATTTTTTAGGGCTGGGTGCATCGAGCAATACGGTCTCAAGAATTCGGTTGGTTTCTCGGTAATGTTCAGCCAAACGTCGTGAAATCTGTAAAGCTTTTTCACGCTTATCAGCTTTGGTCAAAACCTTCTTTGTTTCCATGATTGTAATGTTTAATCAAAAGTAATAACAAATCTTAAACCAAGAAAATCTATTGCCCAACCACTTAATCTACTTTTGCTTTAAAACATAAAACCTCCGAACTTAGCCCTACTATGCTCATACAATACTGTTCAGACCTACATTTGGAAATGAACCATAATGCCACTTTTTTGGAAGAATCTCCTTTGGAAGCGCTGGGCGAGGTATTGATTTTGGCGGGCGATATTACCAATCTTACGTACTACAACAGCCGTAAACTCGAAAAAGACTTTTTCAGAAAGCTTTCCAAACAATTTAAGCAGGTATTTTGGATTTGCGGCAACCACGAGCTTTATCGCAGTTGGGATGCCTCTCAGTTAGATAAGCCATTGACAATCAGTATTTACAAAAACGTGCAGTTGCTCAATAATGTGAGTTTGATGTATAGTGGCGTCCGATTTGTATTCAGTACGTTATGGTCGTATATCGGTGAGATGGAAGGAATGTATATCCAGCAAAATATGTCGGATTTTGACTTGATTCGCTACCGTGGCCGTAGCCTTACCACGGGGATTTATACCAACAAACTCCACCGACCTTGCCTTGATTTTTTGATGAACGAACTCCAAAAACCTACCGATTTTCCTACGGTGGTGGTGACCCACCATTTACCCTCTTTGCGATGTGTTCACCCCAAACACCAAGGTAGCCCACTCAATCAAGGTTTTGCCACCAACCTCGACGTATTGATTTTGGATACTCAGCCCGATTTTTGGATCTATGGCCATAGCCATGCCAATCTGCCTATCATTGAAGTGGGGCAAACAAAGCTGATTACTAATCAATTGGGTTATTGTATATATGGAGAGAATAAAGGTTTTAGTTGGGGTAAGTGTATCGAGGTTTGATGGATACTTCTAACCCTTATTCAACCGCTTCACTCCCAGATACAAAGGATAGCTCAAAATCAAAAACCCAAGGGCATAAATACTACTGCCAGGGTCTTGGAAACCCGCCCCAATAAGAAAAGCGACCGAAGCAATGAGTACAACCCACGGCACGATGGGGAAGCCCGGAACTTTCCATGGGCGAGGTAGGTCGGGTTCGGATTTGCGAAGATACAGCAGAGAAGGCTAAAGCCTGGATGTATAGCCAATGACGAAGAAAAATGTGGCTATGTCAGATAGTTTTCCGCTGGCTTCTTTGCCACTAATAATAAAAATAATGGCCATACAAACCGACAACGGCATCACCACACTGGGTGTACCACTCCATTGACGCGCGTACCTTGCCGAATAAAAAGGCCATCGCGACTCATGGAGTAAAGTACCCGTGGATTGAACATGACCGGGCAATAATAATCCCTGTAAAATAGAAATCATCAAGAAAAAGTAACGATTTTTCCTGATTGTTCGCCAAATATTAAGGTAATGGCATCGGCAGCAGCGAGCTTAGACTGCTGCAATACAGGCATGGGCAAAATGTATAAAATAGCTACATTGACCAACAGGTAAATAGCAATGATCAAGACCAAACCTCCAATCATAGATTTAGGAAGATTGCGCGGTAAATGGCATCTTCTTCGGCAAAATAAGCGCCAGTGCCAACCATCGAAAGTATAAAAATATGGCCTGCAACGCAAAAATAACGGCGGCAATCATGAGCCTTTTCACGGCTTCTGGGTGGTAGTTTCCACTACTTGAGTAGGTGCAACAGCATCGCCATAGAGAAAACAGATGGCTACAAAGGCAAAAAGCCCACGCTTTGGCTACGCCATGATTTCTTGGCGCGGCTGGCCGTACGCAGCCCAATCCAGTGCAACATCCCCAACCCTACCAAAATACCTACGGCCATGTAACTTTCATAACCTGCGGTAGAGGGGAGGAAGTAATGCGATATATTCGCTCATGGTAAAAGCCCCAAAGGCCGTGGCAGCAGTAGTTACCTCCAGCCAACTGTTGAACCCCACTACAAAACCTGCGTACCCCTAAATGCCCGTCGTGCATACACATACCAAGCACCTGCCTTAGGAAAAGATACCCCCAACTCTATGGTACAAAGCACTCCAAGAAGCGCATAGAGGTTGACTAAACCCATACCCCCATAATGAGCCACGGGTTCTGGCGCTTGGGGCATCAGGCCAGGTTTGCGCAGAATACCTTGTTCCGATGGTTCCACCAATGGCGGACGGCGATACCGAAACCTACACCCAAAATTTTGAGTAGTTGCTTGTCTTTGGATTGAGAATGAATGGGTTGCATAAAAAGATTAAGGTCTGAAACATGAGGCGGCAGTTGCTAAGTTGGTAAAAAAAAAAGCTAATCAACAAACTTTTAAATCTTTTACACCCAAAAACCTTCAGACTAATCCGTCCGTATTCTATGGCAAACTTTACTAAATCGGCAGGTTTATTGATACCCAATTTGAGATTGATATTGTTGCGGTGTGTCTTCACTGTAGCTACACTCAAAAATAGTTTTTCGGCTATTTCATCGTTGGTAAAACTATTCCCTACCAGCCCAATAATTTCTATTTCACGCTTTGTAAGTTGAAATTGTTTCATAAAATTATCATCGGTATGCCTATTGGAAGTAGTACTTTTAGTTAGCTTCGGGTCATAATATTTTTTCCCTTCTATCACTGCTTCAATGGCATTGAGAACCTCATCTACACCTGAGTTTTTCAGAATATAACCTTGTACTCCCATTTTTTGACAATCTTCCACGAATTTGCGGTCGCTATACATAGTCAGGATAATAATTTTTACCTGCCTATAATCTTTGATAATCTGAGCTGCTACCTCTAAGCCATTAAGATGAGGCATGTTGATGTCGAGCAATACCACCTCAGGTATAAGCCGATGAACAGCATCAAACACATCTTTCCCCGTAAAAACTTGACCCACTACTTGTAAGTTTGATTCGACAGATAACATCATTTTCATGCCATCGTTAAAAAGTTGATGGTCATCAGCAATAAGAATTTTTGTTGGCCTTTCCATGTGCATTGAGGGTTTTAGAGCTATTACATAGGGTATCTCCACGATGGCAGTCACTCCTGTAGGGTTTACATCTATGTCGAGTTTGGCCGATAAAAGCTACTTTGAAGCCAGATTGTTATAAGCTGGTGGGTTTGGTCCATTATCTTCAGAAATAATTTGTAAATTTTCTGCACCATATACCACCAGTTGAAAGGTAACTTGGTAGCACCAGAATTCTTTCTAAAAATATCATTAATCAGCTCGGCAGCAATCCTAAAAAAATTTGCACTTCGATTGCAGGGTTAAGTCTCCTTTCTTGCCCTACTACTATGTATTGAAAGCCAATGCTGGTAGTAGCGGTCACTTTATCAATAGTCTCTGCTAAAGATTTGGATAAGCCTAACTGAGCAAAATTTTTTGGGCATAAGGTTGTGGGACACGGTACGTAGATTTTCTACGGCGCGGTCAAGTAGCTTACGCGCTTCCAATAAAATCGGAAAACGTTCTTTATTTCAGGTTTGCGTACAGCACTTGAAAGATACCCTATGGCGGTTTGAGAGTATAGTGCACCTACATCGTCGTAGAGATCTCTTTGGCGATGCGATTACGCTCAATTTCAAGAGCTTCTGATGATTTTTTGGGATTGTTCTTGCTCGTTTTGGTGGAGGTGAAGTCAGTAGATTTTTGTTTTGTTGTTGGTATTCTTTTTTTAAACCAAAAAAAAACAAGACACCTGAGGATAAAATAAGGTCAGAACAAAAAAAAATTAATGACTACGATATAGTAGCTATCTATATCTATTAAAGGTTTTTCCTTTTCTACAAAAGCCAAATTAATGAGGAATACAAATAAATAACCGATGAGCTGAATACATAGCGTAAAGGTATAGAAGATAACTACTTTTCGCGCTGACGAATTCGCTCGAAAATGCTCCAAAAAGACAATATCACACTAATAATGAGTGAAATAAGAAGAGAATTAAAAGTCCATTGAAAGTGGTTGTTGAAAACGTTGTATAAACGTAAAATAATATTGAGAATGACATATATTTTACTAAGGCTAATTTAAATAGCTGAATTACACCAAAAATACGGCTATTGGTCGCATTTTGTCCGGATAAATTCTTGCATAAAATGAATCTGAGCCACCATAATAAACCAGCCTGAAATCAATTGGGGGTCGAGCCAATTGAAGGCAGGGGAGTTGGTCCAGAAATATTGAAATCCTAATCCAGATTGACCTGCAATATGAAATAGAATAGCCAAGATGAGACAGATAAACCAGAAATAGATAGATTGTTTGGTAGCAACCCAAGCAATAAGATTAATGAGCAGAATCAAGGAGGTAATTCCTGCCAAGATGCCCCAAAAAAGGTAGTTCTTTCTATCGCCGTCTTCAAACTCGGAGCTTTGCCACAATTTTACTCTAAGTCCCAGTACCTCATGGCGTTTGGCTGCCATTATATAAATATCTATGGGCGTATTGGGTTCGAGGGTAAGCGGAAAAACCCAATTGTGATTTGGAAAACCCCTGGACTTGAAAGGCAATAAGTCGCCCGTAATTAGTTTCTTAAGAAGGCTATCTTTTTTGACTTCGTAGAACCAAAGTTGATTGATACGAGGGTTGTCAATCTCGAGGTATAGTTTATTGAAAGCATTGGTGTTAAGTCTAAAATGAAGCCAGTGGTGCGACGATGAGTAACCGCTATTAAGCAAATGGCGAGAGAGCGGTTTGAATAGATGTTGTTGTTGTATGGAAATTATTTGAGGCCATTTAATCTGGCATGTAGTGTCTTCATAAGTTTCTAAAAAACCATCCAAAGAAAGCGTTTGGTTGGGTTGTACCCAGTAGGTTTTTTGGGCATAAGTAAGGCTCGTCTGGCAAGATATTAGTAGTAATATGTAACGAAGGATTTTCAAAAGAGATAAATGTTTTAACAAAATTAGAGTACTTTGCCTTTTACTAAAATACTAACTTGTTTGTATTTTTAGAGAAATAACAGTACCCAAATGCGATGAATTTAAATCTACTTCGGCATTGATTTCTTGGGCACGAGCATACAAATTTTTAAATCCAATACCTCCGCCTCCGTCTCTTATTTTGGCAGTATCGATTCCTTTACCGTCATCTGCCACTGATAACACCAACCAATGAGGAAGTTGTTCGAGGCGTATCTCTACCTTGTTGGCTTGCGCGTGTTTTAATACATTATTGATTAATTCTGTGCTGATACGATATAGCTGAACTTCATGATTGATAGGAAGCTTAT